>NZ_JBFBLH010000013.1:0-128041 GCF_040702585.1 Rhodococcus sp. NPDC079359
ACTACGCGATGGCCCACCCACAACACGGGTACGACACGCCCGAGCTGCGGCTACGCCGCCTCACCGAATGTCCACCACCCCACGGGACTTACCCGTGGAAGATCGCTCCCGGCTCGATCCGGGTCAAGGCTCTAAATCGAGATGGCTCCGTTCACTTGGGGACACGCCAACCTCTCAGGTGATTAATCCGACGGGGATTACCCGAAACCATGTACCAGGTACTGCACGTACCTGATACTGTGCGAACACCTTATCGCGACGAGCTGCGCAGACAGAAGAGGAGAGACCGGTATCTATACAGAAATTGCTGGTCGAGCGACAGCCAGTCTTGTGACCTTTGGAAATTCGATTGCCCTCGCCGGCCAGGCATTGCGGTGGGCCGTGCGCGATATTGTCACCGGACGGTTTCCGTTTCGGGAGTTTGTCACACAGACGTGGTTCGTCATCACCGTAACGACGTTGCCAGCGATCCTGGTCGCGATCCCGTTCGGCGTTATCGTCTCGGTGCAGGTCGGAAGTCTAACCCAGCAGGTCGGGGCCACATCTATCGCCGGAGCCGCCGGTGGACTCGGGATCATTCAGCAGGGGGCACCGATCGTCACCGCGCTCCTGCTCGGTGGTGCGGCAGGGTCGGCCATCGCCTCTGACCTTGGCGCACGCACCGTCCGTGAAGAAATCGATGCCATGGAGACGCTCGGACTAAATTCGACACGTCGACTCGTCGCACCTCGATTCGTCGCGGTTCTCATCGTCGCTCCGATGTTATGCATGCTCATCGTGTTTACCGGTCTCGTGGCCGGCTACATCCTTAGCGTCAACGTCCAGGGCATCACGCCGGGGAGCTACGTCGCATCGTTCGCATCGTTCGCATCATCGGCGGACATCCTTGTAGCGCTGATCAAGTCAGTGGTGTTCGGTCTCGTGGTCGTGACAATCGCGTGTCATCGGGGCCTGTCCACGAAAGGTGGCCCCAAAGGTGTGGCCACATCTGTCAACGCCACCGTGGTCCTAGGGGTAGTGGCGTGCTTCGTCATCAACGTGTTCATCACCCAACTGACCATCATGTTCGTCCCGCAGACCATCGGATGACGGAGAACACGTGACCGCAGTACCATCCACCCGTTATAGTTTTGTTACTCGTCCGATCGTGCGTGCTGTGACACCCCTCGCTGAGGTCCCCGCGCAGCTCGGGCACATTACAACATTCACCATCGACACCGTCGCCGGAATTCGGCACGTCGCAACCACCTATCGACGACAGACGTTTTTATTCATACAGGAGTTTGCCTGGGGACGAGGCGCTGTACTGGTCGGCGGGGGTACCGCGATCGTGCTTGTGATTCTCGGAATGGCTGTCGGGGCGTCCATCGGCATCCAGGGCTACGCCTCGCTAGACCTGGTCGGGATGGGGTCTCTTACGGGATTCATTTCGTCATACGCCAACACTCGAGAGTTGGCACCGATGATCGCCGCGATCGGTTTCGCAGCCCAGGCCGGCTGTCGCCTCACTGCGGAAATAGGTTCGATGCGTATCGCCGAAGAGATCGATGCGCTCGAGTCGATGGCGGTGCGGCCGATTCCGTACATCGTCAGCACGCGTGTGGTCGCGGCGATCACTACCATCATCCCCCTCTACATCGTAACGCTGATACTCAGTTTCGGCGCGGCCAAGCTGGTCGTCATCCTTTTACACGGCCAGTCGGGTGGCACCTATGACTTCTATTTCGATGCGTTCCTCAAACCGCAGGATTTGGCGTTCTCAGTAATCAAGGTCCTCGTTTTCGTGGTGTCGGTCGTCATCATCCACAGCTACCAGGGTTACTACGCCAGCGGCGGAGCAGAAGGCGTCGGCCGCGCGTCTGGTCGAGCGATCCGCAGCAGTCTCATCATCATCGTCGTGGAGGACATGATCTTAACCCTGTTGATGTGGGGTTTCGATTCGGGCGTCAAGATTTCGGGCTAGGAGTTCAAGTGGCTGTATTTCAAGATCCATCAGGACGCGCGCCCTCACTGGCGAACTTGACCCTGCGCGGGATCGGGGTTCTCGTCGTAGTGACGGTTGCCGGCTATCTTCTGGCGGGCAACGCGACCGGAAAATATGAAGACAACACGACAGTGACGATCACCACCGACGCGGTTGGTGACGGGTTGAAGGGCGGATCGGAGGTGAAGTATCGGGGCTTCACGGTGGGCAAGGTGTCCTCGGTGTCGGGGCGCGACCAAAGTGTAAATGTGAAAATCGAGCTCACCGGAGTGAACGACGACATCCGGTTGCGTCAGGGCATGGCCGTGAATTACACGTCCGCCAGCGCGCTGGGGCCGACGGCACTGGAGATTGTCGACCCCGGGCGGGGAGTCCTCATCCGTGATGGCGGCAGCGTCTATGTGAGCAAGCTGCAGTCCGAACACACTTCGGTATCGACCCTGATTCGAAAACTCTCGAAGCTGGTCGATGCTCTCGATCAGCCGGCGTTCAATTCTGTGGTGAAGTTTGTCGTCGATGATTCCCAAACGTTTGCCGATGCCGGCCAGCTCATGTTCCAGATCGCGCAGCTCACTCGGGACGTTCAACAGCGGCCAGTGGGCCAGGATTTGGCGATCGCGGCAGACCTGTCCCAGGGCGTTGCCGACTTCATGACGCCGTTCGTTCCGGGCATCCTCATAAACGTCGACGTCGCTGACTTCTTCGCCACCGACGAGGCCATCAATCAGGCCACAGGCAACCTCAACAGCACCGGCGCGGTTCTGTTCGGGGGACTGGGAGGACTGTTGAGCGAAAACTACCCGGCGTTGAGTTCGGTACTGGACGTCGGCCTCGATCTGGCGAGGCCGGTCGCCAGATCGGCATCGGGACTCGCGCAGACCATTTACACCATCCCGCAGATCCTGGACAGCATCGACAACGCCACGCCGCAAGTCGGCGAGCGAGTACAACTTCAGGTCGCCCTGGTAGTGCAGACGTCACCTGCGCTGCAGAGCGCGCTTGCAGCAGGAGGACCAAGAAGATGAAGCTCAAGTCGTTAATTCCCACCATCGTCAAGATCGTCGCGTTCGCCGCAGTCATCGGCGTTCTCACCTACGTGATCATCGCCATCCTCGAACCCAGCTCGGACGGAGCGAGTTCTGAACGGTCTGCGGTCTTCTCCGATGCATCTGGGCTCAAGCCTCGCGACGGTGTGCGTTTGGCGGGAGTAAAGGTCGGTTATGTGACGGCGATCGGCCTGAAAGGGCCCACCGCGGTCGTTCATTTCCAACTGAACAACGACGTCGCGATCACGTCGAGCACCACCGCCGCCGTGCGTTATCAGAATCTTCTCGGACAGCGATATGTCGAATTGATCGGTGCGGCACAGGGAAAGACACAGGGGGCGGCGCTCACACAGGTGGCACTCGACAAGACCGTTCCCTCATTTGATGTGTCCACCTTGTTCAACGGGTTCAAGCCGGTGTTCGACACGCTTAACGCCGACGAGATCAATGAACTGCAGTCCAACTTGTTGCGCGTTGCTCAAGGTGATGGGAGGGGTATATCGCCTGTTCTGGAGCAGGTCGCCAACATCACCGCCTACGGGGACCAGCGGTCTGAGATCATCACGAATATCGTGACGAGTCTCGGCCAGGTCTCCGACCAACTCGAAGGCCGCTCGGCGCAGCTGGTCGAACTCGTCGACCAGCTGGGATCGATCGTCGACGCCTTCAGCCGCGTGAGTGACCGGTTGCGGGAGTCGCTGGGCGAGGTCAACCGGTCCATGGAGAAAACTGTCATCGCCGGGGAGCAACTTGACTCAACGTACGACCAGAGTTTCGCGACGATCTATCAGCGTCTGGCGCGAGAACCCGGGGAGTTGGAGGGGCTGCTGAATGGCGCGATACTGCTCAAGCCCCTTATGGACTCGCTGAACGCTTCGACGAATTCCACGCCGAGTGAGGCACGATGTTCGAAAGGCCTTCTGCCCCTGCCGGATACAGCCACGATTGCGCTTATGGGGCAACGATTGGTGGTGTGTAAGTGAGGTTGTTCAGTCGAAATCGACCGCATCACCAGTCCGAACGCAGACGCGACCTCATCGTCGCCGCTGTGGTGGTGGTGACCGTGGTGGTCGGTCTGGTAATCGCCGGGACCGTGTATATCGCACCGCCCGGCCAAAAGGTGTACTCGGCTCAACTGGTCAACACCGGAGGGCTGGAGTCGGGTGATCAGGTGCGTATAGCGGGGATAAGACAGGGAACGGTGTCGTCGGTGGACCTCGCGGGAACGTTTATCACAGTCGAATTTCGACTCGACGACTCAGTGCCAGTCCGTTCGGATGCCACCGCAGCGGTTCGCCTGATCACGCCGATCGGCGGGCGAGTTCTCGATCTGGACCCAGGGTCAGGACCGACCTCGCTGTCGGGGGCGATCCCCCTTGTTCAGACATCGAGTACTTACGACATTTCGGACACGCTCGAGACGACGACGCCGGTGTTCCGCGATGTAAAGGGCGTCGATCTCCGTCAGACTGCGTCGCTGCTGCAGAATGCGTTCTCCGACGGCAACACAAACATTCCCGACGCACTGAGGAACACCAGCAGTTTGATGGAACTCTTAGAGCGACAGTACGGTCAGCTCGACAAAGCGGTCGCTCTATCCGATGAATACGTCAACGCTTTCGCCGATCAAAAACAGGTGCTGGTCGACTTTCTCCGTCAACTCAGCTTCCTTGCCAGTACGCTGGGACCTGATATCGATAACGTCCGCGGCGGGTTCGACCTTCTCAGTCGTCTGTTCAAACTTCTCACGAGGCCGCTCGTGGCTTACAGCGATGGAATCGAACCGTCTGTCCAACAATACAAGACGCTCCTCGACAAGGTGTCGTCAGAGCTGCCAGGCTACTCCGATGCCCTGGCCCAGGTTGATCAGATCACTCAGCGCCTCGGCGTCCTCCTCCAGGCGCCGGTCGGTGCGTCGACTACCACAGAACCAGAGGTTCGTGTGTGCATTCCGAGTGGTGACGACAAATGTTGACTACATGGATCCGAAGACTGTTGCTCCTGATCGCCGTGGTGGTTGTGGTGGTCGCTAGTGTGGAAATAGGGGGGAGGGTGTCCGACGACACGCGCTCCCTGTGTGCCGAGTTCACCGACGCATCGGGCCTCTTCGAAGGCAACACAGTAGCCATGCTCGGCAAGAAGATAGGCAGCGTCGTCGGGGTGCACCAGAATAGTGATCAGTCCGGTGTAAGGATCGACATGCGGATCGACAAGAGCGTTCCGCTGCCCGCCGACGTCGGCGCGACTCTGGTGTCGACATCCATCGTGACCGAACGTCAAATCGAGTTCACCAAGCCGTACTCTGATGGAGCCCGATACGAGACGGATCAGTGCATTCCGTTGAGTAAGACGAGAACCCCGCTGGGAATCAGTCAGACGCTCGACTCGATCAGCAACTTGTCCGAGGACCTGGTCAAGGACAACGGCAGGAACACCGACGCGATCTTGCAGTCCCTCGAGCTCGTCTCCCGCAATCTAGAAGGAACGCAGGGTGACGTGGCCGGGATCATCAAGGACTCAGCCACGCTCATCGACGACCCGGCAAAGCGGGATATGCAGATTCGCAGCATCGTCGGGAACCTCGCCGCACTGACGGGGGTGGCAACCGAGAACGACAAAGAGGTGACCGCCCTCTTCGACAACTTCGTAGGTGCCATCGAGGTCATCATCGCGTTCGGCCAGACCTTCGGCTCGGCAGTCGAGTACGCGGGGACGTTCGTTCCGATCCTCTCGAGGTTCGCAACAGATTTCGGTCCCCCGATATTCGCGATCGGTGATGCTGCCGTTCCGCTCATCGCCGACATGGGAGAGCAGCCGGACATGGTGGTAGCGATCGCAGCCCGCACGGCAGACCTCATCGTGAAACACCCCGATGCCAAGTCAATTGTGCAGGCGTTCGCAGTGTCGCTGCCTTTGCGAAGCCTGGTCGGTGGCTGCGCCGCGCCGGTGGCAAACGGAGTCTGCGGGTCCAGCGATGTATCGAGGACGATCGCAGGGATGATGGGGGGAGGGGCCTGATGATCTCGGTCAATCGCGCATGCCTCGGACCCATGGTGGTCGCACTGATGGCAACGATAGTTTTCGTGACATCGTGTGGGATCAACGCCGACAATCCGCCGACGATAGCGACCTCCGACGCGGACGGTTACGACATCCAGATGGAGTTCACCAGCGCACTCAACTTGCCTGCCCTCGCAAAAGTTCTCTCGGGGGGAATCAGCGTCGGGTTCGTCGAAGATGTCACGTACGAGAACGGGCATGCGGTCGTGAAAGCTCGCATCGACAACACGACTCAGCTGCCGGGGGAATCGCGGGCTGAGCTGCGTCAGGACACTCTCCTTGGTGAGATCTACGTTGCCATCCTTCCCCCAGCCGAGCCGTCGACGGGTGCCTTGCTGCGGTCGGGTTCGGTGATCCCGTTGGCACGGACCGAGCCGGCAGCAAATGTCGAGGACGTCATGCGCGGGATGTCGAATGTCCTCGGGGGCGGTGAGCTCGACAAGATCCACACCGCGATCTCGACATTGAACACCACGTTCCCCAAGGACTTGCAGCAATTCGACGCCCTATACCAGACAACGCTGGAGACCGTCTCGGAGGTCTCCTCGAATACCGACAAACTCGACGTAGTGTTGAGGTCGGCGGATCAGACTCTGAAAGTGATCTTGGACGATCCGTCGGGAATCGACCGGATGCTGACCAAGGGCGGACGCAACTTTTCTGGCCTCGGCTACTCCCTGATCGAGGTCGCGTTACTCATCGCCAACTTGCGTGATTTCGCAGTGTCCGCGGGCAGGATCGTGGATCCGGAGTACTTACGGATAAAGGAGTCAGTGGCCGGGATCGCCCCGGTGATCGATTCGATCGCCAACTCCGACATCTACTCGAAGTCCGTCACGGAGCAGGCAACGAGCGTCATCCGCGACAAACTCATTCCATTCGTGCGGTCGCCCGACATTAACCTCTCGGACATCTCCATCGATGGTCGGGACCTAGCGCGGCGTGACGCCGAATCCTTCATAACCGTGTTGAGATCAATCGGAATGATGCCGTGAACCGCAGCAGCACGCTCATATCGATACTGGCTCTCGCCGTCGTGTTCGTCGTAGGGCTCGGCTACCTCGTCGTCGGCGTGGCACACATCAACCCCACCCGCTCCGAGTACTCCTTAACCGCCATCATCGACAGCTCAGGCGGTCTGCTGGACACATCGCCGGTGATGGTGCGGGGGGTACCCGTCGGAAAGGTGTCCTCGATCAACGTCGCGGATTCGGCAATTAAGGTCGAGATGACGATTGATTCCGACCACAAGATCCCCCAGGACAGCGAGATGTCTATCCAGAATCTGTCGCTCGCGGGGGAACAGTACATCAACTTCGTGCCCGCGGGCACGGCAACCGGTGGGTACTTCGATAACGGAGACGTGGTGCCCGCGGACGCGGTGCACGTGTCGCAATCGGTTCCCCAGGTGTTGCCAAAGTTGGCTGCAGTGGCAGATGGGCTCGACCCGGAATCGATCGAGTCCATCAACAAGACCGTCGCCGAGGCCGTCGCCGGACGGCAGGACGACCTCGACACGATCGGCGACATGATGCACCGTGTAGTCGATTTCGTCGGCAAAGATGGGTCCGTCCGGGTGACCGCAGACAACGCCGAGTTCCTGCTCGGCCTCTTGGCCGATGCCGGGGACGTCCTCAGTACGGCATCTGTACGCACCCCTGACGCCGTGAACGGGCTGGCGCGGATTCAACGGGCGTTCATCAGGTTCACAACCACCTCGTACGACAAGTGGCCTCCCGTGTTGAAGCTTGTGGAAAAGCTCAACGGCTATATTCAGATCCTGCAGCCGGATCTGCTGACGATCACCCGGGCGGTGAAACCGGCGACCGAGAAAGTTGCCGACACATACGTCGACTTCGGGTCGATCGGCGACCTCCTCGGCCGGACTTTCCCGGCGTCGCGACCAGGTCGCGCCGAGGTCCCCGTCACCGTGTCGCCGCCACTACGGTGACGCCCCGTCCGCAAGCGACTGTCACCGTTATTACACAGAAGGTCCCACATGACAAATGACGACCGAACGAAACCGCACCCCGAGCCCACTGAAGTCGAGGACAGCGCGGCCGCAGCGACGCCGGATGGCGATCTACTGATGGACGAAAACGCCCCAGCCGCGTCCGCCGTAGCCACGGCTGGGGCTGGAGACAGCGACGTCGACCCCCCCTCGCCAGGTGGGCACCGCTGGTCAGCATCGCCGCGATCACGTGCCGTGGTGGTTTCGGCCGTGATCGTGGTGCTCGCTGTGCTGGCCGGCGTGTTCGCCTACCTCTACCTCGAGGCCGACGAAGCGAAGTCGGTATTGGAAAACGACGCCGCGCAACGGGCCGCCGCGGCGAAGGCCGCCTCGGATTACACGACCAGATCCCTGACCTACAGCTACCAGAACACCGACGCCTTTTTCGCGGCAGTCAAAGAGGACGCGGGTGAGGCTCTAGTCAAGCGGTACGACGAGGTTCGGCCGACGCTGACCCAGATTATCCAGCAGGCCCAGGTGCAGGCGTCGGGACGCGTTCTGGCCACCAGCGTCACCGGTGAAACCGGTGACGCCGACGGAGAATACACGGTGATGGTCTTCGCGAGCCAGAAGACGCAGAACGTGCAGAATCCACAACCGAGTGAACTGCCGACATTGTTGAAGGTGGTCGTGACGAAAACCGCCCAGGGCTGGCAGATTCAGGACTATGGCCCAGCTGAATGAGACGGCTGCTCCGCAGAAGGAGTTCCACGAAGAGCAAGATGCAGGACGGTACTCATTCTTCGACGCGGTCGCAGATGTCGGCGGGGTCGACGCCGGTGAGGAGTTGGGTGATCTCTTCGGGTGGCGGGTGCCCCCTCGATCGGGTCAGTGATCCGTCCCGGTGTTTCCGGAGGGTTCGTCTCAGGGAAAGATGAAACCTCATGGCAGCAGGATCGAAGCGGTACTCGGCGGAGTTGAAGAAGGATGCCGTCGACATGGTGGCTCGGTTGGTGGCGCAGGGCGATACCGAGTGGGCGGCGATGCGCAAGACCGCGGATTTGCTCGGTGTGGGCGCCGCTGAGACCGTTCGTCAGTGGGTTCGGAAGGTACCCGTCGACGGCCCGGGCAGCACTGTCGAGTTACGTGCCGACGCCGAGGTCATCAGGAAGTTGCGTCAGGAGAACGCCGAACTCAAACGGGCCAACGGGATACTCAAGGCGGCGTCAGCTTTTTTCGCGGCCGAAATCGACCGGCCACACCGATAATTGTGGACTTCATCGGCACTCACCAGGGAAACCGGGTGGGTGCCGATGGTCTTGTCTGGGGTGTCGACTCGATGTGCACGGTGCTCTCCGAGCACGGTATGCACATCGCCCCGTCCACGTACTACGACCATGTCACTCGGGTGCCGTGTGCCCGAATACTGTCCGATGCACATGTCATCGATGCCATTCACATGCTCCGGACGCGGCAACCGCTCGCACGGGTTCTCGGTTCGCGGAAGACCTGGATTATGTTGCGCAGCAGCGGTATCGAGGTAGCTCGATGTACCGTCGAACGACTGATGCGGGAAATGAGGTGGCACGGTGCGCTCAAAAAGAAAGCGGGTCCGCACCACCGTCGCCGATCCGACCCACCCGCGGGCCGAGGATCTGGTGAAGCGCCGGTTCACCGCGGTGGCACCGAACCGGCTGTGGGTCGCCGATTTCACCTAATGCCGCACGATGTCGGGGTGGGCGTTCACGGCGTTCGTCGTCGATGTGTTCGCCCGGAAGATCGTCGGGTGGAAGGTCGCATCGGAGATGACCACCAGCCTCGTCGATACCGCCATCACTAACGCGATTGATTCCCGAAAACGTTCTGGTGTAACTGCTTTGAGTAATCTGATCCACCACAGTGGCGCTGGATCCCAGTACACGGCGATCGCATTCGGGCAGCGTTTGGCGCAGGAGGGCATCGCGGCGTCGATCGGAACGGTCGGCGACAGTTACGACAATGCCCTTGCCGAATCGGTGAACGCCGACTACAAGAATGAGCTCGTCGACAACGGCCCTCGCTTCCCCGGTGCCGCGGAATTGTCGTTGGCCACCGCACAGTGGGTCGCGTTCTACAACCGCGAACGCCCCCACAGCTACTGCCACGACCTCACGCCCGACCACGCCGAGCAACTCCACTACGATCGCACGCGCACCCTCAATCCGGAGGAGGCACTCACGCAGTGAGCCCTCCGGAAATGCCGGGACGGATCACAGTTTGCGAGTGGTCGAACACCGACAGAATCGGGAATGTCGGGATTTTGCAGGCCTCCTCGCCGTGCCGACGGTCGAAGACACAGCGATGGTCACCACGGCGCTGAAGACGGCGTTGCGGCGACGAGATCACGGTGGACACCGCGTCGGCTCAGGGCTCATCCATCACAGCGATGCCGGCAGTCAGGGCGGATTTAACCTGTCGTCGCAACACAGTGCCGTGAAGCCGAGTTCATCTGCTCTGCAAGCACTTCCGCTGGGGTTCGCCACCCAAGTGTTTTGCGCGGGCGGTTGTTGAGTGCATCCGTCACGGCCTGAACGTCACTTCGACGGTATCGAGCGAGATCGGTTCCCTTCGGAAAGTATTGTCGCAACAATCCATTGGTGTTTTCGTTCGTTCCCTGCTGCCAGGGGCTGTACGGGTCGCAGAAGTACACACGGATCCCGGTTTCTGCGGTCAACTCCGCATGACGTGCAAGCTCCGCCGCGGTCCCAGGTCACCGATCTGCGCAGGTGCTCCGGCAGCGGTGTCATCGCAGCCTGGAGTGCATCGCAGACCGACTGACATGTATGGGCCCAGGACATCTTTGACCGATTGTCATCGACACATCGTTACCCGCTTCTGGGGCGGTGGGCGTTGAAGTTCCGAATGGCTTTGGTTGAGGTTCGCGCGTAGACGCCGAGCTCGGTGGTTCCGTCGAGGACCCGAAAGTAGTTGTCTTCGACCACGACAGTCACGATGGTTCCGGCATGGGTACGGCCGACCTTGAGCAGCTGACCGGTCACCATGACCCGGCCGTCTTTCGGGACGCGTCGCTGTACGGTCTGCGGTCCGGCCGGCGGCGGCGCGGGCAACGTTCCCGTAGCTTCCCGTGCGCCGGTCAGACCCGCGAGCTGGCTGGCATCGAGCGGGTTCGGCAGTGTCGCGAGCAGGACGTTGTCGACACTGGCGTGGATCAGCCCTGAGGCGATTCGCAGCGTCACTCGTGTTCCCGCTCTGTCGGCTCCGAGGTGAAGTCGGTGACCGGCGAGGATGACGGTTCCGTCTCGTCCTGCGGTTCGGTCGACCTCGATCGGTCTCGGTTTGGTGGGCAGGACTGCGGTGTCTACTGCCGCTGTTGCCGGAGATGGTCGGCCCTGGCGTGTGCCGCGCATGGCGAGGCGTTCGAGGTCGGTGTGGGTCAGTCGCGAGCGCACTGTCTTGATCACGGTGTCGTCGAGGATGACATGAATGCTGACCAGGTCGATCCACAGGGTGACGGTCCGTCCGGCGTGGTTGCTTCCGATCCACAATTGTTGCGCTCCAGCGACATTGGTCACGCCGCTCGGTGGTACCTGGGTGTCGAGCTCGATTGCACTGCTGCTTCTTTCACGGCCCACCGTTGTCAGGCTGGAGCTTGCAGCGGTGAGAGTTGATGACGAATCGGACTGGCCGTTGTCGGTTGTTCCGTCGTGATGCTCGTGGTGGGCTCGCGCACGGAACAAACTCGCGGGTGTTGCCATGTCCAGACTCTGGTGGGGCCGCAGGGTGTTGTAGGCGTGCACCCATTCGTCGAGGGCGGCTTGGGCAGCAGCGATGTCGGCGAATGCGCCTGCCTCATCGAGGAATTCACGACGAAGGGTTCTGTGGAATCGTTCGATCTTGCCAGTTGTGGTGGGTGAATGGCGTCGGGTCAGTCGTGCGGTGATCCCGAATTCTCGGCATGTTCGCTCGAACAGCACTTCGGCCGGCAGCGGCCGAGTGTGTTTACCGGTGAATTGCTTCCCGTTGTCGGTGAGTACCTCGAACGGCGAACCCCACTTGTGGATGGCAGCGATGAATGCTTCACATACTGCGTTCCCGGAGGGGTGCTCGAGGACGGTTGCGGTCACGATGAATCGTGAGTGGTCGTCGATTCCGGTCAGCATTTTGCACTCGCGTCCGCCGACGAGGAACATTCCGCCGACGAGGTCGAGCTGCCATAGGTGCATCGGCGCTTCGCGCTGCCAACGTTTGTAGACTCGTTTATGTTGTTGCTCTTGATGATTGACCAAGCCGTTGCGGACGAGCGTTCGGTGGACGGTCGCGCGAGATGGGGTTCGGTCTCCGATTTCTTTGCTTAGCTCGAAGCAGATGCGGCGTGCGCCCCACCGCCGGTGATGTCGTCGCATCTCGCAGATGAGGGCTTCGATGTCGGGCTGGATACGGTTCGGGCTCGCATGTGGTCGTCTCGACGAGTCGACAAGTCCGTCGATACCCGAGTTTTCGTATCGCTTGCGCCACGCTGTGACGGTCTGTCTGGAGACGCCGAATCGCTCGGCGACGTCGCTGACCGGTGAGCCGTCGTTGACCTCGGTAATTGCTCGGAAAGCGGACCTGGACAGTGAGTCGTTCGGCGATGTTGGCATCGGATTCGAGGGGCTGAGGGGAAGGCACACCCAACGATCACCAAAGCTGGTGAAGCGTCAGATATGTGCCGATGACGTTCCGTCAAAGATGTGTTGAACCTTTACACGTCACCGACTCCGATCCGTAACCGGACAACGCCGGCCCGTTCTTCACCGGGGGCGCATCCCCGTACCCATCCTTACGTGGCAGATGCAGCAACGTGGTGAATCTGCTGGTGCGTTCGACAAGCGTACCCACTGTGGACCTGCCCAGCCCGATGATCAGACCTCCTTCCCAATGCCCTGGCGTTTTGCGATCAGCGACTTCGTCTGGCCGCGAGCCGATGGTGACGTCATCGGTGATGAATCCGGTGCGGAGCTTCTTCGCTCGCGCCCTCGGCTCGCGCAATGCTCGTCCGGTGCGCAGGCACGCCACCAACTCTCTATCCTGCGCTCCACGTCCTTCGATGCAGAGGGATTGGTAGATCGCTTCGTGGGAAATGCGCATCGACTCGTCGTCCGGGAAGTCGATCGGCAGGCGGTTGGCGACCTGTGCCGGGCTCATGCGCTGGCCCATCGTCGGTCCGCTCTCCGTGCCTTGTTGCGTCCCTTCCACGATGCGAACGGGCCGACAACCTCACCGTTTTCGTCGCGGATCACGCCCGAGAGCACTTCCTGTACGTACTCTCGAAGAGGTTCGTGTTCAACGAGTTTGGCTACCTTGGGTCGCCTTGCCGCAAGATCGGCTTCCATTGCGCCACTGATGTGCGGTACTCGACCTTGCCGCCGCGGGTGGCAGCGTTGCGGCGGAGTTCTCGCGAGATCGTCGACGGTGATCGCCCCGATCTGGTCTGCGATATCTCGCATGCTCATACCGTTCGCGCGAAGCAGGGCAATCTCCTCACGTTCGTGAAGGTCAGATACCTCCCCGTGGGCGGGGCCAAGTCAATCGGCGGCATACCTCCAGCGTGACGGAACCACCGTGAACCCACCGGCCCCGACACGCCGCAAGCGGTGCCGCGTCTTCACTGGTCAACCCCAACGCGATCTGCGCCCAGAACTCGCGTTCGAGATCTCGGCGTACCGGCGGACGACCCGGAGATTTCATCACCGCCCGCCCAGTCAACGTCGCCGCCCATTCTGGTGGTCGTCCCATCGAAACACCCTCCATCCCTTGAGGTGTTGCGTCGACCGGTTGAACCTGGTCAGTACACGTCGATCGCGTTCGCGGAAACGCTTGCGCTCGAGGGGATTGCGGCACCGATCGGCAGCGTCGGGGATGTGTAAGACAATGCGTTGGCCGAGAGCACAATTGGGTTGTTCAAGACCGAGGGAGTATCGAAGAGAGGCCCGTTCCTGAACGGCCCGCTAAAGACCATCGACGATGTCGAGTTCGCCACGATGGGATGGGTCGACTGGTTCAACCAACGCCGCCTCCCACAGCACCCTCGACTACCTCACACCAGACGAATTCGAGAAGGCCTACCACAGTCAAGAATCGGCTCTCCGCCCGGAGATGTTGCAAGCGTAGGAGCGGCAAGAAACCCGGGACGGTTCACTGACACGGCGCGCCGTCTGGTGGCGTTGCTTCACCCGCCTGGGCGCTATCGGACTGGATGCTGGGGAACGCCCCAGGGCGCAAAGCGGGTCGGTCAACCCTGATGTTCACTCTCTGCTATCGACTCAACTTCCTCGAGCGTGGTGGGGATGTGGTACGGCGGTCTGCTCGTGCCCGAGATGCGATAGCGGTCCCAGAAATCAGGGTCGCCCACGACGCACTCGGCGCGTCCCTCTGGTGTCGCAAAGACGGCAACCGTGCGCCTTCCCGAGAGGGCGGCGTGGAGCGCATCATTCTTGTCGATCCTTCCGTACCAGGTGTATAAGCCGTTGAGGGGCTGGAAATAGCCTTTGATCTTCACCCCGACAGCAATCTCCTTGCCACGGCACACCAAGGTGCCCTCGCCGGAGTAGTCGAGATCGTGGTCGTCAGACACGCAAGGCTCACTTTCTTCACATCAAACATTGACAAAAGAACGCATTGGCGCAGACACTATCAGTATCTGGTACCCGGAGTACGGGTATGAAGTCGAGACTCAGCTCGGCCCGGAACGCAACGGAGGTGTCACATGACCGTTCAAAATGTGGAGACCAAGCCCGACGTCTCAACGGAAGGCGCTGCGCGTGTCAGCGCCCGCAAGCCCGTCGACATGCAGAGATCTGCCGGCCGACTGCTGCGGGCGGCGGCCGAAAAATTCTATGACGCGGAGATCGACATCGATTGGGACTCACCCTGGGAGGAAGGAAAGTACTACCTGCCAGAGCATCGGGTCTCGCTCTACGGCACCAAGCTGTGGGAGAGAATGAGCGACGAGCAAAAGGCGGAACTCGGGCGCCACGAAATCGTCAGCATCCTCAGCTTCGGTATCTACGCGGAGAATCTGCTCAGCTCGGCGCTGCTCCGAACATCCGCCAAAGGCGCCCTGACAGATCAAAGGTCCCTCTACGCCCTTAACGAGATCGGCGACGAGGCACGTCACTCGACGATGTTCGCCCGACTGATCAACAAGACGGGCCTGGCACCGTACAAGTTGCCGAAGGGGTTCTTGAGCATCGCGAAGATCTTGCACTTTGTGCCTCTCGGCCCGTCCGTGTCCGGCGCGACTCTGCTCATCGAGGAGATCCTCGACCGCGCTCAGCGCGAGGCGATGAATGACCCGAAAATGCAGCCGCAGCTGCGCCAGCTCATGAAGATCCACGTTCTCGAAGAGGCCCGTCACATCACGTTCGCGCGGCTGGAAATGGTGGAAGGGATGCAGCGTCGCGGACGCATCTCGCGCGCCTGGCATAGAGGCACGTTGGCGGCCATTGCGAACTTTGCATACCCGTTGCTCATCAATCCGAAGGTATATCCCGATGTCGGAATCAGCCGTCTGCGCGGCCTGTGGGCGCAGCAGACGAGCCCGAACTATCGCGTCAACTTGCAGTTCATGTCCGAGCCGATGATCCGATTCTTCCACGAGGCCGGAATGATGGAGGGGAAGTTCACGATGGCGATGTGGCGCGCAACGCGCAGCCTGCCCGACGATCTGCGCTAACACGCCCGGCCCGGTCCGCGCGTCCCACAGCCCATTCCTCGACCCCACGACCGGATTCCTCGGTTCGTGGGCTTGGGCGGATGACATTCCCACACCTGCCACGCGTCACGGCGCGCCGTGCGGGTCCGTTTTCTGCATTCGATCAGGAGATTTTCACAATGCCGTCCTCCAACGCCAAGTCCGCCGCCACGGCGACAGACCCGGGAATAACCGAGCCCATCACTACCAAAGTTCTCATCATCGGCAGCGGCTTCTCTGGCCTCGGTATGGCCGTCCAGCTCCGCCGACGCGGGTACAGTGATTTCATCGTTCTAGAAAAGGCCGACTCCGTCGGTGGGACGTGGCGCGACAACACCTATCCGGGATGCGCGTGCGACGTACCGTCACTGATGTACTCCTACTCGTTCGAGAGTCGCGGTAGCTGGTCGAAGGTGTGGTCCTCGCAGCCCGAAATCGAGCAGTACCTGAAAGATATCTCCAACAAGCGTGGTGTCACTCAGAAGATCCACTTCGGGCAGAAGTTGGTCTCCGGATACTGGAGCGAGTCCGAATCTCGGTGGCACCTGCGTACCGAGTCGGGCCGGGAGTACGTCGCGCAGTACATCGTGTCCGGTGTCGGCGCTCTGCACATCCCGAATTTTCCGAATATCCCCGGAATCGACGAGTTCGCCGGTCAGGCGTTCCATTCGGCACAGTGGGACCACACGGTGGATCTCCAGGGCAAGCGGGTGGCCGTCATTGGCACCGGTGCCAGCGCGATTCAGTTCGTGCCGTTCGTGCAGAAGGACGCCGGCACACTCACGGTCTTCCAGCGAACCCCGGCTTGGGTACTTCCACGCAAGAACTTCGCGGTGCCGCCGGTACTTCGGACGCTGCTCAGCAAGATCCCCATTACTCGCCGCCTCGCTCGGTGGTCGGTCTACTGGGGCGCAGAGAGCCTGGCCTTCGGGCTCAACGGCCACTCCAACCTTATGCGACCAATCGAAAAGGTGGCGAAATGGAACATCGAGCGTTCTATCACCGACCCCGAGCTACGCCGGAAGCTGATGCCGTCCTACCGCATCGGATGCAAGCGCATCCTGGGATCGAACGACTACTACCCTGCGCTCGCCGCCCCCAACACGACAGTGATCAGCGATCGGATCGAAAAGATCACTGCCGATTCGATCGTCACCCCTGACGGCGTGTCACACCCTGTGGATGTGATCATTTACGCCACAGGGTTCCATGTCACGGACGGGTTCGATCAACTCGCGCTCAAGGGCGCTCGGGGCGAGGACTTGCCGTCGCACTGGCACCGGACGGGCATCAATACCCACCTCGGCATCACCACCGAGGGCTTCCCGAACCTGTTCTTCCTGCTCGGACCTAACACGGGTCTTGGGCACAACTCTGTCGTGTTCATGATCGAGCAGCAGATCAAGTACATCATGAAGGCCATCGACGCCGTCGACAGTCGAGGTGCGGAGCGTGTTGATGTGCGGGCCGAGGTTCAAGAACACTTCAACAAGAGCATCCAACACAAGCTCGCCAAGGGCGTGTGGACCAACGGCGGATGTACGAGTTGGTATCTGGACTCGCAAGGTGTCAACCGTACGGTGTGGCCCGGGTTCACCTGGCAGTACTGGCGAGCGACGAAAGACTTCGAGCCCGCCGAGTACGAGATCGCCTGACAATCCAACCGTAGGTCATCGAGAAGTGAGTATCCGACAGTGAGTAGTTCGACAGCAGGCAATTACGCGACCCAGGTCGCAGTCGTCACGGGAGCCGCCTCAGGGATCGGTCGGTCCCTTGCCCTCCAACTGGCCGAACGCGGGGCCAGCCTTGCCTTGTCCGACGTCGACGAAGTGCATCTCGAGGAGACGGCGGACATGTGCCGTACCGCGCATCGTGCGACCGTGGAGACCGCGGTGTTGGACGTGGCAGATCGTGCTGCGTTCCAGGTTTACGCAGAGAGCGTGCAGTCGTCTTTCGGGCGCGTCAACATGGTGTTCAACAATGCCGGCGTCGCCCTCGGCGCCGACGTTGTCGACATGTCCTGGGAGGATTTCGACTGGCTGATGGGCATCAACTTCGGTGGTGTCGTCAACGGGACCAAGGCGTTCCTGCCTTATCTGATCGCCTCTGGTGATGGTCATCTGGTAAACACCTCCAGCGTCTTCGGTCTGGTCGGGATCCCCAGTCAAAGCGCTTACAACGCCGCGAAGTTCGGTGTGCGTGGCTTCACCGAAGCGCTTCGGCAAGAGATGAAAATCAGTCGGCATCCGGTCACGGTGACATGCGTTCACCCCGGCGGCGTCAAGACTAATATCGTCAACAACGCTCGTGGTGTATCCGATATGGGGGCAGATACCGCCACCATTGCCTCGATGTTCAACAACATCGCCAGGACCACTCCGGAGAAAGCTGCGTGCGCCATCCTCAAGGGAATGGACAAGAAGAAGCCCCGAGTGCTGATCGGCGCAGACGCACGTGGCTTCGACTTTGTCGCACGCGTTGTCGGTCCGCGCTACCAGGACATCTCTGCGCCTGTCACACGCGCGGGCTACGCCTTGGCTCGTAAGCGGGGGATCATCAAATGACCCTCGAACAGGAGAATCGGCCGGGCACCACCGCGCGATCGCGAACGCTGACCGTGTCGGAGGTCGTGCAGGAGACCAAGGACTCCGTGAGCATCGCCTTCGAAGTGCCTGACGAGATCGTCGACGATTTCAAGCATCTACCCGGGCAGTTCATTACGTTGAAGATCCCGTCCGACCAGACGGGCCACGTCGCACGATGCTACTCGCTGAGCAGTTCGCCTCATGTCGATGACTTCCGCCTCGAGATCGGGGTGAAGCGCACCGCTGGGGGGTATGCGTCGAACTGGTTGTGTGACAACGTTTCCATCGGCATGGAGGTGACCGTCCTCACGCCATCGGGAAAGTTTACCGCTAAGAGCCTCGACGTCGACTTGCTCTTCTTCGCTGGCGGAAGCGGCATCACTCCGGTTCTGTCGCTGGTGCAGTCGGCTCTGGTGTCGGGCAGTGGGGAAGTTGTCCTGTTCTACGCAAACCGTGACTCCGATTCGATCATGTACAAGTGCCGGCTTGAGCAGATTAGATCTGAATTCGCCGAGCGGTTCACTTTGGTTGACTGGCTTGAGTCGGAGAACGGGATTCCCACATCAGAGGCTGTAGAAAAGATTATTCGTGAACACAAGGGATCGGCAATTTTCACCTGCGGGCCTTCCCCTTTCATGGATCTTGTGGAAAGCTCTGCCGCCGCATGCGGAGTGGATCATTCGGATGTACATCGAGAGGTATTCCAGTCGCTGACGGGTGACCCGTTCGACACCGCAACACTGCGTCGACTCAGTGACGACGAGGGTGTAGCTACGGCCACGGTTTACCTGAACGGAGAGTGCATCACCACGGAGTGGCCACGTAACACGCCTCTGCTCGATGTGCTGCTCTCGCGAGGGCACAATGCACCGTACTCGTGCCGAGAGGGCGCATGCAGCGCGTGTGTGTGCAAGCTCATCGATGGCGATGTCGAGATGGTGCAGAACAACATCCTCGTAGACGACGACATTGAAGACGGCGAGCGACTCGCGTGCCAGGCACTTCCGCTCACCGACGCTGTGACGGTGAGTTTCGATGACCTCTGACTCCTCGAAAGCTGGCCTATTGTCGCGGCGGTCGCGGGAGGTTCTCTCCAGTGACGGCACGAGGCTGTTTGTCGAGGAGTACGGGCTCGGTGATGATGCGCCGCTGTTGGTGTTCAGCCACGGGTGGGCTTGCCAAGGTCGGTTCTGGAGACCTCAGATCGAGCACTTCGCCACCACACACCGTGTGGTGGTGTATGACCAACGAGGGCATGGCTGGAGCGACCGGGGTCGCGCGCCCTTCTCTTCGTCGGTGCTCGGCGACGATCTCGAGGCTGTCTTGCGCGCTGTCGTCACGTCTAATCGTAAGGCATTGGTGACCGGTCATAGTATGGGCGGGATGTCCATCATGGGTTGGGCTGCCGAGCACCCGGAGTCGGTGCCCGTCTTATCCCGTGGTGCCGTCTTGGCGAGTACCGGCCCCTCGCAGTTGGTGAGTAAATCGACGCTAATTGGGTCGCCACGTCGATTCCGCGCCTCACTGGAGCGGGCATTCGCAGCCGGGCTCGCCACCGCGGGACCGGAGATGCTTGACACTCGCTTCAACCGACGGTTGGTGAAATACGGGACGATGGGTCCACACGCGCCAGCAGACGTTGTGGCTGAGTGTTCCGACATAGTACTGCGGTGCCCCCCTGCGGTTCGGGGAATGTGGGGCAGGGTCCTGGCCACCATCGATGTGAGCAAAGGAATCGACTCACTTACGGTTCCGACGACCGTGATCGTGGGCTCGGCCGACAAGTTGACACCCGCGGTTCATTCCATTGATCTCGCCGACCGACTGCAGCAGCGCCGCCGGTTGCATGAGTTCGTGGCGTTGCCACAGATCGGTCACATGATCAACATGGAGGCACCAAACTATTTCAACGAAGCAGCGGCCCGATTGGACGCAGCCACGGTAGGCGATGGCTTTTGAACCGTCGACCGGACACACATGAGCTCGTGAGACGGCCACGATCGTCGACAGGCCGCGCGTGTCCGAGTTGGGAGGGGTCCATCGAGGCGTACAGCATCGATGGCATCGCCACGGTGATCTTTTTTGCGTCGATGGTGCGCAGCACCTCGGCGGATAAAACTTCGGCAGCACCATCATCGGGCCGCCTTTCGTCAGGGTCGGCACGAAGAACGCGGCCCCAGCATGCGACAGCGGGGTGCACATCGAGAATTTGGGGAACCCGGCCATTCTCACTCCGGAGAGTTGAATCTGCGTCATCGTGAACATTGCCGAAGCCTCCGATGGCTCCCTTCGGCTTTCCGGTCGTGCCGCCGGTGTATGTGATCGACACGGTGCGATCCGGCGGACGATCGGCTGCTTGAGGGAGGGTGCCGAACCGCTGCGAGCGAACCGAGAGGTTTCAGCGAACGGCTCTCCAGCCCGACTCGCTTGAGAGGACCCTTCAGGGTATTGTTAACCCCATAATGTCATTCGTCCGCCGCGTTTCATTTACTCCATCTCAGGTGCAGCGTCGAGTGGCCGATGCCCGTAGCACCCGCTGGGATGAGCATAGAGTCGAGGTACGCGCGCAGCTGGTCGACGCGACCATACGGATCATCGAACGGTATGGTGCAGGCGTCAGCATGGACGACATCGCTGCGGAGGCCCGTGTATCTAAACCAAAGCTGTATCGCTACTTTGGCGACAAAGCGGGCTTGAACGCGGCGGTGGCGGCGAAACTCGGTGCGTTGATGTGGGATTCGGCGAAAGTCACTATTCTCGCCGACCAAGATTATCTTTCGGTTGACGACATGGTTCGCTCGTCCGTCCAGAGCTACGTCGCGCTCGTCGGGCAGTATCCCACTGTCGTCAGATTCCTTATGGCGAATCACTTGTTTCAGTACTCCGGATCGGGAAATGGCGGAGTTGCTGACGAACTGAGGTCGGTGATGGAGGTCGTCGCCGATCGGTTCACTGAAAGTCTTCAGCGTGTTCACGCAGATACTTCGGTCATTCCCTTGGCCGTGGCGTCCATTCTGGGTTCTGGTCTATCTGCGACTCAGTGGTGGATCGACAACGGTCGTGAGCAAGGGGTGGATGATACGTTCTTCGCCGCACACCTATCAGAGACGACGTGGGGAATCATCGACGGCGCGGCCGCAACCGTAGGCGTGGCCTTCTCACGCAGTCTGCCATTCAGCCATCCCGGTTTCGCGTCCCGCCACAAAATGGACTGAATCACCCTAGATATCCAATAATTGTAACTTGTCAAGCTGCGTCGGGTTGTTGCGCGGTGCGGTGTGCCCAAGCGGTGTGTTCGTCGTATTCGGTGCAGTGGCGTACGCACCCGTGCAGGAGCCCGACAAGTCTGTTGGCGAGTGCGCGGAGCGCTTGGTGGTGGAGGTCTCCGGTAGCACGGTGTTGTTCGTAGAACGCGCGAGCGGCCGGACTCTGGCTGAGGGCGCAGAACGCCCACCGGTCGATGGCATCGTAGAGCCGCCGGTTGCGGATATGTCGAGCCAGTACGGCCCGCTTCTTGCCCGACGCAACTGTCAGGGGTGACGTACCGGCGTAATTCTTGCGAGACTTGACGTTGGTGTAGCGGTCGACGTCGTCGCTGAATTCACCGAGCCCCGGGCGGCGAGGATGACACCGATTCCTGGCAGGGAGAGGTAGATGGCGGCGTTGTGTGTCAGCGTCCGGGTGTGTTTCAAAATGGCGGGTCAGATCGGCTTCGAGGTCGCCGATCTGACGGTTCAACTCCGCGATCAACGCCAAGAGTGCGCCCGGCATCGCGCTCGACCTGCGCTGCGAACGCCTGCAACCACGAAAGGCGAACGCTACCGATCCCGTTTCTGCGCCCGCTGCGCACTCCGCGACGACCTCCATGCAATCTTGATATTCGATAACGAGGACATCGCGCTGGACGCGCTCCTTCAAGCGTTGGGCGCAACAAATCGACCTCAGAGCGCGGTCATCTTGATGCGAGGCGCGCGGGCCTCGCCTGCCGCCGCGGAGCGGCAGAGATTGGGGTCGTCGCAGCATTCGGCCGAGGCAGGTCGGGTGTGAGATAGTTGCATTCGCGAGATGCCCTTCGTGGTGGCTGGAATGTTCCCTAGACAAGAACTCAGTTACGGGCAGTCCGCAAACGCGGCCTCAGAATAGTCATCTCCAGGTCCGAAATCCTCGCGGCAGATCACTTCTCTCTTTAAAGCTATGTCGGCTTGGTCGATCCTTTAGTGCGGTTCACTTCTGACATAGTGCAGTTTATCTTTCGAAACTAACAGCGGTGCAGGCCGAGCGCACGAAGACGCGACAGACTCGGCACAATGTTTTCACGACAGAGAGGTCCGACCATGAAAAGAATTCCAGACGAGGTCAGCGGGTCGGCCGGCCCCGCTATCGAGAACTGGGCGCGCTCGTTCTGGAGCACGAGTTTCGATTCGCCTGATCTACCGCCCCACCACCCCGACTGTCTTGGTTGTGGGCCGCAGAACCCGCACGGCCATGCCCTGTCGGTCCAGCGTGACGAGAACGGCGTGGTGGCTCACCATGTGTTCGATCAACGTCATGTCGGGGCACCCGGGATAGCACACGGCGGCGCGGTGGCGACCGTTCTCGACGATCTGTTCGGCTTCCTGCTCTACACAGTGGGTGAGCTCGCCGTGACGCGGCGTCTCGAGCTCGACTACCTAGCGCCGGTTCTGCTCGGCACTCCATACGTATTGCGTGCTGCCGTTCGGTCTCGTGATGGGCGCAAACTGGATCTCACGGCCACGATGGACGATGCGCAGGGCCGCTCGGTAGCCACCGCTACTGCCCTGTTCGTGGTGGTCGAGGTCGAACACTTCATGCAGTCCCAAGCCCGAGCCCAACTCCGGGCCACAGACACGAATCACACCGAAGAATAGACACCCTGGCCGACCTTCACCGACGTCCGTCACCCGCGGTGGCTGTCGTACGGCTGCGTCTACCTGGCGCAAAGACGGCGAGGACGAGTGCCCCAGCGGCGGTCAGCGCCGCCAACGACAGCGTCGCCTGACCACTTCCGTGTACGAATGCGGCTCTGGCGAACTCGGCCAGCGGCTGACCAGCTGGTCCTGCGCGGTCGGCGACCTGCAACGCGGCGGCCAGAGAATCGGCCACCGGACCACGGGCAGGCTCGGGTAGCTGGGGCAGAGCCGGCTGAATGTGCTGAACGTAACCGGCCGCGAGCACGCTACCGGCTACCGCAATCCCAATCGCGGCACCGATTTCGCGAGCTGCGTCGTTGACCGCGGCAGCCACCCCGTGCTTGGCCTCAGGAGTGTCCGAGACGATGGCGAAAGTCGCAGGGGCGGTACACAACCCCAAACCCGCACTCATGATGAGCAAGGGCCACAGCAGGTCAGGGTAAGTTGCCGCGACGGTCAATCTGCTCACCATCACCAGTCCCGCCGCGATGGTGAGCAGACCTACAGTGGTCATCACCCGCAGGCCAACAATGTTCGACAGCCAGGGTGCAATCACCGAGATCACGATGAGCGGCACGACCATAGGGGTCAACGCCAACGCGGCGGTGAGCGGTCCATAACCGAGAATCAACTGCAGATACTGCACCAACAGCAAGAACACCCCGAAGGTCACCAGAAATTGGATACAGACCGACAGTGCGCCGGCACCGAAGCCACGGCGGGCGAACAACCGGACATCGAGTAGGGGTGCCGAGGAACGTAGTTCTACGACGACGAACACCACAACTGCGAACAAGCCCACCGCAGTGCTGATGGCGACGAGCGAATCCGACCAGCCACGGGCCGGAACCTCGATCACAGCGAAGACGATCGCCCCGACCGCGACAACTACGGTCACCGCGCCCACCCAATCGACCGGTGGATGCTCCTGCTGGCGGGACTCCGCGATACTGCATGCCAACCCGGCCAGAACCGCTCCGGCGACGGTCAACCCGACGAACACCGAGGTCCACGACCACTGTTCGAGCAGCACACCAGCCCCGAGGATGCCCAGGACCGCCCCGGATCCAGCAACCCCGGCCCACACACCTACAGCGCGGCCGCGATGCGCCGGTGGAAATCCCGCGGTCAGTATCGACAGCGTCGAGGGCATGACCAGCGCCGCACCCGCCCCAGCCAACGCGCGAGCAGCGATCAGCCACGCCGGGTCGGCGAGAAACAAGGGCAAGGCCGACGCGAAAGCGAACAACGCCAACCCCGCCACGAGCACCCCGCGGCGACCGTACCGGTCACCGATCGCACCGGCAGGCAGAACGAAGCACGCCAATACCAGCGTATAACCGTCGACTATCCAGGTCAGTTGAGCTTGCGTCGCCCCTGTCGCGACCGCGATCTGTGGCAACGCTGAATACAATGCCGCCATTGCGGCCACCACCAACGCGACCGCCATGCACGACACAATCAACATCCACCACTGGGCACCGCTCCATCGAGCGACGCTGGCAGAGTCGGATCTACGTTCGTTCAACGGCCAGCCTCCCAGTTAGAGACTGATCGTCTCGGTACGAGACTATTAGTATCATAACTTTGCGGGTGTGACAGAATGGTCAAGCGAGGACATGTTTTGTCAGTCAAAATGGAGCGGAGCCCGTTCATGGTCGACCCTCTCGTTGCAGCCGAGGGTCCGGCCGACCCCCGGCTGGCGCGCTCACGTAACCGGTTGCTCGAAGCGGCGGGCCAGCTGCTGTCCACCGGCGGTGTCGAGGCGGTCACCGTGGAGGCGGTCACCCGCATGTCGAAGGTTGCACGTGCCACTCTGTACCGCCACTTCGGAAGTACCACTGACCTGCTTGCTGCAACCTTCGAGCGACTACTACCCCCAGTCGACACCGATATCGATACCGGTCCGCTACGTGAACGTCTGATTTCGTTGCTCACCACCCAAGCCGACCTCATCGACCAAGCTCCGGTGCAGATGACCACGCTGGCCTGGCTGGCAATGGGACCCGTCAACAGCGGCGACGCCAGCCGGCGCGATCTCGATCCTGGCGCGGTGGTCTCGCTTCGGGCCCGTGTCATAGAGCAATACCGCAGGTCCCTGGATCAGATCCTGACGGCCCCTGACGCTCGCGCTGTACTCGGCGAGATCGACACCACCTTCGCCCTCATTCAGCTCCTCGGACCGATAGTGTTCGCTCGCCTCACAGGACTGCGCCACATCCACGCCGACGACTGCATCCAAATCGTCGACAACTTTCTCGCCGCCCATGCCGCAAGTGTCCGATCGAGCACTTCGCGCGACCACAGCCGTCCACGGCCGGCCGCGACGCTAGACCCGCAGCTCACCGACGGCCAATAAAACTTGATGCGAAATTTCACCATCAATGCGCTATCCAGTCAGGGATCGCAGCGCTCACTGGATACGGCCGGACGTGTGCTCGAGAACTCGGAGTTGCACTGCAGTGCACTTCTGACATCGTGCAGCCGTCTTCTGAAACTGACACGAGGAACGCGAATCGGTCGTAATCTGCTCCAATAATCCGCCCGTTCGACTGTGTTCTGTTGGGAACCCTCTCAACAAAAGTTGAGCAACGCTATGGGGCGTACCAGACTTTCCCGGTCACCCGATCTCGAGCCCTCGAAATTGCTACGTTCTGCCGGTCCGAAGTGACATGGGACACCGATCGTTGCAGGGGAGCGAGAATGCACGTAGAAGCACTGTTCGGAGATGGTTCGTTGCGTCCGGTCTGGCCGCACGCGGATGCACTGATCACCAGCGAATGCCCGGGGCTTCGCTTCGCCGGCAAGTACGCCGACGTCGTCGCTCTGAGCAACGGTGATCCGACCGCGTTGCGGCCGTTCGTCGACGAGGACACCCGACGCCGGGTGGCGAGCATGGCACCGCCGCGCACCGACACGGCGCTGGTGTTCGGAGCCAACGGATTCCTCGGCGCGCACCTGATCGGCCGACTCACTCGTGATTCCGCCGTCGAGGTCGTCTATGCGATGGTGCGCCCCACCGAGGAGGAGACGGCGTTCGAGCGCCTGCAGCGCACCTTCGACCAGTACGAGATCGAGGTCGACGCCGACAAGATTCGCATCGTCGAGGGCACTCCCACGACGTTCCGGTTCGGTCTCGACAAGGCTGCCTACTTCGATCTTGCTGCCGGAGTGGGGCAGATCTTCAATTGCGCCAGCTCGACCGACTACACCGAGAGCTATGCCGATCTGCGCGACGACTGGTTCGTGAGCGTCCTGCGCATTCTCGAATTCAGCATCACCTCCACGCGTAAGCACCTCACCTACGTGGGCAGCATCGGAGCTCACCTCTACCAGAAGCCCGAGGATTTTCGCCGCCCGGATTCGTGGTGGTACTCGGGCTACGCGCAGATGAAGTGGGTCAACGCAACGCTTCTCGGGTGGCTCTCGATGTCGGACACCTACTCCGTCACCCTGTGCGAGGCCCCCTACATTCTCGGAAGTACCGAACTCGGCCGTGATCCCGGACGGGTGTACAGCTTCTGGCGCATCATCGAACTGGCCATCGCCGCCGGTGCCATCTGGGACGGCCCGGGAATGAACTACGTTCCGGTGGACGTGATGTGCGACGTCATGGCCGGCAATGCGCTGCGCAGTCACCCGTTGACGCGGCTCCTACCGAGCAACCCCACCGGTTACGGCCACGACCTCTACGCCGAGCTGCTCGGACTCGACCTGGTGAGCTGGGACGAGTTCAAAGAGCGCGTCAGTTCGCGCATTTCGCCTCGATTTGCCGAGACGATGCTGGCCGACAACATCGATCAGCTGATGCGCCTGGTGCACAAGCCCGAGGCGATACTCCCACTCGACCACGACATCTCGTGGTGCGACCACCGCCGACTGTTCGAGCTCTATTTCGAGAAAGCACAGCTCAAGACGCTCACGCCCGCCGCCGTCAACTGACGTGGCAGACGGATTCGAGCCCACCTCGGTGCGCCTACGGGACGTACCCATCGGCCGCGAGGTGACCAACGGCGTTCTCTCGCTCGGCTTCTACGTGGTGTGTGGGCTGATCGGACTGCTGCCCGGCCCGGTGCGGAACTGGGCAGCGGATGCCTTCGTGACCTGGTCGGAGAGCGTCGACGAACAGCGGCACAGCTGATGTCGTGGTGTCGGTGGGCCCTCGGCCTCGCTGCCGCGACGGCAGCTCCGTTCGCGCTGTTCGTCTACTGGCGAACCCGGTTCTTCTTTCGCGATCCGCATCGAGTACCGCCCGCCGATCCGCGAGCGGTACTGGCTCCTGCGGACGGCTTCGTCACGTACGTCAAACGAGTGGAGGCAGGCAGTACCGCGTTCGCAGTCAAGAAGGGGCGAACCATTGCCCTCGACGAGATCGCCGGCGTCGCCGAAGCCGACAGCGGGTACCTCATCGGCATCTACATGTCCGAATACTCGGTACACCGCAATCGAATTCCGATCTCGGGCATCGTCAGGATGCGCCGACACCGATCTGCGGCACCGTTCAACAAGTCGATGGCCCGGGTCGGGGCCAATCTGCTGACGCGGCGAACTCCCTACGACGTGGGCTGCGACTACCTGCTCACCAACGAACGACTCACCGTGTCGATCGAGCACGCGTGCGGAGCCGTGGTGACGGTGACGCAGATAGCCGACCTGTGGGTCAATCGCATCGTTGCGCACATCGCGGTGGGCGACACCGTCGAGCGCGGCGAGCAGTACGGAATGATCCGCTTCGGTTCTCAGTGCGACGTGTTCGTGCCCGACGCACTCGTCGACGAGATCACTGTCCGGCCAGGCAATTACGTGTTCGCCGGCGAGACGACGGTGGTGCGTTCACCGATCCTCGTCGACGGCAGACAACCGAGCGAAGAGGAACGATGATCACGATCGAAGAGGTCGACGGCAAAGCCGGTTGGCGTGAATTCGAGTCCGTCTCGGACCTGGTCTACCAGGGCGATCCGTACCGCCTACCCGACGAGTCGATGGACCTGGGCCGAATTCTCATCGCACCGCCGCCCTCGGTTGCCGCCACCCGCGTCACGAAAGCATTTCTGGCTCGCGAGAACGGGATTGCCGTCGGTCGCGTCGTGGCCATCCACGATCTGTCGTTCACCGAGTACACGGGGGAGCCGATCGGCTTCTTCGGCTTCTACGAGGCGGTCGACGATCACGACGTCGCCGAAGCGCTGCTCGACGCTGCGGCGCACTGGCTTTCGGCGCGCAGGCTCGCGACGATTTCCGGGCCCTTCGGTCCGTCGATGTTCTACAGCGCAGGCATCGTCGTCGACGAGGTCCCGGCGCTGCCCCTGGTGGGGATGCCGCACAATCCGCTCTACTACGCGGCCCACTTCGAGAAGTGGGGTCTGATGGCGGTCAAGGACTTCTACAGTTACCTTTTCGACGACCCGTGCATCATCTACAACGACCCCAAATACGCGCGGCACATGCAGATCTTCGAGAAGATCAAGGCGCGATCCGAGGTGACGTTCCGGTCGATGAAATACCGGACGTTGCGACGCGACGCGAGCATCGTGCGGGATCTCTACAACAAGACGTTCGTGAACTTCTGGGGCTTCTCGCCGCTGTCCTACACGGAACTGTTCGAGTTGCTGAAGATGATGCTTCCGGTCATCGATCGTCGGCTCACCCTGCTGGCCGAACTCGACGGCAAGCCCGTCGGCTTTCTGATGGGAATCCCGGACGTCAATCAGGCCGCCGCGAAGGCGTCGCACCTGAAGTCGCGCTGGGCACGAGACCTGGTGACGCTGTGGCACGTCAAGCGTCCGGGTCGCACGGAGGTCATCGACGGAGTGCGGGTGGACATGCTGTTCGTCGATCCGGATTGCCCCGATCGAGCCGTGTCCTCTCTGCTGATCATGGAGATGTCGGTGCGTATGCGCGATCTCGGGTTCACGCGCGTCGAAGCGGCTCCCGTGCTCGACGACAGTCCGTGGATGAAGGGCTCGGTCCTGTCCCGGACGAAACTCGCTCCGCACCGCACGTACCGCATCTTCAGCCGGGAGTTGACGTAGATGACCGACACGATCTCGCGAATCGACCCGCAGGTGAGCTGCGGAAACATCGGCGACCGGTGGGGTCGACTGGTCGCGCGGCGACGCTGGGTGGTGCTGGCGATCTGGACGCTGCTGGCGGTGGGATCCGCGATTCTGTACCCAGCGCTGCAGAACTCCCTGGTGGGGGCCAACTTCTCCGTTCCCGGAACCGAATCCAGCCGCGCCGACCAACTGGTCGAGCAGCATTTCGCGTCCTTCGGCTCGGAACAGCTCGTCGTCACGTTCACCTCGGATTCGGTGGACAGCCGGAACCCGGCCTTTCGCGCACGGGTGGCCGAGGTCGTCTCGTCACTGAGGCAGTCACCGGACGTACTGCGTGTCGTCGACCCCTACGAGAGCGCAGGATTCGTCCCGACGATCTCCGACGACGGGACCTCGGCGCTCGCATTCGTCGGCATCGGCGGAGAGGCCAGCGATCGGATCGCAGTGGCCGAACGCGTGCAGGAGATGATCGGCGGTGCGTCCGGTGATGGCGTCGAGGTGGCGGTGACGGGCTACTCGCCGATGACCGTCGATCTCACCCGCGTCGAATCCGAGGACGCCGTGCGGGCCGAGAGCATCGGTCTGCCCATCGCTTTCGTGGTGCTGGTTCTGGCGCTGGGTTCCGTGGTCGCGGGCATCGTGCCGCTGGTCACCACCGGAATCGGAGTGCTGGCGGCGTTCGGCATGTTCGCGTTGCTGTCCAACGTGATGACCTTCGATGTTCTCGTCACCACGGTGGCGGCGATGTTCGGTCTGGGTCTGGGAATCGACTACGCACTCTTCATCGTCAGTCGGTTCCGGGAGGAGATCGGGCGGGCCGGACCCGGTGAAGATTCGGACAGGACCGAGCGCGCGGTGGGGGCGGCCATGGGCACCGCCGGACACATCATCGTCATCTCCGGTCTGGTCGTGTTGATCGCACTCGGAGCCCTCGCGATCGTCGATGTCCCTGCGGTGCAGAGCATCTCGTTGGTCGTCGCGCTCACCATCGCCACCGTCGTCGTGGTCGCGTGGACCCTGCTGCCGGCACTTCTCGCGGTGCTGGGAACGCGCATCGGGGCCTGGTCGCTGCCGCGACGATTCCAACCTCCCTCGGTCGACGAGCACGACGCCGCAGTTCCCACGTGGTGGTCGCGGTGGGCGCAGCACGTCATCGAGCGCCCCTGGCGTTACACGGTCGCATCCGCCGCCGTCCTCATCGTCTGCCTGGTTCCCATCGGTTCGATCTCGTACGGGGTCGATCTCGGTGCCGAGGCGCTGAGCGCGGAACCGTCCGGACGAGCCAACACGGTCCTGACCGAGAAGTTCGCGCCCGGCACCATCTCGCCCATCACCATCGTGTTCACCGGCGAGGACGACAGTCCATTGGGACCGCAGCAGATCGCCACGGTCGACGCGTTCGCGAACTCCGTGCGCGGAGACGATCGCGTCGCCTACGCGTTGGCGCAACCCGAGGGCGGCCGGTCGTTGCTGATCGTGGTCCCGTCGGTCCCGATCGACTCGACGGAGGCCGCCGACCTCGTCGAAACCCTGCGTTCTCAGGCAGTTCTCGCCGGTGACGTGGACGGCACCAGCGTGTCCGTGGGCGGTACCACCGCGCTGGTGGTCGACGCATCCGAGGAGATCTCCGGCAAGTTCGTCTGGGTCGTCGCCGCGGTACTGGCCTTTTCTCTCTGTTACTTGGCCGTCGTGTTTCGCAGCGTGGTGATCCCGCTCAAGGCCGTCGCCATGAACCTGCTGGTCACCGGGGCAGCGCTGGGTGCCACCGTCGCCGTCTTCCAATGGGGTTGGGGTTCGAGCATTCTCGGCTTCGAGAGCCCGGGTTACATCCAGGTGTATCTACCGGTGACGGTGTTCGCCGTGGTCTTCGGTCTGTCGATGGACTACGAGGTGTTCCTCATCGGCCGTATGCGAGAAGTGTTCGTGCGGGGAGCGAGCAACGACGTCGCCGTCGTCGACGGCATCGAACACACCGCCAGGCCGATCACCGCCGCCGCCGCAATCATGATCGCCGTGTTCGCCAGCTTCCTCACCGCAGACGTGCTCGAGCTCAAACAGTTCGGCTTCGCTCTTGCCATCGCGGTGCTGTTCGACGCCGTGCTGGTGCGCATGATGCTGGTGCCGGCGATGATGAAGCTCTTCGGCGAGCGCAACTGGTGGCCCGGTACGCGGAATCGTCAGGTGGTCGGCAACTGAGCCGACGCCAGCAGCGAGCCGTCCGCGCCGCGGATCTCGATCTCGGTGACGTCGCCGCGAAGTACCGCCGCGTTCATGCGGCATTCGATGGTGACGTCGCTACCGAGAAACGTGCCGGACGGGAGTTCGGTGCCCCACCGATCGACGAGGACGACCTCGTACGGGCCTCGATCGGACACGCCGTCCATGTCGAGGAACGTCTCGGTGCCCCACGTGTGCGCAACGAGGCCGCCCTCGATGTCCACGCTCGGCATGCTCGTGGTGAAAGCGACCTGCTCGTAGGCACCCAGGGTTCCCGGAGGTCCGGTGATCGCGGCCGGTGGATCCTCGGGTTGCGGTCGAGAGGCGTCGATACCGAGCACGACGCCGCTGCCGACGACCAGCCCCGCGATCGCGGCGGCGGCCGCCAGGCCGGCCGATCTGCGCGGTCCACGTGTCCGCTGGGGTGGCCACGCAGAGCCGGGTGACGTACCCAGAACTCGGGCGCGGAGGTCGGGTGACGTCGATGCTTCGAGCCACGGTTCGGTCGGACCGCGACGACCGAGAGTCCCGGTCAGCGCGCGCAGTTCGGCGATGTCCCTGTCGACGGTGGGATCGGATGCTGCGAGCTCGCGTAGCTCGGCGGCCTCGGTGTCGTCGAGGTCGTCGCCGACGGCAGCGGCGATCAGTTCGGCTCGGCGATCGTCTCGGGCGTTCATGCTTCCTCCTGTCCGTCGAGATGGTCTCGCAGCGCCCTCAGTGCGTAGAAGGCGCGAGTGCGCAATGTTCGTACGGCAACGCCCGTCGACTCGGACAGTTCCGCATAGGTGGTTCCCGCCAGGTGCACCGCAACGACGACCTGCCGATGATCGGGAGAGAGAAGGGCGAGCGCGGCGATGATGCGCAGTCGCTCGTCCACGTCGGGACTGGTGTCACGCGAGATCGCGACCGATCGTCGGTCGAGGTCCTCGATCCTTTCCGACGCCGGCTTCGGCATTCTGCTCAGAGACCGTTGGACGTCGACGATCACATTGCGCTCGATGGCGAACAGCCAGGTACGCAGCGCTCCTCGGCTGGGCTCGAATCGGGACCGGGCCCGCCATGCGCGAAGGAACGTCTCCTGGACGCAGTCCTCGGCAAGCGCTCGGTCGCGCAGTGCGTTGACGGCGAAACCGAGCATGGCCGACGCATGCTCGTCGTACGCGGCAGCGACGTCGAAGTGCAGTTCGATCACGCTCCCGATGCTCATGACAGTGACTACGTCGACGGACCCCCGGACGTTCATATCCGAGACTGGAGTATTTCTTTACCGAATTTTGAACATCGTGGCATCGACCGTCGTACACCTCTGCACGGGCTCGCCTGCCCGATGCTCCCACGGAAGGCCCACGAGATGACCAGACGCTCGATCACCCGCCCGACCATGTCCGTCCGCGGCACCGCCACCGCAGTCGTCGGCGGCACGGCCGCTGCACTGATGCTGTTCACCGCGGCCCCGGCCGGTGCCGATACCCCCGTTGCCGAACCGGACTCGTTCACCAGCGCGTTCACCGCGATGGCAACTCCCGACCAGGTGGTGAACGGCGACGGTGTCGCCACTCCGGGCCAGCCGGGCGCGACGGGCACGTTCACGCTGCGCATCAATTCCGATCTCGACATCGTCTGCTACGACATCGCGCTCGACGGCGTCACCGGCGATTACATGAGCCCGGCCAAGACCGCCACGCACATTCACGAGGCGGCGGCGGGTGCTGCGGGACCTCCGCGTCTGGCGTTCCCGAACCCGACGCCGATCGGTGACGGCCCACGTTCGAGCACCGGCTGCATGCAGGGACCGTTCACCACCGGCCTGACGCCGGCCGGTGCCGACGCCGACAGTGGAACCGGATTCACGCTGGACCAGATCGAAGCAAATCCGGCGGGCTTCGCGGCCGACACCCACACCGTCGACTTCGTGGCCGGAGCGGTACGCGGACAGCTGACGCAGATTCCGGTCGGCTCCGTCGCCACCGGAGGTGGCGGTTCGGCTCTGGCCGCGGCGTCCGATTCGGCCTCCAGTAATGCGGTGCCCGTCGTCGGCGCGGTTGCCCTCGGCGCAGTAGTCCTGGGTGCAACGGCGATCGCGGGAGTGACGTTGGTTGCTCGCCGCAGCGGAACGGCACGCAGCTGAGATCTCGGCTCCTGGTTGCTGTTACGGCAGTGGTGGTGGTGACGGGCTGTACGTCCGCACCGCCGCCATCTGCCGCACCATCACCACCTGCCGCACCAACACCTACCTCGGTACCACCTGCCGCACCAGCGACCGAGTCCTCGACCGCTGGAGATTTGCCGGGACCGGGCCCGACGGCGGATTTCGCGGCGCAGGCACCGACCCGGCTCAGCGTCGAGGCCATCGACCTCGACGAGCCGTTGATCGGCCTCCATCTCACCGAGAACGGCGAGATGGAGGTGCCGAGCGACTACGACGACGTCGGGTGGTTCACCGGCGGCGGCAGACCGGGCGTGATCGGTAGTCCTACCGTGCTGGCCGGGCACGTGGATTCCACGACCGGTCCCGCAGTGTTCGATCGGTTGTCGGAGCTTCGACCGGGAGATGTCGTGACGGTGGGGGACGGGACGGGTGGTCGAGTCGACTACCGCATCGATCGGGTCGGCGACTACGGCAAAGTGGAGTTCCCGACGGTGCAGGTCTTCGGGGCGGTGCCCACCGACGAGATCAGGCTGATCACGTGCTCGGGCGACTTCGACGCCTCGGTGGGCAGTTACGAGCGCAACCTCGTCGTCTACGGAGTGCGGCAATAGCCCAGCGTTTTGGAGTTGACGCGGAGGATGTTGTAACCTGAACAACGGTTCGGATCACGAGTGCTCGCACTCCGGTCCAGACCGCCCAATCAAGTTCTACCCAAGACCGTTGGTCACCGCCTTCTCGAAGGATTCACTTCCGGGAGTTGCGCGGTTGAAGGTCCGAGATCGTGTCGGACGGCCCACGCAGGAGAACGAGGTAGGGAACCTGTCTGCAGTCCTCGCGACTGCCTGCTCGTTCACGCCCCGTGTGCTTCTTGCGCCGGGGCGTTCGTCGTTTTCCGGCCCTCTCGCGATCGACACAACTTCCCACGAGAGGAGGCGAAGTATGGCAAAGCCCGAAAAGGTCTCAGCAGTATCGGAGATCACCGAACAGTTCAAGGGTTCGACGGCTGCCGTCGTCACGGAATACCGTGGCCTGTCGGTGTCCGGTCTGACTCAGCTCCGGCGTGCGCTCGGCGAAGGTGCCACGTACTCCGTCGCCAAGAACACCCTGGTCAAGCGCGCAGCGGCCGAGGCAGGTATTACCGGCCTCGACGAGTTGTTCGTCGGACCGACCGCCATTGCATTCATCAAGGGCGAGCCGGTCGACGCAGCGAAGGCCATCAAGGCCTTCGCGAAGGACAACAAGGCCTTGATCGTCAAGGGCGGCTACATGGACGGCGCAACGCTGTCCGTGGAAGAGATCAACAAGATCGCAGACCTCGAGTCGCGCGAAATCCTGTTGGCCAAGCTCGCCGGCGCCATGAAGGGCAACTTGTCGAAGGCTGCAGGCCTGTTCAACGCTCCCGCATCGCAGTTCGCGCGTCTGGCGTTCGCGTTGCAGGAGAAGAAGGCTGCCGGCGCACCCGCCGCAGCCGAGGCACCTGCAGAAACAGAAGCACCGGCGGAAGCTCCCGCCGAAAGCTGATCCGCTGGTATTGGCGTACAGCTCAGCTCCACACCATCAACACCATGCCGCGGATCAGCGGTTAGGTACTTACAGGAAGGACCCGCCACCATGGCGAAGCTCAGCACCGAAGAATTGCTCGACCAGTTCAAGGAGCTCACTCTCCTCGAGCTCAGCGAGTTCGTGAAGGCATTCGAGGAGACCTTCGAGGTCACCGCAGCTGCCCCCGTCGCCGTTGCTGCTGCAGGCGGCGGCGCAGCCCCCGCCGAGGCTGCTGAAGAGCAGGACGAGTTCGACGTCGTCCTCGAGTCGGCCGGCGACAAGAAGATCCAGGTCATCAAGGTCGTCCGTGAGGTCGTTTCCGGCCTGGGCCTGAAGGAAGCCAAGGATCTCGTCGAGAGCGCTCCGAAGGCAATTCTGGAGAAGGTTGCCAAGGACGCAGCCGACGCCGCCAAGGAGAAGCTGGAAGCTGCCGGCGCGAAGATCTCCGTCAAGTAGGACCGCTTCGTTGCAGTCGTGCTTCGTGCTCTGAACGCACGAGCGCAAGAAGGGCCGTTCCCACCTCGGTGGGACGGCCCTTCTTCTGTTCTCGGACACCGCACGGGGTGCACCGTTGTGATCGATCACGGACTCCTGCAAATCGCGTGACACCGGCCTTGTGCCCCTGTTTACTCGGTTTCGCCGAAGTCCAAAGCATTCCGAAGGGTTTCGGCGGTCATTGTTTGTGGCGTGTCACAGCTTTGTGACGCAGGGACTTGTCACAGTTCTGGCGAGTCGCCGACCGTGTCGCGTGAGATGAGCCACACTGATGCAAGCTCTACAGCCTGACTCGGGGAAGTTCTTACTGGGCGGTAAGCTCCCGTGTCGGTGCGGACACGTGCATGGGATACAGTGACACAACCCACATCCGGGTCGATGTGTACGAATTGTGGAGGTCAGCGTGGGAGTCGAGGTTTCGGTCGAGGGATTGACCAAGTCTTTCGGGGTACAGAAGATCTGGCAGGACGTGACGTTGACCCTGCCGAAGGGTGAGGTCAGTGCGCTCCTCGGTCCTTCCGGTACCGGCAAGTCGGTCTTCCTGAAGTCCTTGATCGGCCTCCTGCGTCCCGAACAGGGCAAGATATTCATCGACGGAACCGACATCCTGCAGTGCTCCTCCCGTGAGCTCTACGAGATCAGGAAGCTCTTCGGGGTGCTGTTCCAGGACGGCGCACTGTTCGGCTCGATGAACCTCTACGACAATGTCGCGTTCCCGCTCCGCGAGCACACGAAGAAGTCCGAGTCCGACATCCGCAAGATCGTCATGGAGAAGTTGGAACTGACGGGTCTGCTCGGTGCCGAGGACAAGCTGCCCGGCGAGATCTCCGGCGGTATGCGTAAGCGCGCCGGTCTCGCCCGCGCTCTGGTTCTCGATCCCGAGATCATCCTGGTCGACGAGCCGGACTCCGGCCTCGATCCCGTTCGCACTACGTACATCTCGCAGACCCTGATCGACATCAACGCCGAGATCGACGCCACGATCCTGATCGTGTCGCACAACATCAACCTCGCTCGGACGGTGCCCGACAACATCGGCATGCTCTTCCGTCGCCAGCTGGTCATGTTCGGCCCCCGCGAGGTGCTCCTGACGAGCGACGAGCCGGTAGTCAAGCAGTTCCTCAACGGAACGATGATCGGTCCGATCGGCATGTCGGAGGAGAAGGACGAGGCGCAGATGGCGCAGGAGCAGGCCATGGTCGACGCCGGCCACCACGCCGGCGGCGTCGACGACGTCGAAGGCATCGTGCCGCAGATGAAGGCCACTCCCGGAACTCCGGTGCGCGAAGCCGTCGGGCGTAGGCAGGAGCGCGTCCGCCAGATCATGCACACCCTGCCGCACAATGCCCAGGTTGCGATCCAGGAAAGCCTCGACACCACCGACCCGGGTCAGCGTTACCCCGCGTATGCAGACCAGCAGCAGGGTTACGACCAGCAGGGTTACGACCAGCAGGGATACGACCACCAGGGTTACGACCACCAGGGTTACGACCACCAGGGTTACGACCAGCAGAGTTACGACCAGCAGAGTTACAGCGGGCAAGGTCATGATCAGCAGGGCTACCAAGCTCCAACACAAGGTCGGGGTCAATAGCAGACATGGGGGGATCGAAGAAGTCCACGTTCGCTCCGGCGAGCGCCGCTCTGACACAAGCCGGCAATATCGTCGAACTGTTCGTCGAGGTGGTTCGCAACACCTTCCGTAGGCCGTTCCAGTTCCGCGAGTTCATCGAGCAGGCCTGGTTCATCGCCAGCGTCACGATTCTGCCGACGGCGCTCGTCGCCATTCCGTTCGGCGCGGTCGTGGCGCTGCAGACCGGATCGCTCATCAAGCAGCTCGGTGCCGAGTCGTTCACGGGTGCGGCCAGCGTGCTCGCGGTCATCCAGCAGGGCAGTCCGATCGTGACCGCACTGCTGGTGGCCGGCGCTGCCGGTTCTGCTGTGACTGCAGACCTCGGCTCGCGCACCATCCGCGAGGAGATCGACGCCATGCGAGTGCTGGGTATCGACCCGGTACATCGTCTCGTCGTTCCCCGAGTGCTCGCGATGATCCTCGTCGCACTTTTGCTCAACGGCCTGGTCTCGGTCGTCGGCATCGCCGGCGGTTACTTCTTCAACGTGATCCTTCAGGGCGGCACCCCCGGTGCATATCTGGCGTCGTTCTCGTTTTTGGCCCAGCTGCCGGATCTGTATGTCGCCGAGGCGAAAGCAGCAATCTTCGGACTCATCGCGGGCATCATCGCCTCCTACAAGGGCCTCAATCCCAACCCCGGACCCAAGGGCGTCGGCGAGGCAGTGAACCAGACGGTTGTCATCACGTTCCTGCTGCTCTTCTTCGCCAACCTCATCCTGACCCTGGTCTATCTCCAGGTCGTCCCAGCGAAGGGAGCGTAACCGCGATGACGATCGCAAGAGGTCGCGGTGACCGCACGCTGATGCGCGTCAAGCGCGTCGGCAACGCCCCGCTCAACGTGCTCGACCGCGCAGGCGAGCAAATGTCGTTCTACCTGCGGGCCATCGGGTGGATTCCCAAGACCGCAGTGCATTACAAGAAGGAGGTGCTCCGCCTGCTGGCGGAGGTCACCTTCGGCAGCGGTGCGCTCGCCGTCATCGGTGGGACCATCGGCGTGATCGTGATGATGTCCGGCTTCACCGGCATCGTCGTCGGTCTACAGGGCTATGCAGCCCTCGAACAGCTCGGTAGCTCCGTGCTCACCGGATTCCTGTCCGCGTACGTCAACACCCGTGAGATCGCGCCGATTGTCGCAGGACTGGCACTCTCGGCCACCGTCGGCTGTGGTTTCACCGCCCAGCTCGGTGCCATGCGAATCTCCGAGGAGATCGACGCGCTCGAGGTGATGGCCGTACCCAGCGTGCCGTTCCTCGTGACCACCCGCATGATCGCAGGCTTCGTGGCCGTCATCCCGCTGTACATCGTCGGGCTGTTGGCGTCGTACGTCGCATCCCGAGGGATCAGCACCATTTTCAACGGGCAGTCCACGGGGTCCTACGACCACTACTTCAACCTCTTCCTACCTCCGGAAGACGTGTTGTATTCGTTCTTGAAGGTGCTGATATTCGCCTTCGTCCTGATCATGATCCACTGCTATTACGGCTACCACGCCTCTGGCGGACCTGCCGGTGTCGGCGTCGCAGTGGGCCGTGCCGTTCGTACCGCGATCGTCACGATCGCCGTACTGGACTTCTTCTTGAGCCTCGCCATCTGGGGCACGACCACCACAGTGAGGGTTGCGGGATGATCGACTCGCCGTCGCGACTGAAGCGAGTACTCCTCGGTTTGGCGTTCTTCCTGGTGCTCATCCTGTTCCTGGGGTGGAGCATCACGTCCTACAACAAGACGTTCAAAGATGTGGTGAAAGTCAGCCTCGAAACCGACTCGGTCGGCAACGCGCTGCCGATGAACGCGGATGTCAAGGTGCGCGGAATGATCGTCGGCGAGGTGCGCTCGGCGTCCACCGTCGACGGCGTCGTGACCTCGCAGCTCGCCATCGATCCGGACAAGGCACCGCTGATTCCGTCGAACGTGACGGCACGGTTGCTTCCCAAGACACTGTTCGGTGAGCGCTACGTCTCGTTGATCGTGCCCGAGAACGATGCGGCGTCGCCGATCTCCGAGGGCACGGTCCTCAAACAGGACACCAGCGGAAACGCCATCGAGGTCGGGCAGTTGCTCGACGGCTTGCTTCCACTGCTGCAGGCGATTCCGCCACAGGATCTGGCGAACACCCTCGGGTCGTTGGCGCAGGGCCTCAGCGGGCGCGGTGAGCAACTGGGCCAGACCATCGACAACCTGACGAACATCGTGTCGGGTCTGAACACGGAGTTGCCGAACATCCAGCAGACGTTGGTCGGGCTGGCCGACTTCTCGCAGACCTACGCAGACGCGGCACCGGACTTGGTCTCGGCGCTGGACAACTTGCGGACGACGGGCAACACCGTGGTCGAGCGGCAGTCCAGCCTCGACACGCTGTACGGCTCCCTGACCTCGGCGTCGTACACCACTGCGGACTTTCTACAGACCAACTCCGAGAACCTGATCGGATTGGCCGCGAACTCTCGGGAAGCGCTCGAGCTGCTGGCCGAGTTCTCCCCGACGTTCGGCTGCACGTTCACTTATTTCGCCGAAGGTGCCAGGCGCGGAAAAGTCGTACTCGGTGAGGGCGACGAGTACCCCGGCATCAACGTCTCCGCACCGTTCGTCAACCCGAAGGGTCGTTACTTGCCGAACCAGGACGAGCCGCGCTTGTTCGACGATCGCGGAGCCACCTGTTTCGAGCCCGCGGCGCCGGGGGAGTTCTTCCCGCAGTATCCGGGAGGCTCGATCAACGACGGTTCCTACCAGGTGCCGACCCGGAACCCGGGCCCGCAGGTGATCGAAGGACAGGGACCACCGAAGTCTGCCCAGAGTTCCATCGTTCCCGCCGTCTCCGCATCCGCGCAGCCGGCGAGCTACGAGGGCTCCGACTTCGAGCGCGACACTCTGGCCGTGATCTACGGACAGGCGAGTGGTGTTGCACCGGACAGTATTCCGTCGTGGGCGGCCGCTATCGGCGCACCGGCACTGAGAGGAGTGGAGGTGACCGTGCCATGAGAGGCCTTCTCGCGCCGATCATCAAGTTGGTCGTGTTCGCCGTGATTACGATCATTGCTACGGCCACCCTTGCCTTCACCATCGCCAATTCCAGCGGCGGCGGCGGCACCAAGTTCTCGGCTGTGTTCACGGACGTCACGTCTCTCAACGAGGGCGACGAGATTCGTATCGCGGGCGTTCGTGTCGGCCAGGTCGACAAGATCGAGATCGCCAACGAGCGCGAAGCCAAGGTGGACTTCACTCTGAGCAGTCGTGATTGGCTCCCGGCCAGTTCGACGGCGACCATCCGATTCCGGAACCTGGTGGGCCAGCGCTACATCGCCATCGAGCAGGGTTCGGGAGATCAGGGTCGGAAGATCACCGACGGTGCCACCATTCCGTTGGAGCGGACCAAGCCTGCGGTGAACCTGACCACGCTCTTCGACGGCTTCCGCCCGCTGTTCACCACGCTCAGCTCCGATGACGTCAACAAGCTGTCGTACCAGATCATTCAGGTGTTCCAGGGGGAGTCGGGCACCATCAACGAACTGGTCACCAATACGGCGACCCTGACCAACACCGTCGCCGACAAGGATCAGGTCATCGGGCAGGTCATCACCAATCTGAACAACGTGTTGGAGACGGTGAACCAGAACGACGGGCAGCTCGACAGCCTGATCGTCAACACGCAGCAGCTCGTCTCGGGCCTGTCGGCCGACCGTGGTGTCGTCGGCTCCGCCGTGACGTCGCTCGCCGGCCTGACCAACGCGACCGCCGACCTGCTCGAGCCGACCAGGCCGTCGATCCAGGGTTCGGTGACTGCGTTGAACACGTTGGCCGAGACAGTCAACCGACGAAGCGACGACGTGGACACGGTCCTCGGAATTCTGCCCGTCAAACTCGAGAAGCTCATTCGCACGGCCCAGCAGGGATCCTGGTTCACCTTCTATCTGTGCGGTATCGACATCGTCGCCGGACCGGGTAGTTCGCCGAATCTGAATCTGCCGACCGGGCTGCCGACCGTCAACCAGCCGCTGTACACGAACTCCGCAGCGCGTTGCAAAGCTGGGGGGATCAAGCAATGAAATCTCGTCGTAGTCCGGCCACCATCGGTGCGCTAGGTATCGCAATCATCCTGCTCGCCACGATGTCGGTCTTCTTTCTCGACCGGCTCCCGATCATCGGTGCGGGTTCGGTGTACACCGCCGAGTTCAGCGAGGCAGCAGGGCTCAAGCCGCCCAACGAGGTCCGTATCGCGGGCGTGAAGGTCGGCAAGGTCACCGATGTGCGTCTCGACGGCGACCGGGTGCTCGTGGACTTCACGGTCAAGGACGCCTGGGTCGGCAACGAGTCGCGAGCGGCCATCGCCATCAAGACTGTGCTGGGGCAGAAATATCTGGCGCTCGACCCGAGCGGTCCGGAGACGTTGAGCCCCAAGGACCCGATTCCGCTCGAGCGCACCACGTCCCCGTACGACGTGATCGACGCGTTCTCCGCTGCGGCCTCGACCATCAGCGACATCGACACCGATCAGCTGGCGACGAGCATGCGGACCCTGTCCGAGGCGTTCTCCGAGACGCCTGCGAACATCCGTGCCTCGCTCGACGGTGTGACTCGGTTATCGCAGACCGTGGCCAGCCGTGACGAGGAACTGAAGAAGCTGTTCGAGGCCACCGGCGAGACCTCGAAGGTGCTGGCCGACCGCAACGAGCAGTTCAACCAACTGATCACCGACGCGGGCCCGCTTCTCGAAGAGCTCAACAATCGGCAGCAGGCCATCTCGCAGCTGCTCACCGGCACTCAGCGAGTGTCGCAAGAGCTGACCGGCCTGGTTCGCGACAACGAGGCCACCATCAACCCGATGTTGCAGCAGCTCAACGGCACCATCGAGATCCTGCAGCGCAACAACGACAACCTCGACCGTGCGCTGAAGCTGTACGAACCGTTCATTCGGCTGTACACGAATCTGACCGGCAACGGCCGGTGGATAGACATCACGCTGGCAAACCTCACACCGCCCGGAGTTCCGTTGATACCTGGTTACCGCCAGCCCTCGCTCGATACGTTGGCGGGGAACTGATGACAGACACGCAGACAGCACCGAGAAGCAAGAACAAGCTCGCGCTGATCGCCGTCGTCGTGACCGTGGCGCTCGTCCTCGCGGTCGCCGGCTGGTGGCTGTTCACCAGGGCCGGAACGACCAAGATCACCGCCTACTTCGACAAGTCGATCGGCATCTATTCCGGCTCGGAGGTGCGCGTGCTTGGCGTCAAGGTCGGTACGGTCGACTCCGTGACGCCGCAAGGCGAAGACGTGGAGGTCGTCCTCCGCGTCGACCGTGGGGTCGACATTCCTGTGGACGCAAAGGCGGTGCAGGTCACCCCGTCGCTCGTCGCCGACCGCTACGTCCAGGTTTCACCCGCCTACACCGGCGGCGACACCATGGCCGACGGCGCGACGATCGGTCGCGATCGAACCGCAACACCCGTCGAGGTCGACGAGCTGTACAAGTCCATCGACGACCTGTCCACCGCCCTCGGTCCGGACGGCGCGAACAAGGACGGCGCTCTCACAGATCTGGTCAACACCGGTGCAGCCAACCTCGACGGCAACGGTGAAGCGTTGGGCAACAGCATCACCCAGCTCTCGGCCGCCGGTCGAACGTTGAGTGACTCGCGCACCGACGTGTTCGACACGATCAAGAACCTGCAGACGTTCGTCAGCGCCTTGGCCGTCAACGATCAGCAGGTACGCAACTTCAACACCCAGTTGGCCGACCTGACCGGTTTCCTGTCGGGGCAGCGAGAGGACCTCGGAGCTGCACTCCAACAGCTGTCGGTCTCGCTCGGCGACGTGGCGACGTTCGTCGCGGACAACCGGACCCAACTGACCGATGCCGCGAACGGTCTCACGGTTCCGACGCAGACACTCGCCGACAACCGCGAGCAGCTGGTGCAAACGCTCACGTTGCTGCCGCTGGCCATCAGCAACCTGGTAAACGCCTACGACGCCGAGTCGGGAACGCTCGCCACGCGCGCCAATCTCCAGAACGAGACCCAGGATCCGCTCGGCACCCTGTGTCAGCTCATCGATCTCGGAAAGCTGGTTCCCGGTGATCCGCGCTTCGAAGCACTCGGTGCGCAGATTCAGCCGATCATCGATCAGTGCTCCAACATCACCACGATGATCCAGGCCCCGATCAAAGACCAGAACCGGATCGTGCTGCCGTTCGGCGTTCTCACCAACGACATCGAGCAGAACGTGTCCGTGCCGGGCACCGTGCCTGGCGTCGTCTCGCCCAGGCTCGGAAACAGCTCGATGCCCGGACTGGAGCAGTCGTACATCGGAGGTGGGGGACAGTGAGAGCCTCTGTGAATCGGAATCGAGCTCGAGTGAAGCGTTCTTTGGTGGTCGGAGCCGGTGCGTGCGTGGTGGCGCTGTCGGCCGGAGCATGCTCGTCGGCCGGCATCTACGCGATACCGCTGCCCGGCGGTGCCGACGTCGGTGAGAACCCGTTGAACCTGACGGTGCAGTTCGACGACGTACTGGACCTCGTCCCGCAGTCGACCGTGAAGGTCGACGGCGTCTCGGTCGGCCGCGTCGACTCGATAACGGTCCCGAACGACGGCTGGACCGCCGACGTCAACGTCATCTTGAATTCCGACGTCGACCTTCCGGCCAACGCGATCGCATCGGTGCAACAGACCAACCTGTTGGGCGAGAAGTTCGTGCAGCTCTCGGCACCTCCTGGCGACGAGGAAGCAGCGCGTCTGCAGGACGGGGCCACGATCCCGCTCGATCGCACCCGCCATGCCACCGATATCGAACAGGTACTCGGTGCGCTCTCGCTGCTGCTCAACGGCGGCGGTGTCGGGCAGCTCTCGCCGATCGTCAAGGAACTGAGCACGGCGTTCGACGGTCGCGAAGGCAGAACCAAAGAGCTTCTGCAGCAAGCGAACACCCTCATCGACGGCCTCAACCAGCAGCGTGACGACATCACCCGCGCCATCGACGGGCTGGACACTCTCAGCGGCCGCGTCAACACGCAGACCGACAAGATCGACGCAGTGCTGAAGGATTTGCCGATCGCCACCGAGGTTCTCGAGCAGCAGCGCCCGCAGCTGACCGAGATGCTCGGAGCGCTCGACCGTCTCGGAGCCGTCGGCACCGACGTGATCGACCGTTCCAAGGACGATCTCATCGCGGACCTGCGGGCACTACGCCCCACGCTCCAGGCCCTGGCCGATTCGGCGGACGACGTGGTGAGCTCGCTCGCGGTGATCCCCACCCTGCCGTTCGCGGACGGCACCGAGAAAATCATCGAGGGCAACTCGGCGAACCTGTTCCTTTCGCTCGACCTGTCGATCGGAACTGCGTTGCGCAACTTCGGCGTCGGGGAGGGCGATCCGGTCTACATCCAGCCCAAGTACGGCAACACGCTGCCCGTCGTCGACCCGTCGAATCCGTACTACAACGGCAACGGACCGCGCCCGGGTTGGCCGACGATCTCGCTGCTGCCGTTGCCGCCGATCATCCCGTCACCGGTTCCCGGCCCTGGTGCACCTGCGAACGAGCAGGCAGCGGCGGCCGCCGCGCCCGCACCGGCCGATCCGTTCGCACCGTTGAACGATCTGCTCGAGCGATTCGGAGTTGGACAGTGAGATCGAGACTGGTTCGCATTCAATTGGTCCTCTTCGTCGTGGTCGCCGTACTGGGGTCGGTCTATGTCGGTGCCAAGTACGTGCGACTTGACAACATGCTCGGCTTCGGGCAGTACCAGGTCGATCTGAACCTCGCCGATTCCGGTGGCATCTTCTCCAACGCCGAGGTCACCTACCGAGGTGTCCCGGTGGGAACCGTCGGAGATCTGGAACTGACCGAGGACGGCATCCGAGTCGCGCTCATGCTCGACAACGGTGGCCCCGACATCCCTGCCGACACCAAGGCCGTCGTGGCCAACCGATCGGCAATCGGTGAGCAGTACGTCGACCTGCAGCCCGAGACCGATCAGGGCCCGTTCCTGGTCGAAGGGTCACAGATTGCGCAGGCCGACACCACCACGCCGGTGCCGGTGGAAGAGGTTCTCGCCAACACGAACACGCTGGTTCGGTCGGTACCGCTGGAGACGTTGACGCGAGTCGTCAACGAGCTCGGCGTCGCATTCGACGGTAAGGGCAACGATCTCGCTTCTCTCGTCGATTCGCTCGGGAACATCTCCGAGGCTGGAAACGAGGCCCTGCCGCAGACGCTCGCGTTGGTTCGCGATGCGGTGCCGGTGCTGAACACGCAGTCCGAGCAGTCGGACCTGATTCGACAGTTCAGTACCAGCCTGGACGAGGTGACGGCTCAGCTGAAGTCGAGCGATCCGGACATCCGTCGCCTGATCGATACCGGTACTGCGGCGGGCGACCAGCTCGGTGGCCTCATCACCGATGCGGGTCCTGCTCTGACGACCGATATCAACAACCTGGCCCTGGTTGCTGCTCAGGCCGAACCTCGGTACGTTGCGCTTCGTCCGTTCCTGACGTTCCTGCCTGCACTCGGTGCCGGTATCTCGACGATCGTCCCGGACGACGGCACGATCCATCAGGGTCTGTTGCTCGAAACCAACAACCCGCCGCCGTGCACCGTCGGCTACGAGGGCAGCCAGGCGATCCTGGACGAGGAGAAGCGGAAGAATCCGAACTTCGACGAGACGCGGGAGAACTACCCGCTGAACCTCGATGCGAACTGCGCTACGCCGCAGGGCAGCGTCACCGGTGTTCGTAGCGCGAACCGAATCGTGTTCGCCGATCCGGACGTGCCGCAGCCGTGGGACCTCAAGCCCAAGGTCGATCCCGAGAAGCTGAACCTCAACCCCATTGCCACCCAGTTGGCACCGCTGATCGGCGTCACGCCGAAGTAGTGAAATCGGTGGAACTGCTGCTCAGCACTATCGTCGGGCCGAGAGTGGTTCGGCCGGATATTACCGAGTAGTAGGGTGGAAAGTGTGAACTCGAGCACCGAAGCCCTGGAGTCCTCAGCGACTCCAGGGCGTAACAAGACCGCGAAAATCCTCTTTGCCGTCGTCACGGTGATCGCCGTGGCGGCCCTCGCAGCGGCCGTGTTCTTCGGATACGGCTGGGGCAATGCGTTGCTGAGTCAGAAGCCCACCGCGGACACCCGCGACTCTGCTCTCACCGGCGCTCAGCAAGCGGCCGTCAACCTCAACACTGTCGACGCGGCCAACATCGACCAGTCGTTCGACAACATGAAGTCGTCCATCACCGGCGACCTGATGCTCAACGACCTCGAGCAGACGCGGTCGGGTATCACCGACCAGGTTCGTCAGTCCGGTGCCAAGAGCGACGCCGAGGTGCTGCACGGAACGTTGACCGAGCTGAGCACGGACGAGAACACCGCCACCGCTCTCGTGGTCATCGCGACGACCACTACCTGGCCCGACCGCATCGAGCGCAGCAAGCTGACGATGAGCCTGGCCATGGAAGAGATCGACGGGGTGTGGAAGACCAACAAGGTCGACCCGATCGGTTCGCGGATCTCGCTCGACAACCCCAGCACCAACCCCGTCATCCCGAACGAACCGGGCGGCCCCGCCGATCCGAATGCCGCCGATCCGAATGCGGCCGACCCCAGTGCGGAAGCGACGCCGGCTCCTCAGCCCGACGCCGGCGGCAACTGAGAGATCCGGCATTGGTGTTTTCCGTCTGTACCGAAGTGAGTTTCGAAGGAGTTCTGTAGTGCCTCCCCAGCGTCGCAAGATTGTTCCACCCACCACCACCAGCAAAGTTCGCCGGAAGGTGGCCGGTACCGGGAAGCCGACTGCTGCCAACTCCGCCACGGACTCGACCGGTGCCGAGGCGTCCGCTGCGACCGAGACTTCGGCGGTCACCACGACACCGCCCACCGAGCCCGTATCGGACAAGCCCACAGCCGACAAGCCCGCTGCCGACAAGCCTGTGCTCGACAAGCCGGCAACCGATAAGCCCGCTACCGACAAGCCTGTGCTCGAGAAGCCGGCAACCGACAAACCCGCTGCCGATAAGCCTGTGCTCGACAAGGCAGCAACCGACAAGTCTGTGACCGCTGAGCCCGCAGCCGATTCCGCGTCGACCGACCTTGCCGCCGCGTCGGCGTCGGGGATCGGTTACAAGCACGTCATCGTCGTTGCGGTCATAGCCGTTGTGCTCGGTGCGTTCGCTGCCGTTGCCGCGTTCAAGCCGTTCGCCACGATCGACAACGCAGCCTGGGTGGATTCCGCGGCGACGCAGGAAGTCACTTCGGCCGCGACCGACGCGCTGCAAACCTTGTACACGTACAAGGCCGCCACGATCGACGCCGATTTCGATGCCGCTCGTGCGGTGCTCAATCAGTCGATGCTCGACGAGTTCAACTCCACCGCGGAAACCACCAAATCGGCTGTGGTGCAGACGGATACGGGAACCGAAGCCATGGTCACCGATATCGGCGTCTCGCGGCTGGAGGATGGCATGGCGGAACTGATCGCCAACGTGAACATCAGTGCCACGCAGAACGGTGTCGCATCGGGCAGTGCCGAGGGCCCGTTGACGGTGAACATGGAGAAGGTCGACGGCACCTGGAAGCTGTCGGCAATCGACGATCAGTAGGCGTCACAACAGCACTCGATCCGGCCCCGTTCGACGCAGAATTCCTGCTCGGACGGGGCTTTTTCGTGCGCTTTTCGGCCGTCTGTCACCGGCTGGCCACCGAGTTACCATCGCGATTGCGTCCTGGCTTGGGGCGAGCCCTGGTTGTTCGAGACAACCAATAGACGCTCGACAGCCAGGGGTGGATCCGATGAAAACGGAGCATGCTGGTCATGACTGACACAACCATCGATTATTTCGCGCTGGAATCCAGGTCCGGTCGTTCGGGCTTTGCCGAGCACGTAAATCCCGAACTGTATCGGCTGTTGTCTGCGCTGAACTTGGATCGCGAGTACGTGCGGGGCGACGGGACGGTTCTGTTCGACGCCGCGGGTCGTCGCTATCTGGACTTCGCGGGTGCATACGGGGCGCTGCCGTTCGGTCACGGCCCCACTCCGATCTGGCAGGCGATCAACGATGTTCGATGCAGCGGGGAGGCGATCTTCGTGCAGCCGTCGGTGCTGACGGCAGCGGGTGAATTGGCAGATCGGTTGGGGCGCATCGCACCCGACGGATTGACGCGGACGACGTTCGTCAACAGTGGTACCGAGGCCACCGAGGTGGCGCTCAAGATCGCACGAGCGCACACCGGTCGGCTGGGTGTACTGACCACCGGGAACGGTTTTCACGGCAAGACTCTCGGCGCTTTGTCTGCGACGGGAAACATCAAGTACCAGAGCGGTTTCGGTGCACCGGTCGAGGGATTCGATCACATCGAGTTCGGTGATTCGGACGCACTCGATGCGGCCCTGGCGGCGGCACCCGGGCACTATGCGGTGTTTCTGGTGGAGCCGATTCAGGGTGAGGGCGGGGTGGTGTGTCCACCCGACGGGTACCTGCGCCGCGTGCGGGAGATCTGTGATCGGCACGGGGTGCTGATGGCTCTCGACGAGGTGCAGACCGGGCTCGGCCGGACCGGCAGGATGTTCGCCGCCGAGCACGAGGGTGTGGTGCCGGACATTCTCACCGTGGCCAAGGCGCTCGGGGGAGGGATCGTGCCGGTGGGTGCGGTGTTGTGTGCGCCGAGGTTGGTGGACGAAAGTTTCGCGCTCCGTCACACGTCGACCTTCGCCGGGAACGCGTTGGCCGCGCGGGTCGGTATCGCGGTTCTCGACGAGTTGACTCGAGACGACTGCGCTCTGGTGCAGAACGTGGCCGTTCTCGGGCGGCAGCTGAAGAACGATCTCTCCGTGCTGGCCGAGAAATATCCGTCGGTGGTCACCGAGGTGCGCGGTCGCGGACTGTTGCTGGGCCTGGAACTCACCGCGGACGTGAACTTCGTCGGGCGGCAGTCGTTGCTGGGATCGATTGCCGATCAACACAATCTGGCGGTGGTGATCTGCTCGTACCTGCTCGATGTCGAGGGGATACGTGTGGCTCCGACTCTGTTCGGTAACAGGGTGCTTCGGATCGAACCACCGTTGACGGTGTCGGCGGTGCAGTGCTCGCGGCTGGTCGCGGCGTTGGATCGGGCATTGGGGTATGCGGCGGTGGGGGACCTGGACGGATTGTTCGGGCATCTGCTGGGCCGCCCGACCGTCGCCACTCCGCCCGCGCTCGAGGCGTTGCGCCCGGGTCGGACGCCGGATATCGCTGTGCGACCGGCCGATCGACGCTTCGCGTTCATCGCGCATCCTCTCGATCTCGGATTCTTCGCTGCGTTCGATCCGGCGCTGGAGGTGTTCGACCACGGCGAGCGGCAGGACCTGCTCGAGCGGTTCGCGGCATCGACGTCCGAGCTCGAACCTGCGTCGTTCGTCATCGGCAGCGGCCGAGTCGTCGGGGGTGAGGAGGCGACGGCGCACGGCGATCTGATCGGGCTGCCGTACACCTCCGAGCAGTTGCTGCGTCTGCCGACCGAGCAGGCGCTGCGGGTGGTCGGCGGTGCCGTCGACCTGGCGATCTCACGCGGTGCGACGGTGGTCGGGTTGGGCGGTTATTCGTCGGTGATCACCGGGAACGGGTTGGGCCTCGGCGCGACGACGCGACCGATCACCACCGGCAACACGTTCACCGCTGCGGCGAGTCTGCGGGCTGTTCGACGCGTGTGCCGTGAACGCGGTATCGATGTCGCGGGGGCTCGGGTGACGATTCTCGGTGCCGCCGGGGCGATCGGGCGAACGATCGGCATGCAGTTGGCCGGCGAGGTCGGCGCCGTCGTGTTGGTCGGCAGGAAGGGGGAGAGTTCGGTCGTCGCACCCAAGCTGTGGGCGGCCGCGCAGGAGATGGTGGCGAGCGCTCGGGCCGGGACGGGTTCGGGAGATCTGGCCGGTGCCGCGCACGCGGTCGACGGTGATCTGGACGATCTGACCAGGTCGCGACATGTCGAGTTCTTCACCGATCCTGTTGCTGCGGTGAAGGATTCGTTGATCGTCATCGCCGCGACGTCGGCACCGCATGCGCTGATCGATCCGACGGATCTGATGGAGGGTGCCATCGTCTGCGATGTTGCGCAGCCGCCGAACATCGGCCGGGACGTGCGCCGTGAGCGGCCCGACGTGACGGTGTTCGACGGCGGCATCGTGCGGGTGCCGTCGGGTTCGGATTTCGGGTTGACCTACGGGTTGGCTCCAGGTCTGACGTATGCCTGCATGGCCGAGACGATGCTGATCGCGTTGTCGGGCGAGTTCGGACTGCGCAGCATCGGCACCACCCTCGACGGCGACAGTGTCGAGCGGTTGGGTGAGCTGGCGGATGTCCACGGGTTCGCGCTCGCCGAGGCCACGCGGTGGCGCAAGGCCGACCGGTAGTCGGCAGGGGCGGTGTCCCCGCCGGGTGGCCCGCCCTCGACTGCGTCAATGGACCGTTGCACACGTCTCGGCGGTGCAGTGGTTCATTGACGCGACCGGTTCGGGAGCAGTCTCTCGGAAAACGGATCGGGCCGAACCTCTTGACGAAGGGGGCGGCACGGTTCACTCTTGTCGTCAGGAGCACCCCCAGTGGTTTCTGAAGCGCAGTGGTTTGATGAGCGCAGTGGTTCTGGGCGTTCGGCAGGCGACACGCTTTCGTCGAGTCGGCGCGTGAATGGACCCCGGGTGCTACTTTTGATGCCCCCGTTGCGCTGTGCGCACATTTGGGGTACCTTTGGACGTTGCGCTGGCTGCCTCCTGTCCACCTCTCGATCGCTGTTACCCGAAAGCACGTTTTCGGGCCGCTGTGATGGGGATTCGGTCTGGTTGCACCAGCCGAAATTCGCCCCACATATAGCAAACAGATACAGCGGCGGTCGCACTGCACGAGCGACCCGCGTGAGGTGCTGGAAGGACGCATCTTGGCAGTCTCTAGCCAGACCAAGGCAGTTGTCGGAACACCGGGAGCCCCGAGGAGGGTTTCGTTCGCGAACATTCGCGAGCCGTTGGAGGTACCCGGTCTCCTCGATGTACAGACGGATTCGTTCGAATGGCTGGTAGGTGCGCAGAGTTGGCGTGACCGTGCCGCCGCCCGCGGAGACAGCAGTGTCGCCGGTGGACTCGAGGACATCCTGACCGAGCTCTCTCCGATCGAGGACTTCTCGGGCTCGATGTCTCTCTCCTTCTCCGACCCACGATTCGACGAGGTCAAGGCCTCGACCGATGAGTGCAAGGACAAGGACATGACGTACGCGGCTCCGCTGTTCGTCACGGCCGAGTTCATCAACAACAACACCGGTGAGATCAAGAGCCAGACGGTCTTCATGGGTGATTTCCCGATGATGACCGACAAGGGCACCTTCATCATCAACGGCACCGAGCGTGTCGTCGTCTCGCAGCTGGTGCGTTCTCCGGGCGTCTACTTCGATCACTCGATCGACAAGACCACCGAGAAGGACCTGCACAGCGTCAAGGTCATCCCCGGTCGCGGCGCATGGCTCGAGTTCGACGTCGACAAGCGCGACACCGTCGGTGTCCGCATCGACCGCAAGCGTCGCCAGCCCGTCACGGTGCTGCTGAAGGCTCTCGGCTGGTCCACCGAGCAGATCACGGAGCGCTTCGGCTTCTCCGAGATCCTCATGGCCACGCTGGAGAAGGACAACACCGCCGGTACCGACGAGGCACTCCTCGACATCTACCGCAAGCTGCGTCCGGGCGAGCCGCCGACCAAGGAGTCGGCGCAGACCCTGCTGGAGAACCTGTTCTTCAAGGACAAGCGCTACGACCTCGCTCGCGTGGGTCGCTACAAGATCAACAAGAAGCTCGGCCTCAACTCGGGTCAGCCCATCGTGGCGTCGACCCTCACCGAGGAAGACATCGTCGCGACCATCGAGTACCTGGTGCGTCTGCACGCAGGTGAGACCTCGATGACCGCACCCGACGGCGTCGAGGTTCCGGTCGAGGTCGACGACATCGACCACTTCGGTAACCGTCGTCTGCGTACCGTCGGCGAGCTCATCCAGAACCAGATCCGCGTGGGCCTGTCCCGCATGGAGCGCGTCGTGCGCGAACGTATGACGACTCAGGACGTCGAGGCGATCACGCCGCAGACCCTGATCAACATCCGTCCCGTCGTCGCTGCGATCAAGGAGTTCTTCGGAACGTCCCAGCTCTCGCAGTTCATGGACCAGAACAACCCGCTGTCGGGTCTGACGCACAAGCGTCGCCTGTCGGCACTGGGACCCGGCGGTCTCTCTCGTGAGCGCGCCGGCCTAGAGGTCCGCGACGTGCACCCTTCGCACTACGGCCGCATGTGCCCCATCGAGACCCCGGAAGGCCCGAACATCGGCCTGATCGGATCGCTCTCGGTGTACGCACGCGTCAACCCGTTCGGGTTCATCGAGACCCCGTACCGCAAGGTCGTCGACGGCAAGGTCACCGACGATGTCGATTACCTGACCGCCGACGAGGAGGATCGCCACACGCTCGCGCAGGCGAACTCTCCGGTCGACGACTCGGGTCACTTCATCGAGGACAAGATTCTCGTCCGTCGTAAGGGTGGAGAGGTCGAGTTCGTCTCGTCCGACGACATCGACTACATGGACGTCTCGCCGCGCCAAATGGTGTCCGTCGCAACCGCGATGATCCCGTTCCTCGAGCACGACGATGCCAACCGTGCCCTGATGGGCGCGAACATGCAGCGTCAGGCCGTCCCGCTGGTTCGCAGCGAGTCGCCGATCGTCGGAACCGGCATGGAGCTGCGTGCAGCTGTCGACGCCGGTGACGTCGTCATCACCGAGAAGACCGGTGTCGTCGAAGAGGTCTCCGCCGATTACGTCACGGTCATGGCCGACGACGGAACCCGCAAGACCTACCGGATGCGTAAGTTCGCGCGCTCCAACCAGGGCACCTGCGCCAACCAGCGTCCGATCGTGGACGAGGGACAGCGCGTCGAGACCGGCCAGGTCCTCGCCGACGGCCCCTGCACCGAGAACGGTGAGATGGCACTCGGCAAGAACCTGCTGCTGGCGATCATGCCGTGGGAGGGCCACAACTACGAGGACGCGATCATCCTGTCGCAGCGCCTCGTGGAAGAGGACGTTCTCACGTCGATCCACATCGAGGAGCACGAGATCGATGCTCGCGACACCAAGCTCGGTGCCGAGGAGATCACTCGCGACATCCCGAACGTCTCCGACGAGGTCCTCGCAGACCTCGACGAGCGCGGCATCATCCGTATCGGTGCCGAGGTTCGTGACGGCGACGTGTTGGTCGGAAAGGTCACGCCGAAGGGCGAGACCGAGCTGACCCCCGAAGAGCGCCTGCTGCGCGCCATCTTCGGTGAGAAGGCTCGCGAAGTTCGCGACACCTCGCTCAAGGTTCCGCACGGCGAGAACGGAAAGGTCATCGGCATCCGCGTCTTCTCGCGCGACGACGACGACGATCTGCCTCCCGGCGTCAACGAGCTGGTCCGCGTCTACGTGGCTCAGAAGCGCAAGATCCAGGACGGCGACAAGCTCGCCGGCCGTCACGGCAACAAGGGCGTCATCGGCAAGATCCTCCCGCAGGAGGACATGCCGTTCCTGCCCGACGGCACCCCGATCGACATCATCCTCAACACCCACGGTGTTCCGCGTCGTATGAACATCGGTCAGGTCCTCGAAACCCACCTGGGTTGGATCGGCAAGACCGGTTGGAACGTTCAGATCGCCGCGGACGGCACGAAGCCCGATTGGGCCGAGCGTCTGCCCGAGGAGATGTTGGCGGCTCCGGCCGACAGCAACATCGCCACCCCGGTGTTCGACGGTGCCAAGGAGAATCAGCTCGCCGGCTTGCTGGAGAGCACGATTCCCAACCGCGACGGCGAGCAGATGGTCGGATCCGACGGTAAGGCCACGTTGTTCGACGGCCGCTCCGGCGAGCCGTTCCCGTACCCGGTGTCGGTGGGCTACATGTACATCATCAAGCTGCACCACTTGGTCGACGACAAGATCCACGCTCGTTCGACCGGGCCGTACTCGATGATCACGCAGCAGCCCCTCGGTGGTAAGGCCCAGTTCGGTGGACAGCGCTTCGGTGAGATGGAGTGCTGGGCCATGCAGGCCTACGGTGCCGCGTACACGCTGCAGGAGCTTCTCACCATCAAGTCGGACGACGTTGTCGGCCGCGTGAAGGTGTACGAGGCGATCGTCAAGGGCGAGAACATTCCCGAGCCCGGTATCCCCGAGTCCTTCAAGGTGCTCCTCAAGGAGCTCCAGTCGCTGTGCCTCAACGTGGAGGTGCTGTCCTCGGACGGCGCTGCCATCACGATGGCCGACGGTGACGACGAAGACCTCGAGCGTGCCGCAGCCAACCTGGGAATCAACCTCTCCCGCAACGAAGCTGCCACGGTCGACGACCTCGCTCAGTAGTTCAGTGGTCTCCGGGCCTGCGTCACTGCAGGCCCGGAGGCGTTCTTCTCATTTGCTCTTCCAGCACAACACCCATAACGGGGAAAGGAAGTTACGTGCTCGACGTCAACTTCTTCGATGAACTTCGCATTGGCCTTGCCACTGCGGACGACATCCGTCAGTGGTCCTACGGCGAGGTCAAGAAGCCGGAGACCATCAACTACCGCACGCTCAAGCCCGAGAAGGACGGCCTCTTCTGCGAGAAGATCTTCGGCCCCACTCGGGACTGGGAGTGCTACTGCGGCAAGTACAAGCGCGTCCGCTTCAAGGGCATCATCTGTGAGCGTTGTGGCGTCGAGGTCACTCGCGCCAAGGTGCGTCGTGAGCGCATGGGCCACATCGAACTGGCCGCACCGGTCACGCACATCTGGTACTTCAAGGGTGTGCCGTCGCGTCTGGGCTACCTGCTCGACCTGGCTCCGAAGGATCTCGAGAAGATCATCTACTTCGCTGCCTACGTCATCACCACGGTCGACGACGAGCTCCGTCACAACGAGCTCTCGACGCTCGAGGCCGAGATGGAGGTCGAGAAGAAGGCCGTCGCAGATCAGCGCGACGCCGATCTCGAGGCTCGTGCGCAGAAGCTCGAAGCCGACATCGCCGAGCTCGAAGCCGAGGGTGCCAAGTCCGACGTGCGCCGCAAGGTCAAGGACGGCGGCGAGCGCGAGATGCGCCAGCTCCGTGACCGCGCGCAGCGTGAGCTCGATCGTCTCGAAGAGATCTGGACCACGTTCACCAAGCTCGCTCCCAAGCAGCTCATCGTCGACGAGCTCATCTACCGCGAGCTCATCGACCGGTACGGCGAGTACTTCACCGGTGCCATGGGTGCCGAGTCGATCCAGAAGCTCATGCAGACCTTCGACATCGACGCCGAGGCGGAGTCTCTTCGCGAGACCATCCGCAGTGGCAAGGGTCAGAAGAAGCTGCGTGCGCTCAAGCGTCTGAAGGTCGTCGCTGCGTTCCAGGCCGGCCGTAACTCCCCGATGGGCATGGTCCTGGACGCTGTCCCGGTCATCCCGCCGGAGCTTCGTCCGATGGTGCAGCTCGACGGTGGACGTTTCGCGACGTCCGACCTCAACGATCTGTACCGCCGCGTCATCAACCGCAACAACCGCCTCAAGCGTCTGATCGATCTCGGTGCTCCCGAGATCATCGTCAACAACGAGAAGCGGATGCTGCAGGAGTCGGTCGACGCCCTGTTCGACAACGGCCGTCGTGGACGTCCGGTCACCGGACCGGGTAACCGTCCGCTGAAGTCGCTGTCCGACTTGCTCAAGGGCAAGCAGGGTCGTTTCCGTCAGAACCTCCTCGGTAAGCGCGTCGACTACTCGGGCCGTTCGGTCATCGTGGTCGGCCCGCAGCTCAAGCTGCACCAGTGCGGTCTGCCGAAGCTGATGGCTCTCGAGCTGTTCAAGCCGTTCGTGATGAAGCGTCTGGTGGATCTGAACCACGCGCAGAACATCAAGTCGGCCAAGCGCATGGTCGAGCGTCAGCGTCCGCAGGTGTGGGACGTTCTCGAAGAGGTCATCGCCGAGCACCCCGTGCTGCTGAACCGTGCACCCACCCTGCACCGGTTGGGCATCCAGGCGTTCGAGCCGCAACTCGTCGAGGGCAAGGCCATTCAGCTGCACCCGCTCGTGTGTGAGGCGTTCAACGCCGACTTCGACGGTGACCAGATGGCTGTCCACCTCCCGCTGTCCGCCGAGGCTCAGGCCGAGGCACGCGTGCTGATGCTGTCGTCGAACAACATCCTCTCGCCGGCATCGGGCCGTCCGCTCGCCATGCCGCGTCTGGACATGGTGACGGGTCTGTACCACCTGACGCGTCTCGATGCCGGTGCTGTCGGCGAGCGCGCCGACGCCAAGACCGACACGGCCGAGTTCGGGGCGTACTCCTCCCCGGCCGAGGCTCAGATGGCCGTCGATCGTGGATCGCTCACGGTGCAGTCGCAGATTCGGGTTCGTCTCACCACGCAGCGCCCGCCGCGTGACATCGAGAACGAGCTGTTCCCGAACGGCTGGAACCGCGGCGAGGCATGGACCGCACAGACCACTCTGGGACGGGTGCTCTTCAACGAGCTGCTTCCGGCGGACTACCCGTTCGTCAACGAGCAGATGCCGAAGAAGCGTCAGTCGACCATCATCAACGATCTCGCCGAGCGTTACCCGATGATCGTCGTCGCGCAGACCGTCGACAAGCTCAAGGACGCAGGCTTCTACTGGGCCACGCGTTCGGGTGTCACCATCTCGATCTCCGACGTCCTCGTGCCGCCGGAGAAGCCGCAGATCATGGAGACCTTCGAGGCTCAGGCCGATCAGATCGAGAAGAAGTACCAGCGTGGCGCACTCGACAAGGTCGAGCGCAACTCCGCACTGGTCAAGATCTGGCAGGACGCGACCGAGCAGGTCGGTAAGGCCATGGAGGCGCACTTCCCCGACGACAACCCGATCCCGATGATCGTGAAGTCCGGCGCAGCCGGAAACATGACTCAGGTTCGCTCGCTCGCCGGCATGAAGGGCTTGGTGACGAACCCGAAGGGTGAGTTCATCCCGCGTCCGATCAAGTCTTCCTTCAAGGAAGGCCTGACGGTTCTCGAGTACTTCATCAACACGCACGGTGCTCGTAAGGGTCTGGCCGACACGGCGCTTCGTACCGCCGACTCGGGCTACCTGACGCGTCGTCTGGTCGACGTCTCGCAGGATGTCATCGTTCGGGAAACCGACTGTGGCACCGAGCGCGGCATCGTCACGACGATCGCCGAGAAGACGGCCGACGGCAAGATGATCCGCGACGCTCACGTCGAGACCAGCACGTACGCCCGCACGTTGGCGAACGACGCTGTCGACGAGAACGGCACGGTCATCGTCGCTCGCGGACACGATCTCGGTGACCCGGCCATCGACGCGCTGCTCGCTGCGGGCATCACGTCGGTCAAGGTTCGCTCGGTGCTCACCTGCACCACCGGAACCGGCGTCTGCGCCACCTGCTACGGCCGCTCGATGGCCACCGGCAAGCTGGTCGACATCGGTGAGGCCGTCGGTATCGTTGCCGCACAGTCCATCGGTGAGCCCGGAACCCAGCTGACCATGCGTACCTTCCACCAGGGTGGTGTCGCCGGAGATGACATCACCGGTGGTCTGCCTCGCGTGCAGGAGCTGTTCGAGGCACGTGTGCCGAAGGGCAAGGCTCCGATCGCGGACGTGTCGGGACGCATCCAGCTCGAGGACGGCGATCGTTTCTACAAGATCACCATCGTTCCGGACGACGGCGGCGAAGAGGTTGTCTACGACAAGCTCTCCAAGCGTCAACGTCTGCGCGTCTTCAAGCACGACGACGGCACCGAGCGCCTCTTGGCGGACGGTGACCACGTCGAGGTCGGCCAGCAGCTCATGGAAGGTGCTGCCGATCCGCACGAGGTCCTGCGTGTGATGGGTCCCCGTCAGGTGCAGATCCACCTCGTCAACGAGGTCCAGGAGGTGTACCGGTCGCAGGGTGTGTCGATTCACGACAAGCACATCGAGACGATCGTTCGCCAGATGCTCCGTCGCGTGACGATCATCGACAGCGGCTCCACCGAGTTCCTGCCCGGTTCACTCACCGAGCGCAGCGAATTCGAGTCGAGCAACCGTCGCGTCGTCTCCGAGGGTGGCGAGCCCGCAGCCGGACGTCCGGTCCTGATGGGTATCACCAAGGCGTCGCTGGCCACCGACTCGTGGCTGTCGGCAGCGTCCTTCCAGGAGACCACTCGTGTGCTCACCGATGCGGCGATCAACTGCCGTAGCGACAAGCTCATAGGTCTCAAGGAGAACGTCATCATCGGTAAGCTCATCCCGGCTGGTACCGGCATCAACCGGTACCGGAACATCACGGTGCAGCCGACCGAAGAGGCGCGTGCCGCCGCATACGCGGTGCCGTCGTACGACGATCAGTACTACAGCCCGGACGGCTTCGGCCAGGGAACCGGCGCTGCAGTGCCGCTCGACGACTACGGTTTCTCCAACGAATACCGCTAGAGCGACTTCGTCGCATGTGAGCAGAAACTCGTAGCCCACTACGAGTTTCCGCTCACGACGACAGAGCCAGCAGACAAAGCCCCGCATCGACTTCGGTCGGTGCGGGGCTTTGTTGTATATCTGGGGTGCGCGGTGAGTTTTCGATGCGCCTCGAGTCGGTACCGGCATGACCGATCAATCATCCAGCACCATCGTGAACATCGGCGTGGCCATGTTCACCGTCGCAGACCAGGACGCCGCGCTCGAGTTCTATTCACGCGTTCTCGGTTTCGAGCTGCGCGACGATACGCGTTTCGGCCCCGAGGGCGAGTATCGGTGGGTCGAGGTGGCACCGCCCGGTTCGACGGCACGCCTGGCCCTGAATCCGCCGATGGGTGACTCGCCCGGCGGGTCGTCGATCGGTGTCGAAACTCCCGACGTCGAGGCGGAACACGCGCGACTGGCCGCGATCGGCGGTGTCGACATGGACGCATTGTCCGGGACGGAGGACGGTGCGCCGCCGATGTTCGTGCTGCGTGATCCCGACGGCAATCTGGTGTGGGTTGTTCAGGCCTGAATGGCCCACCGGGCGGGCGGACTTTCGCCGTCTCGGGCTCGTTGCGGGGTCTCAGCCGCTACCGTCCTCCTATGCGAAAGACTGTGCTTGTGCTTGTGATGGTCATGGCGTGGATTCTCGCGGGAGCGCTGCCGGCCGGAGCGGCACCCGGTGACGATCCTTCGTGGTCGGGTGATTATTCGCTGATGCGGTTCGCGGCGAGCAAGACCGGCACCAGCGCGGCGGCGTCGCAACGAGAACCGGATTTCTCCGACGTCTACACCTTTGCCACCGATTGCGTCGACGGAGACTGTGTTGCCTCCGTCGTCGCCGGTCCACCCCCGGCGAACGAGTCCCTCCAGAACCGCCCGATCGACTACGTCTGGGACGGAACGAGTTGGGTGCACACGTACGACTGGGTGTGGGACTGCTGGAAGGGTGAAGGAAATCCCAAGGAATACAACGACGCGCACTCGGTGGCCTACTACACCCCGCAGCCCGATGGCAGCTTCGAGGGCGTGTGGACCACCACGATCTTCGGCGGATACTGCGACGGCACTGTCGTCATGAACGTTGCTGCATATCCTGTCTCGCCGATTCCCGCCCTGCCGCCGATGTTCGGCAGTAGCTGACCGACTGAGAAGGCGTTCGTCGAATCATCCGTGATGGCAGACGGCCTCGAGGTCGATGCCGTTGAGATCGCGGACGAATGATCCGTAGTACGTGGCGTGGTATTCCGACTGCAGCCCTGGAGCCCTGAGCTCGATCGCTCCTGCCGAGAGTGCTGCCGCGTGGAAGGCATCGACGGTGGCGCGATCCGGGGCGCTGAAGGCGAGATGGGTGTGCGGTCCGATGGCCGAACCCGGTGCGTCGACGATCCAGAAGAAGGGCTTCACCTGCGCCCAGCCGAACGCGATCATGGCGAGTTGGTTGGCCTCGGGGGTGTGCGGTACCCGCATGATTTCACTGATCCCCAGTGGTTTCAGTACAGCACCGTAGAACTCGGCGCTGGCGGCAAGATCGGCGACGCCGATGTTGAGGTGGTCGATTTGGGAGCCTGTGCGGTCGGTGTTAGTCATGCGTTCGAGTTTTGCCGTGATTGCGGACGATTCAGGTCCTGAATCGAATGGAAAATTCGTGTTCATGTGCCCTTTCGATCGACGACGCGCACAGTTCGTTCGGGCGCGACAGCCTCGAAGGATGGTGAGACGGGGTAACGAGATACGGTTCGGTCAGGACATCTCCATGCGAGCGGGGGCCACACGTCGACAGTTTCTGACGTGGAGTGCGCTGGTGGGGGCGTTGGCGTTCACTCCGGGACTCGCAGGGACCACGGCGCAGGCCCAATCCGTGGTGACGCCCGATTACCCGTTCCGCCTCGGCGTGGCGTCCGGCGATCCACTGCCCGATTCGGTGGTGTTGTGGACCAGACTCGCCACCGATCCCTTTGCGCCACTGGGCGGAATGACTCCTGGCGTCGTGCCGGTGCGGTGGCAGATCGCCGCGGACGAGCGATTCGCGAACATCACCCGCGAGGGCGTCGAGCTTGCCACCGAGTTCGACGGCTGGTCCATTCATGTCGACGTCCGAGGTCTGGAGCCCGCTCGTGAATACTTCTATCGGTTCCTCGTCGGACCGCACTCCAGCTCGGTCGGCCGCACCAAAACCGCACCGGCAGTGGGGCAGCCGCTGAGCAGGCTCGATTTCGCCTGGGCGTCGTGCCAGAAATGGGAGGACGGCTACTTCGGCGCATACCAGGACCTGGCGGCGTCGAATCTCGATGTGGTGTTCTTTCTGGGCGACTACATCTACGAGTACGCGATCAAGGACGAGGGTGCTCGGAAGGGTGAGCCGCGTACCGAGTCGGCTGCCCGAGAAACCATGGTGCTTAGCGACTATCGAGACCGGTATGCCTTGTACAAGGCGGACGAGAACCTCGCCGCGGCCCATGCGTCGGCACCGTTCGTCTCGACGTTCGACGATCACGAGGTGGACAACAACTGGGCCTCGCAGATCAGTCAGGACGACGACGATCCGCGAGAGTTCCTGTTGCGCAGAGCCGATGCGTTCAAGGCGTGGTGGGAGAACACCCCGGTTCGGGCGAATCTGAAGCCCGTCGGACCGGACATGACGGTCTATCGCCGGTTCTCGTTCGGCGATCTGGTGGACTTCTCGGTGCTGGACACACGGCAGTACCGCAGCGATCAGGCGCACGGGGACGGCGAGCATGCGCAGGACGCGGAGACGGCCGATCCGTCGCGCACCATAACCGGTGCAGCGCAGGAGAAGTGGATTCTCGACGGGTTCGCATCGCCGTCGACGTGGAACTTCCTGGCGCATCAGACGGTCATCTCGGACTTGGCTCGTGGGCTCGGCGGCGATCGCAAGGTCGGGATGGATCCGTGGAGCGGATACGAGGCGTCGCGGCACCGAATTCTGGACGGGGCCAGGGATCGTGGCACGAAGAACGTCGCGTCGATCGTCGGCGACATTCATCGCACGATCGTGTCGGAATTGCGACGCGACTACCAGGATCAGGTGTCGCCGATCCAAGGTGTGGAGATCGCGGCCACGTCGATCGCGTCGGGCAAGGACGGTGCCGATGTCGACGCCGCCGGGGCGGCTATCGCCGAGGCCTCACCGCACGTCAAGTACGGCAATGCTCGTCGCGGCTATCTCCGCAGCACGCTGACGAACACCGAATGGCATTCGGAAGTGAGGGTTCTCGATGCGGTGTCGACGCCGGGCAAGCCGGTGCGCACCGCCGCAACCGTCACCGTCCCCGAAGGCCGCCCCGAGATTCAGCTGGGTTGACGCCGACGGTCACTGACGGATGGCGAACATCGGCATCGCCAGGCCGAGCAGCATCACGGTGAACAGGAACCATGCCGCGCCCTGCCAGATCGGCCACGTGCCACCGGCTCGGTACGACTTGTATCCCAACGTCAGAGCTCCGATCCCGCCGAGGAAGCACACCGCAGGCACCGACGCGGCCAACACAGGACTGGAGCGGTCGACGAGCAGGAACACCGCGGTCAGGGCGGCAGCCACCGCCACCACACCTGCGCAGTATCCCGCAGCCTTACGAAGGGCACCGGGGTCGTTCCAGCGCTTTTCGACGTCGCGGTCGGCGATGGTGCGTTCGGTCGGGTCGTTGACGGGCATACCTGTGGGCTACCCGTTCGGCGCGGGTCTACCCACTTCGGACGGTCAGCGACCGTCGGCGATGATCTGCGCGACGTTGCGTTCGGCCAACGCGGTGATGGTGAGCGACGGGTTGGCGGCTCCGGTGCTACCGGGGATCAGGGCACCGTCGACGACGTAGAGCCCGGGGTGACCCTTCACCCGCCCGTAGCTGTCGGTGGCGTCGCCCAGTACCGCGCCGCCGAGTGGGTGGGCGGTGAAGGTGTCGTCGACGTCGCGGGTGAACGGTTCGGCTGCGACGACGGTACCGCCGGCCTGAGCCATCCGATTCTGCACTGCGCGTAGGGCTTCCACGGTGTCGCGGCTGCCACCCTTCGGCCAGTTCAGGGTCAACGTGTCTGTGGCGGAATCGAATCCGAAGTTTCCACGCAGGGGATCGATGGTCATACCGAGGGAGCCGATGAAACCGAGATTCACCGGAACGCCCGGCACGTACCAGTTCTCGACGGTCAGTGGCAGTCCTGAGTCGTCGACGATGCGGGACGCGCACGGCGCACCCTGCGGTCCGGCCGACATCGGCCCCAGTGACCGCGTCATCGACGCGTCGCCGTTGGTGCCCCATCCGGTGCCGACGAATTCGTTGAGGTTCGCCAGCGCACCGGTGCTGCGGGCGCGCATCAGCAGCTCGGTGGTGCCGATGGACCCCGCTCCGAGGACGAGGGTGTCGCAGGTGAGTGTGCGTGTCTCGAGTACGTTGCCGAACGGGTCGAGGCGTTCGATCTCGACGCGGTAGCGGCCGCCGGATTCGGTGCCGATCGCCGCGACGCGATGGCTGTGACATACCGTCGCGTTGCCGGTGGCCTCGGCCTGGGGGATGTAGTTCTGGGTCAGGTCGTGCTTGGCACCGTTGGAGTTGCCGAAGGTGCTCGCGCCGACGGTCGCGGACGGCCTCGAGCGGCCGCCGATCTCGTCGCGGACGACATTCCAGTTCCAGTTGCCGTCCACTGCCTGCGGGGTGAAGCCGGCCCGCCGGGCGTGGTCGTCCCAGGTGCGTGAGTGTGCGAAGTTCGGGCTGTTGTAGACGTCCTCGGGCATCGCCGACGGCCGGAGCATCGAGCGCGCCTTGGGGTACCAGGTGGCGGCCATCTCGTCGTAGTTCAGTCGTCCGCCGAAGGAGAGGTCGAAGAACTTCTTGTCCGGGGCGATGGTGACGCCGGTGTAGACGATCGAGCCGCCGCCGACGGCAGCGCCGCGCCAGACGGAGAGGTTCTCGTAGCGGGTGGTGTCGAGGACGCCGCCGAACAGGTCGACCGGCCCGACGGGCATGCCGGTGATGTTGGTGAAGGAGCTCTGCTGCCACAGTCCGCGTCCGTCGGCGGTCATGTCGGCGGTGAAGATCTCGCGCCACGGATCACGTGGCCAGCGCAGTCCGCGTTCGAGGACTGTGACCTGGGTGCCGGCCTGCGCCATGCGGAGGGCGGCGGCGCTGGCACCGAAGCCGGAGCCGATGACGATCACGGGTGAGTGGTCCGGTGGGCGCGGGGGGTCGGCGAACAGCTCGGGAACCAGTGCTCGGATGCGTTCGGCACCGATCGGCAGCGCGCCCGCTGTGGCGGAGCCCGGCATTCCGGCCGAGTTCAGGACCGGAGCGGCGGCAGCGCCGAGCATTCCGGCAGCGGCCAACCGCAGCAGTTGCCTTCGGTTCACGGAAAGTCCCCCTACTTGACTCACGGACAGCGTTGTCGATTCTGTCGTGTTTGCGGCGAGAAAGCGAACAGTTCGGTCGGTCTCGAGGATGCTTCCCAGCTCGGCCTCAGGTTTGCCTGTAAGACTTCCGCTCATGGTTTCGGCATCGCTGGCCCTGTTACTGCTCTTCGCAGCGGTACTCGGCATCGTGGCGCACCTCGTCGACGCGCGGGGGCAGGCGATGCTCGTTGCCGCGTCTTTGGCACATGTCCTCATGCTCGCCGCGGTGCCCGGCGCTGCACTCGCGGCCGTGGCGTTCGGGTGGTGGGGGCTGGCTGCGGGGGCGGCTGTACTGACGGGTGCCATCGCAACGCAGCTGCCGCTGCAGAGGCACCGTCCACTACACAGGCACCGCTCCCGGACGACGACCGAGGCACCGACTCTGACGGTCCTGCACGCCAACATCTGGCTGGGACAGGCCGATCTCGACGCGTTGGTTGCGCTGGTCGAGCAACACCGCCCGGACGTGCTCACCCTCGTAGAACTGACGCCCGAGGCAGAGGCCCGTCTTCGCCCGAGACTGTCCGGCTCGTTGCCGCACGCGTACGTCAGCGCCGCCCCCGGCGGCGAAGGTACCGGCATCTACAGCCGCTTCCCGCTCGTCGACGAGCAGCGGCACGACGGTTTTGTGACCGAATTGCTCTCTGCACGGGTGGAGATGCCGGGTCGGCCTCTGGTGTTCGCGGTTCACCCGGTGCCGCCGTGGCCGCGGGAGCCGTCCGAATGGGTTCGCGAGCTCGCGCTGCTGCGTCAACTGCTGGCCAAGATCCCCGTCGACGACGGTCCCGTGGTGGTGGCCGGCGACTTCAACGCGACGCAGGATCATCGGCGGTACCGAGATCTACAGGACGGCCGGTTCGTCGATGCCGCGGTGGCCACGGGAGCCGGCATGCTCAGGACGTATCCGGCGCACACCTGGTACCCACCCGTCATCGCCATCGACCATGTTCTGGTGGCGGACATGGCGGTTCGATCGGTCGAGGCGGTGACGATCACCGGTTCCGACCACCGCGGCATCCTGGCTCGGCTTGCCTTCGGTCCCCACTAGGGCTGTGCGGGCAACTGCTGCACCGACCACTTGTTTCCGTCGGGGTCGGCGAAGTACACGAACGTGCCCCAGCCCTCGTCCTTGGGCGGATCGATGGTCAGACCCGACGACGTGAGGTGCTCGTGGGCCTCCTGGACGTTGTCCACGACCATCAGAATCCCCGCTCCCTTGCCCGGCTCGGCGTCGGTGATGCCCTCGCCGATCGCGATGGAGCACGCCGAGCCCGGGGGAGTGAGTTGGACGTACCGGATGCCGTCCCACGGCCGTGCGTCATGGTCAGCGTGGAAGCCGATCGAGACATAGAAGTCCTTGGCGCGATCGACGTCGGTGACGGCCAGGGTGACGAGTTCGATCTTCATGGTGAGGTTCATGGAGCAATGGTGAGCGCTTTTGCGGACACATTCGGTCCGCTATGAACGAACACTTCGAGAAATATGCCCGACGCCTCGTCGGTTGACATATCCGTGTTCTTCTCACTGCTCGACAGATCCCGCACTCGATCCGGAATGGACGACGCCTCGGCGCTGCGGCATACCGTCGAACGAGCGGTACATGCGGAGAAGATCGGACTGCACCGGTTCTGGGTGGCCGAGCATCACGGCGTTCCCGGTATCGCGTCGGGTGCTCCCGCGGTACTTGCTGCCGCGGTGGCGTCGCGCACTTCCCGCATTCGCGTCGGATCCGGCGGGGTGATGCTGCCCAATCATCAGCCCCTGGTCGTGGCCGAGCAGTTCCTGATGTTGGAGTCCCTCTTTCCCGGCCGAATCGACCTCGGTGTCGGCCGCTCCCTCGGATTCACCGAACCGGTCCGCGCAGCATTGCGCCGAGACCGTGACGCGCCCGACACGTTCGAGTCCGACATCGCCGAATTGCGTTCGTATCTGGACGGTTCGGCACCGGTGACGGCCCGCCCTGCCACCGCTGCTCCACCGGTGTTCGTCCTCGCCACCGGAGCCGGTCTCGAGGTGGCCGCTCGCGCCGGGCTTCCGGTGGTCGTCGGTGGACCGGTGCTGCAGAAGGACGATCCGTTGGCGTTGTATCGCAAGCACTTTAGGTCCACGGCCTCTAATCCCGAACCGTACGTGATCATCTCGCTCGACGTGACGATTGCAGCCGACGCCGAGGACGCGCGTAGGTTGGCCGTGCCGGAGGCGTGGGCAATGGCCAGGTCCAGGCGTGAGGGCGAGTTCCCGGCACTGGAACGAGCGTCTGCGATCGATCAATCGCAGTGGACGCCGCAGACACGCGACAGAATCGAGGCGTCGTTGGCGTCGAGCATCCTCGGCACGACCGGGCAGGTCCGCCCGAGGCTCGAGGAGGTGATCGAGCGCACCGGCGCGAACGAGATCATGGCCTCGACGTCCACATACGATCGTGCCGAATTGTTCGACGCCGATGCCGCGTTCGCTCAGCTCGCAGGGGTGGCGGGCTGAACAGGTGCTGTCGCAGCCAGGGCTGCTACGAGGTCGCGCTGGATGTCGGTGGCGGGCACGGTCGCGTCGACGACGGCCGAGACCGGGAGCCGCAGCCTGCGGTCGGCCTCGGTGCGGAAGACCAGGCCGGTCTTGGGGGTGCTGTCGGCGGTGCTGGCGTACAGGATGGACCAGCACTGCGGGTTCTTGAGGAGTTCGGCGCTGGCGGTGTGATCGGACGCCACGGGTGGGCCGAAGCTCAACGGAAGTCCGCTGCGCTTCATCTCGCGTTCGATCACCCGGTGCAGCAGGATCTGCTCGCTCCGTTTGGGAAGTAGCAGGGGGTAGCCGGCGAGCTGGCTCAGGCTGGGGTTGTCCTCACCCGCCAGAGGATGACCCTCGGGGAGTACGACGACGAGGTCCTCGGTCCACAGTTCGGTCACGTGCAGACCGGAGCGTTCGACGCTGCCGCGGATCAGCGCTACCTGGCAGTCGCCGGACGTCACCGCTTCGATCTGTTCTGCGAATCGTTTCAGGACGAAGTCGATCTCGGCGTCGGGATGACGCTCACGGACCGCGACGATGGCGGAGATTGCGTTGGCCGCGAACGTCATGTTTCCGGTCAGGCGCAGCTGATTCCGCTTGCGCGTCGTCAGCGCCAGGGCGGCCTGCTCTAGCTCCACCATGTGCCGGGCGATGGAGACCAATTGTGCTCCGACAACGGTCAATCGAACGGTACGAGAGGTCCGCTCGAACAGCGGCTCACCGATTTCTCGTTCCAGCTTGGAGATCTGCAGGCTGATCGCCGATTGCGAGACGTAGCAGCGCTCGGCAGCGCGTGAGAAGTTCAGTTCCTCGCCGACCGCGAGGAAGTACTTCAGCTGCCGCAGTTCCATGTAGCCATCCAATCATGAGTTCTGCTCATAGATGCTATTTCAACTTCCGCGTTGATAGAGCATCGCGGTCGGAGTTTCATGGAGGTAGTTCTTCGTAGAGGAAAAGACTCGAGCCGAAAAGGAAAGTGCTGTGCAAACGTACGACGTCGTCATCGTGGGATCGGGATTCGGAGCATTGGCTGCCGCCAAGTCTCTGGGCAAGGCCGGTGTGACGTTCTCGCTGATCTCCAGCACTACCGAACACCTCTTTCAGCCGCTGCTCTACCAGGCCGCCACCGGAATGCTCTCGACGGGTGAGATCGCCCCTCCGATCAGGCGCATCCTCGCGCAGTACGACTCGGCCGACGTGCGTCTCGGACGCGTCGTCGATGTCGATCCTGAAAATCACCAGGTCACCTACATCGGTGCCGGACAGAGCCACACCATCGGCTTCGGTCGATTGATCGTCGCCACGGGTGCCACGCAGGCGTACTTCGGGCGTGACGAGTTCAAGGACCGCACGTTCGCGCTCAAGACCGTCGACGACGCGATCGCTCTGCGTGAGCAGATCCTGAGTTGCTACGAAACTGCGCACCTGACAACAGATTCGGCTGCTCGCAAGGAATTGCTGAGCTTCGTCGTTGTCGGTGCAGGCGCGACGGGTGTCGAATTGGCCGGCCAGATCAGGGATCTCGCGCACCGCTATTTCGCCGGCTCGTTCCCCGACATCGACCCGAGCGACGTCACGGTCACCCTTGTCGACGGAGTCAAGGAAGTTCTGCCCGCGTTCGGCGGCAAGCTCAGCGCGTACGCCCGCACGAAGCTCGAGAAGTCCGGCGTCGACGTCGTCACCGGAGCCATGGTCACCGACATCGCCGACGACGTCGTCACGGTGCAGGATGTCGACACCAAGACCTCGCGTACCTACCCGGCCAAGACTGTCATCTGGTCGGCCGGTGTTCAGGCCAGCGATCTCGCGGCCACGATCGCCGAGCGCACCGGGTGCGAGACCGACCGTGCCGGACGCCTTCTCGTGCACGACGATCTGACGGTCGGCTCGGCGAAGGACATCTACGCGATCGGCGACGTGACGTCGCTGCACAAGCTCCCCGGACAGTCGCCGGTGGCGATGCAGCAGGGCAGGCACGTGGCGAAGATGATCATCGGAAAGGTCGACGCGGGAACGCCGTTCGAGTACACCGACAAGGGCAGCATGTCGATCGTCGGCCGGTTCAGTGCGGTGGCGCGGCTGTTCGGTAAGGTCGACATGTCGGGCCCGATCGCCTGGCTCATGTGGCTCGCGGTGCACCTGATGTACCTGGTCGGCTTCCGAAACCGCTACGTCGCGGTGGTGTCGTGGATGACGTCGTACATCGGCGACAAGCGACCGCACTTCCAGTACACCGACCACTCTGCCTCGCTGGTCGAGCGCGCCGATGAGACTGCCGATGACGAGGAGCGAAAGGCAGCTTAGCTCTACCGGCTGCTCACGAGGCCGTTGCGGTAGGCCCAGATCACCACGTGCACTCGGGTGTTGACGTCGAGTTTGCGGCAGATGTTACCGATGTGGGTCTTCACCGTGCTCTGTTCGAGTTGCAGTTCCCGCGCGATCTCGTTGTTGCCCAGGCCCTGCGCCAGTAGTTGCACCACTTCCATTTCTCGCAGACTCAGGTCGTGTTGCGGCGGAACGGAGTTGGGCCGACTCGGCGCGCCGCGGCGGGCGAACTCGGTCATCAGGCACGGGGTCAGTCGAGGAGAGAGCACTGCTCCGCCGCCGGCGACGGTGACCACCGCGTCGGCGAGTTCGTCGGGATCGGTGTCCTTGAGCAGGAAGCCCGACGCCCCGGCGTCGAGAGCCGCGAACACGTACTCGTCGAGGTCGAACGTGGTGACGACGATGACGCGAGCGCTGTCGAACTGCGCCAGTATCTCGCGCGTTGCGGTCAGCCCATCGCCGTTCGGCATCCTGATGTCCATCAGCACGACGTCCGGTTTCAGGGTCGATACCTGTTGTACGGCATGCTTTCCCGAGCTCGCGTGGCCGACCACTTCGATGTCGGGATGGCCCGCCAGGAACAGCTCGAACCCCTGTCGAACCACGGGCTGATCGTCCGCGATCAGAACGGTGATCATGCCGGCACCTCCTGCGCCCGAGAGATCTTTCCGCCGACGGGCAATCGAGCGTGCACGGTCCACGTCGTTCGGTCGTCGGAAAATCCGGCGTCGAGGGTCCCGCCGAGTAGAGCGGCCCGCTCCCGCATTCCCGGAATACCGAATCCCTGTCCTGTGGACTCGCGCTGCTCTGTCCCATTCGACGGCATCGTGTTGGTGACGGTTACCTCGACGGCCGACGAACCCACGGTCACCTGCACGCGCACAACGCAGTTCTGCGCATGGACTCGGGCATTGGACAACGCTTCCTGAACGACGCGGTAGCACGTCAGTTGCACGGCGCTGTCGGTATCTTCATTGTCTGCCACGATGCTCGTCTCGACGCGCTCGAAAGAGAGTCGAGACTGTTCGATCAGTTCGGCGATGTCGGAGATCATCGGTTGCGGTGCAGTGTCGGTGTCGAAGCTGAGGTCGGTGTCGAAGCTGTAGGCCGTGTCGCTCGGTCGCAGGATGCCGACGATCTGGCGCAGGCTGTCGAGGGTGCGCTGGCCGTGTCCGATTGCGCCGGTGAGTAGTTCGCGTGCCTGCTCGGGGTTTCTCTGGATGAGGGTCTTCGATGCTTTGGCTTGGATGAGCATGCCGGTCAGGTGGTGAGCCGCGACGTCGTGGAGTTCGCGTGCCATGGCTTTTCTCTCGTTGTCCAGCGCCGCGTCGAGCTGCTGGCGGTGTTCGATCTCGGCTCGGCGGAGGGCGGCCTCGCTCTCGAGCTCCTGGGCTCTGTTCCGTGCGATGTACTTACCCAGAGCGATGAGCACCGTGTAGTTGATGGCGAGGTTCACGACCTGCTCGGCCACCACCCCGAACGTGCCACCGGGTCCGGCTGCGGCATCGGGAAAGGAAAGCCGTGTGTCGACGCTGACGACGATCTCGAGGATGAGGCCGATGGCGAGGGGAGCGAACAGGCGTGGCCCGGTCACTCGAATTGCCAACGCGGCGATCGCAAACCAGTACAGCGGGGTGAATCCGAGGGTGCGGTCCGGCAGAACGAGAATCAGCGCGACGCTGATCGCAACCACCGACAGGTACGACACGACGGGAAACGATCGGCGCACACACGTCGCGACGGTCATCGCCAGCAGGGCAGCGATACCCACTGCGATCAGGGTCGGGCTGCGGACGAGTTCGTCTCTGGTGTCACCGACCATGCCGGTGGAGAGTTGGAATCCGGCGTAGACGAGCGTGGCCAGGAGCATTTCGAGCGGCAGCACCACGGGATTTCGCGGTCGCCATGCCGGTCGAAACCTGCGCAGTGTCTTGGAACCAGCCACCATCAGAGTCGACTCCGTTCTCCTGCCCCATCTTTCGAGCTCGAGTTGTGCTTGCCGGCCACCCACAGCGGTCCGGTGACGAACCAGAAGAACGTGATGACGCCGAGTGGCTGGATCACGGTCTTCAGTGCCGCTGCCTGCTCCGAGTCTGCCACGGTGTACGCGAGGCCGTAGGTGATCACCAGTGCGATGGTGGCGGCGACCAGCCACTTCACGAATCCGTGGATCTCGTTGCGGTAGGCCTGCGGACCGGTCTTCGGGGCCTTGACCGGTGCGGGCCCACCGGCGAATCGGTGTGCGAAGCGTACGTCGAGCCAGGCGACAGTGGAGTGCGCGAACACGACGGTCCAGCCGAGGTAGATGCCGGCGAGGCGGTGAGCGAATTCGACGTCTCCGCCCCGGTGCAGATCGAGCGCCACCGCCGCAATCAAGACGAGGTCGAGGACCGGGAGCAGGGCGAGTGTGATGGTGCTGGCGCGTCGCATGCGTGCCAGGTAGCGCAGGCACAGGCCGCCGATCACCAGAACCCAGAAGCCGATCTCGCAGATCGCGATGGTGAGCAGAATCGGATTGTCCATGGACCGATCTCACCGCAGTCGACGTGCACCCGATACCCCCGCGGAGGCGTCCTAGCTGGTGGTTCGGCCGAAGGTACGACACTGCGCTCCACCGAAAGTCGCAGCTCGACCGAAAGCCGATAGCTCCACCGAAAGTCGTGGAGCGTCGAGTCGGGCGATCGGCAGGCTAGGCTCGTCGCCGTGATAGACCTCGGCGCGTTGCACCTCGGAGCGCTCGGGCGTCAACCGAAGATTTTCTGGGTCTTCGTCGCTGTCGCTGTGGTTGCGGCAGGAGTGATCGTGGTGGAGTCACGCGCGTCCGGTCCTGCGGACGTCGCGTTGCCGGATACGCCTGCGTCGAGCGGGTTCAGCGCGTCGAACTACGACCAGGGTGAGTCGTCGACCACGATTCCGGGGTGTGATGCCGTCGTCGTTCCCGAGTCCGGGGAATTCTCAGGGGCGTACTTCCGCCTCGAGGGAGGACGCTACGACGACCCCCGTTATCCATGGTTCTCCGGGCGCAAAGCTACTGCGCTGTCCGATGCGCTTGTTTCTGCGTTGCCGGCCGAGACCGCCGTCGAGTTCGCAACACCCGGTACGTTCGCGTTCGGTGCCGAATCCGCGTTTCGATTCGGTCCTGTCCAAGGTCCCACGTCCGATAGCTCTGTCGGCGATGGGCCGACGGATGATCTGTCGATGTTCGCGAGCTCCACTGCCGCCGGGTTGCTGATTCGCAACGGCAGGGGTGCCGACGTGACGGTGACGATCTCGAAGTCGACTGCCGGTGTACCGCCCTGTGTCGGTGGCAGTCTCGACCGCAGGCAGGTCGCGGCCGACGGTACGGTCGTGGACACGAAGGAGTCCACCGGCGAAGACGGTGATAGAACAGCGGTGGTCAGGACGGCGACTGCATACGCATCCGATGGAACGACGTTGCAGGCCAACGCAAGCCAGTTCGTGTCTTCGGACGAAGCAGTGTCCATGAACGACCTGATCTCCCTGGTGTCGTCGAGCGAGCTGCGAATCGATGCAGCGGTGCCGGACGGAACCCGACCCCCTCCTCTGCCGTGTGACAAGCGAGTTGGGTCGCAGGATGGACCAGTTGTGACTCGCGCCGACGCAGACCGTATCGGTCGCGCTCTGGACCAGGCTCGAATCCGCGCGCTTCGGGCCGTGATCGTGCTCGAGCAGCCGCTGGCACCGATGCAACGGAGTTCGTTGTCCCACGACTCGTTGTGTGCAGCCGGAACAATTCTGACGCCAGGATCGGAAGGTGTTGTGACCGTAGCGATCACGGGTGGACAGCCGCTCCCGGAAATTCCCGACGCATATGACCCGACGGCTGATCGCTCGGTCGACACCGTGCGCCTGCCCGACGGATCGATGTCCGAGAGATCGAAGCGCGGCGTCAGGACCGTGACTGTGACCCGGCCGTCGGGCACTCGTGTCCGCATCTCGTCGACATCGGCGGGCGAGCTCGTCACGGTCGGCAATCTCGAGTCCATCGCGACGGCACCGGGCCTGGACCTGTGAGCACCCGATGGCCGGTGTGGACAGCGGGAGCCGTGGCGTTGGCGACTGTCGTCGCTGCGGTGATCGTTGTCGCGCAGGACGACGACCCGGCAATCGCGACTGCCCCCGCATGGACGACCACAGCTCCGCCGACGGTTCCGCGTGCGCCGGAAGTCCAGTGGTCCAGATCTGCAGAGGCCGTCTACGGCCGCGAATTCGCGCAGTTTCGTGATCCTGGTGCAGGCGGACGGCTCAACCCCAGCGCAGCGAGATTCATCGATGCGGGCGGGGTGTATGTCGCGTCGGTGGGTCTGCCGGATCCTGCTACCGGGAATTTCGACGCTCCCGCGATGGTGGGCCTCGACGCAACGGATGGATCCACACTATGGCGGCGAGACGATCTCCGGGTGGACTCCTGTGCCGACCGGCCTTTGTCGGGATACCTCGTCTGCCTCTCCAGCACCGAGTCGGAGAATCCGGAATCGACGATCGTCACGGTGGACACCACGACCGGTGCTGGTCGTTCTGTTCGTGTGCCGCAACGTGTGTTCGCGGTGGGAACCGACGGGTTCTCGCTCTACTCGATCAGTTCTACTGTCACGCAAGCAGGTTACGAGGGAACGCCGCAGCTCGGCAAGGGATCTGTGGACGATGTCGGGCGCGATTGGGTCACCGAATTTCCCGGCGAGGCCATTTACGCGGGTATGCCGGGGCCGGTCATCACCATCGACGGAAGCTACGGCCTGGGCCGGTTCGGTCCGACGGCAATAGGATTCGACTCGGTCACCGGATCGATCACGTGGTACCGGGGTTATCCCGACAGTTGCGTGTCGCAACCTTTTCGGGTGCAACCGGCACTGGTGATCATGACCGAGGCGGTGTGTACACAGTCTCAGACGTACGCCGGTACCGTCGCGCTCGCCTCGGATGGTCGAACTGTCGCCAGATCTCCGTTGCCGGTGTATCCCTTTCTCGAGATCGACGATCCAACGGACCTGTCGCTGCCGATGGTCGTCGGTGACAGTGCGTTCGATCGGACGACCGGAGAGTTTCTCTGGTCGAGCCCGCTGTTGGCGTCGACCAATGGCGTAGCTGTCGTCGGGGATGTGGTGATCGCACGTGCTCCCGGAACAGCTCATGTGACGGCATTGGATCTGAGAACCGGTTCGGTTCGGTGGGAGAACGATCCCGATGACTACTACCCGATCACGGCGTACGCCGACGGTCTCGCGTATTCCACCGTCGGCGGTACCGTGGAATCGATCGCGTTGGAAGACGGTACGACACGTCGGCGGTTGGAGATCGAGCCGACGCCGGACCCCTATGCAACGAATCGGTACCTGGCATCGTGGGTGATCGAATCCGGCGACCGTCTGGTGTATTCGTCCACAGCCACGATTGCCGTCGTCGACCGCGGGTAGCTGCTGTCGGTGCGCCTACAGTGGAAGTACGCAAACGGGACATACGAAACAGGGAGTCCGCCATGGCAGGCAAGAAGATCGACAGAGTGCATGCACAGTCCGCGCTGGAGACGGTTCGAGAGAATCCCGGCATCGCGTTGATCGCCGCGGCACCGGCGTTGGTGGTGCTGGCGCTGGTGTGGTGGCTGCTCGGGTTTCCCGCAGCACTGATCCTGTTGATCGCAGCAGGCGGTGCCGGCTACCTGTACCTCAGGAACCGCTGATCACTGATCGGCGCGCGGGATGCAGAACTCGGTGATCGTGGCCGAGCTTGCTGCGAGCTCTGCCCACGACTTTTCCGTGGTGAGCACGGCGATCGCCGAGGTGGGGAAGCGGTGACGAACCTCGCGGGCCACGTCGGTGTCGTCGTCTGCCGCCAATTCGAGTGCGGTCCAGGGAATTCCGGGTTCGTGTCCGACGACCAGCAGTGTCGAGACGGTCACGTCGTCGAAGTACGTGTCCGCAAGGCGGATCTCGTCGATGATCTCGTCGGCGGATCCGCCGTAGATGTCTCGCTCGAATCGGGTGGGAGCGTCGCCCAGGCCGGTAGCGGCCAGCGTTTCGCGGGTGCGCAGGGCCGTCGAGCAGAGCACTGCATCGACGCGGCCGACGTGTTCGGTGATCCAGGCTCCGGCGAGTGCCGCCTCGCGTTGGCCGCGCGGCGCCAAGGGTCGTTCGTGATCCGGCACTCCGTCGGGGTAGCCGGATTTTCCGTGCCGCACGAGCACGAGGGTCCTAGTGGTCGCCATGCCGTCCACCGTAAACGGTCACTCCGTCGGGGTCGGCCAGAACGTTCACCGGTTCCGGGAAGACGAACTTGCGCATCGCCCACCATCGGAATGCGGTTGCCAGCAACGTGCCGATGATGGAGCCGCTGACGAAGTCGGCGATGTTCTCGGTGAGGAAGGACACGTTCGGCGACCGCAGATCCAGCATGTAACTCGACACCCAGAGCGGTAGCTGGTTGATTGCCAGGCCGGTTCCGGCGACGGCGAAGAACAGCGCTGCCTCGTGGTGACGACGTCGCCCGCCTCGCGCTGTGAACGACCATTCCCGGTTGAGGATGTACGACACGATCGTCGCGATCAGCACGGCCAGAACGTTCGCTGTCACCGGCTTGTCCTGCAGGATCGTCCACTTCAGGCCGAAGAACAGTACGACGGTGACGACGAAGGTGATTGCTCCGACGATGAGGAACTTGAGGGCCTCGGCGTGCTTGACGAGGGGCTCGAGCCAGCGCTCGGGAACGCGGTCGGTGAGGCGGTCGGACACATGCATCCCATCGACGTTACCTCGAGTAACGGATCCGGCCAGACGACGAACGATAGGCTCGCATCGATATGACTGGTGCCAGGCTGTCCGTTCTCGTCGTCTTCTTCGTCAACGGCGCGGTGTTCGCGAACTGGGCTCCCCGCATTCCGGAGATTCAGAACTCACTGTCGATCGACGTCGCAACGCTCGGCCTCGCCTTGACCGGTGTCGGGCTCGGCGGGCTGGCGGCAGCCCCCGTCGCCGCTGCTTCGGTCCGACGGTTCGGCAGTCGATGGACCATTCTCGCCTCGGGGTTGCTGTTGTGCGCGGCCTTCGTCCTGCCCGCGGTCGCAGTGTCGTGGTGGACGCTGCTGGCGGCGCTGGTGCTGCTCGGCGGAGCCGATGCGGTGATGGACATTTCGATGAATGCGCAGGGCGTCCTTGTCGAGGAACGAGCGGGGAAGTCTCTGCTGAGCGGCTTCCATGCCGCCTGGAGCGTCGGTGCCGTCGTCGGGGGAGTGACCGGCGCGGCTGCGGCCGGCGTCCGGATGCCGGTGGCGGCGCACTTCGGTCTTGTCGCGGTAGTGCTGGTGCTCGTTCTTGCTGCCGTCGGACGGGGTCTGGTGGGTCCGGAATCGGTGGCACTCGACGATCACGAGGACCCGGCATCCGGCCCCGTTCTCGTACGCCCGACCGCAGCACTGGCCCTGCTGGGGGCCGTGGTGCTGCTCGCCGGGCTGATGGAGGACTTTCCGCAGTCGTGGAGCGCGGTGTACATGACGACGGAGGAGGGGGCGGGCCCGGGTTCGGCCGGTATGGCGTTCGTTGCGTTCTCGGCCGCGATGCTGATCGGTCGGTTGGTCGGAGACCGGATCGTCGACCGGTTCGGCCCGTCGACGGTGCTGAGCGGAGGCGCGTCACTGGTGGCCGTTGCGTTCCTCGTCATCCTGGGCCTGTCGGTTCTGGCCGCGGATCTACCGGTCCTGGTCATCGGGGCGTTCGCGGTTGCTGGCCTGGGCGCGAGCCCACTGTTTCCCATCGTCTTCAGCCTGGCCGGGCGGCTTCCCGGTGTGTCCTCGGCAGCGGCTATTTCGATCGTGTCGCTGGTCTCTCGGATCGGATTTCTCGTGGCGCCCTTGGCCGTCGGTCGCGTCGTGGATGCGTCGGGCTTCGGATCGGTGTTGGGTGCCATTGCCGCGGCGGGCGTCGTCGTCGCGGTGATCGGGTGGTACTACGACCGCAGATTCCCCGTCGACTCGGCTCAGGAGCGCGGCTCCAGGTAAGTGCGCAACAACCGACGTACCTCCTCGGTCGAGAGTTGCTCGGGGTACGTCACCGCCTGCAGCGTCAGGCCGTCGATGTAGGTATGCAGTTCGGCCGCTGCGTGTTCGTCCGCGGCGCGGTCGAATGTGAATGCGGGAGAGTTCGGGCGGTCGAGATCGTGCAGGTGCGCCCACGCGAGCCGGCACAGGTAGCGGCTGCCGAACCACCCGGCCGTCTTGAGGGCTGCAAGTCGCTCGTCGAATCTGGCACGCACGATCGCTTCCAGCCATACCGACGCCTCGGCGCGGCGGTCCTCGTCGAGGGGCAGCATCTCCTCGAGGACGCGGATCGCTCGCGTCGGTCCGTCCCCGTCGGTGGGGTGCGCCTCCAACCGATGTACGACGCGTTGCGTCATGGCCTCGGCCGCGAACAGCACCAGTTCTCCTTGGTCGGAGAAGTAGTACCGAAGTGATCCGGGGGAGACGCCGGCTTCGGCGGCGACGCTGCGTACCGTCGCCCCGTCCATTCCTGCTCGTTCGATGACGCGCCACACGGCGGCGACGATCTCCGCCCGGCGTGCGTCGTGGTCGACGATCTTCGGCATCGGTCTGTTCTAGCACGCAGGAATCTTTTTGACACAACTGTGCCGTAATCCTATTACGGTACAGCTGTGTTAATTCAGCTGATCGGGCTCGCGCTGGTGGACAGCATCGGCGTCGGGACTCTTGCGGTTCCGCTGTGGATGATGCTGCGGCCGTCGTTCCGGGTGCGTGTCGTTCTGCTGCATCTGGGTGTGTTGGGGCTGGTCTACTTCGGGGTCGGTGTTGCCTTGTGGGCGGCCACCGATGGCCTGAGCGTCGCGATTCCTGGTGACGCGTGGACTCGATTGGCGGTGGGTCTTGTGGTTCTCGTCATGGGTCTGGTCTGTGACCGTCGGCGGCGAGTCCCGAGCAGTGCGTGGTGGGCGCGGCCCCCGAGAAGCGTTCGCGGTGTGGTCCTGCTCGCCGTCGCTGTGGGCGCGGTGGAAGTGGCGACGATGCTGCCCTACTTCGCGGCGATCGATGCGGTCGTCGAGTCCGGCCTGGGGTGGGGGTTCTCGGTGCTACTGCTCGCGGGGTACGTGCTCGTGACGCTCTCACCCGCTCTCCTCCTGCTCATCGCCAGAGTGTTTGCGCAGGAATATGTTTCGTCGCTCACGCCAACTCTGCTCCGGCGCGTGGATCACTGGAGTGGGGACGTGTCGGCGACGGTGTTGCTCGTGGTGGGCGCGCTACTGGCCGCGGATGCGGCAATCGAACTGAACCTGGTCTGACCCAATTGTGGTCCGAATCGATGAAAGGGAAACGATGAAAGCAAGGAATGCGCGCAGCATCGTCGTAATTGTCGTCGGAGTTGTGCTGGCGCTGTTCTTCTGGGACCTTCGGTTCTTCTGGTTCCAGGGCGGCCCGATCGGCTGTGTTCTGGTGGTACTCGCGATGGTCGACGCATGGGAATCGCGCCGCGGCACCCCGAGGAAGGGATTGCTTGCGGAACTGCGAGACGACATCGTCGGCGGTGCGGATTCGAGCGACACACCCGAGCGTGGCCCTCGGCCGTGAGTGGCTCTGCCGGCTCGTATCGCCAGGACGGTACTGAATTCTCGGCCCGGGCGTGATAGACAAGCTGTTCGGCGGTGCTGTATCGAGCGGAATGGTGGTGGCCTGGTGACGACCGGTGTCGACGCGGGGCTTGCTGAGCGCTCGCCTCGGCGTGGTCTGACCGCTGCCGGTACCGCCGTCATCGTCCTGGGTTTGGTGGCCGGTTGGGTCGTCGTCTACTTGGTCGGCCTGATGGGTGCGCTGTGGCGTTTCCGTGAGCCCGACGCGCCGGCCCCGATTCTGTCGATAGGGGATCAGTGGGCCGATCTCGCTGTCGGCGCGGCGCAGGTGTTGGTGGGTGCCGTCGCGATCGCCATCGTCTGGTTCGTTCGGCGTCGGAAGCTGCCTGCGGTGTGGCCGGCCCGCAGTGGGACCGCGTTCGAGGCTGCGCTCACGTGGTGTGCCGCGATCGGTGCCGCTTCTGCTTCGCTGCTCGTGTTGTCGCGGTTGGACATCGTCCGATTCAGCTTCTCGATCCCGGCCTCGGTCGAGTCCGATTGGCTCGCAGTGGTTTCCGCTCTCGTCGTGGGTCTACGGGAGGAGCCGATCCTGGTGGCGTTGCCGGTGTTGCTGCTCGTCGGCCGGGTCCCGATCTGGGCGATCATGGCGTTGTCGGGCACGATGCGGGGCCTCCTCTACATGTACTTCGGCGGAGGCGGTTTTCTGTGGGCTCTGTGCTGGGGTGCCGCGGCGGTCTGGGTGTTCTACCGCTACCGGCGGCTGTGGGTGTTGATCGCCATCCACGGATTGGTGATGAACATTCAGGTGTTCGATCGCGTGATTCCGTCCGAGAATGCGGCGACAGTTCTGCAGTGGGTCAACATTCTGATCCTGTTCTCGGCGCTGCTGTGGTGGATCACTCCGCGTGCGCTGGAAGCTTTCCTGCCGAACACGGTGGCCGTTCGGTACGGCGATTCGACCGTCGAGACGACTCCGATGGTGGCCGAGGTGGTACTGAACCCCGAGAAACTCGATCCCGACGAGTCCAGACGAGAACCGCCGGTCAAGCCCTGACCATCCGTGCTTCGTGGCACTCCCAGAGCGGGTCGAACTTCTCGGTGCCGTCCAGCTCGAACCGATGCTTGCGGTAGAACGCCACCGCACGATGGTTGGCCGCTGCCACCCACAGATATGTGGATGCCTCCCGGTCGATCACGGTGGTCATTAGTTCTGTTGCGACGCCCGTGCCGTGGTGCTCGGGCACAACGTTCAGTGACCACAGTTCGGTCGGTGCCGGCGGATTGTCGTCGCGTGGTGGGCCGCCGGTGGCGAAACCGACGATGCGTGAATCGCTGGTGTCGACGGCGCATCGGGTGCGCACACCGCGCCTCGACTGCTCGTCGAGGCGGGCGATGATCTGCTCCCAGCGTTCGATGCGATCGCGAGGGCGTATCGCATCGAGCTTGGCGCTGTTCATCATTCCCGCGTACGTCGCCTTCCAGATCGCAACGTGCGCTGCGCCCAGTTGTTCCTCGTCGCCCGGGCGGATGTCGCGGATCGTGTAGCTGGCCACCGTTGCAGTTATACCGATACGACTCGAATTGTTCTCGGATTTTCTTGTCGTACCCCTCTCGTATCATCGAATTCATGTTCGATACCGGGGGGTGGGGAGCGGCGGAGACGCCGCCGGTCGATGACTGCATCGCGGGGTTTCTCGACGTCATCGCACTCAACCGTGTCAACGAGAATCTCGCTCGGGCAGCGACCGTGCTCGCCTACTGCGACGTGCTCGAGATGCGCCTCGAGGCAGCCGAAGCTGCCGGTGGAGATCCGGGCGAGACAGTCCGCGGTGCCCTGTGCGATCTGGCCGTGACGATGACCGGAACGCGCCGCGATGCGTCCGTGGTGCACGACGTCGCCGAGCGTCTGCATCGAATGCCGTTGACTGCCTTGCGTTTCGTCACCGGCAGCTTCGACTGGTCGACGGTGGTCACCATCACCTCGGTGCTGCATCGTGCCAGCGACGAGACGATCGCGAAGATCGAGTACGAGGTGTGTGCGGCGGGTGGCCGGATGCGTCCGCAGGCGCTGCGTAATCGGATCTGGCGGCTGTGGATGAAGGCCGACCCGATCGGTGCCGCAGCTGCCCGTGAGACGGCGAAGTCCGAGGAGGTCGGCGTGCGGATCGACCGCACCGGTCCGGGTGGGATCGCGTCGCTCATCGCGAAGATCACAGATCTCGAAGCGGCAGAGGCGGATGCGCTCATCGTCGAGATCGTCGGGACGGTCTGCAAGCGCGACCCACGATCGACGGGCACACTTCGGGCCGCGGGTCTGATGGCGTTGCTGCACGGCGAGCATTCACTGGCGTGCCAGTGCGATCGCGGCGACGACTGCCCGGTGGCAGGCGCTGTCGACGACATTCCTCCTCGGCGCGGGCATCTCCTCCAGATCGTGGTGGCTGTGGAGACATTGCTGGGACTGTCCTCGGAGCCTGCAACCCTCCCCGACGGGACGCCCATCGACCCCGAAGTGGCGCGCATCGTTTCCACGGATGCCAAGTGGCAGGCACTGCTGACCGAGCTGGTCGAGATGCTGAAGCCGGAACAGAGAAACACGGGCGACGACGGATCGAACGATGACGGCCGCAACGGTGACAGCCGGGACGATGACGGCCCTGACAGTGGTGGGCTGGACGGCGGCCCAGATGGCGCTGGTCCAGTCGATGGCGGCCCGGATGACGCTGGTCCAAACGACAATGGCCCGGATGACGCTGGTTCAGACGACGGTGGTTCAGCGGGTGGCGGTCCTGATGGCGGTGGTTCAGCCGGTGGCGGTCCGGATGGCGGTGGCCCTGACGACGGCGGTCCGGATGGCGGTGGCCCAGACGACGGTGGTTCAGGCGGCGGCGGTTCTCCCAACGGCGGCAGCGGCGGCACCACGGGCACCCCTGACGGCCCGGCCCCGGAACGCCCCGGCAGTCGCTCGCACTCCGGCCCCGGCCAAACCGGCTTCCGCAGCGGCGATGGGTTGGGTGCGCAGTCGAGTTCGTTCGGACCGTTCTCTACGGCGGTGCCGTCGTTGTTGCGTCGGGTGGTCGGCATTGGTCGGGTACGAGGTGCCGCCCAGCTTCCGTCCGCGCGTCTCGGGGATGCCCACTGCCTCCCACCTGCAGTCCCGCTACTGGGGGAGGAGTCTGTCCGCGATGGGCTCGTCGCACGGTGGCTTGCATGGATTGCCGAACGGCCCGAGCGTGCTCGCGGCATCTTTCCCGACGGTCATGGCGGCGAGTCCGCTCCGTCGCGGTCTGCGGTGACGTATCGGCCCAGTGCCCGCGTCGCGGCGTTCGTTCGGGCTGCCTATCGCACGTGCACTTTCCCGAACTGCGATGTGCCGGCGGCCCGGTGTCAGATCGATCATCTGGTTCCGTTCGATCACGACGATCCCGAGCGGGGCGGCTGGACGATCGTGACCAACCTTCAGCCGGTGTGCGTGTTCCATCATCAGGCCAAGACCTCGGGGGCGTGGTCGGCGGTGATGCTCGCAGGCGGCGCGATTCTGTGGTCGAACTCGCTCGGTCTGCGCAGAGTCACGTTGCCGGAGTTGTCGGTCGCGACTCCCCGCTCATCCCGCCGACGGCGAAGGGTCTCGTCCAGGCCGGGATCGAGCCTGCTCGAACCGACCCGCTGGGAGCTCGAATACAGCGGGTGTGCATCGCCGACTCTGGACGACTGTCGTTCTGCGACAACGGGTATCGACCGAAAGAAGTTGGCGGAGAAGCGGCGGGCCTACCTGGAACACTGTCGCGTCGTCCATGCACGCGTCCGATACGACCGCACCCGATACGACCCTCCGCCCTTCTGAACCACACCCGTGCCGGTGTGGCACAGGCCGCTGGCCTGCTACCTTGAACGCCGTTCAAGTTTCTGGGGCAGGTCACCGCCCCACTCCACGAGGAGCCACCGTGTCAGATGTCGACAGCAGTACCCGCCAGTCGAGCCGTAAGGTCAGCCGAATGAACGTCTCCGCCCGCGACATGGCGCAGATCGCAGTGTTCGCAGCACTCATCGCCGCGCTCGGCCTGCCGGGATCGATCACGGTCGGGTTCTCGGGCGTCCCCATCACCCTGCAGACCCTCGGCATCATCCTGTCGGGCGCGATCCTCGGACCCCGCAAGGGCACGGCCTCGGTTCTGGTGTTCCTCGCCCTGACGATGATCGGCCTGCCGCTGCTGGCGGGCGGGCGTACCGGTCTCGCCGCCATGGCCGGGCCCACCGTCGGGTACCTCATCGGCTGGATTCCAGCCGCTTTCCTGATCGGCCTGCTCACAGCGCGCATCCTGCCCAAGTACTCGATCGTGCTCGGCCTGCTGATCAACGCCGTCGGCGGAATCGTGATCGTCTACGCATTCGGCATCATCGGACTCGTTCTGCGCACCGACGTCGGACTCTGGGCCGCCGTCACCTCCAACGGACCGTTCCTTCCCGGCGACATCGCGAAGGTCGTCGTCGCCACCGTCGTCGCCAAGAGCGTCCACCGCGCGTACCCGGGCCTGATCAAGGCGTGAATCTGACGCTGGGAGGTCGAGGCCGCGACAACGACACCGCCATCTCCTGGGCGGGTCGCACACTCACCTACGCCGAACTCGACGCAGCCGTCGAGCAGTGGCCTCACCTCCCGGTGCACGGCGCTCGATTTCACGACGCATCAGCACTGGAGCTGCCGGACGCGTTGATCTGCGTTTTCGCGGCAGCCAGGCAGGGCAGTGCGGTCCGAGTGGAGGATCCGGCCGCCCGTCCCGAGCGCCCTGCGCACATCGATCCCGATGCGTTCCTTCTGGTGGCAACCTCGGGCTCCACCGGCCGGCCGAAACCGCTCGCTCGCACGGCCGCGTCGTGGGTAGACAGCTTCCCCGAGTTCACCGACATATCCGGTATCCGCCCGACCGACACCGTGCTCATCACCGGGCCGCTGCACGCCACGATGCACCTGTTCGCCGCGGTGCACGCACTGTGGTTGGGGGCGTGCGTCACCGACGATCCCGCGCAGGCCACTGCTGTCCACGCGGTGCCTGCGGTACTCCGTGACACCGTCCGCCGGATGCCTCATGCGCGGATTGCCGTCGCTGCCGGCGCCGGCCTCGATGACGCTGCCGCGCAGACGATCTCGGCGCAAAGCGTCAGGCTGGTCGAATACTACGGCTCGGCGGAGTTGTCGCTGGTGGCGGCGAGGGTGGTGGGCGAACAATCGCCTCTGAGGCTGCTCCGGGATGTCGAAGCACGCACCGAGGACGGGTACCTGTTCGTCCGATCGCCGTACGCCGCGCTGGGTGCGCGCGATTGGTTCGGCGTCGGTGATCTGGCCGAACTGAACGGCTCCGAACTCCTCGTCCACGGCCGCGGAGATGCAGCGATCAACGTGGGCGGAACCACCGTGATCGCCGAGGACGTGGAAAGCATCCTGACCGGGCTCGACGGCGTCCGAGCTGCGGCAGCGATCGGTACACCGCACGCGGTTCTCGGCGAAACGGTCTCAGCCGTCATCGAACTCGACGGAACCCGCGACCTCGAGCTGGTGCGCGCCGACGCTCGCGCAATCATGGCCAAGGAGGCGCTGCCGCGACGCTGGACGGTGGTGCAGCAGTTGCCCCGCACCGCGAGCGGCAAGATCGCCCGAAGGGCCCTGCTGTGAATGTGTCTGCTTCGAACATCCCCGTCATCGTTGCGGCCAAACGTTCGGCAATCGGTATCGCCGGGCACGGCTTCGCCGATGTCACCGCCCCGAACCTCGCCGCGCCCGTGCTGAAAGCTGTTGCAGCAGAAATCACCTCACTCGGCATTCCGATCGACGACGTGATTCTCGGTAATTGCCTCGGTCCCGGCGGTGATGTCGCGCGGGTCTCGTCGCTGCTCGCGGGCCTCGGCGTCGGAGTTCCCGGAGTCACCGTCGATCGGCAGTGCGGATCCGGGCTCGACGCCGTCGCGCAGGCCGCGTCGCGCATCCGCAGCGGTGACGAGACGCTGATACTGGCCGGTGGCGTCGAATCTGCCAGCACCAGCCCCTGGAGGTTCTGGCCACCGGTCGACCGCGAAGAACCCGTCCGCTACACCCGAGCGCCGTTCGCTCCGCCCGGCTTCGAGGACCCGGACATGGGTGTGGCAGCGGACGACCTCGCGCGAATCCGCGGTATCGGGCGCGAACGCCAAGATGCCTACGCTGCACGGTCGTTCGCGCGCGCGGCGGCCTGCGACTTCTCGGCCGAGATTGTCACGGTGAACGATGTCGCAACCGACGAGCGCATCCGCCCCAACATGACCGCCCAGCGACTCAGCAGGCTGCGTCCTACATTCACCCCCGATGGCACGGTGACCGCGGGCAATTCGTGCGGAATATCCGACGGCGCAGCGGTTCTGGCCATCACCACCGCCGAGCGGGCGGCCGGGATGCCGGCGTTGCGCATCCTCGGCAGCGCGGTCGCAGGGTCCGACCCAGCTCTTCCCGGGCTGGGTCCGGTGCCGGCGATCGAGAAGCTGCTCGCCCGCACCGGGGTGGGCCTCGCCGACATCGACACCATCGAAATCACCGAGGCTTTCGCGTCGGTCGTGCTCGCGGTCTCGGATGAATTGGGTCTCGACGAGGACCGCATCTGCCCACAAGGTGGAGCCATCGCGATGGGGCATCCGTGGGGCGCATCGGGCGCAATTCTGCTGGTACGGTTGGCCTCTCGAATGTTGCAACCCGGGGGTCCGGCACTGGGCCTGGCGGCCTGCGCCATCGGCGGCGGGCAGGGAATAGCGATGCTGGTGGAACGAGCGACATGAGCAGGGTCATATGAGCACAATCAAGTTCGAGAACATTTCGCATTCGTTCGGAGAACGGCAGGTGCTGCACGGCATCGACCTCGAGTTCGACGAGCGCCGGATCGGCATCATCGGCTCCAACGGCTCCGGCAAGTCGACGCTCGCGCGGATGATCAACGGTCTGATCAAACCCGATACGGGCCGTGTCACGGTCGACGGTATCGACGCCGCCAAGAAGGGCGCGCAGGTACGCAAGAAGGTCGGCTTCGTGTTCACCGACCCCGATTCGCAGATCGTGATGCCCACTGTCGCCGAGGATCTCGCGTTCTCGCTGCGCAGGTCCGGGCTGAACAAGCAGCAGGTGGCCGAGCGGGTGGAGGAGATTCTCGTCCGATTCCGTCTCGATCAGCACCGCGACCATCCGGCGCATCTGCTCTCCGGTGGACAGAAACAACTGCTGGCGATCGGTGCCGTCCTCATCCGACGACCGGAGGTGGTCGTTGCGGACGAACCGACCACGCTGCTGGATCTGCGGAACGGACGCGTCGTCGCGCAGGCTCTGGATTCGATGGACCAGCAAGTCATCGTCGTGACCCACCAACTGGCCCTGCTGGACAGCTTCGAGCGCGTCATCGTCATCGACGACGGCCGCATCGCGTTCGACGGCACCCCCGCCGCCGCGGTCCCGGCCTATCGGGAGCTGATCGGATGATCGGTCTCTACCGGCCCGGTACCTCGCTGCTGCACCGGATGAGCCCGGGATCGAAGCTGCTGGCGCTGATCCTCGCGATCCTGGGGACGGTGATCTTCGCGCGCACTCCGCTCGAGGTCGCAGCGGTAGCGGTGCTGGTCGCGGCATTGTTCGCGGTGGCTCGCATTCCAGCGAAAGTCGCACTGGCGCAAATGCGTCCGGTGCTGTGGATGCTGCTGATCATCGGCGTCTTCCAGGTGATCATCACGACCTGGCAGCGCGCCGTCGTGGTGTGTGGGGTACTGGTGATCTCCGTTGCGCTGGCAGCTCTCGTCACCCTCACCACCCGGGTGACCGACATGCTCGATACCGTCACCCGAGCGCTCGGCCCCGTCCGCCGCTTCGGCGTCGACCCGGATCGCATCGGGCTGCTGCTGGCCCTGGCCATCCGATGCATCCCTCTACTCGCGTCCATCGTCCAAGAGGTGTCGCAGGCCCGTAAGGCACGCGGACTGCAGTGGTCGATGACGGCACTGGCAACGCCGGTCCTGGTGCGGGCCCTCCGCACCGCCGACGCCATGGGAGACGCCCTCGTCGCACGCGGTGTAGATGACGATGACCACGAGTGAACTCCTCGCCGCCCGGATAGCGCGGCATTTCGACCGCTCCGAGGCAGCCGTGGTCGACGCGACCGGGGCGATCACCTACCGCGAATTCTGGGACCGGGTGACGCGTGCGGCGTCCGCAGTGGCAGGGATGCGTCGCATCGCGGTTCTGCCGACCTCGGACATCGGATCGTTGGTGGTCGTCGTCGCGGCGATGCATGCCGGGGTGAGTGTCGTTCTGCTGCATCGGCATTTGTTGGCTCCGGAATTCGCCGATGTCGTGGCGGTGTGCGAGCCTTCGCTGATTGCCGCGCATCCGCGTCAGCATGCGAGAGCGCACGGTTGGGGTGCGGTGGACGTGTTCGCACCCGAGGACATGGCTGCCGAGACAACCTCCGCCGTCCCCACCCCCACACCGGACTACGAGTTGCTCGTGGGCGTCACCTCGGGAACCACCGGTCCGCCCAAGCTGTTCGTGCGCAACCAGGCGTCGTGGGCGGCGACGCTGGATCGCTCCGATGCCTTGTTCGATCTCGGTCCGGGAGATCGGGTGTCCGCACCGGGCACTCTCGATCACACGCACTTTCTCTACGGCGCACTGCACGGGCTCACCCGCGGGGCGACAGTCGACCTACGGGAGCCCACGGTGGCTCTCGAAGATGCTGCAACACATCTGTATTCGGTCCCGACCATCGCCTGGGACATCGCTCGCTCGGGAGTGCGATCGAACAGTGTCCGTGAAGTGCTCTCGTCCGCGGCGCGATGGGCGGAGCCGGGGAGGGCCGCTCTGGCGGCGGTACTTCCGAACGCGGCGCTGACACATTTCTACGGTGCGTCGGAGCTCAGTTTCGTTTCCTACGACCGAAGCGAAAGCAACGGCGCGGAGGCCCGCGGTCAGCTGTTCGACGGGGTCGAGGTCGAGATCAGGGACGAGCTGCTGCATGTCCGCAGCGACATGCTGTTCGACGGCTACCTGAGCCGAGTGGGAGGCCACACCACCCTGACGAACGGGCCGGTCGACGGATGGATGACCGTCGGCGATCGCGGCAGTGTCGAAGAGGGCCGACTGACCTTGCACGGCCGCGGCAGCGAGACGATCGTCCGGGCCGGTCTCACGGTGGAGTTGACCCCGATCGAGGCGGCCCTGCTCGAAGTTCCCGGTGTGCTCGAAGCCGGGGTGGTCGGGTTGCCCAACGACAGAACCGGTGAGGAACCTGCTGCCGGAGTTGTTGTGGCGCAGACCGATTCCATATCCGTAGCTCGGATTCGCCGCCACCTGCGCACCGTGCTGCCGGGGCCGAGCCTGCCCGTGGTGATCGCCGTCGTGGACGCTCTTCCGCGTACGCCGCGCGGCAAACTCGACCGTCAGGCTCTGGCGGCAACCTTGGCCACGGTGCGGACCGTAGGCTCGCCGGATGCTCCGGTGACGACGAACCAGACGGTCAACGCGCCGCCCTCGTAGCGGTGGCGCAGAGTGACCCGTTCACCCGCCAGCACCGGGCTCAGGTATTCGATGACGGCGCGGTGCGGCGACGCGGCCAGCTCGGGCACGTCGACCAGCAACTCCTCGATCGCGTGCCAGTAGACCGCATTGTTGAGGTGGTCGAACGGATCGATATCGGTTGCGCGCAAGGGGAACTGCACATCCGTGGTCGATTCGGCCGGCACCGGCTCGGTCAGCCATGCCTTCCATCGCAACCGGTGTTGATCGGTGGTTCGCGCCAGCATTTCCAGGGCGCCGTCGCTGATGCGGGTCGGCATTCCGGTGTCCTTGCTGATGTTGATCCAGAAGCCCTCGGTCTCGATGCGCCCACCCTTCGGTGTCGTCAGTGCCACGCGCATGTTCGACCACCGCGTCGACATCGACGAACACCAACGCCGCATGTGCACTCGGTCCGGGAAATGGATCGGCTCGAAGACGTCGATGACGGTGCGCCGCACGATCCACATGGGATCCGTCTTGCCCAGGGGAGTGGCGTCGAGATTGTCGGTACCGATGTCCTGCAGGTAGCGGGCAACGCCGTCGAACCGTAGTCGGTTGTTCGGATCGATGTCGCCGGTCCGCACCGGCCAGTCGGTCTCGAAACCCTCACCGGGCGGCGGCTCCGGTGCCAGTTCGTCGTCGAATCCTGCCGGTTCCACACGTGCATTGGTCACGTCCGCACTGTACGCGCGCACCTACACGATGTGACGGGCGCGCATACCGTCGAACACCGGTGCCACGCGCACCACGTCGCCGCGTTGGGGTGCGTGGACCATCTGGCCGTTGCCCATGTAGATCGCCACGTGGCCCGGCCCGGCCGGCCCGAAGTTACCGAACAGCAGATCGCCCGGTTGCGCCAGTTCCATCGGGATCTCGGTGCCCACGTTCCACTGAGTCTCCGAGGTTCGGGGCAGCGTCACCTTTCCGCCCGAGGCCTTGTAGAGGGCATACGACGTCAGACCCGAGCAGTCGAATCCGCCGCCCGACGGTCCGTTGATGTTGCCGCCGCCCCACACGTACGGAAGTCCCAGATAGTCCATCGCCAACTGCACCGATCGGCCGCCGATTCCGGTGAGGTCGAGTCCGGCGAACGGGGTCAGGATGGCGGCGAACTGCGTTTCGGTCGCCCGGATGCGAGAGACGTACGGCTTGGTCTGCGTCTCGTAATCGAATGTGCCAGAGGGCATACCGCCCGATCGCAGCACCGCTCCCGCGCCGGCGTTGTATCCGGCCAGGGTCAGATCCAAGGTGTCACCGGACACCTTGCCCTCGCGCTTCCATCCGTCGACCTGCCCGTAGATATCGCACAGCAGTGTGCCCGACGCCATCACCGAATCACCGATGCTGTTGACGTCGGTGACACCGTTGCCGTCGTAGTCCTTGCCGTAGGTCGCCCAGGTTCCTGGCATGAACTGCCCTGGCCCCTGCGCGCCGGTGCTCGAGACCGGAGCAGTGGGGCCGTGCCGAAAACCGTTCTCGGCGGCATACAGTGCCGCGATCGTGGTCGCTTTGACGCCGCCGCAGATGTTGCCCGCCTTCTGCAGCCACGGCACGAAGGCGGTGATCGCTCCCACGGCACCCAAGCCGATCGCGCCCACGTTGATGCCGGTGAACGTGGCGGGTTGACCGGGAAACAGCGCACGCCTGATGGCCTCGGCCGACGCCATGAACGCGGTCTGGGTGGCGATATCGGCGGCGGTGTACGTACGGCCGGCGAATTGAACGGCACCGGCACCGAGCGCGGCTGCGGTGGTGGACAGCGCATTCGACGACCCAGCGCCCGAGGAGAACACACTGAACGGCAGTGGCGCGCTGGGTACCGCCGCAGCGAGAGCGGCAGGAGCGGCGGTAAGAACATCTGCCGCCGCCGCAGCAGGATCGGTGCCACTGGCCGGATCAGCGGTATCTGCTGCTTCTGTGTCCACTGCTTCGATGTCTTCGACCGTCGGCAGGTCGGGGAGCATCGGTTCGGCGGCGGTGTGCAGGCCCTCGGCGGCGTCCGAGAGGGTGCGGTCGGCGATGTCGGCGGCCGGTTCGGGCATGGTGCCCAGTAGTTCGGTCCACTGATCGCTCATCGTCTTCGCCTGATCTTCGGCGTTGGCGGCAATGTCTGCCGCCTGGTCCTGCACCGCCTGATCGGGAATCGGAGCCGGGGCGTCGGTTCCGGCGACTACACCGGCGGCGGACACGATGACGGCAACGATGACTGCGAATGGATCGCCTGCCATGTATCGACTCCTGCTACTCGAACGATCTTCCCCGAGCCAGGAGCTGTGATCAGTCTCACTCGGGTGCTGCACCCATCATGCACGGTGCAGACGTTCGACTCATGAGATTCGCAAAAGGAAATGCAGGGTTGTCAGAGCAGTATTTCAAACCAAGGTTGCCCAGTAGTCCGAGAAGCGGATTCCGATGAGCGCGACGACGATTGCGTACCACACGGCGAGCAGCGTCCAGCGCCATTCCAGGAAGAGTCGGCCGACGCTGCCGCCGCCGTTCGGGCCGGAGCCGACCAATCGGCTCAGAGCCAGCACGAACAACGGCATCGTCACCGCCCACACCACCATGCAGTAGGGGCACAGGGCGTTGATCACGTACAGACTCTCGAAGATCAGCCAGTGCACGAAGACCTCGCCGAGCAGCAGGCCTGCACTCAGTCCGAGCCAGAACCAGTGCGGTAGTTCGACGCGGCCGAGCCAGAGCACCCCGGCGACGAGAGCAATGGAGAAGGCGACGATGCCGAGGATGGGATTCGGAAAACCGAACAGCGCAGCCTGTTTCGTCACCATCACCGAGCCGCACGAGAGCACCGGATTCAGGCTGCACGACGGGACGTACGACGCGTCCTCGAGCAGTTTGAATCGCTCGATCGTCAGCGTCATCGCGGCGAGTAGCCCGAGCGCGCTGAAGACGGTGAATACAACAGCGCCTGCGCGTGTCCTCATGGCGACCGGTTGCCGCTCAGTTACCGGCAGCGGCGGCGAGGATGTTCTCCGGCGTCGGGTTGGAGATGTCGGTGCCGTTGACGCGCACGTTCGGCGTTCCGTTGATGCCTTCGCCGAGGACCGACTGTGTCTGGGTGGTGACCCAATCGGTGTAGCTGCCGTCGGTGATGCACGACGCGACGGCGGGGGAGTCGGCCCCTGCAGAGGCGGCGATCGCGACGAGCTCGTCGTTCGTCAGTCCGGTTCCGCCCTCGGCCGGCTGCTGCTCGAACATGGCGGTGTGCCAGTTCATCCAGTTGTCGCGGTCGTTCTCGGCGACGCAGATCGCGGCGCTTGCCGCGCGGGTGGAGTACATGGTTCCGTTCGAGAACCGGTCGAGAATGGAGATGGGGCGGTAGTCGACGGCGACATTGCCCGCGTCGGCCAGCTGCTGCAACGTCGATCCGCTGATGGCCTCGAAGTTCTTGCACGCCGGGCACTGGAAGTCCTCGACGACGCTGACGACGGTGGTGGCATCGGGGTTGCCGAAGCGGATGGCACCGTCGTCCGTCACCGACGTGGGAGTGAGCTGGGCCCCGGTCGATTCGCCGGAGCCTGCGGCGGAAGATGCATCCCCAGACGTCGAATCCTTGTTGACGATGAAGAGGGCAATCGCCGCCACGAGTGCGATCAGAACGACTGCGACGACGATCTGGATCAGAGTCCGACGATTCTTGTCGCCGTTCTGCATGGCCTTGATGTCTTTCGAGACGTTCTTGCTCGTGTTCACGGCGACCAGTTTATGCAGGACAACCTGAGTGTCAGATGAGAGCTGGGTTGAACGAGAGCTGTGTCAGATAAGCGCAGCCAGTCTTTCGATGGCGAATCGGTATCCGTCGATCCCGAGTCCGGCGATGACGCCGCTGGCGATGGGGGAGACGAAGGAGTGGTGCCGGAACTCCTCACGGGCGTGCACGTTGGAGATGTGCACCTCGATGATCGGCACCTCGGGGATGACGAGAGCGTCGCGCAGCGCCACCGAGGTGTGCGTCAGCCCGCCCGGGTTGATGACGATGCCCGACGCCACCCCGCGGGCCTCGTGGATCCAGTCGATGAGCTGGCCCTCGTGGTTGGACTGCTCTGCCTTGACGGAGAGTCCGTGCTCGGCGGCGGTCTTCTCGCACAGGGCGACGACGTCGGCGAGGGTGGCGTGGCCGTACACCTCCGGCTGCCTGGTGCCGAGCATGTTCAGATTCGGACCGTTGAGCACCAACAGCTGCTTGGCCACGACGTCGCTCCATTTCTTGCTTCGGGTACTACTGCCTGCTCCGGGGACTACCGGCTACGACTATTCCACAGCGTGGTTGACACAATCGTCCGGTGAGTACTGGCAAGGCAGTCTGGGTGGTGTGGGGCGTCGGCGTCTTCGCCTACATCGTCGGAGTGCTGCATCGAACGTCGTTCGGCGTCGCCGGGCTGAGTGCGGCGGATCGATTCTCGGTGTCGCCGTCGCTGCTGTCGTCGTTCGTGGTGCTGCAGGTGATCGTCTACGCGGGGATGCAGATCCCGGCCGGGGTGCTGTTGGATCGCATCGGTTCGCGCAAGATGATCGCCGCAGGCGCGCTGATCATGGCGTCGGCACAGATCACGCTGGCGTTGACGGAGTCGCTTCCGGTCGCGGTGGTCGCGCGCGCGTTCGTCGGCGTGGGCGACGCTCTCACCTTCATCTCGGTGCTGCGGTTGGTGCCGGTGTGGTTCACGCCGCGGCGAGTGCCGATCGTCTCGCAGCTGACCGGTCTGCTCGGCCAGCTCGGCCAGGTGCTCTCGGCGGTCCCGTTCCTGATTCTGTTGAACGGACCCGGTTGGACGTTCGCGTTCGGTAGCGCAGCGGCACTCGGTCTCCTTGCACTCGTACTGGTTCTCGCGCTCGTCAGGGATCGCCCCGACGACGGAGCTGCCCCCGTGTTCGAGCCGACGACGCTGAAACAGACCCTCGCCTCCATCGCCGAGGTGTGGCGACGCCCCGGCACCCGGCTCGGCTTCTTCTCGCACATGGGTACCCAGTTCTCCATCACGGTGTTCGCGTTGCTGTGGGGTGTTCCGTACCTGACGTCGGCACAGGGCCTGTCGGCGTCGACGGCCGGAGCGTTGCTGACGGTGTCGGTGGCATCGGCGGTGGCGTCGGGCATCGTGGTTGGTGTTCTCACCGGGCGTTATCCGATGCGACGGTCGTGGCTGGTGCTGGCGATCATGATCAGCAACGCGACCATGTGGGCGATCGTGTTGGCGTTGCCCGGGCCCGCTCCGCTGTGGTTGCTGGTGTTGCTCGTGGTGGTGATCTCGGTGGGTGGCCCCGGTTCGGTGATCGGGTTCGACCTCGCGCGAACGTTCAATCCGAGCGCCAATCTGGGGACGGCGCAGGGGATGGTGAACATCGGTGGTTTCCTGGCGTCGCTGTTGGTGATCGCGGCGATCGGCTGGATTCTCGACGCGATGGGCGGCTACACGTTCGACGGATTCCGGGTGGCGCTGCTCGCGCAGTTCCCGGTGTGGATCGTCGCGATCATCGGTGTCCTGTCGACGCGTCGCAAGACTCGTCGAGTGCTCGCTGCCGAAGGTATTCACCCGCACACGATGCGTGAGGTGCGGGACCGGATTCGCCGCAAATAAACCTTTGCGCAGACGGCGTTCTGCGCGCATGCTTGTGTCCCGAATATCGTTGTAGGACACAAGTAAATGCTACGTAAAGGTGAATCCAAGAGATGGTTACCGAGCCAGAAGTGAAGCCCGCGACCGGCGAGTATTCGCATCGCGAGATCATGACGATTCTGTCGGGCCTGATGATGGGCATGTTCCTCGCCGCCCTCGACCAGACCATCGTCTCGACGTCCGTTCGGACCATCGCCGACGACCTCAACGGGTTCTCGGTTCTGGCCTGGGTGACGACGGCCTATCTCATCACCTCGACGGTCTCGACCCCGTTGTACGGCAAGCTGTCCGACCTGTACGGACGCAAGCCGTTCTTCATGACGGCCATCTCGATCTTCGTCGTCGGGTCCATGCTGTGCGGTATCGCGACGTCGATGTACGAACTCGCTGCCTTCCGTGCCATTCAAGGTCTCGGTGCGGGCGGTCTGATGTCGATGGCGCTGGCCATCATCGGCGATATCGTCCCGCCGCGCGAACGTGCCAAGTACCAGGGTTACTTTCTGGCCGTGTTCGGCACCTCCAGCGTGCTCGGGCCGGTCATCGGTGGACTGCTCGCCGGGCAGTCGTCGATCCTCGGAATCACCGGTTGGCGTTGGGTTTTCTACATCAACGTCCCGTTGGGGATCATCGCGCTCGTCGTCGTGTGGCGAGTGCTGAACCTGCCGGTCTACCGCCGCGAGGCGCGCGTCGACTGGTGGGGCGCAGTGCTTCTCAGCGTTGGCCTCGTGCCGCTGCTCATCATCGCCGAGCAGGGGCGCGTGTGGGGATGGAGCTCGCCGCGGGCCCTGCTGTGCTTCGGAATCGGCATCGTCGGCGTCATCGCGTTCGTGCTCGCCGAGATCAAGATGGGCGACGACGCCCTGATCCCCATGCGGTTCTTCCGAAACCCGTTGTTCTCGTTGTGTATTGCTGTCAGCGTCATCGCCGGCGCAGCGATGTTCGGTGGCATCTCGCTACTGCCGCAGTACCTGCAGGTGGTCAAGGGATCCTCCCCGACGCTGGCCGGGTACCAGACCCTGCCCCTCGTCGGTGCCTTGATGGTCGCGTCGATCGTCTCGGGTCGCATGATCTCGAAGACGGGGCGGTACAAGATCTTTCCGATCGTCGGTACTGCACTGATGGCCATCGCGATGTTCGTCTTCCACTACGTGCACGCCGACACCCCGCTGTGGCAGACGATGGTCGTCATGGGCGTGTTCGGCCTCGGGCTCGGTTCGATGATGCAGCCGCTGACCCTGGCCATCCAGAACGCGATGCCGCCCAAGGACATGGGTGTATCCACCTCTGCCGCAACGTTCTTCCGGCAGATCGGTGCGACGGTGGGTGTGGCGGTGTTCCTGTCGATGCTGTTCACGCAGCTGACCCCCAAGACGGGTGACGCGCTGATTGCCGCGAGTTCGACGCCGGCGTTCCAGCAGGCAGTGCAGAGCGCCGCGACCAGTTCCGATCCACTGGAATCCGGTTTCGCCCAGGCCATCGCCTCGGGTGATGCCTCCGTTGCGGGCAGTGCGCTGCAGGACAGTTCGTTCATTCAGAAGCTCGAACCCGCACTGGCCGAGCCGTTCCGTATCGGGTTCTCCGACGCCATGGACTACGTGTTCCTGGCCGTGTCGATCCTGATGGTCCTCGGCTTCGTGCTGGTGCTGTTCCTGAAGGAGGTGCCGCTGCGGACGATGTCGGGCATGGCTGCGGCGCAGCAGCAGCGTGACGAAGAGAAGGCACAGGAGGCGGGACCCGGCTTGCTGTAGATGCTGTGAAGCGTTTCGCCCGCGGTGTCGGCGGGTTTCATCGCGGCGCGATGGTGCTCACGAGACCTGCGAACAGGACGTCCAGGCCGTGCTCGAGCTCGTGGGCACCGTCGTACGCGGTGATGAGCGGCGGCAGCGTTGACAGCAACGGAAATTCGTCGGCGGGGAGTCGGCGCAACGCCAGGCTGAGGCGGTCGCCGGTCTCGTCCGGATTCTCGATCATTTCCTGGGTCTCGCTCAGCACGTGACCTCGGAGGAAGGATTTGAGCAGCCGATAGGTCGACAACGCCTCGGGTGCGGTGAATCCTGCGTTGGTCATCAACGCCATCACGCTTTCGAGTGACCGTAAAGACCTCGTGGTGCCCAGCCCGAGCGGCGTCCGATGCGGGCGAGTGGACAGCAGAATTGCCGCGTGTGGGTGCTCGAGTGCGAGACGGCGATAGTGCCGGGCGAACAAGCGAAGCTGTCCCTGCCAGTCGGGGTCCGTTCGGTCGACCGTGACGAGCGGGCTGAGAATCGAATCGGCGATGGCGTCGAGCAGTGCTTCCTTCGTCGGAAGGTACCGGTACACCGTCATCGGATCGCGATCGATCGACGTCGCCAGGCTGCGGATCGAGAGGCTGTCGAGTCCGGTTCGGTCGACGATGGACAGTGCGGCCGACACCACGTAGTCGCGGTCGATCTTGTCCTTGGAGTGTGGGCCGAATCGGTCTGCAGTGGACATCGGCTGGCACTCCTTTCGAAAAGCTGTGATCCGACCGGTAAGTAGCGTCAAACAAACTTGTTGTTCACCAACGTATTTCGCTTGACGCACGATGTTACACGTGGTGTGCTGTAGCTCTACACCGTAGAGATACGGGGAAACTCTTAGTTGCGGAGTGGGCCAAGAGCCTCCGCTTACTTCTCACTCCTATCGCTGTGTTGCAAAAAGCCGGCAGGCGATGCCATCGAAGTGCACAGACCGCGAGACCTCGACGCCCCTGGTGTATTCCAGTGAACATCGTCGAAAGTCGCGACATCACTTGCAACGCAATCGAACTCGTCGGGGGATCGATGCGTGACCCATGAAGCGTGGCAGCACGCCCGCTTCGTCCCCCCACCAGCAGATCGGTATGTAATCCATGCATGCTCCGCAGCGCACCCATGCGTCCACCATCACCGGCCGCAGCAAGACGCTCGTTCCTTTCGTAGGAACAATTGCCCTGGCCACCAGCGCTCTCATGCTGGTCAGTGCCCCACTGGCGCTGGCCCAGCCCACCACGGTGGGCCTCGGAACCGCAGAGACGTTCGCTGTGCTGGCCGGCTCCACAGTCACCAACACCGGCACCTCGACCATCAGCGGCGACGTCGGCGTCAGTCCAGGCGAGGGTGAGCCGCCGAGTGTCACCGGCTTTCCGCCCGCCTTGGTCACGGGCGGGGTGATCCACGACCGCGATACCGTTGCTGCACAAGCACAGTCGGATCTCACCGTCGGCTACAACGACGCGGCCGGTCGAACCGGCCCGGCGGACGTCGGAGTCGAACTCGGCGGGCAGACTCTCCTGGCCGGACTGTACGGAGGCTCGGGCACTCTCGGCCTGACCGGGACTCTGACACTCGATGCGCAGGGCAACTCCAACGCAGTGTTCATCTTTCAAGCGGCATCGACGCTGATCACTGCCTCGAACAGTCGGGTATCGCTCACCAACGGGGCGAATCCATGCAACGTGTTCTGGCAGATCGGCAGCTCCGCGACACTGGGCACCGACACCCAGTTCGTCGGCACCGTCATGGCGCTGGCGTCCATCACTGCGACCACCGGTGCCACCGTCGACGGACGCTTGCTCGCCCGGAACGGTGCCGTGACGTTGGACTCGAACCGCATCACCAGCCCGAACTGTGCAACCGTTCCGCCGACGACCACAACGCCCCCGACCACTACGACACCCCCGGTGACCACTACGCCTCCGGTCACGACAACGCCCCCGGTCACCACGACGCCTCCGGTCACCACGACTCCTCCCGGTGACGGTGGCGGTACACCGGATATTCCGGGTGACGGTGGCGGAACGCCGGGTACGCCGGGTACCCCGGGTGACGGTGGCGGAACGCCGCCGATCGTCATCGAAGTACCCCCGATCCCAGGCCTGCCGCCCGTCCCCGGCATCACGATCCCGGCGATCCCCGGTATCCCGAACCAGCCGAACGTGCCGAATCAGCCGAACGTGCCGAATCAGCCGAACGTGCCCAACCAGCCGAACGTGCCCAACCAGCCGAACGTGCCCAACCAGCCGAACGTGCCCAACACGCCTGATCAGCCGAACACCCCCAACACACCCGGTGTTCCGAATCAGCCGAACACGCCGAGCGGCCCGGATCAGCCGGGCACGTACAACCCGGGTGGGCAGATCACGCAGATCCCGAACGGTGGCGTCGACACCGGTGACGGCAGTACTGTGTCATCCTCTGACGCAACGCCGTTCGTTGCGATCTGGACATTGCTGGCCGTGCTCGCGGTCGGTGCAGTCTCTGCCTTGACTCTGACTCGTCGTCGGCACTGATCGGTGAGACCTACCGTCGAGGTATCAGTACCTCTCGCTGAATCCGCCCGCACCACGATCCGTCATCGGTTCGTGGTGCGGGCGGTGGCAGCGGCGTTCCTCATGCTGCTGTTACTGGTTACCGGGTGTGCAACGCCGTCGGATACCGTTCCGCTGCAGACTGATTCGACGTCTTCGGTCTCTTCTGCTCCTGCAGCCGTCGCCCCGACAGACGAGGTTGTTGCCGAATCGTCGGTCGCCGGGTCACCGCCTGCGCGCCTCGAGATCGGTGCGATCGGCGTCGACTCCGATGTGATGGGTCTGGGTCTGCGTCCGGACGGCACGATGGAAGTTCCCCCGGGCGGTTTCCCGGCCGGTTGGTACACCGGGTCGCCGGTTCCGGGGCAACTGGGACCGTCGATCGTTGCGGGGCATGTGGATTGGGACGGCAGCCCCGGCGTCTTCTACCGGCTCCGCGATCTCCGACAGGGCGACGATGTCACCGTCGTCAGCCAGGACGGAAACACTGTCCGGTTCGTCGTCAGCGCGGTGGAGCAATATCCGAAGGATGCGTTCCCCACCGACAAGGTGTACGGAGACATCGATCACTCAGGCCTGCGTTTGATCACCTGTGGTGGCCAATTCGATTCGGACATATCGAGTTACGACGACAACATCGTCGTGTACGCCGATCGCGTCTGAGCGAGCTCTCTCGCTCACAGCAAGTTCGCAGGCTGCTCCCAGCCGGGCCGACGGTCCATCGCACACTCTCGTAGTCGACAACTTCGACGAACAGGATGTGCGATGACTGCCCAACTCGACCGACCGGCCGCGATGCCTCCGTCGCACGCCCGCCAGCCGTCCTGGCAGAACAAGTGGTGGTATCGCCGCCGGCACCTGCTCGGTCTGCTGGTTCTGCTCGCGGCCACGGCAACGCTGTACATGTGGAATTCGACGGCAAGCGGCTATGCGAACACGTTCTACGCCGCCGCGGTGCAGGCCGGTACCAAGGACTGGACGGCGTGGTTCTTCGGATCCCTCGACTCAGAGAACTTCATCACGGTGGACAAGCCGCCGGCCTCGCTGTGGGTCATGGGTCTGTCGGCCCGACTGTTCGGGTTCTCGAGCTTCGGTCTGCTGTTGCCGCAGGCATTGATGGGTGTCGCCTCGGTGGCGACGGTGTATGCCGCGGTCAAGCGTGTCGCGAACCCCATGGCCGGTTTGCTCGCCGGCTTCACCCTGGCATCGGTGCCGGCGGCGGCCTTGATGTTCAACTTCGACAATCCCGACGCGCTGTTGGTGTTCCTCATGACACTCGGCGGCTACTTCGTCGTGCGATCTCTGCAGACAGCGGCCGGAAGGCGGGCCGCGATGTGGCTCGCTTTTGCCGGCGTGGCGCTGGGGTTCGCGTTCCTCACGAAGATGCTGCAGGGGCTGCTGGTGTTGCCGGCGTTCGGTCTCACGTATCTCGTTGCAGGACAGGCTCAGTTGCGAGCCAGATTGTTGCACCTGGTCGGGGCCTCGGCCGCTCTTGTGGTCGCCGCCGGGTGGTGGGTGGTGACGGTCCAGCTCTGGCCGGAAAGTGCCCGACCGTACATCGGTGGGTCCACCGACAACACCGTCATGGATCTGGTGCTCGGGTACAACGGGCTCGGCCGCATCTTCGGCAACAGCGGCGGAGGTGGCATGGAGGCTCCGGCGGGGATGAGTGCCGGGGCAGCCGGGTCCAGCTTCGGCGGCTCGACCGGTCTGGACCGACTGTTCGGCAGCGAGATGGGGATTCAGATCTCCTGGCTGATCCCGGCGGCCCTGGTGGCGTTGGTATTCGGGTTGATCGCTCGTGGCCGAGCGCCGCGAACCGACCTCCTGCGTGCGTCCCTGATTCTGTGGGGCGGGTGGTTCCTGGTGACGGCGTTGATCTTCAGCTATATGTCCGGAACCATCCACCCGTACTACACCGTCGCGCTCGCCCCGGCTCTTGCCGGGATGATCGGAACCGGTGGTTACGCACTGTGGCTCAGACGTGAATCGATCTGGGGCAGAGCCGGTATGGCATCGATGATGCTCGCAGCCGGGGTCTGGAGTTGGGTACTGTTGCATCGCAACGCGGACTGGCTGCCGGCATTGAAGTGGATCCTGTTGGTGGGAACCATCGTTGCAGCCGTGATGATCTTGGCGGCCGGGCGATACCGAAAGCTCACTGCGGCAGCGCTGATCCTCGGAGCCGTGGCCGGTCTCGGCGGCGGCGCGTCGTATGCCATCGCTACGACGACCAATGCGCACAGTGGTTCCGTCCCCACCGCAGGTCCGACCGGTGCAGTCAGCGACGGCGGTCCCGGCGGAATGCCAGGCGGTGGAATGCCCAGTGGCGGAATGTCGAGCGATGGAATGGCCAGTGGTGGAATGCCGACGGGCGCGATGCCAAGCGGTGCTGTGCCGGGCGATGCTGTGTCGGGCGGTGATGCGGGCATGCCTGCTGATGCTGCGGATCTTCCGGCCGGTTTTGCCGGCACCAACGTGGGCGGCGGGATGGCCATGGGCGGCATGGGCGGTGAGTCCAACGAGGAGTTGGCTGCGCTGCTCGAGTCGACGACCACGAAATGGTCTGCTGCAGTGAACGGTTCGATGTCGGCTGCGAATTACGAGTTGGCGTCCGACACGGCGGTGATGGCCATCGGTGGGTGGAGCGGAGATCCTGCGCCGTCGCTCGACGAGTTCATTCAGTACGTGGCCGATCATGAGGTGACGTACTACGTCTCGGGCGGAATGGGCGGGGGCATGGCGCGCGGCGGCATGGGCGGCGACTCTGCGAGCACGTCCTCTCAGATCCAGGAATGGGTCGAGGCGAACTTCACTGCCACCACGGTCGGCAGCGCGACGGTGTACGACCTCAGCACCTACACAGGCTGACACCGACCGAACGGAGCGACACCCATAAGTCACAGTTGTTCCACCGCAGACACTTCGACTGCGGTGGAACTTCTGTGTGCAACGTTTGTTGGAATCGGAAAGGCCGGCGGATCGTCGCCGGGCATTGGTGCCGGCACGGACATCCAGAACACGACATCCCCTGCCAGCATGAATCGAATCCACAGGCCTGTCGTCTCGACGCTGTGGTGAGTGCCAGACGGCGACGGCACCAAGCACATCGCGCCCGTACTGGTCATGCCAGAACCGCATCACGGGACGGCGTGACCAGATGTCCGTGCTGAGGTACGTGGCAAACGTCGCGCCGATGAGTGACCTTGGACCCTCGCAAGCAGCGGCGAGTCAGCGAAGCATCAACGGCCATGACCACACCCAGACCGGCAACACCCGCAGGCTTCTATCCCGACCCGAGCGGAAGGCCCGGCCAATCCTACTGGGACGGCAATGAATGGGGCGGCCAGCCGCCTGAGCCGCCCAAGAAGTCGCATAAGTTGCGGAAGGGCCTGCTGATCGGGCTTGGTGTGTTCGTCGCTCTGGTGATTGTCGTGAGTTTGACGGGAACGGACGACAGTGGCTCGACGGGCTCCGGTGCCGGCGCACCGGCAGAGTCCTCTTCGGACATCGCATCCGCAGGGAGCGCGGTCCGCGACGGGAAGTTCGAGTTCCAAGTCACCACTGTCGCCAGCGCGAAGACGGTGAGCGACCCAACCGACAACCCCTACATGACCGCGGACGCGCAGGGCGAGTTCATCGTCGTCACGATGCGAGTGAAGAACATCGGAGACAAGCCACAGAGCTACTTCGGCGACAACCAGAAGATGATCGATGCGCAGGGCCGCGAGTATGGGGCATCCAGCGAGGCCGGTATGTACATGAACACCGAGGTCGCCGTATTGGGTGAGATCAATCCCGGCAATTCGATAGACGTGAAGGTCGCATTCGACGTGCCACCAGGAACCGCTCCCGCCACGCTGCAGCTACATGACTCGATGTTCTCCAGCGGAGTGAAAGTAGCTCTTGCTTAACCTGTTTGACCCGAGTGACTCGGCCGCCACTGCTCCACCGAGGCGATCCTGACTATCGCCAGGGCACACAGTAGATCTATCCCGACACCAGGTCCGACCGGCGCAGACACGGAATGGGTCGAGGTGAACTTCATCGCGGTCGGCAGCGCGACGGTGTACGACCTCAGCACTTACACAGGCTGACACCGAACACAGCCACATTGAGAAGGCACAGTTGTTCCACCGCAGACACTTCGACTGCGGTGGAACTTCTGTGTACCGACCCGAGATTCATCAGAAAGGCGGAGGATCATCGTCCGATGCTGAGGTAGGTACCGGCGCGGGCAGCGGCTGTATGATCTCCAGGCTCGACGTATCCGACTGTATCGCTTGACCTTTAGGCCTGCGATAGACGGCGGGCAGGTGGCTCAGGTCTGCGAGTTGCGTGGTGCCGGGAACCGTAACCGCTGAAGTGCCGGCATTCGAGACCCAGAACTCGACGCCAATGGCGAGCATCACCGGGGTCCACAGACCCATGGTCTTGAGGCTGTGGTGGTAGCGGCACAGGCAGTGCAGGTTGGTGTCGATGGTCCAGCCACCGGACTCGGGATCGCGATGGAAGTACGGGACGATGTGGTCGATCTCGCACTGCTGGGCCGGGACATCGCAACCCGGATGTCGGCAGGTGCGATCGCGATACCGAATACGTTCCGCCAGTGCGACAGTCGGGCGATAGATGAGGGCTCCGGGTGGCGGCAGCTCGAGACCGTCGTGCCCGTCCGGGTACAGCGCGATCCCGAGAGCTGGATCCGATGCGATCGCTGCTTCGAGTTCGGCAACGAAAGTGTAAGTACCGCGATACGGAGTGGCGACACAGCTGTTCCGTGGTGGTTGTGCGGACTTCGGCGCCCGCGGGTGCCGAGGAACAATGCCGCCGACACGGCGACGACCACGCCCCAGCGGATGAAACACCAGATGTGAGGTGCTGCCCTTGGACCTGCTGTTTCTCGACTTGCCTACCTTGGATGCTCTGGGCTTCTTCCGGCCACTATTAGATCTGCTGTCGTTCGTCCTGCCGGTGCCGGTGCCGGTGCCGCTGTCGGCTCTGCTCTCGGCACCTTTGTCACCAGTGCCTGCGCCGCTGTCGGCTCTGCTCTCGGCACCTTTGTCACCAGTGCCTGCGCCGCTGTCGGCTCTGCTCTCGGCACCTTTGTCCCCAGTGCCTGCGCCACTGTCGGTATCGGTATCGGTATCGGTATCGAGGTCGATCAGTGACTCCAGGTCTTCGCCGTAACCGAGCTTCTCCGCCAGATCGCGGGCTTCGGTGAGCAGGATCTGCCAGTGTGCGTTGTCGGCGAGTTCACGGGCGTACTCGGCATCGATGGGGCCGTGGCCGGCAAGGTGGGCAGGATTGGACAGCAGACCGGCGAGCGTGGCGAGGTCGACGGTGATCACCGTCAGTGGGGCGCGTCGATCAGGATGCACAGTATCGGCCGTGCACGGATTTTCGTCATCGGGCTCGCACATGCAGACCATCGACGACTCCTGCTGCAGCAGAGCAACATACGCTGCGGCACGCTTCTGCCCCTTGTTTCGCGGATCTCGACGGCAGACGGTAGCGGCCATCTCGTTGATCAACTGCCAGGCAGCTGCGGCGTCGGCGGCGGTGAGGTCGGCCTTCAGCGTCGACAGCACATCTTTGTCGGTGTACGTGACGTTCGTGTGCCGTTCCAAGTCCTTGCGGAGAGCTGCGGCTTGCTCAGGCGCGATGCGGTACATGATCGACCAGATTTCCGTCGCCAGGGGACCAGGTGACAGGCGTTGAGCAGCGTGCAGAACCTCGCCTTGGACGGCCGTCGCCGCGTCCTGCGTCAGGTTGTGGGTACAGCGGTATATCGCGCGGACGCGAGGAAGATCGAGTTCGCCGGCCTCGAACGCGGCCGCGACGGTAGGAAGCCGAAGCCGGAGGTCCATTCCAACCTCGGCGTACGTGTTCGCAACAGTCTTCGAGCAACCGAGAACGTGTGCGACTTCGGACGCCGCATAGTTGCCCGCGTCCTGAATGACATCACCGACGAGCACGTTCTGATGGATGCACGAGTCCCAGATAGCTGCGGCCAGAGCGACCTTGCGAGCGCACGCCTGATTCTCCAGAATCGCAACGTCTCGAATTTCGCCCAGCACTGTGCTGTCGATGTACGGCTTCGATTGCGGCCCGAGATAGGCCGCGAACCGACTGCGCGTCGAACTGGATGTGATCACTGTGTAGTCGCCCCCCGGCACGTGTTCCGACTAGAAGTAGAACGACGTTCGATGGTACGGCGGAATGCAAAGTTCGTCAACCCCAATTCTATTGTGCCGAAAAAGGATTGATTAAAGCGGCGTATACACCCAGCCACCGACAAGAATGTTCGACTCCGACGCCGCGGAAGGCTTCGGGGTGATCATGAGTCAGAATTACCCCGCCTTCAAGGTGAGCCCGGGTATCGATTCCCAGGATTGATGCCGTCGCACCCGAGCCCCTGTGCGGCCTGTAGGGCATGCCGATGTTCGTCACCGTCTCCACCGCGAATCTCGCTGAATCGACCGAAATTCTGAACCCGAGCTCTCGGTCTCTTCGACCTCTTCGCGCTGGCCAGTGGCATCGATCCCCGCCCAACTCGTTATGGAACGAGTATGAATCGCTCCAGCACCACTCGAGTGTCGTCGTCGACGGTGAAATCGGGATCGCCCAGTTCCGCGCGAACCTCGGGCGAGTGCCAGAATCTTTCGTGCCCGGCGCGCCAGTGCGCCACGTCGATGTATCCCTCACCCTCGTCGAGGGCATGTTGGAGCGAAACATCCTTCAGCGCAACGATATCGACACCCGTGGTTTCGATGACTCCCACCACGACTCCGGCCGAATCCACCACCGCGCCGCGTTCACCGACCCTCGGAAGCTCCTCTTCGGTGTACTGAATCAACAGGCTCGCTGTGCTGGTCTTCTCACCGGACAGCACGGCCGCAACAAGTCTGTCCCGCAGCGGTCCGGGGTACGCGAATTCGACAATCGGTAGATCGGTCACTCGCCCATCATATTTCGAGGTCTACCCACACCAGTCGGTGGTCCGACGGGTGCTCGGTGCCCGAGGGCCAGTGGACGGCGGAGTCGATCACCGTCAGATCGTCCGACGGCAGTACGTAGTCGACGCGCAGGTCACCGGGCGTAGGGTCGGCGAAATCTGCTGTGTCCGTGCCATGTTCGGCCGAGCCGGGTGCCGGATCCTGCACCCGCGGAAGGTCGAGAACCTGCGCGATGGCACCGGCCACCGAATCTCCGTCGACCGGATCGCTGTTCTGATCGCCCAGCATGACGAACGATGCTCCGTCCTCCAGCCCGCCGCGCACACCGTTGTCGTCGTACAGGTAGTCCGCACCCGAGATGTAATCGGCACTGAGCCTGATCTCGTCGTGGTTGCGCTTACCGTTGCGGTCTTCGGGTCCGTCGAAGGACGGGGGAGTGGGGTGGGACGCCAACACATGTAGCGTCTTCCCGTTCACGTCGATCGGCACGTCCCAATGGGCCTTGCTGGACAGTCGAAGCGCGTCGGCCACCTCTCCGTAGTAGTCGCGCGGTAGCAGCGAATCCGGCATGTCCTTCCACAGGAAGTTCTGGAACGTACGTACCGAATCCGTGAGGATCGGAAACTTCGAGTACACGACCATCCCGTACTGGCCCGGGAACTGCCCGAATCCCCAGGCATCACCCGGGCCGCCCAGCTCGCCGTCTTTGTCCAGATCGAGGCCCGAGTCGACTCCGGTGTTGACGGGCGCAGTGAAGGAGTACGGGTACTGCCCGTCGAGGTAGTTGTCGTTGAACAATGTCACCGCGTCCTGGCCTGAGTAGTCGAACTCGTTGACCAGCAACACATCCGTTGAATTCGCTGCGATCACATCGGCGACCGCGCGGGCCTGGGCGTCCTCTCCGCTCAGGTCCGTCACCAGCTGCCCGGCCACCGGCCGATTGAGGCTGGCATTGAACGTCGCCACCCGAATGCTCGACGGTTCGTCGGGGGCCGGGTCTGTGGCGGTTGGCTTCATAGAGGAACAACCGGCGGCCATGACGGCGAGGGTAACGGTGACGGCCACGAGTCTCGACATGCTCACGCTCGTCACCGTAGGGATAGCAAGCGAACGCGAGGTTACGAATTAACAAGCAGGCGTGCTTGCTTTTTTCAGGACCTCCTGTGAAGCTGGGCTCATGGCAGACCTCGACTCTCTCGTCGACGACCTACGCGCCGAGGGCAACGACCTCGATGCACTCGTGGCCGAGCTGACCCCCGAACAATGGGCGGCACCGACACCGGCCGCGGGGTGGACCGTCGCGCACCAGATCGCGCACCTCTCCTGGACCGATCACGTCGCGGAGCGGACCACGTCCGGAGCATCCGGCGATGTCGAGGCCAAGGAGGAGTTCGCTCTCGTTCTGAAGAAGGCATGGGAGAACCCCACCGGCTTCGTCGACGAGGCGGCCGAGGAGGAATCGCGTGATCTCGAACTACTGAGCACCTGGCGTACTCGACGCCGTGCCATGACCGAGGCGCTCACACAGGTTCCGGCGGGGGCCAAGATCGACTGGTTCGGACCCCCGATGAGTGCGGCGTCCATGGCCACGGCGCGTCTGATGGAGACCTGGGCGCACGGTCAGGATGTCGCCGACGCGGTGGGCGTCACCCGCGTTGCCACCGACCGAATCCGCGGCGTCGCACACATAGGCGTCCGCACAAGGGATTTCGCCTACGCGATCAACGAGCAAACCCCTCCCGCCGAACCGTTCCGGATCGAACTCACCGCACCCTCGGGAGAGCTCTGGACCTGGGGACCCGAGAACGCCACCCAACGAGTGAGTGGTCCGGCCCTGGACTTCTGCCTCCTCGTCACCCAGCGCGCCCACCGCGACGACCTCGCCGTTCATGCCGAGGGAACCGACGCCGCGCACTGGCTCACCATCGCCCAAGCCTTCGCAGGCCCTCCCGGAGCAGGACGAGACAGAGCAGGACGAGAGCAAGCATGACGGTACGGATCGGCAACTGTTCGGGCTTCTACGGAGACCGCCTCTCCGCCATGCGAGAGATGCTCGAGGGCGGCGAACTCGATTATCTCACCGGCGATTACCTGGCCGAGCTGACGATGCTCATTCTCGGCCGCGATCGGATGAAGGACGCGACCCGTGGCTACGCCAAAACCTTTCTGCGGCAGGCAGAGGACTGCCTGGGACTGGCGCTGGACAAGGGTGTCAAGATCGTCGCCAACGCCGGTGGGCTCAATCCCCGAGGACTGGCAGAGGCACTGGAAAAGTTGGACTCCGGCGCGAAGATCGCCTACGTCGACGGCGACGACCTCCTCGGCCGAGCTGCCGAACTCGGCCTCGGCAACCCGCTGACCGCAAATGCCTACCTCGGCGCGTGGGGCATCGTCGAATGCCTGAACTCCGGTGCCGACGTTGTGGTCACCGGGCGCGTCACCGACGCCAGCGTGATCGTCGGACCGGCCGCGGCCCACTTCGGTTGGGCACCCACCGATTACGACGCGTTGGCCGGGGCCGTGATCGCCGGACATGTCATCGAATGCGGAACGCAGGCGACGGGTGGCAACTACTCGTTCTTCACCGAAATCGCAGACATGTCCAGGCCCGGATTCCCCATCGCCGAGATCGAGTCCGACGGTTCGTCCGTCATCACCAAGCACGAGGGCACCGGCGGTGCCGTCAGCGTCGGCACCGTCACCGCTCAGCTGCTGTACGAAATCACCGGCGGGCGGTACGCAAACCCTGACGTCACCGCGCGGATAGATTCCGCGATCCTGGCGCAGGAGTCCAGCGATCGAGTGTCCATCACCGGCGTCACCGGCGAAGCTCCACCGCCCACCTACAAGGTCTCGCTCAACGCACTCGGCGGGTTCCGCAACGAATTCACGATGGTGCTCACCGGCCTCGATATCGAAGCCAAAGCAGCACTGGCACAACGGCAATTCGAGTCCTGGCTCACGGCCCGCCCCACCGAGCTCGACTGGACCCTGGTGCGCACCGACAAGCCCGACGCCGAGACCGAGGAGACGGCCAGCGCCCTGCTGCGCTGCGTTGCCCGCGACAGCAATCCCGATGCCGTCGGACGTCAGTTCTCCGCCGTAGCAGTCGAACTGGCACTGGCCAGCTATCCCGGATTCTCGGTCACCGCCCCACCCGGAAACGGTGCGCCCTACGGAGTGTTCACCGCCGGCTTCGTCGACGCGGCCGAGGTGCCGCACGTCGCGCACCTGGCCGATGGCACCGAGTCCACCATCGCTCCTTCGACCGAGACGCAGGTACTGGAGCCCGTGGAAGAACCGGAGCTGCCTGCGCCCAGAGCAGCCGAGGCGACCATTCGCCTTCCACTCGGAACCATCGCAGCGGCTCGAAGCGGCGACAAGGGCGGCAACGCCAACGTCGGGGTCTGGGTCCGCACCGACGACGAATTCTCCTGGCTGGCGCACGCATTGACGGTCGAGACTCTGAAGCAGATGCTGCCCGAGGCCGAGCCGCTCACCGTCACGCGTCATGTCCTGCCCAATCTGCGGGCCGTGAACTTCGTCATCGAGGGCATCCTCGGCCAAGGCGTCGCCTCGCAGGCCCGATTCGATCCACAGGCCAAGGGACTGGGTGAATGGCTGCGGTCGCGGCACATCGACATCCCGGAAACACTCGCTTACGCGGGAGTGGAGCCTGCGGAACGACCCGACAAGAAAGTAGAACTCGAATGAGTATCTGGACGACGCCGGAGCGTCAGCAGCTGCGCAAGACCGTCCGCAGTTTCGTGGAGCAGGACATCGCTCCGCACATGAATCAGTGGGAGACCGACGGCGAGATTCCGCGTGAGCTGCACAAGAAGGCAGCGGCTCTCGGACTGATCGGAGCAGGCTTTCCCGAGGAGGTCGGCGGCGATGGTGGAGATCTGGCCGACGCCGTCGTGATCTGTGAGGAGATGCACCAGGCCGGTGCGTCGGGTGGACTGTTCGCATCGCTGTTCACCAGTGGAATTGCGTTGCCGCACTTGGTGGCTGCGGGCGACGCCGACCAGATCGAGAAGTGGGTGCGGCCCACGCTGGCGGGGGAGAAGATCGGCTCGCTCGCCATCACCGAACCGGGTGGCGGTTCCGACGTCGGGCACCTCAGGACGAAGGCCGTCAAGGACGGCGATCACTACGTCGTCAACGGCTCGAAGACGTACATCACCTCGGGGTGCCGAGCAGATTTCATCGTCACCGCGGTGCGGACCGGAAGCGAGGGCGCAGCGGGCGTCTCGCTGCTCGTCATCGAGAAGGGCACGCCAGGGTTCGAGGTCACCAGCAAGCTCGACAAGATGGGCTGGCGCGCATCCGATACCGCGGAGCTCTCGTTCGTCGACGCCCGCGTCCCGGTTGCCAACCTCGTCGGTGCCGAGAACAGTGGCTTCGCGCAGATCGCGCAGGCGTTTCTCACCGAGCGCATCGCCCTCGCCGCGCAGGCCTACGCCAGCGCGCAGCGGTGCCTCGATCTGACGCTGCAGTGGGTCCGTGATCGGGAGACCTTCGGAAAGCCGCTCATTGCACGGCAATCCGTACAGAACACCGTCACCGAGATGGCCCGCAAGATCGACATCGCCCGCGTCTATACCCGCAGTATCGCCGAACGGTCCATGCTGGAGGACAGCGACTTCATCGCAGAAGTCTGCTTCGCCAAGAACACCGCCGTCGAGTCCGGAGAGTGGGTCGCCAATCAAGCGGTGCAGCTCTTCGGCGGGCTCGGCTACATGCGCGAGAGCGAGGTCGAGCGGCAGTACCGCGACATGCGCATCCTCGGCATCGGCGGCGGGACGACCGAGATCCTCACCGGGCTGGCTGCAAAACGATTGGGGTACCAGGCATGAGCGTGCTCAAGTCCACCCTCGACACCGCATCGGAGCAGTACGCGGGGAGCGTCGAGGCCATGAACACCAAACTCGGCGAGATCGAGGCCGAGCACTCGAAGGCTCTGCTCGGTGGCGGTCAGAAGTACGTCGAGCGACACAAGAAGCGTGGCAAGCTTCTTGCCCGCGAACGCATCGAACTGCTGATCGACGAGGACTCGGCCTTCCTCGAACTGTGCCCACTCGCGGCCTGGGGCAGCGACTTTCCCGTCGGAGCCAGCACCGTCATGGGTATCGGCGTGGTGTGTGGCGTCGAATGCCTCATCGTCGCCAACGACCCGACTGTCCGCGGCGGGGCGAGCAACCCGTGGACGCTGAAGAAGGGGTTCCGCGGCAACGACATCGCCACGCAGAACCGGCTTCCGGTGATCTCCTTGGTCGAGTCCGGTGGAGCCGATCTACCGACGCAGAAGGAGGTGTTCATCCCCGGCGGTCGCATGTTCCGTGATCTGACGCAGCTCTCGGCGGCGGGCATCCCGACGATCGCGCTGGTGTTCGGTAACTCCACCGCAGGTGGCGCGTACATCCCCGGCATGTCCGATCACGTCGTCATGGTCAAGGAACGCTCCAAGGTGTTCCTCGCCGGACCACCGTTGGTCAAGATGGCGACCGGCGAGGACTCGGACGACGAATCGCTCGGCGGTGCCGAGATGCACGCCCGAAAGTCCGGCCTCGCAGACTACTTCGCCGTCGACGAGCAGGACGCCATCCGCATCGGGCGCAGCATCGTTTCCCGGCTGAACTGGAAGAAGAAGGGCCCCGAGCCGCGCGCCGAGGTCATCGAGCCGCTGGCCGATCCCGAGGACCTGCTCGGCATCGTCCCCACAGATCTGAAGATCCCGTTCGACCCACGCGAGGTCATCGCCCGCATCGTCGACGGTTCCGATTTCGACGAGTTCAAGCCCATGTACGGCGGTTCTCTCGTCACCGGCTGGGCCGAGCTGCACGGATATCCGATCGGCATCCTCGCCAATGCCCGCGGTGTGTTGTTCAGCGAGGAATCGCAGAAGGCGACGCAGTTCATCCAACTAGCGAACCGCTCGAACACCCCACTCCTGTTCCTGCACAACACCACCGGATACATGGTCGGCAAGGAATACGAGGAGGGCGGGATGATCAAACACGGTTCGATGATGATCAACGCCGTGTCCAACTCGAAAGTGCCGCACATCTCGATCCTGCTCGGTGCCTCCTACGGTGCCGGCCACTACGGCATGTGCGGACGCGCCTTCGATCCGCGATTCCTCTTCGCCTGGCCGTCCAGCAAATCCGCTGTCATGGGCGGCGCGCAGCTCGCCGGTGTCATCTCCATCGTCGGACGCGCCGCCGCCGAAGCTCGCGGACAAGCCTTCGATGCCGAAGCAGATGCCGGAATGCGCGCGATGATCGAAGGCCAGATCGAGGCCGAGTCGATTCCGATGTTCCTCTCCGGACGCCTCTACGACGACGGCGTCATCGACCCCCGTGATACCCGCACGGTGGTGGGAATGTGCCTGTCGGCCATCGCCACCGCCCCGATCGAAGGCACCGCCAACTTCGGTGTCTTCCGGATGTGACGCCATGACCGTAGCCTCCGTCCTCGTAGCCAACCGCGGCGAAATTGCCCGCCGCGTCTTCACCACCTGTCGCGCCGAAGGCATCGACACTGTCGCGGTGTTCTCCGACGCCGACGCGAACTCCCCGCACGTGCGCGAGGCCGATTCGGCAGTGCGGCTACCCGGAAACAGTTCGGCCGAGACGTACCTGCGCGGCGAGCTCGTCATCGCCGCAGCGGCGGCCGCCGGAGCCGACGCCGTGCATCCGGGATACGGATTCCTCTCCGAGAACGCCGATTTCGCGCAACAGGTGCAGAACGCCGGCCTGACGTGGATCGGGCCGCCCGTCAAGGCCATCGAATTGATGGGCTCGAAGGTCGAGTCCAAGAAGATGATGGCCGACGCCGGCGTGCCGGTGCTGACCCAGCTCGATCCCGAGTCGGTCACCGAGAACGAGCTTCCGGTACTGATCAAAGCATCCGCGGGTGGCGGTGGGCGCGGCATGCGCATCGTGCGCGATCTCGAGAACCTGGATTCCGAGCTCGAAGCCGCTGGACGCGAGGCACTCTCGGCGTTCGGTGACGGAACGGTGTTCGTCGAGCGGTACATCGAAACCGGTCGGCACATCGAAGTGCAGGTCATGGCCGACAGATTCGGCACGGTGTGGACGGTGGGCGAGCGCGAGTGCTCGATCCAACGCAGGCATCAGAAGGTCGTCGAGGAGGCACCGTCGCCGCTCGTCGAACGCATCGACGGCATGCGCGAGAAGCTCTTCCATGCGGCGACGCTGGCCACCGAGGCCATCGGCTACGAGGGTGCGGGCACCGTCGAATTCCTCGCCGACGAGAAGGGCAACTTCTTCTTCCTCGAGATGAACACCCGTCTGCAGGTCGAGCACCCGGTCACCGAATGCACGACGGGACTCGACCTGGTGGCGCTGCAGATCAGGGTCGCCGCGGGGGAGCGGTTGCCCGCCGAGCAGCCCGAGACACGTGGACACTCCATCGAAGTTCGCCTCTACGCGGAGGATCCGGCCCAGGACTGGCAGCCACAGAGCGGTGCCGTGCACCGATTCGAGATCCCCGGTGCGCAGTTCGAGGTGCTGACCAAGGCCGGCATCAGGGTGGATTCCGGCGTCGAGACCGGCAGTGCGGTGGGAACTCATTACGACCCGATGCTCGCGAAGGTCATCTCGTTCGCGCCGACGCGGGATCAGGCTGCGAATCTACTGGCGAAAGCGTTGCACAAGGCCACCGTTCACGGCCTGAAGACCAACCGCGATCTACTGGTCAACATCCTGCGGCATCCGGCGTTCCTGGCCGGGGATACCGACACGGCCTTCTTCGACACGCACGGGCTCGATGTCCTGGCTCAGCCGATCGCACACGGCCGGGCCGAGGAACTGTCGGCTCTCGCGGCTGCCTTGGCCGACGCAGCGAACAACACCGCGCGGGCGCGAGTGAACCGGGGACTGCCCGGCGGCTGGCGCAATCTCCGGTCCCAACCACAGCGCAAGACGTACAACGACATCACCGTCGAATACTCGATCGGACGCAGCGGACTCACCTCCTCGGTGGAGGGCGTCGAACTGATTGAGCACACCCCGACGCGGGTGACGCTCGACGACAACGGAATTCGTCGTATCTTCCAGGTGAGCAGCTACGGTTCGGACGTCTTCGTCGATTCCGCGCTCGGTCCGGTCAGGTTGATCAAGGCCCCGCGGTTCACCGACCCCACCGACGAGGTCGCGGCCGGTTCGTTGCTCGCACCGATGCCCGGCAGTGTCATCAGAATCGCTGCTGCGCAGGGCGATACCGTCACCGCCGGTCAGCCCATCCTGTGGCTGGAGGCGATGAAGATGGAACACACGGTCACCGCGCCCGCCGACGGTGTGCTCACCGAATTGAACGTAGTGGAAGGCCAGCAAGTCGAAGTCGGTGCAGTTCTCGCCGTTGTCACCGAAGAAGCCGTCACCGAAGAGGGAGTGGAGCAATCATGAGTTTCATCGAAACCGAAGAGCAGAAGGGTCTGCGCAACGCAGTCTCGTCACTCGGCAAGCGCTACAACTACATCGACTACGTCCTGCCGAAGGCGCGCAAGGGTGAGCCGCTGACCGAACTGTGGAACGAGGCTGGGAAGCTCGGCTTCCTCGGCGTCAACCTGCCCGAGGAGTACGGCGGCGGTGGCGCGGGCATCTACGAACTCGCGCTCGTGCAGGAGGAGTTGGCCGCGCACGGCGCCGGTCTGCTGCTGGTCGTCGTCAGCCCGGCCATCTGCGGCACCATCATCGGCAAGTACGGCACGGCCGATCAGAAGCAGGAGTGGCTCACCGCGCTCGCCGACGGGTCCAAGATCATGGTCTTCGGCATCACCGAACCCGACGCCGGCTCCAACTCGCACCAGATCACGACCACGGCGCGTCGTGACGGTGACGAGTGGATTCTTAAGGGCAACAAGATCTACATCTCCGGCGTGGATCAGGCCGATGCGGTCCTGATCGTCGCACGCACCGAGGATTCGAAGACCGGCAAGCTCAAGCCGGCGCTGTTCATCGTGCCCACGGACGCTCTGGGTCTGCAGAAGACGCAGATGGAAATGGACATCGTCGAGCCCGATCATCAGTTCGTACTGTTCCTCGACGACGTCAGGCTTCCCGCCGAGGCGCTCGTCGGAGAGGCCGACGCCGCTCTGATGCAGCTGTTCGCCGGGCTGAACCCCGAGCGCATTCTCGGTGCCGCGATGGCTGTCGGTATGGGCCGCTACGCCATCGACGCCGCCGTGAAGTACGCCAACGAGCGGACCGTCTGGAAGACGCCGATCGGAGCGCATCAGGGTCTCGCGCATCCGTTGGCGCAGTGCAAGATCGAACTCGAGCTCGCCAAGCTGATGATGCAGAAGGCAGCGGTGCTCTACGACTCCGGCGACGACTTCGGTGCTGCCGAGGCGGCGAACATGGCGAAATACGCTGCGGCCGAGGCCAGTATCAAGGCGCTGGATCAGGCGATCCAGACCCACGGCGGTGCCGGCTTGAGCAGCGAGTACGGCCTGGCTGCGATGCTCGGGGCGGCTCGCATCGCCCGCGTCGCACCGGTGAGTCGGGAGATGATCCTGAACTTCGTGAGCCAGCACTCGCTCGGCCTGCCGAGAAGCTACTGATGGCCGTACTCGTCGAGTCGGGCAAGGACACAGCGTATTTGACGTTGGATTCGCCGGAGAACCGGAACGCGCTGTCCTCGGTGTTGGTCGAAGAATTGACCGCGGGACTCATCGCTGCGGCGCACGACGACGACGTCAGAACGATCGTGCTCGGCCACACCGGCACCACGTTCTGTGCCGGAGCAGACCTCCGCGAAGCCGGAGCATCACCGGAACTTCGCACGCGGCAGATGCTGGATCTGATGCGGCTGATCATCGACACCCCGAAACCCGTCGTCGTGAAGATCGACGGACATGTGCGGGCAGGCGGGATGGGGCTCGTCGCGGCCTGCGACATCGCGGTCGCCGGACCCGAGAGCTCGTTCGCGTTGACGGAGGTTCGGCTGGGCCTGGCCGCGTCGGTCATCTCGGTGGCCGTGCTGCCGCGGCTGACGTCTCGCGCGGCGAGTCGCTACTTCCTCACCGGGGAGACGTTCGACGGGGCCACGGCCGAGGCCATCGGTCTGGTCACCGTGGCCGACGCCGTTCCCGCAGCCGCGGTGGCCGACTACATGATCATGTTCAGGAAGTGTTCGCCGCAGGGTCTGGCCGAGTCGAAGCGCCTCACCACGGCCGCGATCAGGCGCGAGATGGACGAGCGCGGGACGGCCGTCGCCGAACAATCGGCCAGGTTGTTTGCATCCGACGAGGCCCGAGAGGGGATGATGTCCTTTCTGGAGAAAAGGCCCCCGTCCTGGGCGGCCGAGAAGTAGAGCGGCCGAGAAGTCAGGTCGGTAGTAGGGAGTATGGCGATGGTGATGGCGCGCGAACCCAAGCAGGACCGCAGTAGGGTGACGCGTCAGCGACTGCTCGAGGCGACCATCGATTCGCTCGCCGAGCAGGGCTGGGTGGCAACGACGGTCGGCGTGGTCGCCGAACGTGCAGGCGTCTCCCGCGGCGCGACCCAGCATCATTTCCCGACGCGTGAGGACCTGATCACCGGAGCGCTCGAGTACATGTTCGACACTCGGATGGACAGCGCTCGCCGCGAGGCCCAGGAGATTCCGGCGGGCCCCGGCCGGACGACACTGGTGGTGGAGCGGCTCGTCGAGTACTACACCGGGCCGATGTTCAAAGCGGCACTCCAGGTCTGGACCGCGGCCTCGGCCGACCCCGAGTTGCGCGATCGGATCGTTCCTCTCGAAGAACGGTTCGGTCGTCGGGCCCACAAGATGGCCGTCGAGAACCTCGGGGTCGACGACAACGATCCCGTCACCCACCGTCTCGTTCAGGCAACCCTCGACCTTGCCCGCGGTCTGGGTCTGGCCGATGTGCTGACCGACGACGCACGACGACGTGCCGAGGTCGTGCGCTCGTGGGCAGAGGTGTTGGATGCGTCGTTGAACGCGCGGCTGTCCGCCGCGGGAGCGGTAGCGCAGTAGAGAGCCGCACGATCTGCAGTTCCGATCGACGTGTGCTTGAGTCTGGCGGGTGACTTCCGAAATCGCGCGCGTGCACCGCGGCCACATCTTTCACGTCGCCGGCTCGCCCACGGTGCTCGCCGCCGCCGCCGCGCTGGTCTCGATTCCCGACGGTGCCCTCGTGGTCGGCGACGATGGCATCATCGAGTTCTGCGGAGAGTTCGATTCGCTCCCAACCGAATTCGCGCAGCATACGGTTGCCGACCATCGGCCCGGGTTTCTGCTTCCGGGATTCGTCGACACCCACATTCACTTCCCGCAGACCTACGCCGGGGATTCCTACGGCGGCGGGCAACTGCTCGAGTGGCTGAACACGTGCATCTTTCCGTCCGAGTCCCGCTTCGCCGATCCCGAGTTCGCTGCCGCTGCGGCCAGAGATTTCTGTGCTGCGCGAATCCGGGCCGGAACCACACAGGCGATGGTGTTCGGATCGGCGTTCCCGCATGCGCAGGACTCGCTGTTCGCCGAGACCGAGAAGCACGGGCTACGCATCGTCAGCGGCCGCGGGGTCCAGACCACCGGCCCGGCGTCGGCGCAGGCATTGATCACCGGTGAGGACGAGGCCATCCGACTGGTGTCCGAGGAGATCGAGAAGTGGCACGCAGCCGACACCGGCGATGTCGACACGGCACTGCTGCACGTGGCCGTCGTACCGCGGTTCTCGCTCTCGGTGACGACGCAGACGCTGAAGAACCTCGGCGAGCTCTACGATTCCGTGCGGGCCCGAGGTGTCTACTTCCACACACACCTCAACGAGAACAACCGGCCGGGGACCGGCGAGATCGACGCCACCAAGAATGCCTACGGGGTGGAGACGTACCTCGACACCTACGACGGCAAGTTTCTGCCGGGCTCGCAGGTCGGTGGGAAGAGCTTCCTGGGCCCGCGCACCGTCCTGGCCCACGCGGTGCACTGTCAGGACGTCGAACTCGCGCGAATGGCAGAGACCGGCACGTCCATCGCGCACTGTCCCACCTCGCAGCAGTTCCTGGGCTCGGGCACCATGCCGTGGCTGCGGACCGTTGCCGCGGGAGTGAACATCGCCATCGGGTCGGACTTCGGCGGTGGTGACGAATGGCTGCTGCCGCAGGTCCTCGCCGACGCGTTCAAGGTGCACATCTCCGAGGCCGGTGACGCAGGACTGTCCCTGCATCCCGCTGAATTGCTGTTCACCGGAACCCTCGCGGGGGCACGAGCGCTGGACATGGATAGCCGAATCGGCAACTTCGACGCGGGCAAGGAAGCCGACTTCGTGGTGGTCGATCCGTCCGCATGGCCGCAGTTGGCGGCGGCGATCGACCACGGCGTCCGTGCCGACGATGCCGAGCTCGCCCGAGACCAGACCCTGTTCGCTCTGCTGATGTCGATGCGCGAGCCCGCGATCGTCGGCGTCTACGTCCAGGGCCGGAAGCTCGCGGCTTCGCGGTAACGTATGGCGACTCGCTTCCAAAGGATCAGGAGACACACAGGTATGGCTCGTCGGACTCGATTCGGTCTCCTCGCAGCCGCATTCGCGGCTGTGGGCGCCATGGCCCTCGCGCCGGTCGCACAGGCGCAACCGCCTGCCGATGCGCCGCCTGCACCCGCCGAGAACGCGCCTGCACCCCCGCCCGGACCGGTTCCCGTCCCCGTTCTGCAGATTCCCAACCTCGGGGTCACCGTCGGCGGACTCATCGTTCCGGACCAGTGGATCGGCACGATCGAGGTCGCCAGTACCGAGACGCCGGGACTGACCCACATCTGGGGCCGTGCCGCCGATCCGCGGATCTGCACGTCGTACCAGAACTTCGCCAGCCTGCAGGTCGACTTCGTCAATATCGCCAACGGACGCACCGGGTCGGTCAACGCACCGATCTGCCGGCAGGGAAACGGCGTGTTCGAGCCCGCGGGACCGGTCGTCGCCGATACCGGCAGCGGCCCGGTCCTGTTCACCGCGCACGTCCTTGCCTCCGGAATCGTGTTCGACATTCCCGGCGTCGGCGGATTCTCGGCCCCGTAGCAGATGACGAGACGGTTCGCGATGGTCGTGACGGCAACAGCCGTGCTGATCGCCGGGTGCGGCGGTGCGGAGGACGACGCTGCATCGCCGCAAGAGACTGCCCCGACGACCACGGTGTACGAGTCGGGTCCCTTCTTCGGTGAGTGCGGATCGATCACCGACGCCGAGGTGCAGTCCGCGTTCGGAGCGGGCCCGTTCGCGCAGATCACCCGTAATTCCGTCGGGTGCCAGTGGGAGACCACGGGGTTCGGCGGACCGGGCGTCAGCTTCTCCTGGTACCGCGGCAGCCCTATCGGACGCGAGCGCGCCGGTTCCGAGCTGATCGGCCGTCCGGCGAAAGACATCGAGATCGACGGCAACCCGGGGTTCGAGGCCGAGCAGGACACTCTGTGCGAAATAGGCGTGCAGTTCGGCGACGACTTCTTCCACTGGTCGATCACGTACTCCCTCGGACCGGCCGCGCGCCCGCCGTGCGACGTCGGAAACGAACTCGCGACTCTGACCGTGGAGCGCAAGCAATGACGCGCAGACGAGTGGTCGCGGCGGCGTCGACCCTGTTACTCGTCGCCGGGTGCGCCCAGACCGTCGAGGGAACTGCGAGACCGGCGAGCTTCGCAGGCTCCGGTGGCCAAGAATTCACCGAATTGTTGACCGAGTGCGATGCCGTCTCCGACGACCAGATCGCCGAGACCACCGGAGCCGACGCCATCGAACGCGGCTTCTTCGGGGCCATCTGTCGGTGGGATCTCGTCGGCTCCGCGGGCACGGTGAAGGTGACGTTCAACTGGTTCGAATCCGGCACTCTGGCCGCCGAGCGGGCCGCCGAGGAAAAGATGATGTACACCGTCACCGACACAACGGTGCAGGGCCGCAAGGCAATCCAGGCTCAGCGTCCGAACGATCCCGATTCGTGCGGAGTCTCGGCCGGGGCGGATCGGGACGGCATCTTCGGGTGGTGGGTGCAATACCAGCCCGGTGCCGCCCACCCCGATCCGTGCCAGGCCGCGGCGAAGCTGGCCGACCTCACACTCAACCTGAGCAGATAGGTTGCGTATCAGGGCGAAGGGTGTTTTGACCCGAGGCCGCGCCGCCGGGTATCGTTATGGGTCGTGTCCGGCCTGGCCGGACCGTTTGTGTGCCTATGCGAGGTACAGCCGTGCGCACGTTCGCTCTGAGAGCGCGCAACCGGCTGGACGTGTGGGGGTATGCGACACACCCGACCGCGGGGTGCAAGAGACCCGCGGTAGCAGTACTGGAGCAGCAGCAGTACCGGGTGAGGAGCAGTGTTCTCTTGCTCCAACTGCTAGATCCCTGTTTATCGACACGAAGAAAGCCGGTTCATGCCAACGATCAACCAGCTGGTCCGTAAGGGACGCACCGACAAGGTCGCGAAACTGAAGACCGCTGCCCTCAAGGGCAGTCCACAGCGCCGTGGCGTGTGCACTCGCGTGTACACCACCACCCCCAAGAAGCCGAACTCCGCGCTCCGTAAGGTCGCGCGTGTTCGCCTGACCTCCTCGGTCGAGGTCACCGCATACATCCCCGGTGAGGGTCACAACCTGCAGGAGCACTCGATGGTGCTCGTTCGCGGTGGTCGTGTGAAGGACCTCCCGGGTGTGCGTTACAAGATCATCCGCGGCTCGCTCGACACCCAGGGTGTCAAGAACCGCAAGCAGGCTCGTAGCCGCTACGGAGCCAAGAAGGAGAAGAGCTGATATGCCACGCAAGGGCCCAGCACCCAAGCGGCCGCTGATCAACGACCCGGTCTACGGATCGCCGTTGGTCACGCAGCTCGTCAACAAGATTCTCCTCGACGGCAAGAAGTCGACCGCAGAGCGCATCGTCTACCAGGCGCTCGAGCAGGCTCGCGAGAAGACCGGCACCGACCCCGTCGTCACGCTCAAGCGTGCACTCGACAACGTCAAGCCGGCCCTCGAGGTTCGCAGCCGTCGCGTCGGTGGTGCCACCTACCAGGTGCCCGTCGAGGTTCGTCCCGGCCGCTCCACCACGCTGGCACTGCGCTGGCTGGTCACGTTCTCGCGCGCTCGTCGTGAGAAGACCATGGTCGAGCGTCTGGCGAACGAGTTGCTCGACGCCAGCAACGGCCTCGGTGCCGCTGTGAAGCGTCGCGAGGACACTCACAAGATGGCCGAAGCCAACAAGGCGTTCGCTCACTACCGCTGGTGATCTCCTCGCTCGGGCGGTATTCGGAACTATCCGATACCGCCGGAGCGTTGATCAGCTCAGGCAATACCTCTTCCAACACCAAGGCGGGTTAACTCGTGGCACAGGACGTGCTGACCGACCTACTCAAGGTCCGCAACATCGGCATCATGGCCCACATCGATGCCGGCAAGACCACCACTACCGAACGCATCCTCTTCTACACCGGTATCTCCTACAAGATCGGTGAAGTTCACGATGGCGCAGCCACCATGGACTGGATGGAGCAGGAGCAGGAGCGTGGCATCACGATCACCTCTGCTGCCACGACGTGCTTCTGGAACGACAACCAGATCAACATCATCGATACCCCCGGTCACGTCGACTTCACCGTCGAGGTGGAGCGCTCGCTCCGCGTCCTCGACGGCGCTGTCGCAGTGTTCGACGGCAAAGAAGGTGTCGAGCCGCAGTCCGAGCAGGTCTGGCGTCAGGCCGACAAGTACGACGTGCCGCGCATCTGCTTCGTCAACAAGATGGACAAGCTCGGCGCGGACTTCTACTACACCGTGCAGACCATCATCGATCGTCTCGGTGCCAAGCCGCTGGTCATCCAGCTGCCCATCGGCGCAGAGAACGATTTCGAGGGCGTCATCGACCTCGTGCAGATGAAGGCTCTCGTGTGGAGTGGCGAGACCAAGCTCGGCGAGAAGTACGAGATCCAGGAGATCCCGGAAAACCTCAAGGAGCGCGCGGACGAGTACCGCACCATGCTGCTCGAGACCGTGGCCGAGTCCGACGAAGCGCTTCTGGAGAAGCACTTCGGCGGCGAAGAGCTCACGATCGACGAGATCAAGGGCGCCATCCGCAAGATGACGGTCAACAGCGAGCTGTACCCGATCCTGTGTGGATCCGCGTTCAAGAACAAGGGCGTCCAGCCCATGCTCGACGCGGTCATCGACTACCTCCCGTCTCCCCTCGACGTTGCCGAGACCATCGGACACGCCGTCGGCGACGAGGAGAAGGAGATCACTCGCAAGCCGTCCGCAGACGAGCCGTTCGCGGCTCTCGCGTTCAAGATCGCGACTCACCCCTTCTTCGGCAAGCTGACCTACGTCCGGGTGTACTCGGGCAAGGTCGACTCCGGCGCTCAGGTCATCAACTCGACCAAGGGCAAGAAGGAGCGTCTGGGCAAGCTGTTCCAGATGCACTCCAACAAGGAGAACGCGATCGCGACCGCATCTGCTGGTCACATCTACGCGGTCATCGGCCTCAAGGACACCACGACGGGTGACACGCTCTGCGATCCGCAGAACCAGATCATCCTCGAGTCCATGAGCTTCCCGGACCCGGTCATCCAGGTCTCGATCGAGCCGAAGACCAAGTCCGACCAGGAGAAGCTGGGAACAGCAATCCAGAAGCTCGCCGAAGAGGATCCCACCTTCTCGGTGAAGCTGGACGAGGACACCGGCCAGACCGTCATCGGCGGCATGGGCGAGCTGCACCTCGACATCCTCGTCGACCGTATGCGTCGCGAGTTCAAGGTCGAGGCCAACGTCGGCAAGCCGCAGGTCGCGTACCGCGAGACCATCCGCAAGACGGTCGAGAAGCACGACTACACCCACAAGAAGCAGACCGGTGGCTCCGGCCAGTTCGCGAAGGTCATCATCAAGCTCGAGCCTTTCGAGGGCGAAGACGGTGCGACCTACGAATTCGAGAACAAGGTCTCCGGTGGTCGTGTGCCCAGGGAATACATCCCCTCGGTCGACGCCGGTGCTCAGGACGCCATGCAGTACGGTGTTCTCGCCGGATACCCCCTGGTCAACGTCAAGGTCACACTGCTCGACGGTGCGTACCACGACGTCGACTCGTCGGAAATGGCCTTCAAGGTCGCCGGCTCACAAGCGTTCAAGGAAGCCGCCCGCAAGGCCAGCCCCGTCATTCTCGAACCCGTCATGGCCGTCGAGGTCATCACGCCCGAGGATTACATGGGTGAGGTCATCGGCGACCTGAACTCCCGCCGTGGTCAGATTCAGGCCATGGAGGAGCGCAGCGGTGCCCGTATCGTCAAGGCACTGGTTCCGCTGTCGGAGATGTTCGGCTACATCGGAGACCTTCGGTCGAAGACACAGGGCCGCGCTAACTACTCCATGGTCTTCGATTCGTACGCAGAAGTTCCCGCGAACGTAGCGAAGGAAATCATCGCGAAGGTCAACGGAGAGTAAATCTCTTCGTTTGCTGGACCACGCTCGACCTGTAATAAGTAAGAACACATACGCGTGCCGGCCCCGTCGGGGCCCGCACAGATCAGTCCAGGAGGACACACAGTGGCGAAGGCGAAGTTCGATCGGACGAAGCCGCACGTCAACATCGGCACCATCGGTCACGTTGACCACGGTAAGACGACGCTGACGGCTGCAATCACCAAGGTTCTGCACGACAAGTTCCCGGACCTGAACGAGGCCTCGGCTTTCGATCAGATCGACAAGGCTCCGGAGGAGAAGGCTCGTGGTATCACGATCAACATCTCCCACGTCGAGTACCAGACCGAGAAGCGCCACTACGCGCACGTCGATGCACCGGGTCACGCCGACTACATCAAGAACATGATCACCGGCGCGGCACAGATGGACGGCGCAATCCTGGTCGTTGCAGCAACCGACGGCCCGATGCCGCAGACCCGCGAGCACGTGCTGCTCGCCCGCCAGGTCGGTGTTCCGTACATCCTGGTCGCACTGAACAAGGCCGACATGGTCGACGACGACGAGATCATCGAGCTCGTCGAGATGGAGGTCCGCGAGCTCCTCGCTTCGCAGGAGTTCGACGAGGACGCACCGGTCATCAAGGTCTCCGCACTCAAGGCACTCGAGGGTGACGAGAAGTGGGGCGAGTCGGTTCTGGAGCTCATGCAGGCCGTCGACGATTCGGTTCCGGACCCCGTCCGTGAGACCGACAAGCCGTTCCTCATGCCCGTCGAGGACGTCTTCACCATCACCGGTCGTGGCACCGTGGTCACCGGACGTATCGAGCGCGGCTCGGTCAACGTCAACGAAGAGGTCGAGATCGTCGGCATCCGCCCCGGCTCGACCAAGACCACCGTCACCGGAATCGAAATGTTCCGCAAGCTGCTCGACTCGGGTCAGGCAGGCGACAACGTCGGCCTCCTCGTTCGTGGCATCAAGCGCGAAGACGTCGAGCGTGGACAGGTCATCATCAAGCCCGGCACCACGACTCCCCACACGGAGTTCGAGGGCAACGCCTACATCCTCTCGAAGGACGAGGGCGGCCGCCACACGCCGTTCTTCAACAACTACCGCCCGCAGTTCTACTTCCGTACCACGGACGTTACGGGCGTCGTGACCCTTCCCGAGGGCACCGAGATGGTCATGCCCGGTGACAACACCGAGATGTCCGTCACGCTGATCCAGCCGGTCGCCATGGATGTCGGCCTCCGTTTCGCAATCCGTGAGGGCGGTCGTACCGTCGGAGCCGGTCGCGTCACGAAGATCGTCAAGTGATCTAGTTTCACCCAGCTGTACCGAAGCGGCACTTACCCGAAAGGGTGGGTGCCGCTTTTGCGTGCGTGCGGCTCCGCCGCCCGCGTCAATGGACCCTTGCACCGCTCAGACGTATGCAACGGTCCATTCACGCGGGCCGAAGTGTTCACCCGCAGTGAGTGAATGGACCGCTGCCGCGGTCAGACGTGTGCAGTGGTCCATTGACGCAGCCCGACGGGCACCCGAAAAATGGGACGCATCGGACGCGGCTGTCCCGTAACGTCGCTGCGGTGCTACTGACCGTGACTGCAAATGCCACAACCGATTTCCCGGACTCCTCCGACATCGGGTATTTGTTGCACAAGCACCCCGATCGCGTGCAGAGCTGGAACCTGCCCATGGGCACCACCACTGTGCTGTATCCGGAAGTCTCGGTCGAGCGCACCACCGTTGCAGTCCTGTTGAACGACGGTGCAGCGTCCGGGCTCGCGGTGGCATTGTCGCGACTGTTCAAGCAGACGCTGGCCGGCGTGTGTACCGGAAGGCCTGAATTGGTCTCTGCTGCAATCGATCTGATGATCTCGATGCCTGCCGCGCCGTCTCGTGGTGCGACCGACCTGGCGTCACGGATGTTCGGTCCCCTCGGTTGGAAAGTGGACGCGACGCCCATCCCGCTCGATCCGACGCAGCCGCACTGGGGTAACTCCGAGTACGTCGATCTGGTCTTGACCGGAACATTCACGCTGTCGGCTGCACTGCGGCACCTGTACGTCCTTCTGCCGGTCCTCGACGACGGGAAGCACTACTGGGTGGGCGAGGACGAGGCCGACAAACTCGTTCGAGCAGCATGGGATTGGCTGGGGGATCACCCGGAGTCGTCGCTCATCGCCTCCCGCTACCTGGCGCACCGTCGCGAATTGGTGGCCTCGGCGCTCGACCGACTCGTGCCCGACGCTCCGCAGGGCGACGCAGCCCCGCGAGATCCGACGCTCGCCGAGCAGCGGGTACGCGCCGTCCTGGCGGCACTGACGGGTGCAGGCGCGAAGTCGGTGATCGACCTCGGTTGCGGTGAGGGTCGCCTGCTGCGAGAGATTCTCGCGGACAACAGTTTCGATCGCGTTCTCGGTGCGGATGTGAGCGATCGTGCACTCGCGAAGGCGCAGCGCAGGCTACGTCTGGACGACATGTCCGACCGGCAGCGCGCTCGGATCGAACTGGTGCAGTCGTCGGCCACGTACCGCGACGCTCGGCTGCACGGATTCGACGCGATGGTGCTCATGGAGGTCATCGAACACGTCGATCTCGATCGGCTGCCGGCGTTGGTGCGTTCGGTGTTTCTTCAGGCGCGTCCACGAACGGTTCTCGTCACCACACCCAACTCCGAGTACAACGCGCTGTACCCCGGCCTCGAACCGGGAACCTTCCGTCACGTCGACCACCGATTCGAGTTCACCCGAGCGCAGTTCGAGCACTGGGGTTCATCGGTGGCCCGTGAACACGGCTACGACGTACGCATCGAGGGAATCGGCCCCGTCGACGACATGCACGGCACCCCGACCCAGATGGCCGTCTTCACCCGAGAGGAGCAGACCCGATGAGTACCTTCGACATTCCGGATCGATCCCTCGTCGTACTCGTCGGCATCAGCGGCTCCGGCAAGTCGTCGTTCGCCGCGCAGCACTTCGGTCCGTACGAGACGGTGTCCAGCGACGCCTGCCGGGGCATGGTGAGCAACGACCCCAACCTGCAGAGCGCGACCAAGGATGCGTTCGCGCTGCTGGAATTCCTCGTCGCAACCAGGCTCCGGGCCGGTCTGCTCACCGTCGTCGACGCGACGAACGTCCAACCGGCCGCGCGCAAGGCACTGATATCACTGGCTCGCGAACACGATGTACTGCCGGTTGCCGTCGTACTCGATGTGCCCGAGTCGGTGTGTGCACAGCGCAACGCCGAGCGCACCGACAGGACGTTCGGCCGAGACGTGCTGCGCCGCCAGCAGTCCCAGTTGCAACGCTCGCTCCGGGGCCTGTCCAAGGAAGGCTTTCGCTCGGTTCACGTACTCGACGGTGTCGAGGCCGTGGCGTCGGCGACGTTCGTTCGCACCCCGCTACGCAGCGATCGACGTGAGCTGACCGGACCGTTCGATGTCATCGGCGACATCCACGGTTGCCTCGCCGAACTCGAAAGCCTGCTCGGCGTGCTGGGTTACACGATCGAGCGAGACGACGCCGGTCGCGCGGTCGGCGCGACGCCACCGCCTGGTCGGACTGCCATGTTCGTCGGCGATTACGTCGATCGCGGACCGGACTCGGTCGGAGTCCTGCGACTGGTGATGGGAATGGTCGGTACCGGAGCAGCATTGGCGGTTCCGGGCAACCACGAGAACAAGCTCGTCAAGGCACTCCGCGGCCGGAAGGTGACCACGTCGCACGGTCTCGCCGAGACCCTCGAACAGCTCGACGCCGAGTCGGCAGAGTTTCGCCGGCAGGTGCTCGAGTTCTGCGACGGCCTCGTCGCGCACCTCGTGCTCGACGGCGGCAAGCTCGTCGTCGCGCACGCGGGCTTGATCGAGAAGTACCACAACCGGGCGTCGGGCAGGGTTCGAAGTTTTGCCCTGTACGGCGACACCACCGGCGAGACCGACGAATTCGGCCTGCCGGTGCGGTACCCGTGGGCGCAGGACTATCGGGGCTCGGCGACGGTGCTCTACGGGCACACCCCGGTGCCGGAAGTGGAGTGGGAGAACAACACTGCGTGTCTCGATACGGGATGCGTCTTCGGCGGGAAGCTCACAGCGCTGCGTTACCCGGAGCGCGAGGTGGTGTCGGTTCCGGCCGAGAAGGTCTGGTACGAGCCTGCCCGCCCGATGGGCGCGTTCACGCGGGATGCAGCATCGCTCGATCTGTCCGACGTGATCGGCCCGACGGGCGTCGAGACGTCGCTGCGTGGGCGCGTATCGGTTCGGCCGGAGAATGCCGCGGGCGCACTGGAAGTGATGAGTCGGTTCGCCCTCGCTCCGCAGTGGCTGCACTATCTGCCGCCGACGATGGCTCCGAGTGGAACATCCGAGCGCGAAGGCTATCTCGAATATCCGACGCAGGCATTCGACGCGTATCGCGCGCTCGGTGCATCGACGGTGATCTGCGAGGAGAAGCACATGGGCTCGCGGGTGGTCGTGGTGGTGTGTCGAGATGCAGACACCGCTCGGGAGAAGTTCGATGCGCCGGAGGGATCGCTCGGCACCGCGTACACGCGGACGGGTCGTCCGGTGTTCGACGAGTCACTGACCGGCGAGCTCATCTCCGGGGTGTCCGACGCGATCGAGAAGGCCGGTGTGTGGGACGAATTGGCCTCGAGCTGGCTGATTCTCGACTGCGAACTGATGCCGTGGTCCGCCAAAGCGGAGGGCCTGATCAAAGCCGAGTACGCCGCGGTCGCTGCGGTGTCTCGAGCGAATCTCGGGGCCGAGGCAGCGGTGCTGGCATCGGCCGGTACGCGTGGTCTCGGTGTGCAGGCGTTGCTGGAACGGAACACCGTTCGGCAGGTCAACCTGGGCGAGTTCACCGATGCGTATCGGCGGTACATCTGGCCGACGGACGGCCTCGACGGGGTTCGGATCGCGCCGTTCCAGGTGCTGGCGTCGAACGTCGAAACGTATGCCGATCGTCCGCACGCCTGGCACCTCGATGTTGCCGACCGATTGGTGGCAGCAGCTCCCGAGGTGTTCGCCGCCACCCGTCGAATCGAGGTCGATCTGTCGACGCCGGATTCGGTTGCGGCAGCGGAGAAGTGGTGGGAGGAGTTGACGGCGCAGGGCGGCGAGGGCATGGTCGTCAAACCGGAAGCGAACGCTCCGCGCGGAAAGATGCAGCCCGGCATGAAAGTTCGTGGCCGTGAGTATCTGCGGCTGATCTACGGTGCCGACTACACCGACCCGGATCGACTGACTGCCCTGCGCAACCGAAACGTGGGACACAAGCAGTCGATGGCGCTCCGCGAATACGCGCTGGGAATGGAAGCGCTGGATCGCTCGGTGCGCGGTGAGCCGCTCTATTCCATCCACCAGGCCGTGTTCGCCGTCCTGGCACTGGAATCCGAGCCGGTCGACCCGCGGTTGTAAGAGCCGTGGCCAGTGGTGCGGTTATGTGCCGTCGGCACGGACGCCGTGGTCGATCGCCGCCGCCAACTGCGGCCATGCGGACGGATCGACCACCACGAAGTCGG
>NZ_JBFBLH010000014.1:0-103985 GCF_040702585.1 Rhodococcus sp. NPDC079359
GGCGCGTCGGCGCGATTGTTGCTCGGTAGATACGACAGGAGGTCGCGGACGTAGTCGAGGGCGTCCTGTTCTCCGGAGGCGACGTAGTGCGCGACACCGGACTTTTCCATGTGGGTGTGCGCGCCACCGAGTTCTTCCATGGTGACGTTCTCGCCGGTGACGGTTTTGATGACGTCGGGTCCGGTGACGAACATCTGGGAGGTGCCGTCGACCATGACCACGAAGTCGGTCAGTGCCGGGGAGTAGACGTGCCCGCCGGCGGCGGGTCCCATGATCAGCGAGATCTGCGGGATGACCCCGGAGGCGCGGACGTTGCGGTGGAAGATCTCGCCGTACAACCCGAGGGAGACGACACCTTCCTGGATGCGGGCTCCGGCGCCTTCGTTGATCCCGACCAGGGGGCGTCCGGTTTTGACGGCCAGGTCCATGACCTTGACGATCTTCTCGCCGTAGATTTCGCCCAGTGAGCCGCCGAAGACGGTTGCGTCCTGGGAGAACACGCACACATCGCGGCCGTCGACGGTGCCGTAGCCGGTGACGACACCGTCACCGAAGGGCCGGTTGTCCCCGAGCCCGAAGTTCTGCGACCGGTGCCGGGCGAGGGCGTCGAGTTCGACGAACGAGCCCTCGTCGAGCAACGCGGTGATCCGCTCGCGGGCGGTGAGCTTGCCTTTGGCGTGGACCTTGTCCACCGCTGCCTCACCGGACGGAATCTCCGCAACCGCGAGACGTTTACGAAGATCGGCCAATTTACCCGCAGTGGTATGGATATCGGGTTCGGTCGTGGTCATGAAGGAGTCCCCTACGGTTGCTGTTCGGGCGTGTCGAATGGGTTCTGATGTCAGCTGGTTGCGAGCGATCGGGCGATCACCAGACGCTGAATCTGGTTGGTGCCCTCGAAGATCTGGGTGATCTTGGCGTCGCGCATGTATCGCTCGACGCGGAAGTCGCGGGTGTAGCCGTAGCCGCCGAAGACCTGCACCGCGTCGGTGGTCACCTTCATGGCCGCATCGGTGGCGATCAGCTTTGCCACGGAAGCGTTGCGCGAGTAAGGAAGTCCGGCGTCACGCCGACGGGCGGCGTCGAGGTAGGTGGCGCGGGCGGAGTCCACTGCGGCCGCCATGTCCGCCAATACGAAACCGAGGCCCTGGTGGTCGATGATCTTCTTGCCGAACGCCGTACGCTCCTGGGCGTACTTCACCGCGTCGTCGAGTGCCGCCTGGGCGATTCCCACTGCTACAGCGGCGATTCCGAGCCGTCCGGCGTCGAGCGCGCTGAAGGCGATCTGCAGCCCCTGCCCCTCCGCACCGATTCGCCATTCGGTAGGGACGTGGACGTTGTCGTAGTGCGCCGAGGTCGTCGGGACGGCGTGCAGCCCCATCTTCTCCTCGGGCCGACCGAAGCTCAGGCCGTCTGTTCCGTCCGGAACGAGGAAGCACGAGATTCCCTTGGATCCTTCGCCTGTTCGGGCGAACAGGTTGTAGAAGTCGGCCACTCCACCGTGCGTGATCCACGCCTTCGAACCGTTCACCGTGTAGCCTCCCTCGGTCGGGGTGGCCTTGCAACTGAGTGCGGCAGCGTCCGAACCGGCCTGCGCCTCGGACAACGAGTAGGCACCGATCTGAGCCCCTCCGAGCATGTCGGGAAGCTTGTCGGCTTTCTGTTGGTCGGTACCGAAGGCCATCACGGGATAGCAGGCCAGACCGTGCACGCTCACTGCAACGGCCACTGCCGCCCAGCGCGACGCCAGTTCTTCGAGAACCTGGAGGTAGACCTCGTACGGTTGGCCACCACCGCCCCATTCCTCCGCGTACGGCAGGCTCAGCAGTCCTGCCTCACCCAGGGTGGCGAACACATGGTCCGGGTACGCCTCACGCCGCTCGTGATCGTCGACGATCGGGTCGAGCACCTTGTCTGCCACGTCGCGGGTCAGCGCGATGAGGTCGCGCGCTTCGGCAGTGGGCAACAGACGATCGACGGGCACGTGAAAAACCTCCGGGAAGTTCCGATCAGTACTGCCGGATGATCCGCAGTACTGATGCACAGTACTGCACAAGGCGATGCAGTACCATCCCTGATGTGAACGCACCCGTGACCTCGCATGCCACGGCACGCCGTTCCGAGCTCTTCGACCAGCTCGTGAGCCTGTTTCTGGCAGAGGGCTTCGCCCACCTGACGCTCGACACCATCGCGGCCCGCCTCCGATGCTCCAAGTCCACGCTGTACACACTGGCGTCGAGCAAGGATCAACTCGTCGGCGGCGCCACAGTGCACTACTTCAAGTCCATGACCACCCAGGTCGAGAACGCGGTCGCCGAGGTGGACGGCACCCGCAATCGCATCACCACGTATCTCACCGCCGTCGGCGCAGCCCTGGAATCGGCGTCCGAGCAGTTCATGACCGATCTGGCATCTCTCGAATCCGCTCGTTCGGTGTACGAGCGCAATACCGCGATCGCCGCTCGGCGTGTTCAGGAGTTGATCAGCGAGGGCGTCGCCAGCGGTGAAGTACGAGACGTGCACGCCGCATTCGTCGGCGATGTCGCCTCCTCGGTCATGGTGCGCATCCAGACGCGTGAGGTGTTTCGCCTGACGGGATTGAGCGACGGCGACGCCTATCTGGAATTGGCGAAGCTCTTGACCGCCGGAATCGGTGCCTAGCCGGGGCCGGGAATGAATTCACCTCGACACACGCTGCAGTACTGTGAACTTAGTTGATCCTTCAACGAAAGAGCGCGTGATGAAGAAGATCGGATTCTTGTCCTTCGGACATTGGTCGGCATCCCCACAGTCGCAGACACGGTCTGCGTCGGACGTGCTGCTGCAGTCCATCGACCTCGCGGTCGCAGCCGAAGAACTCGGTGCCGACGGCGCGTACTACCGCGTCCATCACTTCGCCAACCAACTCGCGTCGCCGTTCCCCCTGCTCGCTGCCGTGGGTGCCAAGACGAGCACCATCGAGATCGGCACCGGCGTCATCGACATGCGCTACGAGAACCCGTTCTACATGGCCGAGGACTCGGGCTCTGCCGACCTCATCTCCGGCGGACGGCTGCAACTCGGCATCAGTCGAGGATCGCCCGAGCAGGTCATCGAGGGGTACCGCTACTTCGGCTACACACCCGCCGAGGGCTCCGATCATGCCGATATGGCGCGTGAGCACACCCGCATCTACCTCGACCTCCTGGAAGGCAAGGGCTTCGCGCAGCCCAATCCACGACCGATGTTTCCGAACCCACCCGGACTGCTGCGCCTCGAACCGCACTCCCCCGGATTGCGTCAGCGCATCTGGTGGGGTGCCGGTACTCGCGAGACCGCCGAGTGGACCGCGCGCCAGGGTATGAACCTGATGAGCTCGACACTGCTGAGCGAAGACACCGGTGTGCCGTTCCATCAACTGCAGGCCGAGCAGATCGAACGATTCCACAAGACGTGGAGCGATGCAGGCCACGATTTCGCACCACGAACGTCCGTGAGCCGCAGCATCTTTCCGATCGTCAGCGATCTCGATCGGGCCTACTTCGGCCGAGAGGGCACCGGCGACGACCAAGTCGGCTACCTCGACGGCGGCAAAGCACGGTTCGGCAAGACCTACGCGGGCGAGCCCGACCGGCTGATCGAGGAACTGGCCACCGACGAAGCGATCGCTGCCGCAGACACTCTGCTGCTCACCGTCCCCAACCAACTGGGCGTCGACTACTGCGCTCACATGCTCGAGACACTGCTGCGCGACGTCGCTCCCGCCCTTGGGTGGCGTTGATCACCTGCTGAGCAGCGGCGTTTGGCTTCGGTGAACGTGGGTACTGGCAGCAGGTTCACCCACCCCACCTGCCAGGAGTTCCCATGCTCAAACGCGACGTATCCGCGCGCCTCGATGTAGACATCACCGCAGCCACCACGCTCGAATTCCAGATCGCAGTCGCACCGCACCCAGGTACGACGGTCACCGAGTCACTGTCCTTCGTCCTCGACGGCAACCCCATCGAGGCCAAGGAAGTGAGCGGACCGCACGGCAACCGGATCCACGTCATGCCCGCCGACGTCGGCAATCTGCAGGTCTCGTACGACGCCACCATTCTGGGCAACACCACCCCGGCTCCGGTCACCGACTACGACATGTCGCTCTATCTCCGGCCGAGCCGGTACGCCGAGGCCGACAAGTTCTACGGGTTCGCCGCAACCGAATTCGGCGACTACGCGGACTCCGAGGAACTGCTGGCGAAGATCTCCGCATGGGTGGGCGCACGTCTGAATTACGTTCCGGGAAGCAGCGATCCGATCGACGGAGCCGTCGACACATTGCTCGCCGGACAGGGTGTCTGCCGGGACTACTCGCACCTCGTGGTCGCCATGCTGCGTGCGGTCAACGTTCCGGCTCGGCTGGTGGCGGTGTACGCACCCGGCTGCGATCCGATGGACTTTCACGCCGTCGCCGAGGCGTTCGTGGGCGGCCAGTGGCGTGTTGTCGATGCCACCTGCCTCGCCCCTCGCTCGACGCTGGTGCGAATCTCGGTCGGTCGCGATGCTGCCGACACCGCATTCCTGGACAACCACAAGGGTGCGATCACCCTGAACAGTTCGGTCGTGACCGCTGTGGTCGACGGCGAGCTGCCTCAGGACGACATCACCGAGCTGGTCTCTCTCACCTGATGCTCCGAGCGAACACTGCAGTGATATGAGCTACATCACAGCGGCGTTTGCTTTCAGGGGCGGAAACCGACTAAGTATCCGTTACCAACAATCACAGCCACCTGAAAGGGCAACACCATGAGCTTCATCGACAAGGCCAAGAACGCTGCAGAAGACGCCATCGGCAAGGCCAAGGAGGTTGTGGGCGACGCAACCGACAACAAGGACCTCGAGGCCGAGGGCAAGAAGGACCAGGGTTCGGCAGGCGTGAAGAAGGTCGGCGAGAACATCAAGGACACCTTCAAGTAACCACCCCCCATCGCATCGAGTGCCGCCGATCTCGATGATCGGCGGCACTCGCCTTTCACTCCCACCTTTCCTCACACCAGAGAACGGATGCCCCTCATGACCACATCGACAGACACGACCAAGGCCCCCAAGCGTCGCGGCGGATTCGCCTCGAAGTTCGCCCTCCTGATCACGCTCGTCCTGGTCGCAGCGCTGGTGATCTTCGTGCTGCAGAACACCGTGCACACCACGATCAACTTCCTGGGTTGGAACTTCGACCTCGGTCAGGGTGTCTCCCTGCTCGGCGCAGCCGTCGTCGGTGCCGTCATCACGCTGACCGCGACCGCAGCGCTCAAGGTTCGACGCGCAGTCCGCTGACCGACTTCGACCCGAGAAGGAATGCCCGATGCTTCCCCTGCTTGCCCGTAAATACCTGTACCGCTACCTGATCGTCGCGATCGGACTACCCATCCTCGCCCGACTGCTGGCCTTCGCCGGTCAGAGCCTCGAAAAGCGAACAGGGAACGACAACTTCGTGTCCAGGGGCCTGAAATCGGCCGGCAGATTCGCGCAGAAGCGAGCCGACAAGTCCCAGGGCAAGCAGGACCGCAAGTCCCGCAGCGTCGGTCGCTAGAGCCGGTCGCCGGTTTCTCGGCCGAGGTCCTTCAGCACTTCTCGGAGCACCACCCGATCGTCGAATTCGACGATGTCTCGACCGTAGGCCTGCTCGGTGTCACAGCCGCGGCCCGCGACCACGACCACATCGTCGGGTTCGGCCATCTGCACTGCGAGCGCGAGCGCAGTACGACGGTCCGGCTCGACGACCACCGACGCCGACCGTGCAGCTCGCGCACCTTCCGCCACCGCAGCTCGGATGGTGTCGGCATCCTCGGACAGCGGACTTTCGTCGCTGACGATCACCACGTCGGCAAGTTCGGCTGCGGTAGCTCCCAGCGGGAAGCGTTTGCCCGGATCGCGTTCACCCGTTGCCCCGACGACCACGATCACCCGACCGGTCACCAAAGTCCGTACGAACGGCAACAATCGGCGTTGTCCCGCGGTGTTGTGCATGTAGTCCACCAATGCCAGAAACGGCTGCCCGGCATCGACCTTCTCGAGCCGTCCGGGAACGGATCGAACGCTCTCCAATCCTGCGGCGACCACCGCGAGATCCTTGCCTGCGGCCAGTGCTGTGGCAAGCGCAGCAAGCGCGTTACCGGCCTGGTGCGGACCGAGCAGGGGCAGTCGAACGTCGATCGAACCCGTAGGTGTTCGGACAGTCATCGTTGTATCGACGCCGGTGCATTCGATGTGCTCTCCGAACACCTCCGCACGGATGTCGAGTACCGACCACCTCCAGCACGGAACGTCCACGAGCTGGGCCAACCTTCTTCCGTACACGTCGTCGATACCCACCGCCGCGGCTGCTGTTCGGTGGGCTGCGAACAACTCCGCTTTGGCGGCGAAGTATCTGTCCATGCTGCCGTGATAGTCGAGGTGGTCGGGACCGAGATTGGTGAACCCGACCGCAGAGAAGCGCATACCGTCGATGCGGTGTTCGGACACTGCATGAGAGGACACCTCCAGCGCGACAGCCGTTGCGCCCTCGTCTCGAAAGCGGCCGAGCGTGCGCTGGACCGTCGCAGCCTCGGGTGTCGTTCGCGCAGTGGGTGACCATGTCGTCGGCCCGGCCAGTCCGATGCCGGTCATCGTGCCGACCGTCTCGCCCGAGGCTTCGAGCCCCGCAGCGAGCAGCAGTGCAGTGCTGGTCTTTCCATTGGTTCCGGTCACCCCGTAGACGTCCATGGCGTCCGCGGGGAAATCGTGGATCAGTGCGCAGACCGCGCCTGCGCTTCGGCGCGGGTCGTCGACGACGACGGTCGGCAGCACGGTCGACGGCCTGTCGGACAGGACGGCCACCGCTCCGCGCTCGTACGCCTCGAGTTCGTGGTTCAACCCGTGGCCGTGAGAGCCCGGAAACGCCAAGTACAGGTCTCCGGGGCGGACCGTCCGGGAATCGTCACTCGCCCCGGTCACGCGCACGGATTCGATGGGTACAGGTGATCCGATCGTGCGAGCGATATCAGCGAGCGCCGTACCGAGACCTCGGCCCGGCGACTTCCAGGATCCGTCGGCCGCGGGCTCGGTCAATGACCCGCCGGGTCGGTGAGGGATTTGCCTTCCTTGGCCTTGACACGCTTGCGCTCGAGGAGGACCAGAGCAATCCCGGCAGCGAGTAGCACCGGCGCGGCAACGGCCCCGATCCACACCCACCCGGTGAATCCGTAACCTGCCGCGGTGAGAGTGAGACCGAGACTCACCAATGCCACTCCGATACAGATGTACCCGGGCCAGTTGCGTGTGTCGACGATTGCCTCACCCGCGTGCCCGCGCGTCGTCCGATCGTCGTCGGTTGCCCCGGCGTCGGATTCGCTCGTGTTCTGGTCTGCCATGTGGATCCTCTCCGGATACGGACCGTTCGTCCCATTCGAGACAAGCGGTTCGTATCGGCTGCCCGCTAGTCACCGGCGGTAAACCTGAGGTCGGATCGGACGATCAGTCGTGCCAACTCACTGCCGCGAACGGAGCGTGGCTGGCGAGTCGGCCGACGATGCCGGCGTGCGCGAAATCCTTGGCCGTCGCGACGGCGTCGAGCACGTCTGCGCCCTTCGCGAGCTCCGCGGTGATGGCTGCGGCGAACACGCAGCCGGCACCCGACACGCGCTCTTCGCCCACCTTGGGGGCGCGCAGCACGGTCAGTTCGGACCCGTCGTAGACGACGTCGACGGCCTCGTCGCCGGGCAGACCTGTGCCACCCTTGACCACCACGAAACGAGGCCCGAGATCGGCGATTCTCTTGGCGGCCTCACCCAGATCGTCGACGGTGTCGATGGCGTCCATTCCGGACAAGGTCTGCGCCTCGAACAGGTTGGGGGTGATCACGGTGGCCAACGGAAGGATCTCGCGCCGCAGGGCATTGTCGGTGTCGAGTGCGGCACCCGGCTCCTGGCCCTTGCAGATCAGGACCGGATCGACGACCACGTGCCGCCACGGCTGCAGGCGCAGCGACGCCGCTACCGTGTCCACGGTGACGGGGGTGCCGAGCATGCCGATCTTGACGACATCGAGATCGTGTGCGGCAGTGGCCACTTCGATCTGATCGGCGATGACCGTGCTGTCGATGGGCACGAATCGGTGCCCCCAGCCCGCCTTCGGATCGAACGAGACGATGCACGTGATCGTGCCGACTCCGTAGACCCCGAGCCGCTCGAATGTCTTGAGATCTGCTTGCAGACCGGCTCCGCCGGTGGCTTCCGAACCAGCGATGACATAGGCGATTGTCGACATGGCCTCAGTATGACAATCGCAGATCGGCACCGACGCGAGTGGTCGCCACGGGATTGGGTCCGGAGGTTTCGGGGCATACGTCGAAGTCGGTGCGTCTCCTCGAGCAACCGACGACACCGCGCAGTACATCGACTTCGAGCCCAGGAGTAGCGGAGCACGATCGGAGATCGTGCAATCACGCACAACGACGAGAGTTTCGGAGGCCGAATCGTGCCCACCAGCAGAAATACGTCAGCCACCTGCGAGGACGTCTGGAACGTCCTGGCGAACGGATGGAGCTATGCGACCTGGGTCGTCGGCGCGTCCCGCATCCGCGCTGTCGACGGCAACTGGCCCGCAGTCGGCAGCTCCATTCATCACTCGGTGGGTGCGTGGCCTGCGGTACTCAGTGACGTCACGCGGTCGGTGGGACTCCATGCCGGTCGAGAACTTGTGCTCGAAGCCCGTGCACTGCCGTTCGGAAAGGCCTCGATAACAGTGCGACTGCATCCTCTCGCCTCGGGCTGCCGCATCGAAATCATCGAGCACGCAATCACGGCACCCTTCGATCTGGTCCCCGACCGGGTCCAACATCTTCTGGCGCATCCACGCAACGCCGAGGCGCTGCGCAGGCTTGCACTCCTGGCCGAGCGGTCCACTGCACCGTGACCAAGACCCCACTGCGACAAGCAGTTTCGGGAAAAATGCTGTTCGTGTTCATTCTCGGCGATGTGCTCGGTGCCGGAATCTATGCTCTCGTCGGTGAGATCGCGGGTGAGGTCGGCGGAGCGATCTGGCTCCCCATGCTCGTCGCGCTGCTGATGGCGCTGCTGACCGCGGCGTCGTACGCAGAGTTGGTCACCAAATATCCGAGGGCGGGCGGCGCGGCGGTCTTCGCGCAACAGGCGTACGGCAAACCGATGGTGTCGTTCCTCGTCGGATTCTCGATGCTCGCCGCGGGTGTCACCAGTGCGGCCGGGCTGGCACTCGCCTTTTCGGGTGACTATCTGGGCGTGTTCCTCGACGTGCCTGCTGTACCCGCTGCAGTGGTCTTCCTGCTGTTGATCGGGTTGCTCAACGCGCGCGGCATCACCGAGTCTCTCCGCGCCAATCTCGTGATGACGGTGGTCGAGGTGTCCGGGCTGGTCGTCGTCATCGCCCTTGCCGGACTGGTGTTGAGCCGCGGCGACGGTGTGCCCTCTCGCGTCCTCGAATTCACCGACGAGACGACACCGACCTTGGCGGTTCTCGGCGCGGCTCTGCTGGCCTTCTATTCGTTCGTGGGTTTCGAGACCTCCGCGAACATCGCCGAGGAAGTCGAGGACGTGCGCCGGGTCTACCCACGAGCCCTCCTCGGTGCCGTCACCGTGGCCGGTGTGGTGTACGTGCTCGTCGGGCTTGCTGTCTCGACGGTCGTACCTGCCGACACACTGTCGCAGTCCACCGGTCCACTGCTCGAGGTCGTCGCTGCAGCGGATGCCGGCATTCCGCCGTCGGTTTTCGGTCTGATCGCACTTGTCGCTGTCGCCAACGGCGCGTTGCTGACGATGATCATGGCATCGCGGCTGACGTTCGGGATGGCGCGCGACGGTCTGCTCCCCGGAGTGCTCGCCGAGGTTCTGCCGGGTCGCAAGACACCGTGGACTGCCATCGTCGCCACCACAGCTGTCGCGATGGTCCTGGCCACCACCGGTTCTGTTGCGGCACTGGCCGAAACCGTGGTGCTCCTGCTGCTGTTCGTCTTCGTCAGCACCAACGTCGCCGTGCTCGTACTACGCCGAGATCGGGCAGAGACCGACCATTTCCGAACGCCCACAGCACTTCCCGTCCTGGCGCTGATCACCTGTGCCGTACTGCTGACCCAGCAGTCGGGAGCAACGTGGCTCCGTGCCGGACTGCTTCTTGCGGTAGGCGTAGCGCTGTACTTCGTCGGTACCGTGCTGACCGGCAGGACGAAGACCGAGCAGAGGAGTACATCCCGATGACCACGACCGAAGTAGACGCGATCGTGATCGGCAGTGGCCACAACGGCTTGGTCGCGGCGGCAGCGATGGCAGACGCCGGCTGGGACGTCGTGGTCCTCGAGGCCGCCGAACATCCCGGCGGCGCTGTGCGCAGCGCCGAGCTCGTTCCCGGTTTCACCAGCGACCTCTTCAGCGCGTTCTACCCACTGGCGCTCGCCTCGCCTGCCATGAAGGCACTCGAGTTGGAAAGCCACGGGCTGCAGTGGTCGCACTCCCCCGCGGTGTACGGCCATGCGCGGTCACCGCAGGACACCGACGCTCCGGTCGTGCACCACGATGTCGAGACCACCGCCGCGCGGCTGTCGGAACACGACGCGCGGGACGGCCGCACCTGGTTGCGACTCTTCGAGCAGTGGGAGCGCATTCGCGAGCCCTTCATGAACTCGCTGTTCGGACCGTTTCCACCCGTCGTCCCCGCGGCTCGCCTCGTCCACGCCTTGGGCGTACCCGAGACGCTGCGCTTCGCACGATTCGCCGCCCTCCCCGCCCGCGTGATGGCTCACGAACTCTTCCACAGCGAGGCCGCTCGCTGCCTCCTGCTGGGAAACGCCATGCACGGTGACGTCCCGACCGACGCCCCCGTGAGCGGGATGATGGGCTGGCTGCTCACGATGCTGGCCCAGGACGTCGGGTTTCCGACCCCCGTGGGCGGATCCTCTGCGCTGACGTCGGCGTTGATTCGGCGTGGCGCCGCATCGGGTGCGGTGCTGGAGTGCGGTCAGGCGGTCGAGCACATCGAGGTGCGCGGCGGTCGAGCTCGGGCGGTGCACACCGCCGCCGGAGACACGTTTCGGGCGCGCCGAGCGATCGTGGCCGACGTGTCCGCACCGGCGCTCTACGGTTCACTGCTTCCGTACGACGCCGTGCCGCGCCGTGTGCACGACGACCTGCGCACCTTCGAGTGGGACACCCCTGTGGTCAAGGTCAACTACGCGCTCGATCGTAGAATCCCTTGGAATTCACCGTCTCTGGCCGATGCCGGCACCGTTCATCTCGGTGCGGACGACAACGGTCTCGTGCATTGGGCAGCCGATCTCACGACCGGAGTCCTTCCCGCGAGTCCGTTCATGCTGTTCGGTCAGATGACCACTGCCGATCGGAGCAGATCACCGGAGGGCACCGAAAGCGCTTGGGCCTACACGCATCTGCCGAGAGGCGTCGTCGACGACGCGGCCGCCGACACCGTGGCGGATCGGGTGGACGAAGTCCTCGACGCCCACGCACCGGGGTTTCTCGATTCGGTCGTCGGGCGGGTCGTACAGCGACCGAGCGATCTGTACGGTGCCGACGCGAATCTGCACGGTGGTGCGGTGAACGGCGGAACCGCACAGCTGCAGCAGCAGTTGATATTTCGACCGACACCGGGTCTGGGTCGGGCGGAGACGCCAGTGGAGGGCCTGTTCTTGGGTTCGGCATCGGCGCACCCCGGTGGCGGAGTGCACGGAGCCGCCGGGCTCAATGCCGCCCGGGCAGCGCTCGGCCAGCGAGGTGTCACCGGCTGGGTGAAGAAGAAAGTCACCGGTTCACTCATCGACATGTTGACCCGGTGACGCCGTTATCGAAGCGAGATCTTTCGTTACCGGTTCGAGACCTCGGACGAGGTCTACCGAAATCGGACACTGACATTGTTGAAAGCACAACAACTCAGCGTCGTGCACCGTACGGGAAGACCGACCGGTCCGAGCGCTTCGGGGAAGAGGTAAAGACATGTTGACCAGCACCGCAACCATGGAACGCTCCCTTCGCGACGACGAAGGCGTGTTCCGACTCGAGACCGTCGTGCGACCGGACCGCCGCAACACGCTGCGCGCGTTCGGCGAACTGGACATGTCCACCCGGGCCGAGTTCGTGCACAGCCTCGACCGCCTGGCATCGGCGTCCGTGCAGGTGACGGTCGACTTGTCGGAGGTCTCGTTCATGTACTCCGGCGTCGCCAACGCGATCATCGATTTCACCTTTGTACATCCGGGCAAGATCGCCGTATTCGCGCCTGCACGCTCGGTCCGCATGGTCCTGGAAGTACTGGGCGCAGGTGACCTGTTCGTCGACACGTTTCGGTCGTGAATCCGACTCGACAACAGGTAACGTCCAAGTTATGTCAGAGGAGCCGACCGGAGGACCGTTCGAGATCGTGGCAGCCGAGCACGACTCGGCCACCGTACTCACCGTTCGAGGCGAGCTGGATCTCGACACCATCCCAGAACTGTCCGCCACCGCGTTTCCCGCGGCCGACAGTGCAGCAGGAGGTCTCGTTGTCGATCTGACCGACGTCAGCTTCCTGTCGTCGAGCGCGATCACTGTGCTGGTGCGAGTGTGCGATCGGCTACCCGATGCCTCACGCATGGCTCTGGTAGCGGTCGACGGAGTCGTGGTTCGTCCGGTGCAGCTCAGCGGAATCGATCGAGTGATGGCGACCTTCACGACCGTGCCCGACGCGGTTGCCCACGTTCGGTCGGCTGTTCTCGACGCGGAGGTCGACCGATGACCGGCCGATACCGAGTCGGGCGACGACGATGACCGAGAGCAGTCCCGGACCCACTCCCCAGCGCTGGAGTCACACCGCTGTGGCCGAGCCCGCCGTGGCGACAGTCATTCGGCGCCGGTTGCACCACTGGACTCTCGAACTCGGCGTGAGCAACGATCTGGTCGACGACATCGTTCTCGGGGTCTACGAGGCACTCGCGAACGTTGTCGAGCATGCCTACCACTCCGTGCCCGAGCCCGGAACGATGACCGTCACCGCTGCCTACGAACACCGAACTCTGACAGTGACGATTTCCGACACCGGAACGTGGCGGCCACCGACACCGACGACCAACCGCAGCCATGGCTTGCAACTCGCTGCCGCGGTGTCCGACGACCTCCTCGTCGACCACCGGCCGGGGTTCGGGACCATCGTGACCGCGATATGGACCGATCCGGTCTCTGCAAGCCGCTCGAGTTCTGCCACCCGCTCGTCATGAACGAAGGGAGTGCCCATGTCTGCCACCGCTGCTGAATTGCTCGACACGGCACCGTGCGGTGTGTTCTCTGTCGACGTCGCCACCGCACGGATCCTCTACGCCAATGCCGCCGCCGCCAGGATCACCGCACGCAGTCGTGATGCTCTCGTGGGGACATCGGTCACCGACCTGTTCACGATCGAGTTCGAGCCCGTACTGACGGCGCTGATCGACGTTGCGTCGAGTTCACGGGCCGACTCTCCGATCGGGGCCTCCGCGAAGTTGACCGTCGCACCCGATAGAAACGACGCCATCGCCGTGTCGATACTCGCCAACAGTCTTCGCACGCCCGAGGGTGCCGTGACGGTGACGATGACGCTGCACAACGAGACCGAACGCCATGTGCGCGAGAAGGACCTGGTCGACGCGCGCAACAATGCGGAGGCCGCCCAGGACTACGCCGAGGCCGCGCAGGACAACGCCGAAGCCGCACTGGACAGATCACAGGACGCACTGGGTGCCTCCGAGGAAGCACGCAAGCAGGCCGAGGCGGAGAAGACACAGGTGCAGATCCTGGCGTCGACGTTGCAACGCACCCTGCTCCCCCCGATCCTGTCCGCTCCGACGGGCATGAACGTCGCGGCCCACTATCACCCCGCATCCATCGACGAGGTCGGTGGCGATTTCTACGACGTGTTTCCCCTCGACAAGCAGACGTGGGGATTCTTCCTCGGTGACGTGAGCGGTAAGGGTGCCGGAGCCGCCGCCGTGACCTCACTGACCCGCTACACCCTGCGCGCCGCAGCAGTGTTCGACCGCAACCCGATCTCGGTGCTCGAAAACCTCAATACCGTTCTGCACCACGAGTTCCACGGCGACGACCCACGTTTCTGCACAGTGGTTTTCGGCACCATCACTCCGGGAGCGGACGGCGCGGTGGTGGACCTCGCCAGCGGCGGACATCCCCCGGCACTGCGCATCACTCACGACGCCGTCGTGGACTTCGTCGACACCACCGGTGGCCAGTTGGTCGGAGCATTGGCCGAGCCGCACTTCGCGTCGGCATCGGTGACCCTACGACCCGGCGACGTCATGACCTTCTACACCGACGGATTGACCGAGGCGATCGTCGGACCGGGCCGCACACGCTTCGACGACGACGGTGGACTCGAATCCTTCGCTGCCAGAAGGGGTCCGACGACTGCACCGAAGATCGTCGACGATCTCACGTCACTCTTGGCCTCCTTCGGGGACGGCCTGCAGGACGACGTCGCACTGCTCGCCTTCGAGGTACCCCGAGTCGACGCCGACTCGTAGCTGTCCGGGCCGGCCCGCGGGTTCACTCAACGTGCGCGTATTCCAGACAGGAACACCCGCATGACGTAGTCGGAGACTTCTTCCGGGCCTTCCTCCGACCGTGAGACGGATCTGATCACCACGTTGTTGGCGAGTATCGTCGCAAGTTCGCTCGCCGACGCCTCGGTACCGAAGTCGCCTCCACGCTGACCACGTTCGAGGATCGGGGTGAGCGCCGAGGGCAGCGGGAGTTGCTCCCGAATGGTGGTGACCGTGCTCGGCTCGTGAAACTGCTCGAAGCTCAGGGCGAGCAGCATCCCCGAGCTCATCGAGCGGTTGCGCGCCACGAACTCCGCAAGCCGATTGACCGAACGCTTCAGAGCAGCAATGGGTTCCACCTCCAGTCGGGCGTCCGCGCGACCCAGTCGAAGGACGCGCTCGAACTCGGGCGTCAGCGCGGCAACGATGATGTCGACCTTGCTCGGAAACAGGCGCTTGAGATCGGCAACGGTGAGCGAGGAGGCAGTTGCGATGTCGGCGAGGGTGACCGAGAAATATCCGTGTGCCGCGAACAACGTCTCGGTCGCCGCGATGACGTCGGATTCGATGTCGGCCCTCGAATGATCGAGACCCTCGAGAGAAGCAGGCGCATCCGCCGGTCCCGCGGTGCGCTCACGACGATCCGAGTGAACCGGGTCCACGGCCCACTCCAGCAGCGATTCGAGAGCCTCGGACGCTCGAGATGTGGGTACCGTTCCCGGGCTGAGGGTTTCACGGAAAGCGAGCCCGTCGAGCAGGGCGACGAGGACCGTGGACAGACCGGTCACCGTCAGCGGCGTTCTCACCGAACCCCCGAGCGCACGGAGCTTGCGTCGGACGGCATCCTCGACGGCGGCATCCATGTCATCGAATTCGGGTGCCAGCGACGATCGTGCCCCGGCGTGGTCGGAGGCGATCATCGCGCCGATCATTCTCCTGCGCAGCAGACCGGAGGTCAGTTGCTCGAAGTAGGACGCGAGATCCGACGAGGGATGCTCTGCGTCGTCGGGCTTCGTGTACTGCAGGGTCACGTGCGCGAGCAGGTCCTCGACGAACGCTTCCTTGCCACCATGCTCGCCGGCACGGGAGGACCCGGGGTATGCGTTGTGAAAAGTCTGATGCGACAACCCGGCTTCTTCCACGACCGAGGCAATCGACAACGATCTGGCCAGCACCGACATGTCGAGGTCGGTCAGCAATCGTGAGCCCGCCCGGAGCAGTTGTTCTCGGGGTGTGGATTTCGGACTCAACGACAACCGCCTACGGTATTCGATCCGGTGGACACCGAACTATAGCAATGGCCCTGTGAACCCCTGACTTTATTCGTAAATAAAGCCACGTCGATAATAATCTCCAACACCGTGTTCGGGCTCGAACCCGTTGGTGTTGTTTCATATTTTCCGGCGTGGTCGGATGTCCGAAACATCCAAGTCGGACATCGGGGGTCGGACGCAATGCCAGTGACGAGTACAGGTCTGTCGACCACAACGATTCAGGCTGCGTCCGGTATCGCGATCCACCCGGCGCAGCGATTCGCGCCGCGCCGCAGTGCATCGACCGTGCGGGCCAGGACCGCCGTGAATTCCGGTACCGAGACTCCCAAGTCACAGCAGCACGTGGCGAAGTTCGCCGATCCCGGACTCACCGCGCGTGAAATCGCAGTTCTGGGTGCGTGGTTGCGCTGCGACTCCAAACAAGAAGTGTGTGCGGTTCTGCACATCGCGCTCGGCACGGTCAATACCCACCTGACCAGAATTCGCGCGAAGTATGCCACTGTCGGCCGGGCCGCACCGACCAAAGCGTCGCTCGTGGCCCGCGCACTGCAGGATGGCTTGGTCACCCTCGACGATCTCTGACCCATTGCGGTTCGCCGCGGCGCCGTCGATGCTAAATTCCCGAACGCACGATGTATTCATGCCGATGGTGGGGGCCATGACAATTCTGGGGGAATTCGCGCGGCGCTCGTTCGTGCGTGGTGCCGTGTGCACATCAATGGTGGTGTCGATGTCGGCCGTGGTACCTGCTGCAGTGTCTGCTGACCCTGTGCCAGGCCGCACCGAACGCGAGATCACGTCGTCCTCACCGGTGACCGGGGTCGACGCTACGGTGGTCGTTCTCGACGCCCCGCTTCCCGCGGGTTCTGCGCCGCACCCCCGCGCAGTGCGATCAGCTCTCCTATCTGCGATACCGAGCCGCGGACGGTCCCGAGAATTCAGCAGACGCCGACCGAGTGCTCGTGGCACAGCCCGGAGTGTTCGAGGGTGCGGGTGCCTTCGAGTCCGTCGCACGCAACACTGTCGCCGCAGCGGACGCCGAGGGCAGACACATCGAGTTCTGGGCCCTGGACCGCCGCTCGAACTGCCTCGAGGACCACACCGGAACCCAGGCGGCACTCGCCGCGAACGACCTCGACATCGCCACGGACTACTACTTCGCCGGGGGAACCGCCGACGGCCGCACGTTCGCCGGATACGCCGACGGAGCAGGCACCGCGTGGCTCGATGACCAGGGCCTGGTGCAGACCATGCGCGACCAGTACGACGTGCTGCGTCTCGAATTCCCAGACCAGAAAATCCGTAAGCAGAAGGTACTGTGCGGTGGCCATTCCCTCGGTGGGTTCCTGACCGGTTACTTCGCGAACTGGGATTTCGACGGCAACCCGGCAACCACCGACGATGCCGGATACAACCAGTGCTCCGGGTACTTCGCACTCGACACCGTGATCAAGGCCGGTCCGCCGAACCCCATCAGAAACCTCGACCTTCCGGAAGTTCCGCCGGCGCTCGCCGGACCCATCGAGGCCGCGTCGGGTGCGTTGACCGACGTGTACCCGGTGACGCGGTTGCCCGCCGTCATCAATCCGGAAACGACGAATCTGCTTGCGATAGCAGGACTTGCCGCTCGATTGGACCCGACTGGAGTCAACGACCTCGTCGATCGACTGCCGCGCAGCCTCAACTTCGATGCGACACTGCGGACCTTGCTGTCCAAGGACCCCCTCATGGCCGCGACCGGACTCCCCGACATCAGGACGCTGTACGCCACCAACGAAGCCGTCGTCGGCGCGTTGCTCGACGACAACTCTCAGCCACTCGGTTTTCTGCAGACCAGCGTCGGCTTCATCGGCAGCGGGCCCGTACAGGACAAGTACTTCCCGATGCCGAACGAGGTGATCGCGACGATTCCGTTCCTGGGTCAGGTCTTCGGCAGCGACCGCAAGGCAGCACCGACGAGCTATGGGGACCCATCCGTCGTCTACACCTGGCAGGACTACGACGAGATGACCCCGAACTCGTACACCGACCCATCGAAGGAAGTCAGCTCCATCTCGCAGATCGTGCGGAGCCTGAGCGAACCGCCCTTGGACTTCACCGAGTGGTACTTCCCGACTACCATCAACACCGATCTCGGTCAACCGACCGCGCCGTCGATCGCCGCTCACTACCTCTACCGAGACGGCGTCACCCGCAACCCGGTGCTGACGCTGCAGGGCGACGGCGGGCTCGACCTCGGTGCGTCGGACAGCCCGAGCGACGTTCCCATCGAGCTCCGCGGCTACAACCACCTCGACGTGTTGACGGCGGCTCAGAAGCAGAACGACGGCCTCCCGGAACAGGTTTCGACTCGACTGGCAGAGTTCAGCCGATGACCGACAGGCCTGCGCTGATGTTGCTGCACGGCGTCACCATGTCTGCAGCAGCGTGGGAGGACGTCGTACCGCTTCTCGCTGACCGTTTCGACCTCATCGTCCCCACTGCTGCCGGCCATCGCGGAGGTCCGCCGCTGGCCGAAGCGACGTTCACCGCCGTCACCGACACCGCGGAACGCGAACTCGACGAGCGCGGCCTCGACGCAGTGCACATCGCCGGAAACTCGATGGATGGATGGATGGCCGTCGAACTTGCTCGACGGGGTCGGGCGCGGTCGGTCTGCGCATTCTCACCGGCCGGGTTGTGGGAGAAGAACGAAAAGCCCGGTGCGAGCCGGGCCACGCTGATCCGCACCAAGAAGTTGGCCGACGCGACCCGCCATCTCGCTCCGCCGCTGATGAAGTTCGGCTTGGGCCGGCGAATTACCATGCGCGACATCGCGGTCCACGGAGAACGAATGACGGCGCAGCAAGCGGTCCGATCGTTCCAGGACCTCGTCGGGTGCGAGGCGGCGTACGAACTGCTCGACACCCGCGAGTACATGGAGCCGCTCCTCGAACTTCCGTGTCCGGTGACCGTCGCGTGGGCTGCCCACGATCGCATCTTCCCGCCGGCCGAGTTCGTTCCCGTCGCTCGGCAACGGCTGCCCGAAGCCCGGTTCGTTGCGCTGACCGGCGTCGGTCACGTTCCGATGATCGACGACCCCGACCTGTGCGCGCGCACGATCGTCGAGTCGATCGAGGACGGCACCGGCTGATCCGTACGTCAGCTTCGGTCTGCCCATGGGTCGCCACGTCGCCACAGGGTCGGCAATTCGAGGTCGATATCGTCTCTACGCGCGCAGGCGTTCAGCACATCGACGGAGGCAGACATGTCGTCGAAGGCGTACGCGAGCGCCTGCAGTGGTTCGTCCAGGGACCGAAAGAAGTTGTCCCAGTGCGTCAGTACCACGCGTCGTGCACCGACCGCCACGACCGTCTCCTGCCAGTACTGCTCGATGAACACGCGCGGTCGGCGGCCGAGTTGCCCTATCGAGAGGTAGACCACGTCGGCATGGTGGCCCTCGAGCATGCCGGACCGAAAACCGGCGCTGCTGTGCACGAGTGCGGTCCGGCCGCTCGGAACGTGTTCGACGTGCATCGACCATGCCTCACCGCACCGGTACTCACGCACCCGAGCCGGCTGGGCCAGTGGCCGCGCGATCGTTCCGTGCGCACGATCCGGATACGAGTGAACCGACTCGACGAACGTGACGGCGAAGTTGCCCTGCACCGTTGTCTCACCGTTCGCGACCACGACGATCCGGTCGTCCGGGAGCTCCGAACCCTGCCCGATGAAACCGGTCGAGGAACCGCCGACCAGAACTGCACCGGTACGCAGCGCTACCGCCGCAGAGTCGAGTGCGTGATCGTAGTGCGAGTGGGCACACAGCACCGCGTCGAGCGTGGTGATCCCTGCTCTGCGCAGGGCCGCATCGATGCGTCGCATATCCGACCGCAGAGGTCGTGCAAGGGTTTTCGGAAGCGACGGTCGCGAGAAGAAGCCGTCGGTGAGGATCGCCGATCGGCCGTCGTCGAAGAGCACGGTGCTGACACCGAGAAACGACACCGTCACCGGCGACCCGGGACTCGCCGACGCAGTGGTGGCGATCTCCGTCGGACCCGGTAGCGCGGGACGACCGATTCTCGGTACCACCGTCATGCCTGCGCGGCGAGCGCGCGTCCGGCCTGCCGGCCACCGAAGATGCACCCGCCCAGGAACGTTCCCTCCAGTGAGCGATACCCGTGTACACCGCCGCCGCCGAAGCCGGCGATCTCACCTGCCGCCCACAGGCCGTCGATTGCGTGTCCGTCGCCGTCCATGACACGGCCTTGCAGGTCGGTTTGAATGCCGCCCAACGTTTTCCGCGTGATGATGTTCAACCGCACGGCGATCAACGGACCCGACTTGGGATCGAGGATCTTGTGCAGTGAGGCGGTACGCGCGATGCGTTCTCCGCGCGAACGACGCGAGTTGTGGATCGCGGAGATCTGCAGGTCCTTGGTGAACGGGTTGTCGACCTCACGGTCGCGGGACTCGATCTGCCGCTTCAGATCGACCAGGTCGATCAGATTCTCGCCGGAGATCCTGTTCATGCCCTGGACGAGTTCCGCGAGGGAATCGGCGACGACGAAATCCTCGCCGTTCTTCTTGAATGCCTCGACCGGTTCGCTGGCACCGGGCAACACTCGGCCGAGAACGAGCTTGAGGTTCTTCCCGGTGATGTCCGGATTCTGCTCGGATCCCGAGAGTGCGAACTCCTTCTCGATGATCTTCTGCGTCAGAACGAACCAGGAGTAGTCGAATCCACTGTCCTGGATGGCTTTCAATGTGCCGAGGGTATCGAATCCGGGAAAGTTGGGAACTGGGAACCGTCGACCACGCGCGTCGAACCACATGGACGACGGGCCGGGAATGATTCTGATTCCGTGGTTCTTCCAGATCGGATTCCAGTTCTTGATGCCCTCGGTGTAGTGCCACATGCGGTCCTTGTTGACCAGGCGTCCACCGACTTTCTCGGTGATGCCGAGCATGCGGCCGTCGACGTGTTCGGGGACTCCCGAGATCAGGGACTTCGGAGCCGTTCCCAACCGTGCCGGCCAGTTCTCGCGCACCATGTCATGGTTGGCTCCGATGCCGCCCGCTGTGACGAGCACGGCTCCGGCCCGCAGCTCGAACTCGCCCACCTCGACGCGGGTACTGCCCGAACCGCGTTCCGCGGCACTGGGTTCGAGAACTGCTCCGCGGACTCCCTCGACTGTGCCGGCACTGACGATGAACTCGTCGACGCGGTGGCGAAAACCGAAGCGCACCAATCCTTTGTCGGCGGCCTCGCGCACGCGGCGCTCGAACGGCGCGACGACCCCGGGCCCGGTACCCCAGGTCAGGTGGAACCGCGGGACCGAATTCCCGTGTCCCTCGGCGAGGTAGCCACCTCGTTCGGCCCACCCGACGATGGGAACCCACCGCACACCCTGCGCGTGCAGCCAGGACCGCTTCTCCCCCGCCGCGAAGTCGAGGTACGCGCGCGCCCACTGGTGCCCCCAGTAATCCTCGCCCGCGGGATCGTCGATGCCGCGGTCGAAGGTCGCGGTTCCGAGCCAGTCCTGCCACGCAAGCTCTGCGGAATCCTTGATGCCCATGCGTCGCTGCTCCGGGGTGTCCACCATGAACAGACCGCCCAACGACCAGAACGCTTGACCGCCCAGGTTCTGCTCGGGCTCCTGGTCGAGGATCAGCACCCGCTTTCCGGCATCGGCCAGTTCGGCGGTCGCCACCAGTCCGGCCAAGCCTGCACCCACCACGATCACGTCTGCGTCCATTGCCCCACTGTGCTGTCGTCGGTGCCGGATCTCAAGGAAACTGCCTCAAATGACTATAGGATTTATCAGATACTGATAAAGAGTGGGGAGGTAGGTCGATGTACCCAGCGCGGGTCGCCGTAGTCGCGAAGATCGAATCGGAGCTGGGCCCCGTCGTCGCATCCGCAGTACACGCGATTCGCGACGCGATCCCGGTCTACCGATCACTGCAGGGTGCGCAGTTGGCCGATGTCGAGGCCATCGCATATTGGTCGCTGAGGCGGTTGATGGCCCTGTGGGCGCATGGCGATCGGAAGATCGACGACCGTGACCACAGTAGATTCCGCGCGATAGGTGCCGCGCGCGCAGCGGACGGGCGCCCGCTGGCCGATGTGCTGCGTGCGTATCGAGTCGCGTCGAGCGTGTTCGTTCGGCACGTGACAACCGAGTATCTCGATGTACTCGAACCACCGGACATTGCCGAACTCGGCCTCGGCGTGCTCGACGCCATCGACGCAATCTCCGAGGAAATCATCGGCGCGTACGTCATTGCGCGCGAACAGCTCACATCCAACCGTGCGCAGGCGCATGCCGCGCTGCTCGACGACCTGCTGGCTGCCAGACACAACTCACCCGGGACGGTGTCGGATCGTTCTCGCGAACTCGACCTGAAGCTGCCCACGCACCCGAATCTGCTTGTGGTGCAATCGACAGATCCGGGCCGACCCATGTCCGACGACACCGTCGAATCGCTGGTCCTCGCAGTAGGACTCGTTCCGCCGGACCGCACCGCACCGTCGGGTCAGCGGAGCCACTTGTGCACTCGGCGCGAGCAACGCGCGATCGTGCTGTTGCCACCATCGATCCACCGCGCCGAGGCGGACCTCGCGTGTCGAGATCTGATGCTGCGCGGATGCCTAGTGGAGAGATCCACCATTGCCGGTATCAGCAGTTCGTGGCGACTCGCATCGGAGGCTCTGGATACTGCACCGGATCACGCGTTCGACGACCGGGCACTGCTCGATCAGGGTGACGGTCAGCTGCTGGCACTGCTGACCGCGCGCCCCACCGCGGACACGAGCGAGGTGGTACGTAGCGTGCTCGGTCCGCTGGCCGAGGCGGCGAACGAACATATTCTGCAAGGCCTTTCGGCCTTCATCGCCACCGGTACGGCAACGGCTGCCGCCACCCGACTACAGGTACACCCGCAGACTCTGCGCTACCGACTGCGCCGAGCCCAGGAACTGACCGGCCGAGATCCCCGATCTGCGTGGCATCGCCTCGCGTTGGACACTGCGATTCAACTGCGGCAACTCGGGTGATCCGATCTTCGGCAATGCCGGGCACATCGAAAACCCGGACACCCATGCATGAACCCATACGCGGTCTCGTCACCTAAATGGGACGGTGGTCGAGCGATTCAGTTGATGTTCCACGACTCGACAGCATCGAGTCGCCGGCCGTCGGAGTCGTACGTGTAGAAGCCTTCACCGTCCCCGAGACCGGTCTTTCCCGCGTCGATACCCTTTTGCAGTATGTCGGCAAATTTGACCTGATCCTCGCCACCGTGTGCGCGCGCGATATGTGCAGCGACGTTGAAGCCGACAGTGTCGTATATCTGGAACGGACCGGCGGGTGCCCCGGTGGCTATGCGCCACACGTTGTCGATGTCCGCCGGATTGGCAACCCCGCCGACGTAAAGGTTGGCTCCTGCTTGCAGAAGCGGGATCAGAAGACTGTTCAGCACGTATCCCGGAATTTCCTTACGGACCGGAACGGGGACGAGACCGATCTCCGCCGCAAAGCTCAATACGACATCGAAGTAGACAGGATCTGTTGCAGCAGTTGCCATCACCTCACCGGTGTTGTACCGCCACACGAGATTGGCGAAGTGCAATGCAAGAAACTTTTCCGGCCGCCCGGTGGCCTCGGCGAAACTGCTGGGCAGTAGCGACGACGAGTTGGTCACGAAGATAGTTTTCGGCGGAGCGGACGCGCCGATAGCCGACCAGACCTTCTTCTTCAGGTCGAGATCCTCCGGAACTGCTTCGATCACCAGGTCGGCGTCCGAAACGGCCTCGGCGACGCTGGTGGTGGTCGTGATGGATTCGATGGCCTTGTCGAATCGCTCCTCGTCGAAAGTCTTCAGGTCACGCTTGTAGTATCCGCGCATCCATTCCCAGCGACCCGGCAGCTTGGCAAGCAGTTCGTCGGAAATGTCGTATCCCACAACGGTTTTTCCGTGGTAGGCGGCCTGCATCATGATCTGCGAACCGAGCACTCCGGTTCCGAATACGGTCACGTTATCGACTTCGGTCATGGACGACACACTTCCCTCTATGGAGTCACTGGTTTCCCGCTCTCCAAGTTCTACCGCTGAGCGCGGAGCCATCGTCTCGTGGGGTCCAACAGTGGACCGACTCGACCGACGACAGCGCTTTACACTCCACAGGATCGACGGTTCACGCATACTCGAACGATGGCTGTCGATCCCCGCGGAAGAGACCTGAAGCGCTACCTCGAAGAAGATCCCGGCGGTCCGGTGGTGATGCTCAACCTGCTTCGGTTTGCCGAGGGTGGTCGCGACTCCTACGCGGAATATGCGAAAGCACTGGACGAGACTTTCCTCCCGCGCTACGGCGCGACGGTGCTGTACGCGGGCGACGGTTCGACCGCACTTGCCGCCGAGGACGGACAGGACTGGGATGCAGTGCTGCTGGTCCAGTACCCGTCACGTAAGGCGTTCAGCGAGATGGTGGCCGATCCCGAATATCAGACGGTGACGGCGTTACGGACCGCCGCGTTGAAAGAGGCGGTTCTGCAGGCCACCATTCCGTGGTCGTGAATTCGACCTTCGGCTTCGCATCGTGTTCGCGAAGAGGGACCTCACGGCGTTGCGAGCAACTTACTGCGGAACAGGTCGAGCACCTGGTCCAAAGCCTGCCGTGTCGGCTGCCCTGGTTCGTCGATGAGTCCCTCCGTGACAACGGAATGCGGCGGTCCGAAGGCTTCCGGGTTGAACGAGGAGTCGGGCAGTTCCACCGAGACGAATGCGTCGCCGAGCTGCTCTCGCAGCCATTGGAATCGCACAGGCGGGCACATCTTGTCGCCCTCGAAGCGCATCCCCAGGACCGTGAGCTCTCCTGCTGCACAACGGCTTTTCACCTTGTCGAGATCGCCCGGGGTGATATCGATGGATCGGGCGCGAGACTTCGATGCCGCGAACGGAAGCGACGGCTGCGAGAGCACCGGTGCGATCAGACGGTCGTCCGCCGCCATAGCGAGAGCGAATCCGCCGGTGAAGCACATTCCGATGGCACCGACGCCCGGTCCGCCGCAGCGCTCGTGCTCCTGCGCCGCCAGAGCCCGCAACCACACCACGATGCGCGACGACTTGCCGGTGGCGAGGATGGTGAATTCGCGACTGATGCACGCCGGCACCATGGCGCGGGACATGGTGGCAACGGTGCCGAGCGCTCCCATCGGCGCGGCCAGGGGATCCTTGCCGTCGACTCCGAACAGGTGCGGAACGACGGCCGTACAACCGATTCCGGCGACGGTTCTCGCGAAGTCCGCGACCCTGGGAGTGATGCCCGGCATCTCCGACATCACGATCACAGCCGGTCCGGTTCCGATGCGATACACGGGCGCTGTCCGCCCGTCCGCGGTGAACTCGGTTCGCTCGAAGTCGGCCAGAGTGTCATCGGTCATGGGAGTGCGTCCTTCTGCCAAGGGTTCACCGCGCCGAGCCGACGCTTGCGATCAAAGCTAGATCATCGCGGATCGACACGACGTCGATCGAACACGTGTCGCCTGCGCAATCACCACGAGTCCGTGTCGGCCAGAATGGTCACACCTAGCGCGACGAAAAGCGTGGCACCGGCCGCAACTCCGAACAGACTCGCGGCAGGCGCACCCGCACGTCGGCCGAGCACGCTCGCCGCGACATCGAGGGCATCGATCCCGACCCCGGCCGCTACCGCTGCCTTGCGAACCTCCGAGGACGGGTGATGCAAGGCCATTCCGAGTGCCACATCGCGCACTCCGAACAGGCGGGTCGCCACCCCCGCGCTTCCGGGTTCGCGCATGGGTCCGAGACCGAAGGCGCGCCACGAGTGCGCAGGGCTCACCCACGACACCAATCCGGCAGCCGATCGCAGAACCGAGAGTGCGAGCAACGGGGTGGACTGTGAACGCATAACGTCTCCTCAGGTTTTGTAGTGGTTACTACACCGACGCTACCTGTAGTGGCCACTACAATCAAGGTGTGGCCACCAAACATTCGCGCGAAGAGATGCTGTCCGGCGCATTGGACGCCGCCCTGGAAGGCGGCCTGAGCCGCTTGACCTTCGGCCGACTCGCGTCGCGTCTGCAGATCAGCGATCGCATGGTCGTCTACTACTTCCCCACGAAGGACGACCTCGTGACGTCCGTTCTGTCGGTGGTGGGAGACCGATTGCAGCACGTGCTGTCCGCGGCGTTCCCGACGCCGATGAACGACCACCGCTCCCTCGTCGCGGCGGCGTGGCCGGTCGTGGCAAAACCTGAATACGATCCGTTGTTCGGTCTGTATTTCGAGGCGATAGGACAAGCCACTGCAGGACTGGAGCCCTACCGGTCGGTGGCCTCACTCTTGGTGGAGGGCTGGATCGAGTGGCTCAGCAGCTTTGTCGTCGGTAGTCCGGACTACCGACGGATGGAGGCCACAGCTGCAGTGGCACTGCTCGACGGCCTGCTGCTCATGCGTCTGTTGGGAGGCAGCGATCTCGCCGCCACAGCATCGACGTCTCTGCTGCACACCGGTGGATCCCCGAAGGAACGACCGAGTTCATGACTACGTCTGTTCTTCGATCGGCGACTGGAACGACCACAGATGTCCCTCGGGATCGCGCACGCTGTATTCACGGACGCCGTAGGGCATGTCGGTGGGCGGGTAGTCGATCGATGCCCCGGTTGCCGCCACGCGAGCGTGGTGGGCTTCGACGTCGTCGACGAGGATCGCAAGCGATGCCGTGACCGATCCGGTTGTCAGCGGCGACACCATCCGGTGTTCGGGGGCCTCGCGGTGAAGCCACACCACACCGTCACCGGCATGCACTTCACCGTGCACCGCTCTGTCGCCGTCGTATTCGATGGGTCCGGGAGCCAGTCCGAACACGTCGACGAGGTAGGAATGCGCTGCTGCGATGTCGCGATAGACCAGCAACGTGGTGCGTCTGGTGACTGCCGGCTCCTCGGCCGACAGGCCCGAGAGTAGGTCCAACAACGCGTCGTCGCCGAGGAGAGCACCGTGCAGTAGCCGGTCCTCGACCGCCCGAACCCGCTCTCGCACACGAGCCAGCTCGGCCATCTGCCGGTCCAAGTCGGCCAGATGCTGCCGACTCAGGTGCAGGAGATCCGCTGCGTCCGGATCCACATCGCCCAGCGGGGTGCCCAGTTCTCGGAGCAGTCGAATCCGGTACAGCCGGTCGAGGTCACCCCCGTCGTAGCGACGCCTGCCCCCTCCGTCTCGGTCGGGAGCGAGCAGACCGAGTTCTTCGTAGTAGCGCAACGTACGCTCGGTGACGCCGGTTCTACGGGCCACGTCACCGATGCCCCATGTGCTGGAATCGCTGCTGTTCATGCATGCAACGGTAGAACCTCACGCCACGTCAGGAGCAAACTCGGCCGGTTCGGATCACACGTCTTCGAGTCGAATTCCCTTGGTTTCCTTCATGAAGAAGCAGGCGACACCGGTCAGAGCGGCCAGGAACATGATGTACACACCGAACACCCAGCCCAAGTCGAGGCCGAGGAAGAGCTGGTTGAGATACGGCGCAGTTCCGCCGAACACCGCTACCGAGAACGAATAGGCGAATCCGATTGCCTGCGTGCGGAGTCGGGTGGGAAAGCTTTCCGAGAGAGTCGAGGAAAGGATGGATGCCGGGACGGCGATGACGAGCAGCGCCACTGTCGACGGGAGCAGCAGTGACCACCATTGCGTCGAGATCATCATCGTCAGCGGGATCTGCAGCACGAACATCAGCACGGCGAAGGCGGCCAGCATCGGCCGTCGACCGATCGAATCCGAGAGACGACCGAAGAACGGCAGGGACACCAGCGCTATCAACTGAGCGACGACGAGCATCCAGTACGCGGTGTCCGGGTTCATCCCCCGCTGTGTGATGGCGAACGTCGAGACGTAGGAGGTCCAGGTGTAGTGCGCCGCAGTGATTCCCGACGTCATTCCGATCATCAACACGATCGCCTTGACGACGGTCTTGCGTGCGATCGGCGCCTGTTCCACCTTGTTCTGCTCCGAATCGAAGACCTCGCTCTCGTCCATGTTCTTGCGCAGGTAGAGCGCGAACAACGCCAGGAGTGCTCCCAGCAGGAACGGGATACGCCAACCCCACTGGCCGACAGCCGATTCCGACAGCGTCGAGGTGATGACGCCACCGACCGTGTACGCCAGGGCCGACCCGCCGAAGATCGCGACGAACGCGACGCTTCCCCACATGCCCCGACGGTTCGGCGGTGCGATCTCGCCGACGTAGGAGTACGCCGTCGCCGACTCACCGCCGTGCGCGAACCCCTGCATGACGCGTGCGAGCAAGAGCAGCACCGAGGCCCAGGCACCGATCGCACCGTAGGTGGGCATGATGCCGATCAGCAGGCTGCCGGTCGCCATCATGAGCATCGTGGTGACGAGAACGAACTTGCGGCCCTTCTTGTCCGCGATCCGGCCGAACACGATACCGCCGAGGGGCCTCATCAGGAATCCGACGGCGAACACTGCCAACGTCGACAGCAGTGCCGAGACCGGATCTGCCTGGCTGAACATCGCCGCCGCGATGAACGGTGCGAACACTGCGTAGGCGCTCCACTCGTACCATTCGAGAACGTTGCCTACGGTGCTGGCGAACAGCGATTTCTTCCGCGAGGAGATATCGGGTGCCGAGCGGGTATCGCGTGATGATCCGACGGTCATGGAGTGTCACTTTCGGTCGAATGAGTTTGCACTGGAACAGGTTTGAGTGCTGCACGCCGAATCTTCCCGGTCTGGGTCTTGGGAAGTTCGTCGATGATGTGAATGACCTTCGGGCGTTTGTAGGCCGCCAGTCGGTCGCGCGCGAAATCCACCAGCGCATCCGGCGTCACCGTGGTGCCGTTGCGCAGGGATACGTAGGCCACCACCGATTCGCCCTGGTAGTCGTCGGGCCTGCCCACCACGGCGGCCTCGAACACCGCGGGATGTTCGTAGAGGGTGTCCTCGACCTCTCGGGGCCAGACCTTGTACCCCGACACGTTGATCTGATCCTTGAGCCGGTCGACGAGATACACCCATCCGCCGTCGTCGATGATCGCCACGTCTCCCGTACGAAGACGACCTTCGGGCATCGTCGACGCGGTCGCATCGGGATTGCGCCAGTAGCCCGAGACCACCTGCGGACCCGAGATCTCCAGTTCCCCCGCGATTCCCGCGGCCGTCGGCTCCCCGGAGGAGTCCAACGTACGCAACGTCACTCGCGGCAACGGCAGCCCGACGGACAGCGACCCACTGGCGGAGTCCACCGGCGCTCGGGTGCCGGGCGGCACCGCGATGACGCCCGCTGTCGTTTCGGTCATGCCGTACGCGTTGTGGATGTAGCACCCGAATGCGGACTCGAAAGCGGTCACCGTTGCGGGCGGGATGGGCGCGCCGCCGGAGTACAAGGCTTTCACCGACTCGAAGTGGGCACGCGTCGCACCTTCGGTCTCGGAGATCGCGTTGAACACCGTGATCGACCCGATGGTGTACGTGACGCGGTGTTCGACGAAGGCGTCGAGAGTGACTGCCGCATGGAAACGGTGGGCGAAGACGAGCACACAGTCGCGTATCAGAGCAACCGCCGCGTCGAGCATCGCGCCGGTGATGTGAAACAGCGGCGCGACGGCGAACACGACGTCCCCGTCGGCGAGACCGGCCCGTTCCCCGAAATCCAGGGCCGTCGCGAATGCGTTCGCATGCGAGATCTGCGCACCCTTCGGCGGTCCCGTGGTTCCGGACGTGTAGGCCAGGAGTGCGAGATCGTCCGGGTGCGGGGCGAATTCGGGAACGGACCGGCCACGGTACAGATCGATCAGGCCCATGAGATCGTCGTCGGGCCGGGGGGTCACGCGAGACGTCGAAGAGAAGACGCGCGGGTCGTTGCGGGTCTGCAGGTCCAGTCCACTGGTGCTCACGAGCAGCCGAACCGTACTACCCCGCAGTGTCGAACCGAGGACTTCGAGATCGTGTTCGTCGCAGACGATCGCGATCGGTTCTGCATCGTCGATCAGCGTTCGCAGTTCGCGATTGCGGTACATCGGGTTGAGGATCAACGCGACCGCCCCGATCTTCCACAGCGCGAGAAAGGTCAGGGGGTACTGCGGAATGTTCTGCAGATAGATGCCGACACGGTCGCCGCGCGTCACTCCGCGGTCGATCATGGCGGCCGCAAGGGCGTCGGATGCCTCGTCCGCCTCGCGGGCGGTGAGCACGGTGTCGAAGTACGCGAGCGCCGGCCGGTCCGGGGCATCGGACACTCTCCTACGCCATTTGTCGAGGACGGTTGCAGGCCCGATCGCTCGGTCGAGGGTCATGGACGGCCCTTTCGGTTGACCGGAATCTCGGCCCAGGAGGACCGACCGAACACTCGCTCGGTGATGGTGTTCACAGTGTTGCGGATCACAACTTCGGTGTCAACCCGGTGCGTAGCGGCCGGCGACACCCCGGTCGACCTCTACGGTAAGCGCATGACCGCGACCCGCATCTGGCGCACGTACGAGGGATCGAACCTCTCCCCAGCATTGGCGTCGGCGTTGAACACGTTCGTCGAGCAGGGGTACCACGGCACATCGGTGCGGCAGATCGCTGCAGGTGCCGGCCTGTCCGTTCCCGGCCTGTACCACCACTTTCCATCCAAGCAGGCGCTGCTGGTCGGCATCATGGACGCGTCGATGGACGAACTGCTGGATCGGACTCGATCGGCCGAGAACGAAGCAGGTCCGTTGCCGAGCGATCGATTCGATGCGGTCGTGGAGTCCCTGCTGCTGTTCCACATTCACCGACGCGACGCCGCCTTCGTGTGTTCGACGGAGATCCGCAGCCTCGAATCCGGGAATCGCGCCGCATACATCGCGAAGCGGGACGAGGAACAACGAGTGCTCGACGCCATCGTCGTCGACGGCGTCGAGTCCGGCGTCTTCGACACTCCGCACCCGGCGGATGCCAGCCGAGCCGTCACGACGATGTGCGTCGGTGTCGCAACGTGGTATCGACCCGACGGGCCGCTGTCTCCGAGCGAGCTGGTGGCGGTGTATCTCGACATTGCCCGTCGTACGGTCGGAGCTGCGACCGGGGCGCGGGAGTAGCTGCCCCGGAATCCTTGACCCGATCGAGTGATTGTGCCAACCTTCCAGTGACCGAGCGAGTGTTCGGTCGGCACCGGAATGGGAGCACATCGTGGCCATCGATCTGACATTCGACCCCGACATCGAGAAGTTGATCGAGAGGACGCGCACGTTCACTCGCGAACACGTGCTTCCCATCGAGGACCGATTTCTGGGGAACGTCGCCGATGCCGGCGGCGACCGACTTCGCGTCGAGATGCAGGCAGCCGCCAAGGATGCCGGCGTGTTCGCCCCACATGCCCCCGTCGAATTCGGCGGCCACGGTCTGTCCATGAGTGACCGCGCTCCGGTGTTCGAGGAAGCCGGTTACTCACTGTTCGGACCGATCGCTCTCAACCTCGGCGCACCCGACGAGGGCAACGTGCACATGCTCGCCCACATCGCATCGACGACGCAGAAGGAGCAGTTTCTCGCTCCCCTGGCGCGCGGTGACATGCGCTCGGCATTCGCCATGACCGAACCCGCCCCGGGTGCCGGGTCCGATCCCTCGGCCCTGACCACTGCGGCCGAGCGGGTCGACGGTGGCTGGAAGATCAACGGACACAAGTGGTTCATCACCGGTGCCGATGGTGCAGGTTTCTTCATCATCATGGCCCGTACCTCCGGTAAGCCCGGCGATCGAGGCGGAGCGACGATGTTCCTGGCCCCTGCGGACACCGCGGGGATCACGGTCGGCCGTCACATCGGCACCCTGGACAAAGCCATGATCGGCGGGCACTGCGAGGTGTTCTTCGAGAACGTGTTCGTGCCCGACGACAACGTTCTCGGGGCCGTCGACGAGGGATTCGCCTACGCCCAGGTGCGTTTGGGACCCGCCCGCATGACTCACGTGATGCGGTGGCTCGGAGCTTCCAGGCGGGCCCACGACATCGCCGTGGCTCAGGTCGCTCAGCGTGAGGGATTCGGCGGCAAGCTCGGCGATCTGGGCATGGTGCAGAAGATGGTCGCGGACAACGAGATCGACATCGCGGCCACCCGCGCGCTGCTGATCAAGGCCTGCTTCGAGCTGGATCGGGGTGGGCACGCGAGCAACGAGACCTCCATTGCCAAGACGTTCGCCGCCGAGGCGATCTTCCGCATCGTCGACCGCAGCATTCAGATGTGCGGGGGGCTCGGCGTATCGGACGATCTTCCGCTGGCGAGGCTCTCACGCGAGGTGCGTCCGTTCCGTGTGTACGACGGCCCGTCCGAGGTACACCGCTGGGCCATCGCCAAGCGGACGATCGGTGCAGCCAAGCGCGCAGCGCGGGAGGCACAGTCGTGAGCGAACTTCCGGGCATGAATCGCGATGCGCTCGAGCAGTTCCTACGAGGGAACGGCATCGAGGTCGACGGTGAACTGTCGGTCGAGATGATCAGCGGGGGTCGCTCCAATCTCACCTACAAGGCATTCGACGACTCCTCGACATGGGTTGTTCGCCGCCCTCCCACGAGTGGGCTCACCCCCTCGGCCCACGACATGGCCCGCGAGTGGGCCGTCACGGAAGCCCTTGCATCCACCGACGTTCCGGTCGCTGGGACCATTGCGTTCGATCGGGAGGGTTCGGTGCTCGGTGCACCCATGACCGTCGTCGACTTCGTACCCGGCCGAGTCGTTCGTAGCCGCGAGGATCTCGGTGATCTGACGGATGCGCAGGTCACCGAGAACGCCGCCGAGTTGGTCCGAGTGCTCGCCAGGCTGCATGCGGTCGATCCCGACGCCGTGGGCCTCGGCAGCTTCGGCCGTCCCGACGGGTTCGTCTCGCGACAGGTCGCGACGTGGGCTCGGCAGTGGGAACGAGTCAAGACTCGTGATCTACCCGATGTCGAACGATTGCATCGCGCGCTGGAAGCAGCAGTACCGGCGGGATCTGCGTCGTCCATCGTGCACGGCGATTATCGCGTCGACAACACGATTCTCGACGCACATGACGTCGGTTCCGTTGCCGCGGTGGTGGACTGGGAGATGTCCACGCTCGGCGATCCGCTGACCGACGTGGCGCTGATGTGCATCTACCGCCAACCGGTCTTCGATGCGGTCCTCGGCGCGGACGCTGCCTGGACGAGCGATCGGTACCCCTCCGCAGCAGACCTCGCGCAACACTACGCAGTGGAATCCGGTCGAGAACTTCATGATTGGGGCTTCTACCTCGCCCTCGCCAATTTCAAACTCGGAGTGATCGGCGAGGGAATCACCTACCGTGCGCTGTCGGGCTCCGACACCGGGGCCGGTGCAGGCAAGGCCGCCGAGGCCACCGGGGAGTTCATCGCGGCCGGGCTGCGAGCACTCGCAGGAACCACCGACTGACGCGAACCCCGCTGTCAGGCAGGTTCTCTCATCACACCGACGTGGCGGACGGTGCCGGACACACCCGGAAGCTCCTGTGGCTCGGACCAGGTGTTCAGCCCGTCCGTGCTGTCGGAGTAGAAGTACTTTCGGTTGGTGTAGTCGTCGTAGTACAACCGCCAGGTGCCGTCGGGCAACTCGATGACTGCCGGGCCTTCTTTCAGTGGTCCGAAATCGCGGGTGGGAACGACGGTGTACGGCCCGATCAACGACGGTGCCGTCCAGTGCTCGATCACCTTGTGGGTCTCGTTCTTGGTGAACGCGTGGTAGGTCGGCCCTACCTTGACCACCGTGGTGTCGATGTGGTCCGCTCCGATGCCGACGAACGGAACCGGGAAGCTCCACATCCCCAGGCCTGGATCCATCGCCGTCATCAGATACGGCACGAACCCGCCGCCGGTCGACAGTGAGACGATGATGCTGACGCGGTCACCCTCGACGAACCACTCGGGTGCCCATGCCTTCGTGGTGAACGGAGACAACGACGGTCCGTCCGAGAAGCCGGCCGATCCGCTGAATCCGGAAGGGCTGGCAGATCCGGTACCGGCTCCGGTGCCCGGTAGGAAAGCGCAGCAGAACGGGATCGGGAAGTTCTGCAGGAACGTCCAGTTCACGCGGTCACTGCTGCGCGCGAAGCCGATGTTCGCACCGCCGCCGGTCGTGTACGTCACGTAGTACATCCCGTCGGTGTGCCGGAAGATGCTCGCGTCGCGCACCACTCCGGACGGAGGTCGATACGCCGATGTCTGCAGTGCTGTGAAATCGGTGCCGTCGCTGGACTGGTAGACATCCATGTCTCGATCGCTGTCGTTGCTGAACGCCACCATCGTGTAGCGCCACGAGGAGGGTGCAGCGGCACCTGTCCCTGCGGCGGAGAACAGCAGTCCGGCGACAGTCAGGATCACCATCGGGACGACGAACAGGAACCTGCGTGCGGTGAATGTCACCGAGGAAGTATGTCCGACCCGTACGCACCATGCGTAACTTTGGTAACAGCTACAACAGATCGTTACCGATGTTGTTATGAATGCGAAATGTACTGGGTTGCGGGCTTGGCCTGGTACATCTCGTGATCGGCATCGTCGAGTATGTCCAGTGCACTTCGGGTGTCGTCGCGGTCGACGGTGACGACACCGATGCTCGCCGTCACCGTCAACACTCGTCCCGCGGCGGTGATGGGCGTGGCCAGTTCGGCACGAACGTCGTCGGCCTCGGTACCGACGCACCGCGAAACGACCGCCACGAACTCGTCACCCCCGATACGACCCACGAAGGCATCGGCCGGGAGCGCGCGTGTCAGTCGGTCTGCGACCACCCCCAGAACGGCGTCGCCGACAGTATGACCGTGCAGATCGTTGATGGTCTTGAAGTTGTCGAGGTCGATGAACAGCACGGCCATGGAGTCCTCGCGATCGGGCTTGGCCAGCTGTTCGTCGAGGCGAGCCAGAATCAGGGGCCTGTTCGGCAGACCGGTCAGGTCGTCATGCGTCGCAGCATGCTCGAGCTTCATGCTCATCCGATAGGTGTCGGTGATGTCGACGAACGTCGCCACCACGGAGGGATTCGGGTCGACCGGGGTGAGCATCGTCGCCGTCAAGGACAACCAGAAGTTCCGACCGTCTCGGCGACGCTCGACCCCGATCACCGCCTGGCAGGGCTCACCGGTTTTCCTGGTGACGGCGACCGGATGCTCGAACGGGTGAATCGGCTCTTCGTCGGTGCCGTACACCCGAAACGGAAGAACCGATGCCTGTCCTGCGGTCGCCAACCCGACCTGGATGTCGAGAATGGTCTTCGCAGCCAGGTTCGCCGATTCGATACGGCCGGTGTGATCGAGAACGACGACACCGGCCTCCAGCGATTCCACGACCGCGGTGAAATGATCCTCGACTCTGCGTACTGCGCTCTGGTCGGCGCAGACCAACACGTAACCGTCGGGCATCTGGGCAGCCGACACGATCACCGCAAGCGCCGTCCCGTCGGCATGTCGATGGGAATCCGTCAGTCGGCCGCCGACAGCGAGAATCGCGGCCGGATCGCAGGGCACCCCGACGGCCGCCGACACGTCACGGCCGAGCACGTCCGCTGCCGGTCGACCGTAGACCGACTCCGCAGCGGGATTCCAGCTCGACACCAGACCGTCGGCGGACACACCGATGATGGCATCGCTGACGTGCTCGACCAGAGCGGCTTGCTTCTGCAGCGCCTTCTGCGCCGCCTTGTGTTCGGTGAGATCGCGAAGAATGACCTGAAACGCCGGCTCACCGTTCCACACCGTGCGCACCGATACCGCTTCCATCGCCAGTGTCGTCCCGTCGAGGGCCAGCACCGTCGCTTCCGACGCGGCGCTGGCGGTGCCGTGTGTGTCGAGCGCGGCGATCCGCGCGAGCATGGGGCCCACCGATTCGGCGGCGATGAACTTCGTGATCGGATGCCCGATGACGTCTGTTGCTGCCTCGGCACGCAGAAACCGCATCCCGGCAGGGTTGAGGTAGACGAGGATGCCTCGTCGATGGACACCGATGGCGTCCGGCGAATGTTCGACGAGAACCCGGTAGCGATCGGCGAGCCCGGGCAACGCGGGACTCGATCGGGGGTCGCCGACGCCATCACGCTCCCCTGGAGCCATGCTCGGTCCTCGCGATCGTAGACGGACGGTCAACACCCGATTGAACCACTTACGAACGTGCCGTTGGCGACTCATGTCTGTTTTGAACTTTATGTCCGGTTTCTCGGCTGGACCTGACGCCTGTTTGCGGGGCTAAATCGAGGAGCGAGCCGAATCCGGTTCGCGTAACTCGACAAGAAACGGATTTCGACGTGAGCTCTCTCGGCATCGACATCACCGGTATCGGCGCACTGTCCGGCTACGGCTGGGGCGCAGCCGCCCTCTGGGACGGCCTGTCCACGGGCAAGGCGGCGGCCACGCTGCACCACGACCACACCCGACCGGGGCAGAACCCGGTGTGGCTGGCGAAAGTCCCCGACGGCGGGGACCGGAGCGATGGCACCAGCCGATTCGGGCGGGCACTTCGCGGGGCAGCGCGGGAGGCCATCGACGACGCGATGGCGCGGGGCTGGCAACCCGGTCGACGAGTGGGTCTCATCCACGCCGTCGTTCTGGGTGAAGTGGACGAGTGGCGCAACTTCTATCTGCACGACGGCGGCGAACGCCGGGTTCGTGACTATCTCACGCTGATGCCGTCGACTCCGGTGTCCCTACTGATGCAGGAATACGGCTTTCACGGGCCGGCCATGAATGTCTCGGCGATGTGCGCGTCGGGCAATGCAGGGCTGCTCACCGCCAAGATGTGGCTCGATACCGGGTTCGTCGACGACGTGGTGTTCGTGGCCACCGATCTGTCTCTGACTCCGGAGAACATCGACCACTTCGTGAAACTGGGCGTCGGCATCGTGGACGTGGAGCCCCAGGACGGCTGCCGCCCCTTCCAGGAAGGCAGCCGCGGGTTCGGAATGGGTGAGGCTGCAACGGCATTCGTTCTGTCGACGCGAAGCTCGGCCTCGTACGCGCGGGTACTGGGCGGTTCGATGACACACGACGCGTTTCATGCCACCTCGATCGACCCTGCGCTCACCCAGGTGCGGGCCTGCTTCGAGCAGGCGTTGGTCGACGCCGACGTCACTGCCCGGCAGGTGCGGTATCTCAACGCTCATGGTCCCGGCACCGCACAGTGCGATGCGGCCGAAACTGCGATGTTGGAGACGGTGCTTCGATCCCACGCACAGGTGTACTCGGTGAAGCCACTGACGGGACATTGCCAGGGGGCGGCCTCGGCAATCGAAACCGTATCGGCAGTCATGGGATTCGAGCGCGGACTCGTTCCGGCGGCCCCGCAGGTCTCTGATGCTCATCCCCTGCTGCTCGACGGATTCACCACCGCCGAGGCAGGATTGACTGTGAAATCGTCATTGGGAATGGGCGGACACAACTCCGTGGTGGTGTTGGCTCCAGCGTGAGCTGCACTCGTCGGTCCGGCAGCCCGCGTGGTCGCGGACTGCCGGCTCGGCGTGCGGACTTCAGACCTGAGCTGCGTTACCGCAGATTCCGCATTCCTCGAATTCGACGCGCTTCCAGCGTGCGACCGGAACGAAGAACAGCGTGAATTGCTGATACTGCTTCATCCGCGCCCACTGGGTGGTGTTGTGGCACCGCGGACAGTTTCGGGTTGCCCCTGGGCCGATGTGTTTGCGCTTGCTGCCGAAACCGAAGAGAAGAAACATGACACCAGCCTAGGGTTCGGACGGCGTCAGCTCGCGATCATGCCGTGTGGATCGATGACGAACTTCTGTGCGACTCCACTGTCGAATTCGCGGTAGCCGCGTGGTGCGTCGTCGAGCGAGATGACGGTGGCATTCACTGCCTTGGCGATCGAGACTCGTTCCTTCAGAATCGCATTCATCAATTCACGGTGGTAGCTCATCACCGGGCATTGACCGGTGGCGAACGACAGCGATTTCGCCCAACCGGTGCCGAGGCTCAACGACAGCGCCCCGCGCTGAGCCGCCTCGTCCACGCCACCGGGGTCTCCGGTGACGTACAGCCCCGGGATGCCGATTCCGCCGCCGGCCGTGGTGATGTCCATCAACGAGTTGAGAACCGTCGCAGGCGCTTCACGAGACGAATCTCCGCCGTGTCCACGGGCTTCGAATCCCACCGCATCGACGGCCGCGTCGACCTCGGGGACTCCGAGGATCTGCTCGATCTGATCCTGCGGAGCTCCCTTGCCCACGTCGACGGTCTCGCAACCGAACGTTCGCGCTTGGGCGAGCCTGTCGGCGTTCATGTCGCCGACGATCACCACCGACGCTCCCAGTAGTTGTGCGCCGACAGCGGCGGCGAGGCCGACCGGGCCCGCACCCGCGATGTACACCGTCGCACCGGGTTTCACCCCTGCGGTCACCGCCCCGTGGAACCCGGTGGGAAAGATGTCCGACAGCATGGTCAGGTCCAGAATCTTCTCCAGGGCCTGGTCACGATCGGGAAACTTGAGCAGATTGAAATCTGCGTACGGTGCCATGACGTATTCGGCTTGGCCGCCGACCCAACCGCCCATGTCCACGTAGCCGAATGCCGAACCCGGTCGATCGGGGTTGACGTTCAGACAGATTCCGGTCTTGCGCTCCTTGCAGTTACGACACCGGCCGCAGGCGATGTTGAACGGTACGGAGCAGATGTCACCGACCTTCAGAAACTCGACGTCTCTACCGACCTCGACGATCTCACCGGTGATCTCGTGACCGAGCACCAACCCCTCGGGTGCAGTGGTTCGCCCGCGAACCATGTGCTGATCACTGCCGCAGATGTTGGTCGAGACAACCTTGAGGATCACTCCGTGCTCGCACTTGCGGCCGATGTTCGCCGGGTTCACTCCGGGGCCGTCGGTCAACTCCAGGCCCGGAAAAGCAATGTCCTGGACCTCCACTTTGCCCGGTCCTGCGTACGTCACTGCGCGGTTGTCTGCCATGAGTTCTCCTCTTCGTCGATTGAGTTGTGTGCTCATCGAGCCGAGATCATCGACCCGATCGCACCTGTGGCCTGCCTCACACCAGTATGCACAGTTGCGAATAGGTGCGTTGACGAGAAACTCGAATCGGCGCGAGTGAACACTCTCGCCTCGCACTCGATGAACCGATGCATCCCACGCACTTGACTCGACCGATGTTAGCGCTCACACTGTGTTGCACACGTCACAGCGAGTGGCACCGCGAAGGAGTTCTGCATGCCGGTTGACCAGTACACGGTAGGTGTCGATTTCGGCACCCTGTCCGGACGCGCCGTCGTCGTTCGCGTGTCCGACGGTGCCGAAATTGCCTCGGCAGTCCACGATTACCGACACGCGGTGCTCGAGGAGACGCTGCCCGGCGGCACGGTTCGGTTGCCCGACGCGTGGGCACTGCAGGTGCCCGACGACTATCGCGACGTCCTGCGCCGCGCGGTGCCTGCTGCTCTGGCGGCCGCGGGCATCGAACCCGAGCAGGTCGTCGGTATCGGTACCGACTTCACCGCATGCACCATGGTGCCCACCTACTCCGACGGCACCCCGCTGTGTGAGGACCCGCGCTTCGCCGATCGGCCGCACTCGTACGTGAAATTGTGGAAACACCATGCAGCACAGGGGCAGGCGGACCGCATCAACGATCTGGCAGAGCAGCGCGGTGAGAGTTGGCTCCCTCGCTACGGCGGACTGATCTCCTCGGAATGGGAATTCGCCAAGGCGCTGCAGATCCATGAGGAAGACGCCGAGATCTACGACGCGATGGACCGATGGGTCGAAGCGGCCGATTGGATCGTCTGGCAACTCTGCGGACATTACGTGCGCAATGCGTGCACTGCCGGATACAAGGGGATCTATCAGGACGGGCACTACCCGTCCGCGGACTTTCTCAGCGAGTTGGCACCGGGCTTCGGTTCCTTCGTCGCCGACAAACTCGATCAGCCCCTGGGCGAGTTGGGTTCTCGCGCAGGTACGTTGACCGCCGAAGCCGCGCGATGGACCGGGCTGCCCGAGGGCATCGCCGTCGCTGTCGGCAACGTCGACGCGCACGTGACGGCCCCCGCGGCCGGAGCGGTGGAACCGGGCCGGATGGTGGCCATCATGGGGACCTCGACCTGCCACGTGATGAGCTCGACCGTCCTGAAGGAAGTTCCCGGCATGTGCGGGGTGGTGGACGGTGGAATCGTGGCCGGGTCCTTCGGCTACGAGGCAGGACAGAGCGGCGTCGGCGACATCTTCGGATGGTTCACACGGACCTCGGTTCCCGCGTCGTACAGCGAGGCGGCGGAAGCGGCGGGTGAGTCGGTACACGAGCACCTGACGCGCCTCGCGCAGACGCAGGACGTGGGTGAGCACGGGCTCGTCGCGCTCGACTGGCACAGCGGAAACCGATCGGTCCTGGTCGATCACGAACTCTCCGGGTTGGTCATCGGAACCACGCTGGCGACGCGGCCCGAGGACACCTACCGCGCGCTACTCGAAGCAACGGCGTACGGAACCCGAGTCATCGTCGAGACGTTCCGCGACAGCGGCGTTCCGGTCGAGGAGTTCGTGGTGGCGGGAGGGTTGGCACGCAACCCGCTCCTGATGCAGATATACGCCGATGTGCTGCGAATGCCGTTGTCGGTCATCGCTTCTGCACAGGGACCGGCACTGGGATCGGCCATCCATGCCGCGGTTGCAGCCGGGTGCTACCCCGATGTACCCGTCGCGGCGAAGTCGATGGGCAAGGTACGTCGGGCCGCATTCGTACCCGACGAATCACGCTCGGCGGCCTACGATTCCCTGTTCGAGATCTATCTGGAGTTACACGATCGATTCGGCCGAGACGTGCCGACCATGCGCCGCCTGCGGGCGCTTCGACGGGACGCACTGACTCGAAAGGTGGACGCGTCATGACGGTCGTCGACGATGTGCGCGAGGTCATCGAGGAAGTGCGCCGTGACGTGTGCAGATTGCACGCCGAGTTGGTGCGCTACGGACTGGTGGTCTGGACGGCTGGCAACGTCTCCGCGAGGGTCCCCGGCCGGGACCTCATGGTCATCAAGCCCAGCGGAGTCTCCTACGACGACCTCACGCCCGGCAACATGGTGGTGTGCGATCTGCACGGCAGGGTGGTCGAGGGTGACCATGCACCGTCCTCGGACACCGAGGCCCAGGCCTATGTCTACCGGCACCTCGACCACATCGGCGGTGTGGTGCACACACATTCGCCCTACGCGGTGGCGTGGGCGGCCCGAGGAGAACCCATCCCTGTGGTCACCACCATGTGCGCGGACGAATTCGGCGGAGACATTCCGGTCGGCCCCTTCGCCGTGATAGGCGACGACTCGATCGGACGCGGCATCGTCGATACCCTCGCCGACAGTCGATCTCCGGCGATCCTCATGCAGAACCACGGTGTCTTCGCGGTCGGCCCATCCGCCCGATCTGCAGTGAAAGCCGCGGTCATGTGCGAGGACGTCGCGAGGTCGGTACACCTGGCTTATCAACTGGGACAGCCTCTTCCCATTCCGAGCTCGAAGGTCGACGCACTCTACGACCGCTATCAGAACGTCTACGGCCAGCGCTGACCGGCGCGCCCGATCTTCTCTCCCCGGAGGTACCCCCATGTCCGAAATATGGTTTCTCACCGGCAGCCAAAGCCTCTACGGCCCCGAGACCCTCAAGCAGGTAGCAGTTCAGTCTCGCGAGATCGCAGACAAACTCGATGCGGCACTGCCCGTCTCGGTGGTCTGGAAGCCGGTACTGCTCGACGCGTCTTCCATTCTGCGCCGTATGCGCGAGGCGAACGCCGCCGACGAATGTGTGGGCGTCGTGACCTGGATGCACACCTTCTCCCCCGCCAAGATGTGGATTGCCGGCCTCGACGCGTTGGACGTCCCGCTGCTGCACCTGCACACGCAGGCCGGAATGTCGTTGCCGTGGTCGACCATCGACATGGAGTTCATGAATCTCAATCAGGCCGCCCACGGGGACCGCGAGTTCGGACACGTCGAATCTCGGGTGGGTGTTCTGCGCACGATCGTGGCAGGCCACGTCGACAACCCCGCGGTGATCGAGCGTGCGGAGCAGTGGGTTCGAGCAGCTCTCGGCCGCGCGGAGTTGAAGTCACTGTGCCTGGCACGTTTCGGCGACAACATGCGCGACGTCGCAGTGACGGAGGGCGACAAGGTCGAAGCCCAACTGCGATTCGGAGTCTCCGTCAACACGTACGGCGTCAACGATCTGGTCGAGGTCGTGGACGGCGTGAGCGAATCGGCCGTGTCCGACCTGATCGACGAATACCGGTCGTCGTACGACATCGCACCGAGTCTCGACAAGGGCGGTGACCGCCACGAATCGCTCCGCTACGGCGCCCGGGTCGAGGCCGGGCTGCGGAAGTTCCTCACCGACGGTGGGTTCACGGCCTTCACCACGAACTTCGAGGATCTCGGTGGGCTTCGCCAGTTGCCGGGACTCGCGGTGCAGCGCCTGATGGCCGACGGGTACGGGTTCGGCGGTGAGGGCGACTGGAAGACCTCGATGTTGTTGCGCGCCATGAAGGTGATGGCCGAGGGACTCGACGGTGGAACGTCGTTCATGGAGGACTACACCTACAACCTCGTCCCGGGGGCCGAGAAGATCCTAGGCGCGCACATGCTCGAAGTGTGCCCGTCGATCACCACCTCGCGGCCTACGCTCGAGATTCATCCGCTCTCCATCGGCGGCCGTGAAGATCCGGTGCGCCTGCGCTTCACCGCCGATCCCGGCCACGGTGTCGTCGTCGGACTCTCGGACGTCGGTGAACGATTCCGATTGACGGCCAACGTGATCGACGTCGTCGAGCCTGACGAGGCGCTACCGAATCTGCCCGTGGCCTGCGCTGTGTGGGAACCGCAGCCCTCGCTGTCGGTGTCGGCCGAGTCGTGGCTGACCGCAGGGGCACCACACCACACGGTTCTCAGTACCGCGATCGGCCTGCCCGTGCTGGAGGCATTCTCGGACATGATCGGCGTCGAGCTGCTCACCATCGACTCCGCAACCACCACACGTCAATTCCAACAGACACTGCGATGGAACGCGGCATACCACCGACTCGCGGCGAAGTTGTGAGGTCGTTGCTCCGGCCGCCGGCTCACCCGTGACGTCTTCGGTATTCCTGTTCGGCTCCGGGGTGGAGGGGGATGCTTCCGGTCATCACCAATGACCGCGCGTCGAGAAATTGGCTGCCGATCGCCTGACCGGGCACCAGCGCGGACGATTGATCGAGAAGCACACTCACCAGTGCAGCGACAACGCGGTCCGGCACTTCTGGATGTGCCAGCAGAAGATTCGGAATGCCGACGGTGGTGACCTCCGGATGCTCGCCGTACACGTTCGGCGGCACCGGCACCGCCTCGTACGCGGTACCGAATTCGCGTCTGAGATCAGTGACGACGGTTCCGAGATCCAGTAGACGAATCGCGGCTCGGGGCTGGGCAAATGCCGGAGTCGGCAACCCGCCCGCCCACATCACGGCGTCGATTTCGTTGCCCGTCAGTGCATCTGCTGCCGAGCTCATCGACAGCCGAACCTGTTCGACAGCACCGCCGTCCGCCACACCCGCTGCACGGAGGACTCGCTGTGACACTTCGGTGGCACCGGATCCCGGGGCACCGATGCTCACCTTTCTCCCTCGCAGACCGTCCATGGACTCGATATCCGAGTCCGCTCGTACAGCCACTTGGAAGTAGTTCTCGTAAACGCACCCGACCGCCGCCAGCTCTCCGCTCGGATGACTGTAGGCGGCGTCCATGAGCGTCAGGGCCAGCTCGGCCTGCCGTGAACCCAACGCCTCGAGGTTGTCGACGGAGCCGGCCGTCGTGAGTGGAACGACCTCGGCGACATCGGTGTTCGCGGCAGCGTCGGACAGCAATCCGGCGAACTCCCAGAAGAAGCCGCCGACCTCGCCTGCCGCGAGGCGCAGCTGCATCGGCGGGTCCGAGGCGCAGCCACCCACGACGGCAGCGCTCAGGGCCAACAGACCGGCCTGCAGCGCCGTTCTACGTGAGAACGACGCTGCCGGCTCGGCCATGCCAGTCACTGTAAGGCGTAGCCGGTCACTGGAACGCTCGGCCCTGCTCTCGGTCGAGCACGGTCTCGGACTTGTTGCGCAGTACGAAGATGTACACCAGCAGCGAGATGGCGATCACGACCGTCACGTACAGAATGAACCAGCCCACGTGCCCACCGTTCTTCGCGGCTTGATAGATCAGTGGTGCCGTGCCGCCGAAGGCCGAGTTGGCGAGTGCGTACCCCAAGCCGACGCCGAGTGCGCGGACGTGCGAGGGGAACAGCTCCGCTTTGACGATCGCATTGATCGAGGTGTAGCCGGTGAGGATGACGTAGCCGACGCACACCAGTGCGAGTGACTGGACCACCGACGTCGCCGTCGGAAGGTACGTGATGAGTACGTAGGTGTACAGCACGCCTCCGATGCCGAAGAAGACGAGCAGCGGCTTGCGACCCACCTTGTCGCTGATCATTCCGCCGATGGGCTGCAGCAGCATGAGGAAGACCAGACCGGCGAGGTTGATCCAGGTACCGGTCATCCCCCGGTCCTCGTATGCGGTCTTGACCATCGAGGGTGCATTGACGCTGTAGGTGTAGAACGCGATGGTGCCACCGGCCGTCACCATGAAGCAGATCAGCAACGCCCGCCAGTGGTTGGCGACCAATTCCTTCAGTGAGCCGGAGGCTTTGTCCGCACCGCTGCGCACTGCGTCGAGTTGATCCTCGGTCAGGGATTCGTCCATGCTGCGACGCAGCCAGAAGACCACCACTGCCGCGACTCCGCCGATGAAGAAGGCTATGCGCCAACCGAAGTCCTCGATCTGCTCGCGCTCGAGGAACACCTGCATCAGCAGCAGAGTCACCTGTGCGAGCACGTGTCCACCGACGAGGGTGACGTACTGGAACGACGAGAAGAATCCCCGACGCTCGCGGGTGGCGGCCTCGGACATGTACGTCGCCGACGCACCGTACTCACCGCCGGTGGCGAAGCCCTGAACGAGACGGCACAGGATCAGGATCACGGCGGCCCATACGCCGATGCTCTCTCGTCCCGGAGTGAGCGCGATGACCAGCGAGCACGCCGCCATCATCGAGACGCTGAACGTCAGCGCTGCCCTGCGCCCGTTGCGGTCCGCGTAGCGGCCGAAGAACCACGACCCGACCGGTCGCATCAAGAACGTGACCGCAAAGATCCCGTACACGTAGATGGTGGAATTCTTGTCGGCGGAGTCGAAGAACTGATTCTCGAAATAGGTCGCGAAGACGGTGTAGACGTACACGTCGTACCACTCGACCAGGTTGCCGGACGACCCCCGCAACGTGTTGAAGACGGCACGGCGGGTGGCAGCGCGCGAGGAGACGGGTGGACTCGGGAGCGTCGAACCGGTGAGCGAGGTGGCCTCGTTGGCCATGGTTTGGTCCTTCCACATTCAGCGGGCAATTGGGCTGCCGGGCAACGATCGGCAACCGAAGCCTCCCTACTGTGACGGCAAGCACAGCCTGGAACCAAGCCGTTTCGGATTTCCTAACACTCCCTTAGGAAACGGCCCTCGGAAGCCGCAGCTCGATCCGAAGTCCCACTGGTCGACCCGCCATGACTCGAAGTGATCCACCGGCTCGCTCGGTCAGGGCGTGGACGATCGACAGACCGAGACCGGTACCGTCGCCGTGCGCACCCGACGCTCGATAGAACCGGTCGACGACCTTGGCGAGCTCGTCTGCAGGCACGCCGGGTCCGTTGTCGGACAACCACATCGTGACGTCCGCGTCACCGGTTCGGTAGCCGACCTCGATGCCGGTGCCGGAGCCGGCGTACTTGGTTGCGTTGCTCAGCAGAGCGTCGAGAATTCGAGTCAGGTCGTCCTCGGACATCGCAACGCGACACTCCGTGTCGGCTTTCGGCTCCGAGACGTGCACGGTCATGTCGGCCACGGCTATCGAGCTCGACCAGAATCCGACTCGATCTGCGACGACCGCACCGAGGTCACACCCTGGGGATCGAGTGGTCGTCGGGGTTTCGGCAGCTGCGAGAACGAGCAGGTCTTCCACAACGGAGCTCAGACGATCGACCTCGAGCGTGGTCCGCAGGTGCGCATCGGTTGCCGAATCCGGAACCCGCATTCCCAGAACATCCATCCGAATTCGCAACGCTGCCAGTGGGTTCCGGAGAGCATGGGCAGTATCGGCCACCAATCGGCGTTGCGCAGCGGTGGCGGCCTCGACGTCGTCGGCCATTGCCTCGAAGGCACTGGACAGCTCACGCACCTCCGGTGGCCCGACATAGGGCACCGGTTCGAGTCGTTGCGAACCTTCGATCGACGCCTGATCGTGGAACTTGTCGCCGAACGAGTGGACTCGCGAGGACAGTGCGGTGAGCGGACGAACGACCCAGCGCGACAACGCAACAGCGATCACCGCGACCGTTGCGAGAATCAGCATGGCACCGAGGGCGATGACCGCCCAGGTGATCGCGACGTCCCTACGCGCAGAACCGGTGGACGCCTCGAGAACCACTGCGCCGTCCACTTGGGTGCCCCCACCGACCGGTGCGGCAATCAACACCGAGGAATCCGACCACGGCGTCAGACTCGACGGTAGGTCACCACGCTGATTGCGCAACGCTCCTGCCACCGCCTGCTGGACGTCGTCGCGCTGCAGGTCCAGGCCGGACACCGCGCGTGCCTCTCCGGTGCGGTCGACGACCGCAACGCCCTCCTCGTACAGATTGTTATAGCGCTGCACCGATTCTCGGATACGGGCCACGCCGGATTCGTCTTCTCGTGAGCTGAGTTCGGCAAAGAACGATGCTGCCGCGGCCCTGTTCTCGCCGAACCGTTGGGCCCGTTCGCGACCGACCAGGAGCGCGAGAGGAACCGACAGCGCAAGCACGACGACGGTGGAGTAGATCATCAACACCAACAGGACACGCCGTCGCACGTCAGGTGTCCCAGCGGTAGCCGAAGCCGCGGATGGTGACGATGGCACCCGGGCGATCGAGCTTGGAACGCAATGCAGTCATGTGCACATCCAGCGTCCGCGAGATCGCTACGTACGCATCGCCCCAGATGGCGTCCATCAACTGTTCCCGGCTCACCGCTTCGCCGCGACGCGTCACGAGATGCGCCAACAGGTCGAACTCCTTGGTAGTCAGTGCAACAGCGCTTCCACCGACTTCCACGGCACGACCGGAGAGATCGACGACGACGTCCCCGAGCGTCAGCCTGTCCGCCGCGGGTCCCGACGCCGAACTTCGACGATGTGCGGCCACCTCGAGTCGGGCGTGTAATTCACCCAATCGAGCCGGCTTGACTACGTAGTCGTCTGCGCCGCCGCGCAGGGCCCGTACCACCGAGCGCTCGTCGTCCCGCGCCGTCAGTACCACCACCGGAACCGAACTCAGCGTCCTGAGCTTCCGCAGAACCTCGAGGCCGTCCATGTCGGGCAGCCCGAGATCGAGCAGCACGACGTCCATGTCGTGGTAGCCGAGCAGGGCGTCGGCGCCGCGGCGCATACGGACAGGCGTGTGCCCCACCTCGGTCAACGCGTCCACCAACGCGTCGCCGAGTCCGTCGTCGTCTTCCACCACAGCAATTCGCATCGAACTCAAGATAGGCCACCATCGGGGGTGGACGCGGGCATGAGTGTTCACGATCGGGTGTCATGCGCGGGATACGGGCTGTTTCGATTTCGAGGTGGCCGTCGTTGGGCTGGGTGTGCGCGTAGGAACTATCGGGGTCGCGGGCGGGCCCGGCCTCAAGCCAGTGCCGGGGTTTGTGCTCCGATGGCCTTGAACAGGTTGTGTACCAGAGCGTGGAAGGTGAATTCCGCGGCTGCTCGTTGTTGTCCTCGGCTGCTGAAGCGTCGGAATCCGAGATTGTGTTTGGCGTGACCGAACGGGGTCTCGGCGATGTGGCTGCGCAGGCCGTAGAGCGCGGCACCGACCGGGGTCCGCAGCCGATGCGACATGACTTGTTTCGGTGTCGCACCCGGTGGTGGTGGCCCGTCGACGGGCATGTCGGCTGCTGCTTTCGACACCGCGGCGTGCTTGCCGATCGCGATCAACCGGTCGGGTCCGGGAGCGGTCAAATTCGCCTCGGTCAGATACCCGGCATCGGCGAGTAGCACCCCGATCTCGTTGTCGGCGTTCGGATCCGGATCGACACGAGCACTCGAGACGATATCGGCGGCAGCGACAGCCTTGTCGAGCATCGAGGTGAACATGGTTCCGTCGTTGGGATTGTTGCCCACCGATGTGGCGATGATGATCCCATCGCTGGTGGTCACCGCCTGGCAGTTGTAGCCCTGAATCCACCCACCGCCACGCAGCTGCATCGACCGCGACGCAGGGTCGGTGACGTTGCGTTTGGCCTCTCCGACAGTGGTCGGCGGCGTCGATACCGCAGTGGCAGCATCGACCGCGGCGCGCAGTCGTTCCTGCTCTGCGGCTTTGGCGTCGGCGGCAGCCCGGTCGGCGATCGCACGGTCGAGGAAACGCTGCACGCGAATGACTTTCGCGTTCCTCTCCACTGGGCCGGGAACACGTCCTTTCGCTGTTCCCGCAGCCTTCCTCGCCTGGTAGTTCTCGATCGTGGCCTGATGCCTGGCCCGCGCGTCGGCCAGGTTCATCTGCAATATTTCGACTCTGATCTCCGTCGGGGGTTTGCCGGTGACCGGACCCGATTCTTCACGCCGACGCAGATGATTCGCCACCAGCTTCTCTCGCCGTGCCAGCGTCGCAGTGCGCCGGTCGGTCTTGTTCTTCTCGATCTGCTCGCGCTCGGCGGCCTTGTCGGCGTTGATCTTCTCGAGTTCGGCCAACGCCTGCGCGATACGCGCCGCGCGAGAGCGTGGATCGGTCATCTCCTCGGGCACCTCGTCGCCGGTCGATCCCGGCCCGAACATCTCGTCCTCGGCGGCGTCGGCAGCAGCATGCTCAGCGGCGGCAGCCCGCGCATGCTCGCGAAGTCGCTGCTCGGCGGCCTCGGCAGCCGCTGCCCGCAGACCTTTCTCGGTGCGGTTGGCGCTCAGTGAGGCGTCGGAGGAGATCTTGACTCCGTCGAGCGCGACGACACCCAACCTGGCCAAACCCAGTTGCCCGCACAACAGTAGAACCTGGGTGAACAAGGCATCCATGTACGGGGCCACGTCAGCGCGAAACCGGGAGATCGTCACGTGATCGGGGGTGTTGCCCGCGCAGATGATCCGAAACGCGGCATCGCGCTGACACAATCGCTCGAGGACCCGCGAGGATCGTTGTCCCTGCGCCCACCCGAAGATCAGCACTGTTAGCAGCATGTCCGGGTCGTATCCCGCGCGCCCGACACCACCGGTGCGGCGCACCGCATGCACCGCCGAGGTATCCAACGCGGTGACCACATCGATCACGGTGAACACCGGATCCGATGCCGGCAACCACTCACGCATGTCCACCGGCAACAAGAACTGCTGATCCCGATCCACCGGGCGATAACCTTTGGCCACCAGCACATTCTCCCAGCCGACCACACCCCACTACAGACCAACACGCAGCAACATCAACCAGGCCCAATTCGCAACAGCCCGGATACCGCCGTTGGGCGACGGTAGTGAACGTTCAGGTGCGGCCCGTGTGAGCACGGAACCCGTCAGGCTGGGGTGCTCGCGCGAAGGCCGGGTGCCAGTGCGATATCGATGACCTGCTGGAGCGTCAGTACGCCCCTGGCATTCACATCGATTCGGGTGCCGTCGGTCGCGCGCGCAATGACGCGACTCGCGTCTTTGCTGTCCTGAATGTCGAGCACTGTTCCGTCGGCCTGCGTCGAGCGCTCGTCGACGACGCCCGCGAAGCACGGACCGACCGGCTCGGAGGAAAGCCAGACAGTGACTGTCAGCGTGCCGGTCCGATCGCCGACGGTGATGGTTCCGAACGCGTCGGCGTATCCGTCCAGTGACTGCCGTACTGCGAGTGCGTCGAAGCCGAAGGCCGGTGCGAACGGTTCGGGTTCGACGGTCGCTCCGGTGGGTAGTGCCGCGATCAGGGCATCGGTCATCGCTTGTGCTTTGGCCTCGAATCTCCACGGCACCTCGGAAATGTCGGCGTCACCCTCGCTGACGAATGCGTAGTTCACTCGCACCAAGTCCTCTGGCTGAACGACCTCCTCGCAGCCAGGAATGACGACTGGGTCAGGCTGCGGTTCGTGCAGCAGGCCGGCGACAACTGTGCCGGCAGCAACGATCCCGACGATCACCGCAACCGTCGACCACACCGAGCCCTGTGCGCCTGTCGAATTCATGCAGTCCTCGCCGTCTCGGGATGGGTCGTGTCGTCATTCTGGCATCTCGGGGGTGTAGTTCTGGACCCAGCGGGGCACACCCATGATGTACATCCATCGGCGACCTGTCGCCCCGACTCCGTGGAGATTTCATGACGATGCCGACCGACGCAAGCGATGCAGTCCCCTCGCAGGGCAGCAACGACGGCCCCCGAGAGCACACCCCCGAGACGGACGCCGTCGAAGGCGCGCACGTGGACGAGGAAAACGTGCCACACCCTCCCGAGAGCGGAAACGCGCCGAACTGAACCGCGGTTCGACGGCATGATCGATACATGATCACGAATCCGTCCGTTGAATACGTCGGCCTTACGGTGGCCTGACCACGAGTCAGTGCTGATTCCTCGGTAACTGGAACCCGCGAGCATCTTTGCCCGAGTTCGATTGGTGAACAACGAGATCGCGCAAACGCACGCGCATCCGTCAGACGCGCGCGAGTTCGTCCACTATTCCGCGAGCATCCGGCGAACGCGCGCGCGTTTGCGGCGGCACTGATGGACGCCGCACTCGATGTTCGGCGCAGCGGGATGACGTTCCGGACGTGTTCGCCCCGCAGCCACAGTGAACAGCAGAGGTTTGCCACCCCAGAAGTCACCGGCACACCTCGGTCAGTAAGGTCTAAGGATGACTGTGCGAGCAGGTGTGGTGGTCACGGGAACCGAGGTTCTGGCCGGTCGGGTCACCGACCGGAACGGCCCGTGGGTGGCTCAACGACTTCTGGAGATGGGCGTAGACGTTGCCCATATCACCGTGTGCGGTGATCGCCCGGACGATCTGACTGCGCAGGTGCGGTTTCTGGCCGATCAACGTGTCGACTTGATCGTCACCACCGGTGGTTTGGGTCCGACCGCGGACGACCTCACCGTACCGACCGTCGCCGCGTTGTACGGCCGCGAATTGGCGCTGGATGCCGAGCTCGAAGATCGCATCCACGCGATCGTGCAACGGTGGCGAAGCCGCATGAGTTCTGCAGCCGACTCCGAGCCGCTACGGGCCGGTATTCGGAAGCAGGCGATGGTTCCCCAAGGCGCGCAGTCCATTTCACCGACCGGAACCGCACCCGGGGTCGCGATACCGTCCGACGAGTCCAGGTCACTGCCCGCCGTCCTCATTCTGCCCGGCCCACCTCGCGAACTGCAGGCGATGTGGCCGGAGGCCCTCGACAGCGCACCCGTCGCCGAGGTCCTCGCCCGCCGCACGCAGATGCGCCAGGACACCATTCGCGGCTACCGACTGTCCGAGGCCGACCTCGCCGAAACGCTGCGAACGGCAGAGCGCGAGATCACGGGATTCGACGATCTCGAGATCACCACCTGTCTGAGTCTCGGCGAGCTCGAAATGGTGACCCGTTACGCCGAATCGGCGAGACCTGCGTACATGGATCTCGAACGTCTCGTCGGGAAAATCCATGGTGCACGAGTCTTTTCGACCGACGGGTCCACCATCGACGACATCGTCGCGCACCGTCTGTCCGGGCATCGGATCGCCACGGCAGAATCGTGCACCGGAGGGATGATCGCCGCACGCCTGACCGACCGCGCAGGATCGTCGGCGTACGTCATCGGCGCGGTGGTGTCCTACGCCAACGAGGCGAAAACGGGCCTGCTCGACGTCCCCGCCGAGGTCATCGACCAACACGGAGCGGTCAGCGAGCCAGTGGCCGCGCTGATGGCCGAAGGCGCACTGAATCGACTGAACGTCGACATCGCGGTATCGACCAGTGGCGTCGCGGGCCCGGGTGGTGGCACCGAGGCCAAACCGGTCGGGACCGTCTGCTTCGCTATCGCCGTCACGGGCCGACCTACCGTCACCCACACCCTTCATCTCCCCGGGGACCGGGCAAGTGTCCGTGCACTGTCGACCACCGCGGCAATGCATATGCTCGCCGACGCGTTGGAGACTCGCTGAAGGTCTTGTAGACAGCGCAGGAGGGACCCACACATGTCATCACCAACGGACCACTCTGAGCACCATTCACAACCAACTGTGGACGGGCAGCCAACGGGTCGCCGACTTGCCGTCGAAAAAGTCCGTTTCATGAGCATCGTCGGCGCATCGACTGCGCTGCTGCTGTCGGCCGTCACCTATATGTGGGCCTTCGCAAAGGGTGTGGACTTCGTCCGTCTGCTCATCGTCGAGGGCCTCTCCTCCGACAAAGCGCTGGTCAAACTGTTCGAAAGTATCGACTCCATCCTGATCGCGACCGTGCTTCTCATCGTCGGATTCGGTCTGTGGGAATTGTTCGTCCACGACCTCGACCTGCCGCCTTCACTGACAACCACCTCGTTCGGTCAGTTGAAGAGGCAGACCGCAGGAACGCTGCTGCTGGTACTCGTCGTGCGATTCCTCGAAGTGTCCATCACCAGGCCGGAACCTGATGAGCTCATCGCACAGAGTGTTTCCACCGCGTTGGTCGGCGGTCTACTGATCGTGTTCGCAACCTGGCATCGCAGTCCGTGAGTCATCGTCGCTATCGGCCTGTGCATGCTGGTATGGCTGTCGTCGATTCCATTCCCCGCGATGCTGAGCCGGGTGGCAGGAGTGCTGGCGAGCGCCTCGCTGTACATCTACCTGATCCATTTCCAGGTCTACCTGCCGCTACGCGACGACCACCCATGGTTGGCGTTCGCCCTGTCGATTCTGTACTGGAAGGCGGTCGAATTCGTGCTGTCTCTCCGTAGTCGAATCATGCCGCGATCGAGGGCAGTCCGTTCCGACATCGTCGCACCGTCCGACTTGTCAGACTCCCGACCGCGGGAGGACAATTTGCCACCATGGCATTGATCTCGAAGGGCTTCGTGGGCCGTCGACGCGGCGACGACGGGCGTACTCCCCCCGGTCAGTATCTGACCAAGGATTTTCCCGTCCTCGCGATCGGGCCTGCGCCCGTGGTCGCGACCGACACGTGGTCGTTCTCGATCACCACCGAACGCGGCGAGACTCGCAGCTGGACCTGGAGCGAATTCGCGACTCTTCCGCACGAGACTCCGACCGTCGACATCCACTGCGTCACCAAGTGGTCGAAGCTCGACACCACCTGGAAGGGCGTGAGCCTGGACGTTCTGCTGGACGGTCTCGATAGCGATGCCGGCTACGTCGTGGTGCACGGCTTCGACGGCTACACCACCAATCTTCCCCTCGAGGACCTCAGGGATGGGAAGGCCTGGCTGGTCACCGAGTTCGACGGCGCTCCCCTGACTCGCGAACACGGCGGTCCGGCAAGGCTTCTGGTCCCGCATCTGTATTTCTGGAAATCGGCGAAGTGGATCTCACGCATCGAGCTCACCGTGGAGAACGAACAGGGCTTCTGGGAGCGCGGCGGGTACCACGACTACGGAGATCCGTGGCGCGAACAGCGATACCAGGGCGACTGACGTGACATCGGCGGCCGGGGCGAAACCTTGGCTCGTTGCCACGGTGGCGACCGTGCGGCGTGAGACACCCACCGCGTCCACCCTCGTTCTCGACGTCGACGGGTGGCCCGGCCATCTTGCCGGGCAGCACGTGGACGTCAAGCTCACCGCCGAGGACGGCTACAGCGCACAGCGAAGCTACTCCCTGGCGTCGGCACCCGACGGAACGTCGCGCATCGAGATCACGGTGCAGAACGTCGCGGACGGCGAGGTATCGCCGTACCTGGTCGAGGCCGTCGAGGTCGGCGACCGCATCGAAATCCGCGGGCCGGTGGGTCGATGGTTCGTCTGGCGGCCGTCACGGCCCTCCGAGACCCCGTCTCCACCGATCCTGTTGGTGGGCGGCGGTTCCGGCATCGTCCCGCTCCGCGCGATGGTTCGTGCGCAGGCGTCCGCGGACGGCGGTCGGGTGCCGTTCCGGGTGCTGTACTCCGTGCGCGAACCCGCGGAGGTCTACTTCGCGGACGAATGGGCTCGTCCACCGGCCGGCGTGGACGTCACCATGATTCATACGCGGCGTGCTCCTGCCGGTAACGCACGGCCCCTCGGCCGCATCACGGTCGAGGACCTCGACGCGCACGGATGGCCGGCGGAGTTCGAGCCGCGTTGCTACATCTGTGGCCCCACGAGTTTCGTGGACACAGTGGCCGACATGCTGGTGCAGCGGGGCCACTCGGCAGCGAACATCCGAACGGAGCGTTTCGGACCGAGCTGAGGAGCAGCGGATCAGACGATGTCGCCGAGGAACTCGATCTTGAGTCGGGTGTAGTCGTCGGTCCATTCCGAATCCACCGACATGAACGAATGGTCCAGTCTCGCCTCGTTCTTGCTGTACAGGTTCAGGCGGTTGTCGACGCCCACTCGATCCAGCGCAGCGCTCAGTTCGGCTGCCTGGTCGGGGAAGGTACCGGTGTTGCCGTCGGAGATGAAACTCGGCGGAAAGTCGGCCGTGACGTTGTCGATGACGTTCGCCTGCGCCAGCAACGCTCGGTCGGTGGTGTCGAGGTAGCTTCGGGCGGCGATGTCGAAGAAGAAACCGTTCGACGGGCTCGGTGATTGCGGTGCGCCCGCTCTACCGACATCAAGGGCAGCACTCTCGAATACCAAGGCCTTCACAGCACTTCGATCGATGGTGGGCTCGATACCCAGCGCCCGCGCGTAATCGGAATTGGTCTGCACGGCAGCGTAGTTGCCCACGATGTGGCCACCCGCACTGGTTCCGGCGAGGACGACGCGAGTCATGTCGAGTCCGTACCCGTCCGCATTCGTTTCCAGGAACTGCACGGCCTGGCCCAGTTGGATTGTCTGCGTGGGAAATCGGTAGCTCGGCGCGAACGCGTAGTTCACCGACACCACGTTGTAGCCCGCGTCGAGCATGGGGCCGGCCCACGACGCACCACCGGAATCTGCGCTGGGAGCACCATCGGTTTTGTCCCCGACAATCCAACCACCACCGTGAATCGCGACGTACGTGGGCCGGCTGATCGATGGATCGTCGTCGGCGATGTAGATGTCGAGAAACGAATTCGGAAGCGTCGAGCCGTAGTCGATGTCGTTGGTGAGGCGTGCTCCGTCGACCACCGCCGTGGCCGTCTGCGCGTCGGGCTCGAAGGAATTGCTCTGCCCCAACGCATGCAGCGATCGAATCAGTGGTGCCGGACTGGCCGCCGTGCCGACGACCACGACGGAAATCACCAATGCAATCGCTGCGGCGAAGCCCGCTGGGGCGGCGGTGGCCACCCCACGAGCGGAGGTCTTCGAACGGCCTGCCCATGCCGACGCGAGCAGATAGAAGCCGAGCACTATCGACGCAGCCAAGGCCGTGACCCACAGGGCGTGCAGATCCGTCACCAGCCATGCCACCTGAGTCACGACGGCGACGGACCCGAGCGAAGTCCCCACGCCTACACGCTTTCTGGCATCGGACAAGACGAGACATGTCGCGACCACTGCCACGGCGATGACCCACAACCCCACCGCGAGCTGCTGACGGATGAGGACGAACTCGAGCCACGCGAGTACGACGCCGGCGACGCCGGTCACCGCGAGCGCAGTCGTCATCGCTCTCGTACGGTGCCCTGCTCCGACTTCGATGTCTGCCTGCACCATCACTGCGCAGAAGTGTGGCGTTGCCTGTGCAGTTCGCGAACGGCCTCGCCGAACTCGGCGACCGGTCCGTCCACCGCGATGCCGGGCACGATCTGCTGGATGGGCGACGGCGTGATCGCGAGTGGTGCAGCACCGAATTCTTCGAGCCACGTCAGCAATTGAGCCGTCGACGTGGCGTAGACGATGCGGCCGAGTCCGACTATGCCGTGGCTCGCAGAGCACATCACACAGTGCTCACCGGAGGTGTAGACCGTAGAGGATCGACGCTGATCGGCGTCCAGGTTGGTCGCAGCCCACCGAGACAGTGCGATCTCGGGATGCTGGGTGGGATCGTTCAGGTCGCCGACCCTGTTCCTGTCCTCGGCCAGCAACTGGCCACTGTCCGACACCAGAATAGAGCCGAACGGATCGTTGCCCGTTCGCGCCGCCTCTGCAGCAAGATCCACAGCACGGGCCAGAAATGCACGGTCGCTCGAAGAGATGCTCACAGTGCACCGGCAGCGACGGTCGAAGTGTTCACGTCTCGACCGTACCGCCTCGAAATCACCGCCTGCCGGACCGGTAATTGGACACCGATCCTCGGTATGGTCGGAGGGTGAGCTTCTCGGTACGGCCTGCCACGTCGTTCGCAGATCTGCGGACGATTCTCGGCCCGAAGAACCCGACGTCCTCGGTCTGTTGGTGTCTGAGTCATCGAATCGATTCCGCGACCAACAGAGCGCTTGTCGGTCCGGAACGCGCCGCATACGTCGAGAAGCTGACCCGTCGAAAAGTCGCACCGGGTGTGCTGGCCTACGACGGGGACGAGGTGGTCGGTTGGGCTGCGGTGGCACTACGCTCGGAGCTGCCGTTCGCGCGCTCGAACAAGATTCCGCACGTCGACGACTTACCGGTCTGGACGGCCTGGTGCTTCCGCGTCAAGGCCGGACACCGCAAGCGCGGGATCGCGCACGTGCTTTTGGACGGTGCCGTTCGCTTCGCGGCCGATCACGGTGCTCCGGCCATCGAGGGCTATCCGGTGGACAACAAGGGTGCGAAGGTCGATCTGACGATGGCCTACGTCGGCACCCGCGGACTGTTCGAGTCGGCAGGCTTCGAATTCGCAGCCGAGACGACATCGGTATCGGGCGGAATCCCGCGAGTCATCATGCGAAAAGACCTGCGTACGTGACGTCCGACTCCTGACCCGAGAGGTGCCTGATGCCGATGTCGTGGGAGAACACGCGAATCACGACCTTCACACGTCAGTCTCCGAACAGTGAACTCAGTGCCGGTGCGACGTCGCGGTAGGTCTTGATGGTCCGTATACGACCGTGCCCTGTTCGCGCGAGATCCCGTCCGAGGTCGACGTCATGTTCACCCGACGTGTCCAGCAGTACGTCGAGGCGCGCGATCCTGGCTGCGGTCGGGCGTGGATCGGGACCGGCGTTGTGGACGCAGTCCGAGAGCAGAAGAACCCGTGGGTCGGGAGCGGACGCCGTACGCAGTAGCCCGGCCGCGGTCTCGAGCGCGAACTGCACGTTGGTCAATCCCCGCGCCGGAATGCGGAGAACGGTGTCGAGAATATCCAATGGGGTCCGCGAGTCGCCGAATCGAGTCAGTACGGCCGCGTCGGACCAGAACGCGACGACCGCGAGGTTGTCTCGGTTCATCTCACCGGCCAGAGCGCCGACGGTCGCGGCCGCAGTCCGCACCCGTTCGCCCTTCATCGACCCGGAGATGTCGACCACCAGTACGATGGATCGCTTGGTGTGCAGGCGTTCTCGGACGACGATGTCATCGTCCTCCGGTATCGGATTGGCCGCCAACACATCGAGCATGCGGTCCAGGTCGATCTCGTCACTGCCGCCTCGATAGCGCAGAGACGTCAACTCCCCGACGCCATGCCGTGCGCGTGTGTCGATGCGTGGACGCCGAACTGCCAGACGAGCCGCGATCTTTCGGGCGCGGGCCCGAGTCGCGGCGTCGGCAGTCGACTCGCTTTCGGTCGCGTCGGTCAGCGGAATCACTTCGGCCGATTCCTCGGTGAATCCGGGTGCCGACGGATTGTTCTCGCCGGAAGCCTTACCCGGCTTGCTGCGGCCCTGAGCGATCAGTACCGCACCGCTTCCGCCGCCGGGACGAAACAGCGACGGTGACTCCGTCAGCTGTTTCGGTTTGCGACGCAACGGCTTCAGAGTTCCTGCCGGCTTACGGGTCCCCGGCCGTGTGATCGGAGATTCGGCCTCGACGGCTCTTCAACCAGGCGCCGCAGCAGCGGGACGCAGCACGAAATGGTCCTGCCATATCGTGTGCAAGACCATTTCTGCTGGTGCGTCGGATGTCTCGTCGATGTGAATGCGCCCGGACAGGGCAACGTACATCGCGTCGAGCATGACCTGCTGGTAGTCCTCGGGCAGGCCTCTCGGTGGATCGATGTCGGTGACGAGCGGAATCGCCACCTCCCGAAGATCTGCCAGTTGCTGAGCGACGAGGGTCAGATCGATTGCCCCGCGCACACTACTGCCCTGGGTGATGTCCTCGTGCTCACGCGTCATCCGAGTGACGGCTACGGCGTCGGCGATCAGTCGCGCGGAGTCGGATTCGCTACGGAGACCCACGATGCCGCGTTCCGCTTCGGCATCCTGGTAACCGATGGCCAGACGACACAGACGGTCGTGGACGCTCGTCGACAGGCGCGTTGTACCGACGTTGTCGTAAGGGTTCATCGATGCCACGAGGCGGAACGTCGGTAACGCGTGCACAGTGCCGACGCGCGGGACCACGATGCGTCGTTCTGCCATCGCGGTGAGAAGCGTGTTCAGGGTGTCCTCGGGTGCGCGATTGAACTCTTCGATGTAGAGGAAACCGCCGGTGCGCATCGCGTCGATCAGCGGTCCCGCTACGAAGTTGTCCTCGCTGTAGTCCTCGCGAAGAACCCGAGCCGGGTTGTGGTGCCCGACAATTCGGGCCGGTGTCAGATCGGCGTTGCCCTCGACGAAGAACAGCGGAATGGACCACTCGGATGTGATCGCGCCGAGCAGCGTGCTCTTGCTGGTGCCGGGCGGGCCCTCGAGGAGCAGGTCCCGCCCGGCCGCGACCGCTGCCAACAGGAGGTCGAGTTCACGGTCTCGACCCACGAGGTGCGCAGCAATCCGCCGGCGCACCTCACCGATCGACGCGGTAGCAGTCATTTGACCGTGTACCCCGCATCGACAGGAAGCGTTGCACCCGTGATGTATCGAGCATCGTCGGAGACCAAGAACGCTATCGCGTTGGAGATGTCGATTGCCTCGATCCACGGCACCGGCAGCGTGTTCGTGGTTTGGAAGATCGGTGCCGACTTCTCTCGCGACGGGTTCGGATCGTCGGGAGCGAACAACCCCCACGTCTTGGGATTCTGAATCATGACGGTGTCCACACCGGTCGGATGAACGGTGTTGACACGAATACTGTGTTGTCCGAATTCGTTTGCGAGAGTGCGCATGATGCCAACGACACCGTGCTTGGTCGCGGTGTAGTGCACCGTATTCGGTGTGCCCTTGAGGCCCGCTGTCGAACTCGTCAGCACGATGGAACCACCGCGACCGCCGGCGATCAGATGCGGCAGGGCAACTTTGCATGTGTTCCAGACGCCCGTGAGGTTGACGTCGATCATGTTCTGCCATGCGTCGTCGGTGATATCGAGTGCCGGCGCGATCTCGAACACTCCCGCATTGCCCAGGACGATGTCGAGGCGACCGAGTTCGGCGACGCCGTCGTCGACGGCCTTTCTCAGCGCGGCCGAATCGCGCACGTCGGCCTTGGTGGCGACGATTCGTCGGTCGAGCGCTTCGACCTGCTTCACCGTTTCGGCGAGGTCCGCTTCGGTCGACGGCGGATACATCTCGATGGTGTCGACCGGTCCGCACAGGTCTACAGCGATGATGTCCGCGCCCTCCTGCGCGAGACGTATTGCGTGACTTCGCCCCTGACTGCGAGCGGCCCCGGTGATGAATGCGACTTTGCCTTCCAGCTTGCCCATGTCCGTCTCCTACTTGGCCAGGAAGCCGGCGTCGACGGGCAAGGTGACGCCGGTGACGTACCGCGCATCGTCGGACACCAGCCACGCGATGGCGTTGCTGATATCGATCGCTTCGAGCATCGGCACCGGTAGCAAATTGCCGAGCATGGCTGTGGCGTCGGGGTTTTCGGTGAGGAACTTCTGCATGACGTCGTTGACGACCATCGGCGTGTTCACCCCGGTCGGGTGCACGGTGTTGACGCGTATGGAGTACTGCGCAAGCCAATTGGTGAACGTGCGCATCAACCCCACGACCGCGTGCTTACTGGCCGCGTAGCCGTCTCCGGCACCGGATCCGTTACCGCCCGCACCGGACAGGCCCTGAGTCGAGCTGGTCAACACGATCGACCCGCCCTGGCCCTTGGCGATCATGCTCGGAACCCCGGCCTGAACGGTGTTCCACACACCGAAGAGGTTGACCTCCACCACATCACGGAAAGTCTTCACTTCGTCGGGGTTTTCGGCACCCTGGGGTGCTATTCCGGCATTCGCCAGAATGATGTCGATGGGGCCGAGTTCGGCTACCGCCGAGTCCACTGCCGCTTTCATGGCGTCGTAATCGCGGACATCGGCTTCCGTGGCGACGATGCGCCGATCGAGCGCCTCGACTTCTTTCACGGTCTGTGCCAGATCTTCCGATGTGGCCATCGGATAGGCGACCGTATCGATCTGTGCACAGATGTCGACCGCGATGATGTCGGCACCTTCTTGCGCGAGCCGGAGAGCGTGGCTACGCCCCTGTCCGCGTGCGGCACCGGTGATGAAGGCTACTTTTCCGTCGAGCTTTCCCATGATCGAACTTCCTTGATCGTCGGATGAAAACGGTACGAGCGCAGAACGGTTCGCCGAATGGCCGGGTACGCTCGGGCGGTATGTCCGGTTTCGAGGACATGATTCGACGCTATATGACACCCAGTGCAGATGTGGCCGAATTACTTGAATCGTTGTTGATTTACGTTCCGTGGACGCGAGAACAGGACGATTGATTCAGACGTGCACACGCAGTGAAGTATCGACTTGAATTGCGCGCCGAGCCCTCACGAACTCTGTCGCCGCTACAGGTCGTCGCCGTGCTCGAGCGCCTCGCGGATTCGGCCGAGCAGCGCAGTGGCGTCACGCAGGGTGCGTTGCTCGGCCGGCGTCAGGTCGTCGAGGATATTCACGAGAAGCCCCTCTGCCGCAATGTCGTAGATGCGCAATTGCTCTCGAGCAAGATCGGTGAGGCCGACGCGCATGCTTCGAGCATCCGAGTCGTCGGGTCGGCGAGCGACGAGCCCGTCCGATTCCATCGTTCGGACGAGGTTGCTGATCGTGGGGCGAGCCAACCCCAGCTGACGTCCGAGCACTGTGGGGCCCTCCCACTTGTCCGGAAAGAGTCGCCGCAGGATCTCGATCTGCGCGTCGGGCAGGGCTTTGAGCCCTGCGCGCGAGCGGGAGGCGTTGAGCAGCACGCGGCGGAAGGGGCCTATCTCCTCGCTGAGATGGCGGGCGATATCCGCGAGACCGGGTGCACTGTCGGAATCGTCCACCGCGCCAGACTACTCAGTCTAAATTTAGGTTTGCAACAAACGCATTTCTGGGTGATCATGGAGTCATGAGCATTCACACCAGCGTTGCCGACCCCACTCCCGAACAAGCCCTGGACTCGATCATCGGCCATCGGTTCATCTACACCTATGCCAACGGGTGGCAGTACGAGATGTACGTCAGGAACGCCACCACCATCGACTACCGAATCCACACCGGAATGGTCGGCGGCCGGTGGGTCAAGGGACAAGAAGTCGATCTCGTCGGACTCGGTCGCGGCGTCTACAAGATCTCGTGGAACGAGCCCACCGGCACGAGCGTCGTCGTCAACGTCGTCCCCGAGGACCGCGTTCTGCACGGCACCATCTTCTTCCCGCACTGGGTGGAACTCGACGGGTCCAAAACCGTCCTGTTCCAGAACGACCACCTCGACGAGATGCGTCAATTCCGCGATCAGGGTCCCACCTATCCGATCTACGTCGTGCCCGAGTTCGCGCACATCACCTTGTTCGAGTATGTCGGTATCGACGACGACACCGTCATCGACACCGCGCCCGCTGACTTACCGGCCGGCTTCGCCGACCGGAGCAACTGAGATGGACCTCCAGAACCCCGGCATGGCCACGCTCACACTTCCCCATCGTGGGCAGGTGATCCGCGGCAACGAGTACCGACCCGAGAACTCCGACAGAACAGCGCCGTCCGTTCTGATCGTGCACGGCTTCAGCGACTCGAGCATCGGACCACAGCGCCTCTTCGTCCAGATCGCTCGACGCCTCGTCGAAGCGGGAGCAGTCGTCCGCGCGTACGACCGACTCGGCCAAGGCATCAGCGACGGCGAGTTCGAGGACATCACCCTGCGCGACGAGGTCGAGCAGGTGTCGACCATGATCCGGGAGTTCGCTGCCGATCGATCTGCACCGGTGCACGTTCTCGCCCACAGCCTCGGCGCAGTGGAAGCGGCAATGGCGGCCACGCTCTTGTCCGACCGTGTCGCCAGCCTCACCCTGTGGTCACCTGCAGGCGTTGTCGTCGACGACATCACCGTCAAGCACGAGATCCAGGGCCAGCCCATCGATTCCGTCGCACAGAACGGCGGCTTCGACTTCGGCGGCATGTGGCTCGGACTGGCATTTTTCGACGACATCCGCAATGGCCTCGATGTGTACGAGGCTGCGGCCGGATACAACGGTCCCGTCGACATCGTCCACGGCACGGCAGACCAGATCGTGCCACTCGAGTACGGACGCCGTTACGCAGAGTTGTTGCCACACGCGACATTCACCGAGGTCACCGGTGCCGACCACACCTGGTCATCGCGTGCGTGGCGAGACGAGCTTCTCAGGCGTCTGCTGACGTTCCTGGGGTTACCGGGCGCTGGGTGAGCAAGGCTCCGGCGCGAGTCCGTCGATCACGATTCCGATCGATCCCGAGCCAGGATGCGTTCGAGGTAATCGAGATCCTCGCGGAGCATCGAGATCGCACGTTCGGGCCCCTCGGGTACAAGAGGCGTTCCGCTGTCCTGGACGACGGTCCGCAATGCCATGTCGGCGAGTTGAGTGGCCACACTGCGATCGGCGTCCGGGTCACCGCTCTGATGCCACCAGGCGACCCAGTTGAGCATGCCGATGATGCCGAGTGCTGCTGTGCGCGGGTCGACAGGCCTGAATTCCCCTGCCCTGACGCCATTTTCGACGACCGTCACGAACTCCTTGAGCACGTGCCTGCGACTCTGCTGGTACGTCCGCGAAATCTCCTCGGGCAGATCGGCTTCCGACCTGATGATGAGCTTGAAGCGGTCGGCGGTTTCGGCCTGGTTCAGGGCGATCGCGGTGGCCATCTTGCGTAGCTTCTCGGTAGGGCCGAGATCGGATCGCGCATTGATCTCGTGCAGAACTGCGGCCGGGGTCTCGGTGCTCTCGCTGATCAGGCGCGAGAGTAGCTCGTCCTTGTTCGCGACATAGTGATACAGCGCCGGGCGGGTCAGACCGGTCGCGTCCGCGATGTCCTGCAGTGTGGTGCTGGCAAAGCCCTTCTCGGCGAACAATCGCGTGGCCTGGTCGAGAATTTGCTTCTCGACCAGCTCCCGACGCGGATTGCGCGCCGATCCTCGTGGTGAGTCCTCGCGTGTCATGAACGAAGAATAACCGTCACCGTCGTCAAGAACCGACAAACACGAGGTGGGTACGCGCACTGACCAGACCTGCCACCGCATCGGACAAACACTCCTCCGGCACGTCGACGACGACGAGCGCGCCGGTGCTGCGCATCATTCGCTCCGCGACATCGAGTCGGGTCAGGACGTGATCACGCTCGCCGGACCCGGTCAGCCACACCGTGGAACTTGCCCTGCACTCGTCGACGATGGCCGTCGCCTTCTCGTTCCACGCTGATTCGACGTCCACGGAGACCACCGTCGTCGTCGGGTCCTCGCGAAGATCGGACGGGGCGAATCGATCGGAAAACGACCGCCCACCGTGTTCGATGGGCCGCGAGAGGATCCAGCGGGACACATCGGCAGGAACCTCCGAGTCCGCGGGAACATGCGCGTAGCTCGCGATTCCCTTCAACGCCACCTCGGGAGCAGATTCGAGGAATCGCTCCAGACCGACCTTTCCGGCGCGCGTCATGTACGCCACCATCAGTTGGTCCACGGGCAGATCCATGCGCTGCGGAAAGGACTCCCACCACTGTTCACTTCGCACGGCAATCTGCTGAAGGTGTTCAACCGCGGGGCGACGCACCCGTTCGTACTCGGTGAGGGCATCGCCGACGGTCGCAGCCGACGCCAGTGCCGCATCGAGGGCGATGGCGTCCTCCATCGCCAGCTTCGTTCCCGATCCGATCGAATAGTGCGCTGTGTGCGCGGCGTCTCCGATAAGAACTATGTTGTCTACCGACCACTTTCGACACTTGACCGTTCGGAACTGCATCCACCGGGTCCGGTTTCCGATGAGGCTGTGATCCTGAAGAGTGACCGAGAACGCTCTCTCGAGATAGCGCAACGATGCCTCGTCACTGTCGGCCGCGCCTGTGGCAGCAGTCGTGACGTCGAAGCCCGCCCGGGCCCAGGTGTCGAGATCCGTCTCGATCAGGAACGTGCTGCGATCCGGCGCATAGGGATACGCGTGGGCAACAAACGTACCGTGCTCGGTGGTGACGGGTACGAATATGGCGCTCGGTAGTGCGAAATCCGTTCCGCACCAGAGGTAAAGGCCTGTTCCGGTGCTGATGTCGGCACCGAATCGACCGTCGGCCGTACGGGTCGCGCTGTTGATTCCGTCCGAGGCGATCACGAGGTCCACATCTAGGTCGGCGGGTTCACGGCGTTCGCCGAACTCGAGCCGCACTCCTGCATCGCGCGCTTGCTCCTGCAGTACGGACAGCAGAGACGTCCGCGCTATCGCGAGAAGATCACCGTGAGCCAAGCGGGCCGTTCTGTTCCCTACCTGCATCGACATCTCGTGTGAGTACGCCTGAGCAACAATCGCATCGAGTGATGCGGCGTCGGCCTGACGGAGATTCCGCTGCGTCCGTGAGGCGAGGCCGACCCCGAACCCGAACGTGGTGTCCGGTGAACTCTGTTCGTAGACGGTGATCTCCGCGTTGGGTTTGGACAGTTTCAGTAGCCGTGCGGCGTAGAGGCCACCGGGGCCACCGCCGATGACTGCGACGCGGTCGAGTTTCATGGTTGCCTCTCGAGCTTCGCGGCGATGTCGAGCCGCAAACGCTTCTTGTCGATCTTGTTGACGTTGGTTCGGGGAAGCGCGTCGAGCCATTCGAGGCGCTCCGGCCATTTGAACTTGGCCACACCGAGTCCCGTGAGATGGTCCTGCACGTCGGCCATCGTCAACGGGGCCCCGTCGGTGACGAGATACGCGCACGTCTTCTCGCCGAGTCGAGGGTCGGGCATCGCGACGACGGCCGCACCCACGATGGCCGGATGGTCGAGCAGAAGAAGCTCCACCTCCTCGGCGTTGATCTTCTCGCCGCCGCGGTTGATGAGGTCCTTGATGCGACCCTCGATGGAGATGTACCGCTCGCCGTCGACGACGGAGATCGACGCCAGATCGCCGGTCCGGTAGAAGCCGTCGGAGGTGAAAGCAGTCCGATTGTGCTCGGGTGCATCGAAATACCCGGTGATCGTGTACGGGCCACGGCAACACAATTCGCCGACTTCCCCGTCGGGTAGCTCGATCTCCGTGCCGGGATCGAGGATGCGCACCTCGTCCTCGGCGCAGACAGGAGTGCCGACGGTGGTGATTCGAGCGTGGCGAGGGGCGCCTACCGGGGTGACGGTGAGCAGCCCCTCGGACATCCCGAACAGCTGACCCGCCCAATGATCTCCGCCGTCGTCGACGCGGTCCATCAGCGCCGGTGACACTTTGGCACCGGACAGGATCACGTGCCGCAGACGCTCGCGCACCCGATCGAACTCGGGGCTCGACACGGCCTGGTAGTGACCGTGGCCGATCAACACCTCGGTGGCCTCCGCGCGCTCCATCAGGTCGAACGCCGATCCGACGTCGGCGGTCGCGAGTACCAGGCACGCGCCGACCGAATGCGAGGCGTGCAGACCGCAGGCTATCCCTGCGTTGTGCACGATGGGGATCAGATGGGCGACGCGGCTGTCCGCGGTCCATTCGAGCCGTTGGGCGTACATGAGCGCGTTGTTCCAGTATTCGGCATGGATCCGCGGAATGACCTTGGGTACTCCCGTTGTCCCGCCGGACAATTGGAATGCAACCACGTCCTCGGGATCCGTCTCGGCTTCGATGGTGTCGACGAGAGCTCGGGCCTCGGTGGCATCGATGTCGCGGCCAAGGTCCTCCAATCGCAGTCCGTCACTCTCGTTCGCCCCGACCGTCACCACGTGGCGAACGGTCTCGCTCCCTTCTGCATGTTCGTAGGCGAACGAGACCAGGTCGAACGACGGCAGACCGGCCTCGACCACATGCGCGACCGCGCCCACCGCGGCACCGATGTGCGCGATCTCGTGCATTCGGTGCGCGGCCAGTGTGGCGACCGGAACCAGTCCGGCCTTGACGCAGCCGTACCAGGCCAGCACCGTCTCGAGCCTGTTCGTCATCTGGAACAGCACAGGGTCCAGGCGCACCAGTCCCAGTCGAGTCAATCCGGCGGCGATGGCATCGGTACGACGATCGAGTTCGGCGAACGTCATCGAACCCTCGGCGCTGATGATCGCAAGCCTGTCGGGATACCGAAGAGCGATGTCGCGGAAGCGGCGACTCGTGGGAAGTGAGCTCCACGAACCACTCCGGCGGTAGCCCTGCGCGCGATCCTCCGGGTATCCCACCAGCCTGCCGTCCCAGTCCGAATGGGTCGTCTCCGTGGTCACCGTCATCGTTCGGCCACCGCAGGAAGCAATCGAGAGATCTCCAACGAATGATCGGGATGATCGGCAGGAACGATTCCCGAGTACACGGCCGTCCAGCATCCCGGGCAGCACAGCTGACGGAACACGATGGGCGTGTCGACGTAGATGGAGGGATCCGATGTCACCTGCGGCCCCGCCGCCGAGGACGGCCCCTCGTAGCGAGCCAGATCCAGTACACCACTCGACTTCTCGTCACCGAGGAGCCGGCCGCACTGTGCACAGGCGATGACCCGAACGTCCCCGACGGTCACCTCGGACAGGTTGTCGTCGAGACGTCTTGCCAGCGAGAGATCCATGATGGGAGCGTCGGAGTGCTGGGTGGAACGCGTGCGCCGTTCGTCGATCATGTCTCGACGTCGTCGCGCAGTTGCTGCCTCGTCCACCTTTCCCGCGTCGATGACCACGCCGTAGACGACGTTCGCCCCCTCTGCGGTGACCTTGCCCTCCCGTAGGTCCACGACCACAGCCGCCGGATCGCGATGCAACGGATCTCCGTAGCCGCCGCCTCCCTGCCAATGCATGTACAGCACCTCACCGGGAGCGACATAGCTTTCGGCGTAGCATGCGCCGAATTCCTTTCCGCCGCCAAGATCTTCGAGGGCTCCGGGAATTTTTCCCGCTGCGAACTGCTCGATGACGTCGGTACTTCGCGCCAGAATTTCGAGTCCGGTGTTGCCGGGGTACCCGCCGGCGAGGCCGTTGTTCTGCGCCACGGCTTTACCCGCCGAGGCGAGGACGAGGCCCATCGGGAGCGAGGTGCCGTACGGCGTCACAGCGAGCGATGCACTGACGCCACCGCGTTGACGACCGGGTCCACCCGAGTCGGGCTCTTCACGACGCCACAGTGTGAGCAGCGGGTAGAGGAACTCGGTCATTTCCGTATCGGGGATGCGCCCCATCGGAATACAGAAGAGGCCTCCGGTGTCCATGCCGTCCGCGGTCGGGCGTGCGCCGTAACCGCCTGCCATCGGTTCCATCATGATGTTGAGGAACGGAACGGGTTGTTCCCCGCGTTCGTCGAGGCCTGCGATCACCGCGGTGTCCCAGGTACCGCAGCACGCAGCCTGCACGCTCTTGCCGAGGTCGACCGATCGGTCGAGCATCTGCGACAGGCATTCCGCGATGAGGGTTCCGGTCAGCCAAGCGGGTCCGATGGGACCACGGCTGACTGCTGCAGGGAAGCTCGCGTTGTTGATGGTGCCCTCCTCGGACACCAGGTCGAAGCATCGCATCAATCCGCCTGCGGACCAGGGAATGTCACCCGCGAGGATCGGAAGCAACGCGAGCATGACGCCGCCGCGCATGCCTGCGTACGTGCAGTTGATGACGCCCGTCTGCTTGTCGGTGCCGGTGAAGTCGAACGTGAGATGGTCGTCGGTCTTGCTCATCGCGACGGTGATCTTGTGAACCTCGCGGTCACCGGTGTGCGACTGGTCCTGGTAGCCGGTGGCCTTCCATGTCCCGTCGGGGAGAGAGGAGAGCTTGCTGCGCAGTCGCCCTTCGGCGTCGGTCATCATGCGCTTCATGACGGCTTTGACGGTGTCGGCACCGTACTGCTCGATGACGGCGAGCATGCGATTGCGGCCGACGGTGTTCGCGCCGATCTTGGCGCGCAGGTCGAGCCCGACCAGCATGGGAACACGGGAGCGTCGAACCCAGAGATCGGCGACGTCGCGCTGTAGCTCGTAGTCGCGGACCACCTTGACCGGCGGAGTCGGAAGCGATTCGGAGAAAACATCTTTCGCCGACGGGTCGAACGATCCGAGGCCGGAACCACCGAGATCGGGTTCGTGGCAGATCGCGCTGGTCCAGGCGAACAGCTTGCCCTCGTGGAAGATGGGTTGGTAGACGATGACATCACTCTGGTGCAGTCCCCCGCCGACCCATGGATCGTTGCAGAGGAACATGTCTCCCTCCACGATCCCCGGGTTGGTGGCGCGGTGTTGCAGGGTCCAGTAGATCGCCAGGTCGACGGCTCCGACGAGCATGGTGTTGTAGAGGCCCACCTGAACCTCCTGTCCCAGTTCGTCACTGATCGCGAAGTCGAAATCGTTCGCGTCGGTGACGATGGGTGAGCCGGACATTCGTTTGAGTGCCTCGCCCATCTCGTCGGTGACAGACCAGAGTCGGTGACGGATGACCTCGTAGGTCAGCGGGTCGAGTTCGTCGATCTGCTGCTGGGTGACGGTGTGCACCGGCAGCGTCGGTGGGAGCGTGCGGGCGAGGGCGTCGGGGTCGACGGGGCGGGACGAGAAGATCTCGGACCCGGGAATCGCTGATGTCATGTTCGGTTCTCCTGTGGTCTCAGCCGGCGACGATGTTGAGGTTGCCGAGGCGGTCGACAGTTCCGGTGGTTCCGTGCGGGACGACGACTGTGGTCGTCGGGACTTCGACGATGGCGGGACCGGCGAGCACGTGCCCGGCGGCGAGCTTGCTGTAGTCGTAGATGTCGGTGTCGACATAGCCGATTCGACCGTCCAAGTTGACCTTTCGGGTGCCGATGCGAGCGACCGAGGCGTCGGCGGAGTCGGCCGACTTGAGCTCGGGGAGGGTAGGCGAGAACGGCAGGACGCCGGTTGCACGCACGCGATAGGTGATCGCCTGAATGCCGGCTTCGCGAAATCCGCTGTCCTTGCCGTACAGATCTGCGTAACGCTGCTCGAAGAGATCGGAGGCGTGTGCGACGCTCGCCGAGTCCAGCGAGCCCTCGGGAATGGTTGTTGCAACTTCTGCCAACTGCATCGTGTACCGCATGTCGATTTCACGTTCGACCTGGACAGACGTGAAATTGAGCCCTTGTCGACCGAGGGCTTCGCGGACGCGCTTCTCGAGACCGTCGAAATTCGCTTCTGCGCGAGCAGGATCGAGTGGCATCGCTGCCGGGTCGGACAGCTCGGCCGCGAGCACGATGTTCGACGACGCAAGACCGTAGGCCGAGAACGCCGATGCCACCTGCCCGAGCGGAACGATGACCTCCTTGACGCCCACTTCGGCTGCATAGGCGGCGCAATGTGATGGGCCGGCTCCGCCGAACGCGTAGAGAACGAAGTTGCGCGGGTCGTGCCCGGCTTCGACGACGGTCTTGCGCAGCAGGTCGCCGGTCTGTGCGTTCTGGACGGCGTAGATCGCGGCGGCTGCGTCCTCGACCGACAGACCGAGCGGTTCCGCGATGCGGCGTCGAATGGCCTCGCGCGCACGCTCTTTGTCGAGTGGTTTGCGTCCTCCCAGCAGACCGCGCTCGGGGAGAATCCCGAGGACGAGATTGGCGTCGGCATTGGTGGGTTCGGTGCCGCCCTGCCCGTAACAGGCGGGTCCGGGTACCGCCTGGGCGCTGTGCGGACCGATCTGGAGGTTGCCACCCGCATCCACCCACGCTATGGCACCGCCGCCCGAGCCGATGGCGTGCACCTGCAGGGTGGGGACATTGATCGGGTGGTGGTTGATGATGGTGCTCGACGCACGCACCGGCTCACCGTCCACGACGAGGCCGACGAGGAAGGTGGTTCCGCCGACGTCGGTGGCGATGATGTTCTTGTGACCGAGCTGCTTTCCGAGCGACACCGCTCCGACCACACCGCCGGTCAACACGGACCCGACTGTGCTGATGGCGTTCTTCGGGGCCTCGGCTGCGGCAACGGCACCGCCGTTGCTCTGCATCACCAGCAGTGGGCCCGCGAGATCGAGGGCACGTAGCTTCTTTTCCAACGAGCCGAGGTAATCGCGCAACCCCGGGCCGATCTGGGTACTCATGATCGTGGTTGCATTACGAGCGAACTCGCGGATGCGCGGGCTCACCTCGGAGGACAGCGAGACGAACATGTCGGGGTCGATCTCGTGCACGAGTTCACGAATGCGCTGCTCGTGCACAGGGTTACGGAACGACCAGAGCAGCGAGACCGCGATGCCGGAGACACCGTCGTCGACGAGGCTTCGGATGGCGATACGTGCGGACTCTTCGTCGAGGGCTACGACGACGTTGCCGTCTCGATCGAGGCGTTCGGTGACCTCCAGCGCATGCCGCTTGGGAACGAGACCGTGGGACTTGCTCTGCCCCAACACGTTCTGCAGTTGCTCGGGCGAGCCACCGAGGTACCGGCCCTCGACGTTCATGATGTAGATCGAATCGCGATGCCCCTTGGTGGTCAGGAACCCGACCGGCGGGACGTTACCCATCACCAGAGCGTTGAGCGAGGACGTGGTGCCGTGCGCGATGTGGTGGGTGTTCGCCAGCATTTCCTGCACCGGGCATCCGAGTTGCTCGGCCAACGCTTCGAGAACGTCGATGACGCCCTGTGAATAGTCGGGCGGAGTCGAGGGCGCTTTTGCAGCGACCACGGTCCCGGAACTGTCGTCGAGTACTGCGTCCGTGAACGTTCCGCCGACGTCCACTCCGATCACATAGGTCATGCCGGTGTGCTCCTTAGGTCCGAGTCGAAGACGTCCTGGCGTGTGAGAGCGAAACACCCTCGAACACTGCTTACGTCTGCGTCGAGTATTCGACGTCCACGACGACATGTCAAGCACGAATGTGAGTGCTGTCACCCTGCTCGATACTGCCCGAACGGACGCATCGATTCGATTTCCCTGGTCCAAGCCGCTTGACGAATCGTCGCAGACGTCGAATACTCGTCATCAGCGTCAATTACCGAAAGGCAGTTCATGAGTATTCATCGTGTGGGCTTGGTCGTACCGAGCTCCAACGTCACCGTGGAAACGGAGATGCCCGCATTGTTGGCGCGACATCGACATGCCCGGTTTTCGTTCCACTCTTCGCGCATGCGCATGCAGGCCGTGTCGCCGGAACAATTGCGGGCCATGAATGCCCAGCGCGAACGGTGCATCCTCGAATTGGGCGATGCCGGAATCGACGCTGTTCTCTATGCGTGCCTCGTCGCCCTCATGGTCGCCGGGCCCGGGGAACACCAACGGGTGGAGGGGCTCATAGCGGAACAACTCGCCACGGGCGGGTCCGATGCAGCCGTCAGGTCGAGCGCGGGCGCTCTTGTGGAAGGCCTGCGTGCGCTGGACGCCAAGAACATAGTTCTCGTGACGCCGTACATGCGACCGCTCGCGGAGAAGGTGGTCGACTACATCGAGGCCGAGGGCATTCGCGTACTCGATTGGCGCGCACTGGAGGTGTCCGACAACGCCGAAGTCGGCTGCATCCCAGGCGATCGAGTCATGGACGCGGCACGGTCGTTGGATCTCACCGGTGCCGACGCCTTGGTGATTTCCGCGTGCGTGCAGATGCCGTCCCTACCGCTCGTTCAGGCTGCCGAGGACGAGTTCGGCATCCCCGTTCTGTCGGCCGCGACAGCAGGTGCCTACAGCCTGCTCCGTGCGCTCGACCTACCCATCGATCTTCCGGACGCCGGCTCACTGCTTCGGGCAGACGCCGTCGTCACGTCCTAGATCGCCACTTTCGCAGAGAGGAAATCTTCATGTCCGACTTGCCACACAAGGTCCGGGGCGTCGACCACGTCGCCTACCCCACGTTCGATCCGGCAGCAACGGTCGAGTTCTACCGTGACGTTCTCGGGTTCCCCGTCGTCCACTCCATCTGCGCAGCAGGATGGGGCCCGGAGAAGCATCCGGACTTCATCCACTTCTTCTTCGACATCGGCAACGACGACCGACTCGCGTTCTTCTACTACTTCGGTCTCGAACCGTTCGACGGAGGACCACAGGGTGATTCGTACTCGCGCTTCGCCGAGGACGTACCGATCTTCTTCATCCGCTCGCGTCATCTCGCGATTCACGTCGACAGCGAAGCGGACCTGATGGAATATCGGCGACGGTTGGACGGCAGTGATTGGCCCGTGGAGATGCAGATCCAACACGAGACGATCGAGTCGATCTACACACACGATCCCAACGGCTACATGATCGAGCTCACCCGCGCGATGCGTCCGGTCACGCCGCAGGAAGATCTCGACGCGAACCTGACGATCGACGCTCTGATCGACATCGTGCGCGGACCCGACCCGAGCATGGCGAACCTGTTGACCCGCAAGGCCGAACTGATCGTCGAACGTGCGGCTGATTGGTCGGCCGAGAACGAGGTGGGAGTGTCGTGACCACGTTGTATGTGCTCGATATACCCGAGAACACCAGTATCGCCTCGGTGGCCGACGTCGACCCAGCCGTACGCGTCGACCACGTCGGCCCGTACTTCCGCATAGTCTCGGACAAGGACATCGTCATCGACCGTCGGGCCACCGGATGCAGGCACGCCGTCTGGTACAGCAGCGTCTCAGGCCTGTCGGAGTCTCGAATCACGCAGTGGGACAAAGACGCCCTGCGCGTCGAGCAGTCATGACTCGGACCCGACTCGGTGCTGGGCGCTACCTCGATGCGGCCGAGGCACCGACGAACACTGTCACGTCGACGCACGAGCTGACCACTGCCGATGGCGCCAAGGTCAGTGGAGTGTTGAGAACGGTTCCGGGCGCGGACCTCGTCGTTGCGTTGATGCACCCGCGCCAGGATCTGACGCATCACGTTCTCGTGCCAGAGCTGCTTGCACGCGGATATGCAGTGTGGACCCAGGGCACGCGATCGGTGAACAACGACATCTCGCTGGTGCACGAGCAGGCTTTGCTCGACGCCGCCGCCGGGCAGGTGTTCCTACGCTCCCACTCTTTCGATCACGTTGTCACACTGGGTCACTCGGGCGGTGGCACGCTGTTCGCGTTCTACTGCGAGCAGGCCGGGCTCACGCCCGAGGAGCGGCTGGCGGCAACGCCGGCCGGCCGGCCGATCGACCTCGCATCCGCGGAGATGCCCGTACCGGACGGTGCGATTTTCATGGCTCCACACCCGGGACAGGGCGCGCTGCTGCTGCGACTGATCGATCCGTCCGTGGTCGACGAATCGGACCCCATGTCCGTCGACCCGGCACTCGATCCTTTCGACAGTGCGAACGGATTCGTCGAGGCACCGGAAAGCTCCAACTATTCCGCCGATTTCGTTCAGAAGTACCGCGCCGCTCAGCTCGAGCGCGTCGCTCGCCTCGACGTGATCGCGCGGTCACGGGTCGCCGAAGCATCCGAGGCCCGACGGCGTTTCAAGACAAACGGCAACGCCCACGACCGTCGAGATGCGTTGGCACCGCGGATATTGACTGTCTATCGCACCGACGCGGACCTGAGATTCACCGACCTTTCGCTCAGTTCCAACGCCCGCCCCTACGGTTCGTTGTTCGGCCGGCGGCCCGATCTGACGAATTACGGGCTTGTCGGTTTCGCCCGTCTGGCCACCCCGGATGCCTGGCTGTCGACGTGGTCCGGTCTGAGCTCCAATGCCGACTTCGTTCGGTGCGCACCGTCGGTCACGGTCCCGTCGTTGTTCGTCGAATTGACCGGCGATCAGGCGTGTTTTCCGGAGGACGCCTCGAGAATGGTCGAGGCTCTGGGCTCAGTGGACAAGTCTCACGTGGCGATCGAGGGCACCCACTTCGGGGGCCCCATTCGCGATGGCGCGCCCACCGGCGCGTCTCTGGCCGCCGCCGATATCGGTGACTGGTTGTCCCAACACTTCATCTGACCCTCTCGCGAGCGGAATATCATGTCACGTAACACTTTTTCTCCCGTCGTTGCGCTGTGCCTGGCGGCCTTGACGCTGGAGGGATACGACCTTCTGATGTACGGAACGGTGGTGCCGTCGCTCCTGGCGTACGAGCCGTGGGACCTTGATCCAGCGACCGTCGGTGTACTCGGATCCGTGGTGGGAGTCGGCATGCTGGTCGGGGCACTGGCCGCGGGCAGCATCGCGGATCGTTGGGGCAGACGACGCGCCTTGATCGCCGCGGTCGCTTTGTTCTCGGCCGCAATGGGATGTTGCGCAATTGCACCTTCGCCCGAAATGTTCGGAGCAGCGCGATTTGTCGTCGGCGTCGGTGCTGGAGTTCTGATGCCGACCGCGGCGTCGATGCTGATCGAATTTTCCCGCCTCGACACCAGAGCGAGAACGGTCGCACTGGGGTTCGTGGGCACCAGCGTCGGCGGTATCGCAGCGGGGATCCTGTCGCTGTGGCTCGTCCCGGCATTCGGCTTCCGAGCGATGTTCGCAGCTGGGATGATCCCGGCGTTGTTGATTCTGCCGATGATGATCGGATACCTCCCTGAGTCGCCCGCCTTCCTCAACGCGCGGGGTAGGACGGATGCAGCACAAAGGATCTCGACTCGTTACGGACTCGAGGACACAGTCGAGGTTTCCGGTGGTGAGCCGACATCGACAGATCGCGGAATCGGTGCGTTGTTCACCGCGAACCGTGCGCGAGTGACGCTGTCCTTCTGGGTGATGACCCTGCTGTGTCTGCTCGTGTTGTTCGGCGTCGCGACCTGGTTGCCTGCAGTGATGCGATCGGCCGGATACCCGCTCGGTGCCGCACTGTCCTTCCTGCTGGTGCTCAACGTCGGCGGTGCAGTAGGCGCACTCGGCGGTGCCTACCTGGCCGATCGGTTCGGCATCAAACCGGTGACCACCCTCGGATTCCTCTGTGCAGCAGTGTCGTTGGCATTGATCGCGACCACTCCCCCGATCGGGATCGTGTACGTTCTGGTGCTGATCGCAGGAATGGGAACGACCGGGACGCAGATCCTGCTCAACACCTTCATCGGAAGTTACTACCCCGTGTCCTGCCGGACCACAGGACTGGGCGTCGCACTCGCGGTGGGGCGACTGGGCGCGATCGTGGGGCCCACCTACGGTGGACTGTTCGTCGCCGCGGGTGCGGGAACCAGCACTCAGCTTCTGGCTTTCGCCTTGCCGGCGATCATCGGAGCCGGGGTGACGATTCTGATTCCGGCGGGACGACAGCTGCGTAGCGGCCGAGCATCTACGTCGGAAGGTCTACACCAGGTACCCGAGGCAAAATGAGTGCATTCACGATCGGATTCACTTTCCGGTCCACACCGGATCCCGTTTCTGCATGAAGGCCATGATTCCCTCGACAGTGTCGGCCGACCGGCTCAGTGACTCCAGGGCCTGTTCGCTGAGTTCCCAGCTGCGGGCTTCCGTCTCGATCTTGCCGTCATTGATGCCGCGAGCGACGCGCTTGCTCGCCTGAACAGCGAGCGGTGCGTTCGCGGAGATGACGTCTGCGAGGGCAAGAGCAGTGCTCAGCACTTCGGCCTGAGGAACGACGCGGTTGACCAATCCCCACCGGAGCGCGTCCTGGGCGCTCATGGCGTTCCCGGTCAGCAGTAGCTCCAGCGCGACGGCACGCGGCAGGGCTGTGGTCAATCTGAAGACACCGCCCGCTCCGGCGATGAGACCCCGCTTCACTTCGGGAAGTCCAAAGGTCGAATTCTCGGCGGCTACAACAAGATCACCGGCCAATGCGAGTTCCGTCCCACCGCCCAGGGCGCTGCCGTTCACTGCGGAGATCACCGGTTTCGCAATATGGTGTTTGACGATTCCGGCGAAACCCCAGTGCGCGGTCTCGGGTGGGGTCACCCCCGCGGGTCCGGATGTGCCGAGAGCTTTCAAATCTGCGCCGGCGCAGAAGATTTTGTCGCCTGCGCCCGTCAACACCACAACTCGAATGTTGTCGGTCTCCTGTGCAAGCTCCCACGCCGCGCCCAAACCGCGGTGCACATCGGCGTTGATGCTGTTGGCTGCCTCCGGCCGGTCGATGGTGACGACGAGGGTGTGTCCCCGCACTTCGGTGAGTACTACTTCGGACACGTCGATCCTCATTTCTTCGGGCCGTGAGACCCCACAACACTAATTCAGACAGTCACTGTCTGCAATGGTTCGGTCGGTGACCCGGTCGTTCAACAGCTAACTCAACGCTCGCAGAACGGTGTCGACGACCACTGTCGAGTGGTCAACGGCAGCAGTGGTTCTCGATCCTGAGTGCGCCTGCGAGAAGAGCGCGCGCGCCAACACCGCTCCCGTCACGAGTTCGAGCAGTAACGTCGTCGACGTGCCCTCGGGCAGCTCTCCTCGCGCGACAGCCCGGCGGACGATGCGTCGAGCAGTGACGAGACGGCTCTGGTTGAGAGTGTCGGTGAGATGGGACAACAGGTCCGGATTCACCCTCGCGTCGAGAGTCACCCGTAGCGAGACCAAGCCGGAGAGCTCCCCGTAGCCGACGGCCAATTGTTCCGCGAGCTCGACGAGGTCCCCACGGACCGATCCGGTGTCGATAGGCGTCGACAGCGGCGACCGAGCTTCGAGCGCCTGGACCAGAAGTTCTTCCTTGTCGGCCCAGCGGCGGTAGAGCGCGGCGCGGCCGACCTTGGCCTGCCGCGCGACTGCGTCGAATGTGAATCCGCGCCAACTGGTTTCCCAGTACACCTCGAGCACGGCGGTGTACACGCGGTCCTCCATGTCCGCGTCACGGGGCCTGCCCGGTCCGCGGGGAGAATCTTCAGACATGACTGCATCCTCTCACCGGTCTGCCGGCCGAACGCGACGGCTACATGCAGAATTCGACGGCAAGGTTTCCCTCGTTGTCCACCAGGTCTATTCGGCGTCCGACAGCCGACTCGTTCTGCACGGACACGAGGTCGTGAAGCATCGTTGCGAATTCACGTCCAGCTCGGCCCGCTACCCGCGCCCCATCGTCGGTGGCAGCCACGACAAACGCTTGCTCCGGCAGACCGCTACGGTCGTATGTGACCGTAGCCGTCTCGATGGTCGCCGTTCCCGAGTAACCGTGCACGACGCGTGCCGGCGTACCCGACACATTCATCTGCTCCGGGTCGCCGATGTATCCGTCGCGATGAGCTCTCGTGGCCAGCAGCACCACGTGCTGGTACGTCAGATAGCCGCCGTTTGCATGCACCAATGCGACGCCGGAACTCTTGCGCAGCAGTCGCGTCGATTCCGCAATGGCATGGAGAGAATAGCTGCTCAACGGCCCACCGAAGAACGAATGTCCGCCCAGGACAGTGGGAGTCGCCCCCTCGGCCAGGCCGAGCTCGTCGGCCAACAGGTTCGGTACGATCGGGAAGCAGCTGTATGCATCGATGAATGCCAGGTCCTCGCTGGCCACCTCGGCCCTCGACAGTGCCCGCCGCACAGCCGCACGAAGAGCTGGTCCGTCGTCGAACACCGGGCGCGCCAACACATCCGGATTGTCGACTGCACCCGCGCCACCCCACAGGTACACGATTCGGTCCTCTGCCACACCGGCCTCGCGGGCGGTCGCCAAGGAACAGACCATGACCGCAGCTGCTTGATCGACGAAGGGCATTGCGTTCATCGATAGCGGATAGCAATCGGACACAGAACGATTCGATGAACTGACGGTGCCGATGTTTTCCGAGGTGCGTGCAACAGGGCTCCAGGCAACGGGATGTTCGGCCGCAATTGCCGAGAAGCGGGAGTACATGTCGGCCGATTCGCGCAGGCCCTGGTCGGGGTTCAGTCCACGGCTGTGGGCACGAGCGTTCTCGAAGAGCGGGTAGATCTGTACCGGTGCCAGGATTCCTGCTCGCTGCATTTCGGCGCTGCCGAGGTCCTCGGGCGAGAACGACGGAGGGCCTCCCGGCGCGGTGGTCCAACCCGATTCACCGGGGTCCTTACCCGCTTTCATCAGGGCTCGGACGGAGGCCTGCGCCTCGCCGCCCACCACCAGCGCTGCAGTAGTGCGTCCTTCGGCGATATCTCGACCGACCTGGTCGAGTAGGCGCGCGGGGTGATGTCCACCGATCGTGCTCGAGAAGCTGGATGTGAGGGTGACGCCCAACCTCTCGGCGACCAGAGACGGGAGATCGGCGTAGTTCCAGCTGGTGGTGCGAACTGCGTGTATCGCATCGACCTGCGCGCTCAGACCGGGCGCTCCTGCGTCCTCGATCGCTGCATCCACAGCGCGCAGCACGAGATCGAGCGGTTCGATGGTGCTCTGCGGAGTGCCGTCTCCTGTGAACTTCAGGTCACCCACGCCCACGATAACCGGGACTCGTTCCGCATTGATGGACATGCACACAGCATATACAGACAGAAAATGTCCGCAATGCTGCGCAATTCACTCGGCCATAGACGGAACGGCTATGCAACGCGCCGCAGGGCTGCTTAGACCGGACGCGTTGTGTATCGACCGACTGACTGTCCGGTAACGCGTGACTCAGTACTCACAGAGCAGTGCCACCGGCCTCGATGTCGCGATCTGTTTCCGCGACAGAGTATTTCGGCAGGACCCGGCGCATGATGGAACGTGCCGCAGCGACGACGGTCAACCGGTCGTGTGTCAGTAGGAACGCAAACCGACGGTCGTGATCGAGACCGTCGTCGCCGAGATCGCGGGCTATGAGCGCAGCGCAGTAGTGAGATCCGACGATCGTGATGGTCCACTCGCCGACGAAACGCTCATCGGGATGAAGTTCCGCACCACGCACACCTGCTGCGGGTTCGGTGTCCATCCCGACTCCCAAGGCCGCCACGAACGGGTTGACGGCGGCCAGCCTCGCATAGCGGTCGGCCACCGACTGCGTGAACCACGCCGAGTCTTGAAACGCAGCCTGAATGGTGAGCGGATCGGGCATGTGGCGCGCGTGATCTTCGAGTTGCCGGGTCAACGCCAGTAGCAACGATTTACTACCCACCTGCGCCGATGAAGTCGTCAGGAGGTCCGACGGAACCGAGGGCACCGCTGTGTCCGCTCGCGCGTGCGCACCTGATTTCACCGACAGGATGGGCCGGGCGGAGATGGCACCCGAGTGCTGCCGGTTTCCGAGGGTCGGAAGCGGCGCGGGACGGCCGAGCATCCAGCCTTGTCCGAAAGTGGCTCCGAGCGCGGTCGCACGGTCAAGGTGGGCGTCTGTTTCGATGCCTTCCGCAACTATCCGCGCCCCACTCGACTCCACGTACGCAGCGACGGCGAGGACGACTGCAGCCTGCTGCGGCGATGGATCCGACTGCGAGAGAGTGTAATCGAGCTTGATGATGTCCGGGGCAACGAATTCCAGCAGAGCGAGCGAGTCGGGATGCGATCCGACATCGTCCAGGGCAATCAGACAACCGCTCTTTCGTGCACGCGCCACCGTTTCGAGTAGCTCTGCAGGGTTGGCCAACAGTGAGCGCTCGGTGAGCTCGACTACGACATTCAACCGGTTCGCAGCCATACCGATGATCTCGCGCGCGTACGCGGGAACGATGCGCGAGGATTGCGGCTCGATATTGATGAACAGCGAAACATTCTCTGGCATACCGGCATCGAGTGCGCCGGTCATCGCAGCGCACCGGCAAGCCCAATCGACCTCGTCGATCACTCCGCATTCGGCAGCACTCGCGAACACAGCACCGGGGTCCACCGACGGGTGGCCCGGCCACCGTGCAAGAGCTTCGTAGCCGACTACCTTGCCACTGTCGAGTTCGACGATCGGTTGGTAGTGCGGACGAACGGACCGAGGATCCGCGAGGATGCTGCGAACGGCGCTGGAAGTCAAGGTTTCCTCGTGCTCCTCTTCATCATGATCGGGCCGGTCGGTGACCAGGAATCGCGTCTGCGGCCGTAGGTGGAGCAACTGTGGTCCGGGAGGCACGGCGCTGGCGGTACAGCTCCCTGTCTGCATTTTCGATCACATCGGCGACTGTGTCCCTCTCGCGCGCGAACGCGATGCCACATGTGATCGCTATGTCATCGCTTTCGCGAAGTCTCGCTTCGATTGCATCGGTGGTGTCGTCGATGTCGAGAGCAGCCGGACCGAGCACGGAGAAGATGAACTCGTCACCCCCGTACCTCAACAGGGTGTCGTCGCAGTCCAAATGATCATCGATGACCTCGGCGACCCGTCGGAGTATGCGATCACCGGCCGGATGTCCGTCGGTGTCGTTGATGGTCTTGAGGCCGTCCACATCGACAAAACAAACGACCATGGCGGTACCCGAGTCGCGGGCGATACCGAGGCTGCGTTCGAGTTGACCGATCCCCGCGTCCCGGCGGTATGCAGAGGTCAGGTCATGGGTGGCCGAAGTACGGCGATCATGCGCTGCTGCGATCCGATCCTGGCGCGACGCGGACCTATCCGCGCCGGCCCGGGCACGGTCACCGGCCGCGGTGAGCCGATACGCTCGGCCCCGCCCGTGGCACTGATCGTGTGATCGGTCGTCACAATCCAAGCTCAGGGCCACCGCATCACGGGCATCAGCAGCACGGTCGGCTCGATCGGCTACGGCGTCGCGAGCCGCTGCCGCGACGTCACGATCGTCACCGGCATCCGGCACGGGCCGAACGCACGGGGGCGAATGGCTGCACATCCGAGGCACAAGCAACTCCTGACAATTCGACACCTCGCACGCAGTGAACGACTGTCGCGGAAGTAGGCGCACACGGGCCCCCGAGCCGTTACTGAAGCCTACGGCGAGAAACTACGCCGCGCTGACCGACAGCCCAGTTCAGGGTCGAAGCCGTCGGGCCGAATCGGTCCCGTGCTATGTACGGACACCGACCTCGCCGACAAGATCCAGACCGGCGAGAGATACCCCTCGATGGCACGTGGGCGGCAAGATGCAGTGCATCGGTGTCGTCGCGCCTGCGAGCATCGCGAGGGTATGTTTTGGTGTATGAGCTCGCCGTGTCGCGTGAGACCAACGGGCATCGAGTCGCTGCATCAGGACCGCGAAGAGGGAGGCGGCATGGCCGAGGAACATTCCACACGGCCGCTTTTTCGCAACGGCGCCGGCAGCGCCGCACTGATCCTGGGCATCATCGCTCTGGTCTGCGCGTTCGTACCCTTCATCGGGGATTTCGTCGCTATCCCCACGGGTGTCGCCGCGGTGGTGTGCGGGTGGGTCGGCGTCGGTCGGGACGAACAGGGCCACGCGACCAATGGCCGCGAGGCCATGATCGGCGCAGCTCTCGGCGGCGCGGCCATGTTCGTGGTGTTCGTGGCATATGCGGCCACCGTTGTGTGAACGATGAGCAGTAATACGAAAATCTCATGCATCGATTGCTGTGCAATACCTCTCGCACGATTGCGCAGAATCGGCATCTCCGGTCGGACTATTCCCTTCGCCTCAACACGACCAGAGCCGCACCCGCCACCAGAACCGACACCACAGAGATGCCCGTCGACACCCACACCCACGTGCTCGGCGAGAACGTGGGCTCGAGCTCGACCAGCGGAGAGTAAGCGGTCCAACCGAATTCGGCGACGACGGGAACCGATACCACGATGGGCGTCGTCACCGACATCACCGCAACAGGGGCGGTTGTCGGCAACAACGACGCATACGCCACGCCCACTCCGAGCGGCAGAACCACGAGGGTCGCAACGATATTGACGGTGTCCAAGGGTGGGCCGGTGAACACTCCCGTAGCTGCGACGACGGCCAGTACTACGAACCCCACCATCGGAGACGGCCGACGATGGCCGACCACCCCGCCCAGCACCAACATCGCGACGAACACCAAAGCTGTCCCCCACGTCAGGGATCCCACTGTCGGGGCCGATAGGAAGGCAAGTGCCGCAAGCAGGATCGCTCCTGTCACCGCGGGCAGCACAAACGCCGCACCGACAAGTAGCGGTATGACCGCGAGACCCAAGAACCACCGGTTCTGCATTGCACCGCCCGGACCGAGCGAGTTCACCGACCGCTCGAACAGCCAGTACAAGACCAGACCCACGAGAGGAATGACGATCCCCACCGCGAGCACTCGACCGCGCGACTGCACCGGCGATACTTCCTCGAACACTTTCGCCCACGACGACACCGCCAGCAGCGCCGCGAAGACGACCAGGGCGAGCAGCACTGGCGTCTGCGGTGCCTGCTGGAAGGCGGAACCGGCGTAGTCCACGTACTGGCTGGGGACGTTCTGCAACACACTCGATGCCGCCAGACCGCCGATAGCGCCGAACAGCAACGCGTGCTGCAGGATTCGACTGAGGGCGGTCACCGCCGCGGCACCACCCAGGATCAAACCGGCTGCGATCGCCCGAAGCTGCAGTTCTGCAGGAATCGGCACCGACAGTAGAACCGACAGGGCCGCGACGCCAACGGCTGCCACAATGAGAGCTGATTGCTTCCGCGTCGCGAATACCGCGGTGACGACGGCAACGATCGCGCCGAGTGACCAGGCGGACGCGCTACTGTCGAGCAGGATATCGAGCCTGTCGCCGCCAGCAACGAACGCAAAATTGCGCGGTACCGGCGTCGTCAAAGCCAGGACCGCCGTGAACGCACCGACGAGAACGGTGACGGGGGGAAGTAGTCGTCGTGCAGCGGTATTCATCGCGTCACCCGAGTGATGACCGCTGGCATCGACACCCACAGGTTTCTCACGCGCCCACCCTGTCACAATGTGACCGTTCTCAGCGTGTGTAACGGAGCGCTGGGCGATGGCGACCTACCGAGCATCGCCGCCGAAGGTTGCGTTCGCAGTGTCGAACGCTCGCTCAGCACCGCAGCGGACCACTGCGTGCAGTCGTTCGAAGGCACCACCCTCGGTGTCTACCGGGTGTATCGGACCCAGCCCGTCGAGGGCGGTTGCCTGTTCTTCATCGAAGGCGGACTGTTGAACTCCATCGGCCTGGCGCACTTCCCCGACGGCGCACCGTATATCGGTGAGCCCCAGCACGAGGGCGATATCGGGTACGAAAAGTTCGACGGCGACTGGTACCAGTTCGAGCAACTGTTCTGATGATTCAGTTGCCCTGGCCCGCAGAGAGACCGGGGATCATTGCGGTTTTGGTCAGCTTTGAACCGTGCGCGGATCGGATGCACATGACAGGTATCTTGACGCGGTGAGCAGACTTGGTCCTCAGCGTGCCGGGATGTGGGCCGATGCGCTCACGATCGTGTCCATCGTCGCCATCGGGGTGTGCGTAGCAGCGCTCGTCGAGCGCGGCGCACCGCCAGAGCAGCCCGAGAACCGCGCCGAGTCAGTAGCCACGACCACCACACACTCCATCACTCCTGGCCCTTCTGCACCCGTCGACACCACCTACAGAACGCCCGAGGCGATATTCCCGACGGCTATCTCCGGATGCGACGTCGTCGAACCTCCGGACGGGACGTCATCGGTGTGGGGACGGATCACCACCAGCGAGGATGCATACGACAACCCTCAGGCCTCGTGGTACTCGGGACCCAGGTCGGTGATGATGACCGATGCTGTCGCCGAAGCCCTTCCGCATGGTGTCGAGGTTCTGTTCGCAAGCCTGCGCGAGTCATTGGTGTTTCAGCCGATCCCCCAAACCTCCAGCGAACCAGGCCAGCCTCAGGAACCCGGTTGGGCAACGGCATCGGCCGAGCTCGGACGCGGCAACACACTAGGCCTGCTGGCAGTATCCGTGGCGCAGGACAACACGGGTGTGCCACCGTGCAGGGCCGGATCAGTGCAGGAACGCACGACATCGGCGGACGGCACCGTGGTCGACACCAACGTATCGTGGTCCGAATTCGGCGGTACGAGAACCAATTACCGCACGGTCACCGCCTACGCACCCGACGGCACGCACATCACCGCAACCGCATCGGACGCTGAGGGATTTCAGTCGACCAACACCGGAGACCGCGACATCGTTCTCACCATCGATGAGCTGAAAGCTCTTGTGACACTACCGGAGCTGCGGATATCGGCACCTGTCCCCGCCGACACACCCGAACCTCGCGAAGGATGCGACGACTCCTTCGGCCTCTTCTCCGGCGACACAGCGATCGACGCGGAACTCGCCACCAACTTGAACACCGCGTTGGAGCGCGTCGATGCAGGTGAGCGGTTCGATCCCGGATTGAACACGCTCAGGCTCGCCGACTTCGAGACCGGTGTGGTGTGTACGCACGTCGATGCCGTCGGCACCGGTGCCGACCTGACCATATCCATACGAGGCGGACAGGAACTCCCCGTGATGCCGGACATTTACGACCCCGCCTACCAGAATCGGCCGACCGACTTCGAGACGCTCGACGGCGGTGCGGTGCTGCGGATCGAAGAGGCACCCTATTCGTACTCGCCTGCACTGCCCGAGGGACCGAACGGCGGGATGCGCCGTACCGTGACCGTCACCTACCCGTCGGGAACCGAGGTCGAAGTCCGATCGCACGCCGAGCGTCCGGACGAACCACTGAGCGCAAACACATTGCGCACCATTGCCACCGCCGACGGATTGGATGTGCTGTGAACCCGTACCGACGGCTTGCCGTCACCGCTGCGGTGGCTTTCGTAAGCGTCGGCGCGGCCGTCGCGCTGGTGGCAACGGGCCCCCATGACGCCGAACCCTTTGCAGCACAGACTCCGACGTCGCCCGGCGCTGTGTGGACGCTCGACGCCGCCGACGTGCTCGGCAATCCGTTCGCCACCTTCGATGATCCCGTGGGTGGACGATTCGGCGAGGTCGAGGGCGGCGTCATAGACGCCGACGACATTCTTGTCGCCAAGGCAGGGTTGATCAATCAGGAGACGGACGAGTTCGAGCAGTCCCAACTGATCGGGTTCGATGCGGCAACCGGTCTGGTGCGGTGGAAAACACCCGCCGACGGGATCGAAAGTTGTTCGTCCCACGTACTCGACACACTGCTGCTGTGCCGGAGCACCGATCAGATCGTGACGATCGACAGTGCAACCGGAACCGCCACCCGACACGATACCGACTGGAACATATTCTCAGTCGGCACCGACGGCGAAGACCTCTACGTGGTCGAGGGCGAGAATGACGGGTACACCGTCCGGATCCATCGAGGAACGATCGACGACCCCGACGCGTCGTGGTCCCTCACCCTCGACGACACCTGGGTCGACCCGTACAACTCACGAGAAATCCTCGCGTTCGCAGGCAATGCGGGAGTGGCCCGGTTCTCCTCGGGCACAGCACTGTTCGACTCCAGATCCGGTGACATCACCGACAACATCTCGTCCCCCGACTGCGCGCGCGACCAGTTCGATCGAGGCGATCAGATCTACGTTCTTGCCGGCCGCCGATGCTCTGACCTGTTCGAGTTTCGCACCGACCTGGTCGATTCCACCGGACGAGTTGTCGCGACCACCGACGAAGAGGTCTACCAGCGCACGACGGTCGACGCAGCGAACGACCCCGACGATCCGGTTGTGTTGGGCAGCAGCGCCTTCGACCCTACGACGGGGCAGAAACTGTGGACCTCGGACGACGCCGGCACCGGGGGGGACATCGCGATTGTCGGTGATGTCGTCTTGGGTATCGGTCCACTCGCACGCAACCTGTTCACCGGGGATCCGGCGTGGGGTCCCGACGTCGAATCTCTACCTTTCATGCCTACCGCTGTGCGCGAGGGCCTGGCCTATGTAGCCGATTCTCGGGAGATCCTCGCGATCGAGCCCGAAACCGGCGCTCGCCTCGAAACAATCGCGATCGAGGATTTGCTCGGCAATACCGGTGGACGGTCCGAGAGGGTTGCACTGCTTGCCACTGGCGGCGGCGTTGTGGCAGTCAACGAGAAGCGAATGAACTTGCTTCGTTGAGCCTCGACTCAGGTCGATCTGCTTCGACCGAACCGCGATCGTTGCGACATCCGATCCGGCGCTTGGGAAACTAGTAGATTCGTCACCGTCCTACCCAGGGCGCACGGAAGTCGCCGATGCGTCCGTAGGCGACCATCTCGGTCCAGAATGCGCACAGGCCGGATGCCCATTGCTCAACTGTGAGGGGAAGACCGGTGGGTGATATCCGTGGGTTCTCGACGGCGATTCCCGGTGTCTACCCACAGGAACCGTCTCGCGTCATCTCCGTTCGCCACCGCAGACTGGCTCGGATCGCGTCGCCTACGCTTGCCGTGAGTTCGGCGACCGTTCGCTCGGAATCGATCTGTGCAGGTTCGAGTTCCGTTGTCGGTCGGCGAACCGGCTCGATCGAGCGCCGGGTATTCGGCGATCGGCCATCTATCCCCAACCGAAAGGCATCGGGCGGGGCCATATGGATGGTGGGAAGACGTTCGGCGTTTCGTGTCACTGCAGAACAATCGATGGTGAGCAGCATTCGATCGTGGCGCACGAACGTCTGCTTGTCTGCAATGACAACGTACAAGCCGTCGTTCGCCTCGGCACGCGTGGCCAGTCTCGTGAGGACCCGACGAATACGTTGCTGACACTGCGTTCGGTCCGAGGAAACGACCAGCGCGGCACCTGACACCGAAGATCGCGTGTGGCGGGCCTGCTCCGTCAGGCTCGTCCACGCGGGATCGTCGCCATCGCCGAAATATGTTCGCAACAGCCAAAGTTCAGAGTTGTTCGTACCGTCGGGCATGGTGATCCAATCCGAGAACGACGGGTGCAGCGAACCGCACGATCAGATGGAGGGAACCGTACGCAATTTCAAGGGCACGTTGTCGGCGAGGAATGCGAGTTGATCACCGATGACCGATGAAAACAGGGGTTCGACGTACGGATCGAAGTGACCGCCCGAATAGGTGCGCACCTTGGCTTTGCGAACTTTCGCCGCGGCGCGTTGCGCGACGGACGCCGGGGTGACGGAATCCTCGGACGCGATCTGCACCAGCGTTGGGCAGTCGATTGCCGACATCGTGCGACCCGGGGAGTACCGCCAGATTTTCAGCAGTATCCGCGCCGCCACGGTCTCGGGGTAGTCGCCGTCGGTCAGGCCCGACTCGAGGACCAGGCGGTCACGCCCTTTCATCGCGTCGGGTGAGACCATCACAGCGCGTGTGCCAGGTAGCCCGACACTGTCGACGTAGTGCGGCGACCGTCCGAGGGCGGCGCGGACGCTGTCGGTGATGGCGGCCGGTGCCAGCCGCAGTGCCTGCCTGAACCCGGTTGCGCGAACGGCGGCGATACCGTCGATGTGGGGCACCTGTGCGATGACCGCTGTGAACCGAACGCCGTTGCCCGCCAACGTGAGTACGTGGCCGCCGGCGAAGGACGTGCCCCACCCGACGATTCGGTTCTCGTCGACGCCGTCGAGAGAGCGAGCGAAGTCGACTGCGTTTCGCCAATCGGCAAGCTGAGCATCCACTTCCAACAACTGGCGCGGTTCGCCCTCACTGTCCCCGAAGTACCGATAGTCGAAGACGCAGACCACGTAGCCGGCCTCGACGAAACGCTCGGCGTAGGCGTACAGGCGCATCGCCCGAGGTGAGCCGAATCCGTGCGCCATCACGATTGCCGGTAGTGGCACGGCGGCGGACACCGCGGGACGAAAGACCGTTGCCGCGCAACGAACTCCGTCCGACACAAACGACGTTTCGGTACGGGTGAAGCCGGAATGTTCGTCGGTGGTCATGCGTTCGTCTCTCTGTTCTACAGCAGGGTGGTGATCGGATCTCACAGCTTGAAAGGATTGAGGGTCTTGCCGAGGTAGTAGCCGATGCGAGTCGGAATCGGCTTCGCGGCAGCAGCAGTCACCTTGTTGACCATCCCGGGCACGCACACCGGCGTGCCGTTGTTCACGGCCTGCCAACCTTCTCGGACGACGTCCTCGGGGCTCTGCCACAGAAGAGCTGGCAGCTTGGAGGTCGCTGCATCTCGGGTTCCCATCACGTCGTGGAACTCACTGTGGGTGAAGCCGGGGCAGAGCGCAGTCACGTGGATGCCATGCGGCCGCAACTCCATGTCGAGTGCTTGCGAGATGTCGAGCACATAGGACTTGATTCCGGTGTACAGCAGACTTGCACCAGGGGGAAGCAATGCCGCCAACGACGACAGATTCACGATTCGGCCGTATCCGCGTTCTTTCATGCCGGGCACCGTGAGATGAGAGAGTTCGGTGACGGCAGTGATCATCACCTGTATCTCCGCGGCGAGTGCGTCGAACGGCGCATCTGCGAAGGTGGAGTTCCCCGACATGCCCGCGTTGTTGACAAGGATGTCGACGTCGACGCCGAGGGATTTCGTTTCTTCGACGATGGCCCGGGGCGCAGCGGGATCGGCGAGATCCGCGGGCACGACGTCGCATCGCACATCGTGCCGAGACGACAGCTCGTCCGCCAGGGCGGTGAGCCGGTCCTCGCGTCGCGCGACGAGCACGAGGTTGTGCCCTTCGGCGGCGAGGTGTCGAGCAAATGCCGCGCCTATGCCCGCTGATGCTCCGGTGATCAGCGCGGTTCTTCCGGTCTTCGCCATCGACGGGCCTCCACTCTTGAACGGTATTCAAGGAAGGTAGCAGGGTCTTGAAGACCATTCAAGATATGGTTGGTCGTATGCCCAGGAATCGCGGACTTCACGACCGGGAGAGCAAGCGCGAGGACATCGTGGTCGCCGCCCGCGAAATGTTCGTGTCCGACGGCTTCGATCGCACCTCGATCAGTCGTCTGGCGAAAGCAGCAGGCGTCACTGCGAACACGCTGTATTGGTACTTCGGAGACAAGGACGACATCCTGGTCGCTGTTCTGACGGCAATCGCCGCCGAGGACGCCACGGACTATCTCCAGATCGTCGATCTACCACTTGTCGACCGGCTGTTCTGGCTGGTGGAGCGGCTCCGCAGAGTCGGCCCACTGGTCTCCACCGTGCACGATCGGGTGACCGAGTCCGAGGCCATCGATCAGTGGCACAACGGGTTTCATGCCTTCGCGGAATCGCTGTTTGCCGCCGATATCGCGGCTGCAGGACTGCCCGGAAAGGCGGCCGATGCCATGCTCCGTATCGGTACGTTCGTCGTCGAGGGATTGCTGACTCACGCGGCGTCGCCAGAAGTCTCCCGAGCAGTCATCGAGCAACTCGTCGACACCATCGCACCCTCATCAGGAAGTAATCCACTATGAGTACCGAACCCGATACCGCGTCGACCGGTCGTCCGCGAGCCGCGGCCGACCACGCCGACTCGGAATCGATCATCGCAATTCCCAGCATGGACCCGTTCTATCGGGCACCTGCCGGTTTCGAGTATGCGGAGCCGGGGACCGTATTGCGGTCCCGCGCGGTGACCCTCGCGTTGTTCGGTGTCATTCGGCAGAAGGTGTCGGCGTGGCAACTTCTGTACCGGACCACCAGCCTCGACGGGGCAGCGCGTGTCGCGGTCACGACGGTGGTTCTTCCCGTCGGGGGCCGAGCGCGACCGGAGCGAGCACTGCTGTCCTATCAGTGCGCGATCGACGCCGTGTCGGATCGGTGTTTCCCGTCCTACGTTCTGCGGGCGGGCGCTCGAGCCGTCGGCTCCGTACCGCAGTTCGAGTTCATGATCATCCTGTACGCACTGCGCCGCGGATGGGTTCTGTCCCTTCCCGATCACGAGGGCATGGACGGGCTGTGGGGAGCACCGATCGAGCCCGGTTACTGCACACTCGACGGCGTCCGCGCGGCACTGTCTTTCGAGCCGCTCGACCTCACAGCCACCACCCCTGTCGCGCTGTGGGGGTACTCGGGCGGCGGATTGGCGACGTCATGGGCCGCCGAGGCTGCGGCCGGCTACGCCCCTGAACTCGACATCGTCGGCGCAGCACTCGGATCGCCCGTCGGCGACCCCGGATCTGCATTCTCCCGCCTCAACGGCACGATCTTCGCGGCGCTGCCCGCGATGGTGGTGGAAGGCCTCCGTCGCACCTACCCCGTACTCGACCGCCTCGTTCGCGAACACGTCGCTGCTGCCGGGCTCGAGACCCTCTCATCCCTGCACCGCAAGACGACAGTGCACGCCGTCGCGTCCATGGTGATGCACGATCTGGAGCGGCACCTCGATATGCCGATGGCAGACCTCTTGGCGACACCCGAGATGGTGCAGATTTTTCAGGATATCCAGCCCGGCAAGTCGGCACCCGAGTTTCCGCTTCTCGTGGTGCAGGCGGTGCATGATCCGATGATCGACGTCGACGACGTGGACGGGCAAGTACGCCGGTATCGCGCTGCGGGAGCGAACGTCACCTACATCCGCGATCGTCTCAGCGAACACCTGTCGCTGCACCCGATAGCAGCCCCCGTCACTCTGGATTGGCTCTCGGATCGCTTCGCGGGCAAGCCGACCGACGAATCGTCGACGATCACCGTGTGGTCACTGGCCGGATCTTTGCCGGGGTTGCGCGGATTGCTCGGACTCGCCGTGTCCACCGGACGCGCATTCGCCGGCCGAATCGGTTGATACACAACCACATCGAGACCCGGAGATGCTGAAGCTCAATTGGACGAAGCGGCAGTCGAGGATCGGAGCCGTCGAGCCAGATACGGTCCCGTGATGCTGTTCGGGGACACCGCGACTTCGGCAGGCGTCCCGGTTGATACCACGGAGCCCCCGTTGTCGCCACCACCGGGACCGAGATCGATGACCCAGTCTGCGGAGGCTATGGCATCCAGGTCGTGCTCCACCATCACCACGGTGTTGCCGGCGTCGACAAGCAGGTGCAGCTGGCGCATGAGTAGTGCGACGTCGGCGGGATGCAGCCCTGCGGTCGGTTCGTCCAGAAGATACAGGGCAGTGCCGCGTCGGGTGCGCTGCAATTCGGTGGCAATCTTGATGCGCTGCGCTTCACCGCCGCTCAGCTCGGTGGCGGGTTGACCGAGTCGAAGGTAACCGAGCCCGATGTCGCGCAACGTCTCCAGACTGCGGGATGCTCCCGTGATGTCGGCGAAGAACATCGCAGCCTCGTCCACCGACATGTGCAGTACCTCGGCAATTGTCCTGTCACGCCACGTTATTTCGAGAGTCTCCGGTTTGTACCGGTCACCGTGGCAGGTGGGGCAGGGACCATAGGTGCCGGGGAGGAACAGCAGCTCCACCTCGACGAAACCGTCGCCCTGGCAGGTGGGGCATCGTCCGTCCGCGACATTGAAGGAGAACCGTCCAGGTGCCCATCCGCGGGCCTTCGCCTCATCGGTGGCGGCAAACAGTTTGCGGACGATGTCGAACATTCCGACGTAGGTGGCCAGCGTCGATCGGGGTGTTCGGCCGATGGGCCGTTGATCCACCCGGACCAGGCGGGTGAACGTCTCGATTCCGGAGACCTCGGCCACGTCGACCTCGATCTGCATGCCGTCGTCCTCGTCTGCCGCGGTCTCGAGTCGGTGGCGCGCCACCTCGAACAAGACCTGGCTGACGAGTGTCGACTTGCCGGAGCCCGACACACCCGTTACTGCCGTCAGGACCGCGTGCGGGAAGTCCGCCGTCAACTCCCGCAGATTGTGCCGGGTGACCCCGGCCAGAGTGAGCCAGCCCTGGGTGGGGCGCGCCTCCCGCTGCACGGATTCCGCTCGACCGAAGAGGTGCCTACTGGTGACCGACTCCTCGATCTCCTCCAAACCCGCGACGGGACCGCTGTACAGCACCCGTCCGCCGCCCTCACCCGCTGCGGGTCCGATGTCGACCACCCAGTCGGCGCGGCGCACCACGTCCATGTCGTGTTCGACGACGAACAAGGAGTTTCCCGACGCCTTCAGCTGGTCCAGGACGTCGAGCAGTGGCTCGGCATCGGCGGGATGCAGTCCTGCGGAGGGTTCGTCCAACACGTACACCACCCCGAACAGACCCGAACGGAGCTGAGTGGCGATCCGCAACCGCTGCGTCTCGCCGGGCGACAGCGTCGTCGAGCTACGGCCGAGCGCCAGATATCCCAGGCCCAACTCGAGCAACACGTCGATCCTGGCCAGCAGGTCGGCGGTGATGCGTACCGCCACCTCCGTGGTCTCCCCCGACTGTTCGGCTATCGGGCGCAGTACGGCGGCAAGTTCTGTCAGTGAGAGCGCATTGATCTCGGCGATCGAGCGGCCCGCGATGGTGACGGCCAGCGCGTCGGCGCGCAGTCCGCTGCCGGAGCACATAGGGCAGCGGACGGTCTCGGTGAATTGCAGGGCGCGTTCTCGCATGCGCTCGCTGTTCGAGTCGGACAGAACATGCATGACATGGCTGCGGGCACTCCAGAACTTGCCTTCGTAACTGTGGTCGACTCGGCCCTCTTCCGGTTCTATCCACACCTTGGGGTGCTCGTCGGTGAAGAGAAGCCACTCTCGGTCCTTCTTCTTCAGCGTGCGCCACGGTACGTCGATGTCGATACCCATGCCGCTGACGATGCTGCGCAGGTTCGCGCCCTGCCAGGCACCCGGCCACGCCGCGATCGCGCCCTCACGAATGCTCAGCGACGTATCGGGAACGAGCAATTCCGTTGTCACATCATGGAACTCGCCCAAACCGCCGCATCGCGGGCAGGCCCCGGCGACAGTGTTGGGTGAAAACGCTTCCGCCGACAGCAGCGGCGCACCGTCGGGATAGGTACCGGCCCGGGAGTAGAGCATGCGGAGCAGGTTCGACATGGTGGTGATGGTGCCGACGCTGGAGCGCGAGCTGGGCGAACCCCGGCGTTGCTGCAGGGCAACGGCTGGGGGAAGGCCGGTGATGGAGGCAACGTGGGGTGCGCCCACTTGCTGAAGCAGTCGACGCGCGTAGGGGGCGACCGATTCGAAGTAGCGTCGCTGCGCTTCGGCGTACAAGGTGCTGAAAGCCAGTGACGACTTTCCGGACCCCGACACTCCGGTGAACGCGACGAATGCATTGCGGGGTATGTCGACATCGACAGCTGCCAGGTTGTGCTCGGTAGCGCCGCGCACACGGACGTACCCGTCCCACGTTGAGTCCGTCACCGAACGAGCCTAGCTGGCATCCTCGAACCGAGGGCCCAGAAGTGCGAGATGCGATGCATCGGTGCCATCGCGCCCACGAGGAGATCGAGGGTATGTTTTCGGGTGGGTCTGCTCGTCGTGCCGCGAGCGACGAACGGGCATCCAACCACTGCATCAGGACCGTGAAGAAGGAGACGGCATGGCCGAGGAGTACAGCACACGGCCGCTGTTTCGCAACGGTGCCGGCAGTGCCGCGGTGATCCTGGGCATCATCGCTCTGATCTGCGCGTTCGTACCCTTCATCGGAGATTTCGTAGCTGTCCCGACCGGTGTCGCCGCTGTGGTGTGCGGGTGGGTCGGGGTGAGCCGGGACGAGAAGGGCCTCGCGACAAATGGCCGCGAGGCCATGATCAGCGCAGCCCTCGGCGGCGCGGCCATGTTCGTGGTGTTCGTGGCGTACGCGGCCACCATCGTGTGAACGATGACAGAGTGAGCAGTGCCACGAAAACCTTTGTTATCGGTTGCTATGCAATACCTCTCGCCAACCGACGTCGTCCATCCACCTGCCGGCCATCGAACGACGCACGGACGCAGGCACCCGAGTAGTCAGCCTTCGCAAGGGCCACATCGAGGATCGGATCATCACCGACGGCCGCCTACGCTCCCGCCCTGGCTGCATCCCGTGAACAATGCTGGATCGAATATCCGCCGACCCTTTCGTACGGTTCACCTACAAAGAATTACGGTGGCTCCCGAATCCTTCGCGGAAATCGATGGCAGAACACGGCATGCTATTGCCGTATTTCGACGCGTCGAACTTCCGATTTGCTCGAAGTAAATGTACTTTCGGTTTTTTTCGAGCAGAGCCACAACGGATTTTCACTTGCCTTGATATCAATGAATCTGGCAATGAGGGACCGCAGCTTCGTTGCTGCAAACCGATCGAAATTTTCTTGTTCACACCGAACAGCAAGCACCACCCTGCTCATTCCACCTCTGCTGGACTGCACCGATCATGAGGTCCGTGGGCGGGTACGAACGACACTCAGCACCGAGGAGTACCCGTGACACAGATACATGCTGCGACACACAAACATCGGGTGCCGGCGGAGCATCGTGTGCTCGGTCTCGACCGACGCACGTTTCCACCGGCACTCTTCGTCGTCGCGATCTTTCTCGTCTGGACCGTGATCCTCCCACGTGTCGACGCGGCCATCGGCTGGGATGACCCCGTTCTCGCCGGTGAGCAACTCGCGCTCACGGACTCCGTCGTCTTCACGCCGACTACCGGCTGGGATGTCGAGGCCGGCTTTCGTGTCGACGACGAAAGCCGTCGTTCCGGTGACGCCACCGTCGCTGGGAAGGGCGTCACCTTCCAGGTCTCGTCGGACACGTTCGAGGGCACTCCGGACGAATTGTTGGACCAAGTGGAGAAGGTCACATCCCGCACCGACGACCCGACCTTCAGGGTCGACGGCGACAGGACCACTCTCACCACGACGTCAGGCGAGAGCGGTGTCGCACAGCCCTACAGCAGCGTGACCGGCGACGGTGTGGTCGCAGCATTCGTCATCGCCGGCAGGGGTCTGAAGATCACCGCCTACGGTCCTCCCGCTCAGATGACCGCGGCCGTCGACAACATCCAGACCATGATCGCCAGTATCCGCACCGTCGACGGGAACAACCCATGACCGAGACCGGCACCGACACCACTAGCAGCTCCGGGGCCCGGCAACGGCAGGCCAGAGCAATGGAGGTCTCCGGGTGGGGTGAGCGCTTCCACTTCGTGAAACCCCACAATCTGTCCTTCTGGGTGTTCGTCGTGCTGACCGGAATCGGCGCGTTCCAGGTATGGGCGTACTTCGCGCCAAAGGCCGGGTTGTACGCCGACGCCTTCGCGATCTCGGCAGTGCTGTGCGGATTGTGCGGGCTGGCGTGGTTCGCCTGGTTCCGTCATATCGACCGATGGGAACGCCAACCGGGCCGACTCATCCTCGCCGCGCTCGTGTGGGGCGCAATTCCGGCCACCTTCGCATTCGCCCTCACCGCGAACAACGCAATGATCAGCATTTACAACAAGCTTTTCGGTCAAGTGTGGAGTGCCAACTGGGCAGCCGGAGCCACCGCACCGATCACCGAAGAGGCCGCGAAGCTCTGCGGATTCATACTCCTCATGAGCCTTGCCCCGCGATTGATTCGGACCGCGAACGACGGGCTGATCGTCGGCGCGTTCATCGGGCTCGGGTTCGCGATCTTCGAGGACTTCCTCTACGCCGCCAACTCCACAGCTCAGGCGTTCGGTACCGATCCGGTCGACCACGCCGTGCAGATGTCGTTCACGCGCATAGCGGTCAGCTTCGTCTCTCACCCGCTGTTCAGTGCCCTCGTCTGCACCGGTGTCATCTACATCCTCGGCACGGCGGCCCAGCCACGCCGGATCGGCCGCGGTGTGGCGTTCGTGTTGGTCGGAATGTTTCTGCACTTCACCTGGGACGACGCCGGCGGTCTCGGCCGAGGTGGCATCCTGACCTTCCCCGTCATGCTCGGCTCCATCGTGCTCGGGTTCACGGTCTTGACGATCGCGTTCCGGCGAGCAGCGCCGCGCGAGTACCAGTTCGTCCGCGACATCCTCGCCCCCGAGGTCGAAGCAGGAACCGTGACGGACGCCGAGGTCGACGGCATCCTGGACAAGAAAGCGCGAAAGGCATTCATCAAGTCCGCGCCCCACCACAAGTCGCGCCGAGCACGCAAGCACCTACGTCGGGCAATTCTCGACCTCGCCCACGACCTTGCAAACGACAACGGAGCCGACACCGAAGCCGTGCGTCACTCTCGCTCCGAGGTCGAGCGTCTGCGCGTCAAGGCCGGCTGACCGACAACCGGACCGGAACCAGGGCATGCAGGTCGTCACGGTGCCCCCGGTGCTACTGGTGCGCCACGACTTGCCCTCGCCCGGCTCATCCCAAGCAACACCAGTGCTGCCGCCGCAGCCGTGATGGCGAACCCCGCCACTGTGACTCCGGTTTGGAACGAGGCCGCTTGCTCGGCGCTCCACGTGGCACTCGAGATGTTGCCCGTGAAGAGCGCCGCGATGATGGTGCCGGTGACGGTGATCCCGACGCCGGTGGCGACCTGACTCGACGTGTCGACCATGGCGGCCCCGATGGTGGTGCGGCTCTCGGGGAGACCGGTCATGACGTTGGTACCTGCGACGACACCGACTATGCGCATACCTACCGCGACGAGGACGAGGGCAAGAGCGACCCAGACATAGCCGAATCGGCTACCTACGGCGAAGACCGCCAACCCGAGCACTACCGCCGCCGCACTCATCCAGGCGGCGTGGTTCATCCCCACTCGTCGCAGGAACGGCGCGACGAGGCGGCCGCTGAAGAGCAGCACGACGACCTGAGGGAGCATCCCTATCGATGCGAGGGCAGGCGACCATCTCCATACGAACTGCAGCTGCAGTGTGACCATGTAGCCGAGGCCGGCAACGGCGAGCCCGGACGCGGCTTTGTAGGCAAGACCGCTGGACACGAGGGGCAGCGCAACGAGTTCGAGGTCCAGGAGCGGGTACCTCGCCGTGCGAGCGCGGACGACGAAGACTGCTGCTGCGGAAAGGGTTCCGACAGTTGCTGCCCACGGCGTCCATGAAGCGGGACCCACCTCGACGAACAGGGTCGGCGCGAGGAGTGCCAGGACGATGGTGGCTGTGCCGAGCACCGCCCCAGCGACATCGAGGGGGTCGCGGTGCAACTCCTCTGGGAGGTCTTTCGCGACGCCCATGCGGATTCCGACGAACGCGAGAATCGCGATGGGTACGTTGATCAGGAGCAGGACCTGCCAGGGCGCGAAGGCGAGAACGAAGCCTCCTGCCGTCGGTCCGATCGCCAACCCGACCAGGCCGACTGTCGAAATCAGGGTGAGGGCTCGAACGCGTAAGGACTCCTGATCGAAGAGCCGAAACGCGAGCGCCATAGAGCCGGGGGTGGTCATGGCTGCGGCGACGCCCATCGCGGCGCGGACGGTGATGAGCTGCTCGGGAGTCTCGACGAGGGCGGTAGCCGCGCTGGCGAGCGCCAGCAATGTCAGGCCGACCAGCATTACTCGGCGCCGGCCGAATCGGTCTGCGATGGCGCTGAACAGCAGCATCAGTCCCCCGAAAACGACCGCGTACACACCGGAGACCCACTGCAACGCGGTGGTCGATGCACCGAGTTCACGCCCGATGGTTGGTAGGGCAACGTTGAGGATCGAGTTGTCGAGCATCTCGAAAAGAAACACTGCAGAAAGGCCGGCCAGTGCCACCGCGGCGGCTTTCAGCGTCTGCGGACGGTGCCGCGTCGAAGAGGTCTGCGCCTCGTCTGTGTTGGCTGGTCGCTCATTTTTCAGGCGCATACACGTCTCCATCCAAGGAGAAGTGGCAGCTCGGTGAGCGGCGTATGAACGGGGCTGAAGCCCTCGCTTTTACTTCCGGTGATCCGACTCTAACAGCCAGCAACAGGCAAAAGGAACCCGACTTCGTTGCTGGACTGCTGATCGGCGGCTAGTGCCGCGCCTACTCGCCATTGCGGTTCAAACAGCGAAATCATCTACACCGCAAGCTCTTCCGGATCACAGACCCCCGGAGGAGTGTTGCCCAATTTATTACGATGATCTAATATCTTGATCGTCGAGGTATTTGGGAGGTTCAGTGAGTCGGTTCAGTGATAGCCCCGCAGCCGAGGGATTCTTTTCGGCTTACGACCGTGTTCTGGCGAAATGGCCGCCGCCCATCGACGCCATCGACGTCGAATCCGACTACGGCACAACCCGAGTCAACGCCTCCGGACCCGTCGACGGACCTCCGGTGGTGCTGCTGCCCGGTGGCGGAGCAACCTCGACCGTCTGGTTCGCCAACATCGCGGCCCTGGCCCGAGAGAACCGGGTCTTCGCAATCGACCCGATGGGTGATCCCGGACGAAGCGTGGTCGGTGAGACACCGATCCGCACGGTCGATGACCTGATGTCCTGGCTCGATCACGTTCTCGAAACGCTCGATGCCCCGCGAACTTCGGTGGTCGGACATGGGTACGGGGCAACGGTGGCGCTCGCGTACGCGCTGCACCGACCGGAGCGCGTCGGCGCACTCGTCCTGCTGGATCCCCCTTCGTGTTTCGCCGGCATGCGCCTGGCGTACCTTCTGCACGCGGTGCCACTTCTGGTGCGACCGACTCGCGAACGTATGCGTTCTCTGATCCGGTGGGAAACGCAGAACGCGCCGGTCGACACCGACTGGCTCGATCTCACCGAGCGAGGCACCGACTTCCCGTCGGCGAAACCAGTGGTCCCACGGCGCCCCAAGGGAGATCGATGGGCGACGCTCTCCGCGGACGTCACCGTCGTCTTTGCCGGCGAGAGCAAGGTGCACAACAGTTCTCGTGCTGCCGACGCAGTCGGGAAGGTTCTCCCGAACGCACATACCGTTGTCCTGCCCGGCTGCAGCCACCACATGTTGCCGATGCTGCCCGCCGGGGAACTCGATGCCGTGCTACTGAGCGCCCTGCACTGACACCTGTTGTCTGGTCACCGCCAGCTGTATCCGAAGCAGCGATAGAGAGGGCGGGAACCCGCCGTTCTCGTTCACAACGCTGGATTCATACGAACTCCCGTGCTCCCAGTCGGTCTCGAAACGACACTGTGCAGATTTCGAGGGAGCCAAGGGCCGCGGGGACTTCTCCATTTTGCGTTCACCGACCGCCTCGCACTGTACGGTGACCGCGGGGATCGGTACGGCTAAAGAAGAATGTCGGGGGATCATGACTCTGTTCGGTGTGCTCGATCGCGTATTGACCAAACGACTGCCCCTGGAGCCTCCGGACGATCCCCACGCCGCGATCCTTCCAACCCCGATCGGCAACGACGCCTTCTTCCTCACCCCTCCCGGCATCGAGGACCTCGCACCCGGTGCGGTGATTCGGCAGCGCACGACCCGCGGTCTGGTGCCCCGGCCGCGAACCGCCCTGCATCAGTTCATGGTGCGATCTACCGACGCGCGAGGTCTGCCCGCCGGCGTCACCGCCTCGCTGCTGATTCCGAAGCGGCCGTGGACCGGGCGCGGACCGCGGCCCGTCGTTGCCCACAACGTGGCCATCGATTCCCTCGGAGCCAAGAGCACGCCGTCGTACCGGCTCGTGCACGGCGTCGGTGCCGACCTCCCGCCGGTGATGCCGCTCTGGCTCGCCCGCGGATACGCCGTCCTCGTCGCCGATCACCAAGGCCCGCGGATGTCGTACTCCGAAGGCACGATGGCCGGGCATGCCGTCCTGGACTCGCTACGCGGGATGACGGTCGTCGCCCCGGAGCTCGCCGACAGCCCCGTTGTGGCCTACGGCTACAGCGGCGGCGCGATCGCCACCACGTGGACGGCGCAACTGCAGCCGAGGTACGCGCCGGACGTGAGGTTGGTGGGCGCCGTCGCCGGTGGAACGCCCACCGACTTCTCGATGCTGCTGGACACCATGAACGGCACCGTCGCGGCCGGCCTGCTGGGTGCGGCGAGCATGGGTCTCGCGCGTGAGCACCCCGAGATGGTGGAGTTGTTCGGCCCGAAGGGGCTGCTGTTGGCCTCGTGGGTGAAGGACATGTCCGTGCTCCCCCTGGCCTTGGGTGGTTTGGTACGCATGCGAATCGAGGACTTGGCGTCCGAGCCCGACCCGTTCGACTCCGACATCGCGCGGCGGGTGATCGCCGCGAACCGTCCGGGCGCAGACGCGCCGTCGGCGCCGGTCGCGTTCTTCCACGGTTCCGCGAGCAAGTGGATCGGCGATCGCTTCATCCCCGAGGCCGGCGTGACTACCCTGATCGAGCAGTGGCGCAGCAAGGGTGCCGACGTGCACTACGAGCCCGTGGCAGGCGACCACTTCATCGGTGCCATGACCGGTCTGCCATTCGCGTTGCGTTGGACTGCAAAGCAATTCGCGGTCAGTGGTTCGGGTTAGCTCGCCGAAGCGACATAGCGCTGCGAGCAGGGAGAATATGGTGCCCCCAGTCGGACTCGAACCGACACTGTGCGGATTTTAAGTCCCTAGAAGTGGATTCAGGCGGACCCACATGGACGCCTTTTTCATTGTATTGCAACGCTTTTCGTTCATCTTCGACCAACACAGTCCAGGGACGAATGTACCCACTTGTGACACCCTCGTGATACCGAACTCTGCACACTGCGAGCGCCTCGGACCGCGCCAAACGAACACGGACCGCTGTGGAATGCGACGGACAAACGGTCGAGCTACCAAGGAGAGTGGCAGCGGATCCTGTGACACCGACAGCCACCACCATCGCCTCTTCTGTTCCGCCAACTACAGCACGAGCCTCGTAATCTGCACCCTGGTCTGAACGCTGTTAGCCGTCGTTCTGGGAGCCATCATCGGCAACCTCCCGCTCTTCTCCTTCGAATTCGAACGATAGGAAAGCCGTGGCTTCCCTGGCAATTCATAAACACGCTGATCTCCTCCCGATACTCACCAAGCACTCCTCGGCTTCCGGCGCTTCGGTGAACGAAATGACTTCACCGACATCGCGACGCAAAGCCTCAAGCACCTCGGACGGAGTCGCAGAGAACAACTCGCGTCGTTGATTGACCTGATTCACTAGCCGGGCCGCAAAGAGTCGGCGCAATTTCGCTTCCACCGAAACCGCTTCGTCCGCGAAGAACAGTGCGTGCACATCGAATCGGAACGGCACCAACGCATCTTAAAGCTTACACACCCAGTCCATCGGCTTCAGCCGGCGCAATCACGGGCGCAGCGACTAAGTTCCTGTGATCGGGCTGCGGACGCCGCGCTCCCACCGCATTAACGACTAATGCCAGCCTACCGAATCGACACGCCCGACGAGGTATGCACGATACGAGCGACTACGCCATCGACCGAGTTAGTGACTCCGCGTGTCCTGCACTGGTTAGGCAAGTTAGTATTTAGAGCTCAAATAGCACAATCTCTATAAAATTGGTCCTCTACGTGCTCCGTACCCAGTCCTGTGATGAGTCTTAGCTGGACATTACGGTATCTACGCTGATTCAGCTCTCTGAGCGCAGTGTTCATCGCTGCCACCGACGCCTCACCCCAGCGGCGTTGAGTTGTGGCCAAAATAATCTGGCTCGCATCAAAGATTTCAGCAAGTAAGACCTTCTTACGTGCTGTCCTGAGGCGATTTGACTTCGAATCAATGTCGTTTGATATTTTGACTTCGGCGACAAATACATCACCTTCAGACAAAGCCAATAGATCGAGCTCCGCAATGGATTTACCAGCTTTTTTCAACTCAAACTCAGAAGTGTCCACGTAGGCGAACTGGCGCGATGTTCGGGATCGAAGATGTTTGGAGAGTAGCATTGGGATATCACCGTTTTGTCGCATAAGGAGCACGGCTGTGGGATGCAGGTCGTAAAACCACTCCGGCTCATCATGCGGTATGCGCCAACGCGGTTGCTGCAGCGCATTTCTGTTACCACACCTGGGACACTCGTTTATACTTGCAAGTTTGTCAACTGGCTGGAACACCACGTGATTGCATAACGCACAGCCGAGAACTAGCCCTCGTCTCAGTAATCCCTTCGACAAGTGTTCGTCAAGTATTTCTCGTAGTTCTTCAGTTTCACCTGGGAAGCGTCGCGTCATCTCCCTGAACGTAAGGAACACACTATCTCGGACGATGCAACCGCCTCCGTCTGAAAACTCTTTTCGCGCGTTCTTCGCGTCCGCGATAAACGAGCGTAGCGTGGCCCTCATCTGTCCACTCATCGTGTCTACGATGCCTTCGCGTGACCCGAGCATCGTCGAGAGCAGTTCACCGTGCAAACCGGCACCGGACGACGAGACAGTATATCCATTTCCTGCAGCTTTAGACTCGGCCCAGGCGAATAAGCTAGGCTTTCGGACTTTTGGCCGACTCAACCGATCCTCCGGTGCTGCCCCTGCTGGAACGAATCCGTACGACGGGGCTTCGTATGACAGCCCCCGGCGGCCCGTCCGAATCCACGTATGAAGTGACGGCTCGTCGCGACTGAGCAGGGATTCAGCAGGCGTATACCTGCACGACGGATTCAGAGTCGCCGCGATATCGATATCCACGTGCCAAGAAAACTCGCGAATTTCGGCCAGCCTATTATTCAACAACAGAGGCGGGTTGGGTGCTGCAGCGAGTGTTACCGACCCTTGAGAATCAACCAGCACGGGCATAGTCGTGCTCTTGCTATATTGGTCCACGACCGCAAAGTGATACTTGCCTGAATTTGGGAAAATCAGGTCGACATCCAAACCACAAACCGATAGATCAGCATGAGAAAGACCCTTGTCGCTACTCGAACTGAACTGTGAAGCGCTGGTGACGACCGCATCACGAAAGTCCGCGACACGCTCTTCGTCGAGCGACACCGAGGTGACAATCCAGTCTTGCAAATCCGTGCGGCGATCCAGTTTGAGGAGATCGTGCAGACCTTCCAAAAGAGTCGCCGACGTGTCACTAACGCCACCTGCCCACCACTCTTCTGCGATCCAGAGACCCGCTCCGTAAGTTCGGTCCCATGCCATAGCAAGACAGAAGTCCTCGGGGCTATCGCCCACGACCAGAAGTCCGTTGTTTCGTATTGTGTCACCGGCTGACACATTTACTAACTCGGTCACTGACATGTCCCATGCGCTGGGTCCGTTCGTGGCACCCAAGGTGCGGGACGTGTCGAGGATGCGCGCCGGCGGAGCGATGGGATACGACCCGGGAGTTCTCACGAGCCACCTGACTACATCCGACTTTTCGTCGCCATTCAGTTCACAGCCAGGCTGTGAGGGCGCGTTCACCAGGCCGATGCGTGCGGTCGCCGCGACGCCGAGCGTTCCGTCGAGGTGCTCGGATACTCCGAACACAGACGGGTCCGATGTTGCTAGCACTGAGCGGAGTCCGATCAGCGGGCCTCGGTCAGAGGATTCGTGAATGGTCCGCACGCGCTCGTGAGTGATCTCCTCAGTTGGTGTCCGCCCACCAGTAGCAGGTGTGATGAGGCGGTACGAACCGACTTGGTCGACGAGGAGCTTTCTCGCAGTTTCGAGATTCTCGAACATCACAACTCGTTCGGCAAGCTCAGCGCCGAGACGATCAAAATCTTCACTGGCTATCCCAGATTTTTCGAGGGTCTCGCGGATGTGGCCCGGTTGCAATCGCTCGAGAGTTTGGTACGTCACCCCTAAGGTGACGACGTAGTCAGGGTCGTACGCTACTACCGCTGCCACCATGACGGGGCTGACGACATCCTCTTCGGTCGGCACGAGGATGAATCCACGACCACCCCATGTCACACATGCCGTGTGCATGGCTGTTCGTGCCCAAAAGTGCCAATCTGGGCCACCGGGGATGACTATCGCGACGCGGGGCGCCCTCAAGCCTGTGGATACAGTCCGGTGTTCAAGCGTGGCGGAACCTGACCCACCATGGTTTGCCATAAAGCAACTTACCCTTCTAAGCCGTGTGCTGTCGCGCACTTACGTTGTTCCGCCGGAACAATGGAACGTAGCTTCGAGCGCCAAGAATAGACGGCGTCGACGAAACGATGCTCGACCGAGTTCTCGGATCGGCCGGTCGCAGTCGACATGACCGGTGATGCCTACCAACTCGTGGCCTGCGCCCCCTGTATAAACGGACTACCGCGCTTCAAGCCGCGGACTGCCTGTTTTAGTCGATACGGGCCAGAGCTAGAGCTGTTCGACGAAATCGTCATAGCCCTCCGGGACAGAGGACCACGTTCATGCGCTCTCCACTTCTTCGAGACGCTCAAACTTTCGTCTGTACACGAGGGCTAGCGTCAGCAGGGTAAGTCCCGTGGGGTGGTGGACATTCGGTGAGGCGGCGTAGCCGCAGCTCGGGCGTGTCGTACCCGTGTTGTGGGTGGGCCATCGCGTAGTG
>NZ_JBFBLH010000015.1:0-83168 GCF_040702585.1 Rhodococcus sp. NPDC079359
GTTCGTCACTCCGCGCGCTGTCGCAGGCAACCCAGACGCGTCGACCCGCACACCGCCGCCCCGAACTGCCCCGGAGCGTTGGCCCCGACACACACGCGCGCGCGTTCGCTATCCGCGCGCGGAATCGCACCCCGACCACTCACCATTTCCCGCGCACCCGACGAACGCGCGCGCTTTTGCGAAAAGCAAGGACAGAGCCAGGTGCCGGCGCGCGGTTGCGGGCTCGCAATCATCACCTCGACTCAGGGGACGGACACTACGTACGAGTGTTACCGGGCAGCGTCCGGGGGTCGGTTCGAGGCGTCGTCACTGTGTGGGTCTCGCGGCATCGCAGAGAGGGCAAAGTCGACGCGAATCACCTGCTGCGCCAGGAGAATTGGTGGACAACAACTCCTTCGTCGTCACCCGTTCAATTTAATCGGTGGAGTTCGTCGCTGCAGCCGTGCATGATCGTGGCACAGGCACATCGCAGAGACCGTGGAGGTGGACAATGGCAGCAGGCGCGATTTCCGTGGGCCGTCGATTCGTCTATACGCGGCTTGCCATGGTTGCCGATCATGTTCTCTGAGTGAGCCTTCGGCAGAATCGGTCGGTTCATGCCGACGACATGCAGCAATCGATCCAATTCTTCGCCGCACAGCAATGCTTTGTGCTCGGCGTCCACTCTTGTTGTAGGAGAACAGATGTACCACTACGAACAGATCCTGAACGAACATCGACAACGCGTCGCGCGGGGTGCGCAGAACTACGAACGGCGTCGGGTCGCGGCGGAGAGAGCTGCCGAAGCAACTGTTGCAGAAGCGAATTCATGTGATGGTGAGGCTGCGGAGGACATGGCTTCGAAGGACTGCGAATCGGAATCCGAGATCAGCGTCGAGGTGATGTCGTCCCGTCGCTGACGGTCAGAGGACGGTCAGATGTGAATAGCGATCGCCCGCGGCTGCGATGAAGTCGCGAACGAACCAGCACGCGGGGACAACGCGCAGACCCTGCGTGCTGGTGTCGTCGAGCGCGTATTCGGTGAGGGCGGCGGCAAGTCCTCGGCCGCGAAACTGCGGAAGCGTCACGGTGTGATGAAACGTTCGCGATCCGTCCGATTCGAGGTACTCCGAGTAGCCTGCCAGCTCGGAATCGACATGGATCTCGAACCTGTGGTCAACAGTGTCGTGGGTGATCTTGACCGGCATGGTGGTACCTCCTGGCCGAGTTTCGGTGCCACCACGGTAACCGGCACTCCTCCGGTGGGGCGTTCTGCGGTTACTCGAGCAGGCATCGACGCAGTAGGGTGAGGGAAACCGAGTCGTGCCAGCGCCACCCGTCGCAACACCGCTCTTCATAAGTACGGGTCGCTCTCGAGGCTGAAGGTGGCAATCCGTGGAAGACACATCCGACCGGGGAATCAAGGCATTCATCCGAACCGTCGCTCAGCGCGGTGGACGTGCGGAGCGGCTGACGACGTCGCGCCGAAATCCCGTGCAGGTCTGGTCGATGGACGGCACGTCGTCGTGCATAGTTCGAGTTCGATCGAAGGTGACGGGTGATTGGAAGGCCCGCAGGCAGGACGAATCGCTCGAGAGTGACGACACCGGATCCTCGTACTGGGTGTTCGTCGATCTCGCGAACGAAGAGCCGCGTTTCTACATGGTGTCGTCGGAAGAGATGGCCACCGACATTCGCGGAGAGGTCGACCTCTGGGTCCAGGATTCGCCACTGCGCACCAGGACCGGGCACCACGCAATCGCGGTGGACCGAGTGCTGCACGGCAGCGAGCGTTGGGACCTGCTGGGTCTGAGCTCGACGCTGGACACGACGATCGATGTCGGCCCCGAACAGACGTGGGTACGTACTCCCCGGGTGAAAGCACCCCGTAAGTCGGCCAAGGCGGCCTTGGAAGAAGAAGTGATCGACAACCGAGTACGCGTGGTCGCCGATTGCGAGGGCTATCGGCTGAGCGGACGCTACGATCCCGAAACGCAGCGACTCGAGATCACCGCAGGACCGATGGAAGGCCGACGGTTCGACAATCCTTCCGTCGCTGCCAGTGCGGTAGCAACACATATCAGTGGTGACGTCGAAGAGCGGGACGGCTGGCAGTTCTGGCAACTGGACACTCCGGATCGTGCTCCGCTGGGATCGTTTCAGTAGAGAACCACAGCTCGGGACTGTGTAGTTGTGACTCCTCATCAAATCGCCTTTTCCGGTCAAAACCGGAGAAAGGTCCGATTAATCTGGCCCTGGTAGGACGAGCTCCCTGTTTTAGCCCCTGGGTCGAATCGATGTTCGAGAGTTCGTCCGATCATCGAAATTCGGGTACCAGCGAGCTCAACGGTCGACAGTGCGAGGGGTGCTGTCGACCGTGGGGAGAGGTCTTCACCATGGAACATTCCTTCCGGACGGGCTCCGCCCATGCGTCCCGCTTCCTGTTCCTGATCGCCCAGTTCGTCGATCGCAGGATCCCAGCTGAATTCTTCTCGGCTCAGTTCCGCGAGCTGCAGAACACCCAATCCACGTATCTCGATGCCGACGTCTCTTCGGTCATCGGAATGCTGTCGGTCGACGTCGGCGCTTACCTGGGCGACGTCGAGGTCCGAGGGGTGGACTACATCGACTCCGAACAGCTCTGGCTGGCCGCCGGACAGGCGTTCCGTGATCTCATGACGGTCCAGTCCGAGCACTTCGAACGTGAGGCCGGGTGACGGCAACCGTCATCGTCACCGGAATCGATCACGATGCCGCAGAAGGTCTTCGAGCCGAAATCGTCTGTGGGTGCCGCGCATTTCGATCGGTAGATCGCCTGCATCGGCCAACCGTCTGACATAGGTGTCCGAAACACCGAGCACCTCGGCAGCGTGCGAGGTGGTCAGCAACTCGTCGACGGTACCGATTGCCACCGCCCGGCCGGTCGCGAGCTGGGTGAGAAGTTCCAACACCGCGCTGCGTGTCGCGTCGTCGAGTCGGACCTCCGAACCGCCGATCCTGATGTCGACGTCTGACCCGGTGCGCTCGTGAACGACCGCCGCCAGCGAGGTGGCCGATCGCGAATCGAGGGCAGGCATGACGAATCGGAAGTCCATTCGTCCAGGATAGGAGCGAGCGAACGCGGCGCTACGCATAGGCTCGAAGCACCCATCATGTGAGGAGCGTTCAGTGCCGCAGTTGTTGCACCTCGATTCGTCCGCCGACCCGGTCCGCTCGACCAGCCGTCGGGTCACGGCCCGCTTCTCTGACGCCTGGCATGGGATCGGCACGGACCACTCGGTGATCCATCGAGACCTGCACACGAGTCCGCTGCCGCATCTGCCCACCTCCGCGCTGCATTGGGCACCTCATCTGCGAACCGCAGACGAAACCGTGGAGCCCTCTGCCGAGGCGCTGCAGGTGGAACTGATCGAGGAATTGATCTCTGCGGACGTAGTGCTGATCGGTGCGCCGATGTACAACTGGTCGATTCCGTCGACCCTGAAAGCCTGGATCGACTACGTACACGTTCCGGGCATCACCGTGCCGTTCGACAGTGACACCGCACCCCTCGTCGGCAAGCCCGTGGTCGTGGTGACCAGCCGGGGAAACGACTACACCCCCGGTACGGACAACGCGTCCGCCGATCACACCACTGCACAACTGCGTCAGGTGCTCGAAGTTGCGCTGGGAATGGAGGTTCACTTCGTTCCGGTCGACTTGACGCTCGCCGAGCGGGTGCCCGCACTCGCGCCGCAGATTCCCAAGGCGCAAGCCAATCTCGAGGCGGCGTTCTCCGCCGTCGACGATCTCGCGCTGCGATTGGGTGGGACAACTGCCAGGTGAGGGCCCAGTAGCCTGGCGAAGTCCGCTCGAACGGCCAGACAACGACACCACCCGAGGTCGGCGTCGTTATGTCGGTCAGAGCGTCGACGCGCTGAGCAGAACGTCCATCAGCTGCTTCTCGACCGCTGCGAACTGCGGCGTCGTGACGATCTCGAGCCCGCGTGGGCGGGGTAGCGTCACCTCGACCTGGCGTCGAACGTGGGCGGGTCTGGGGGAGAGGACGATCACGCGATCGGAGAGGTAGACCGCTTCACGGATGTCGTGCGTGATCATCAGTACCGTCCATCGAAACTCCGACCAGACCTGCTGCAACCAGGCCTGCATGTCGCTTCGCGTCAACGAGTCAAGCGCCCCGAAGGGCTCGTCGAGCAGCACTACCGATCGACCCTGCACCACCGTGCGCAACAGCGCCGCTCGCTGGCGCATACCGCCGGAGAGCTCGAACGGCCTGGCCGACTCGTACCCGTCCAGGCCGAAGACCGGAAACAGCTCGCGTGCCCGCGCACGCGCCTCCTTCTTGGCGACGCCCTGCACTTCGAGACCGAGGGTGGTGTTGTCCAATACCGAACGCCACGGAAACAGCAGATCCTTCTGCGGCATGTAGGCGCACGGCGGTACCCGAACCGTGCCGGAATCGGGTCGGTCGAGCCCGGCGAGCATGTTGAACACAGTGCTCTTGCCCGAGCCACTGGGACCGATGATCGATACGAACTCACCAGGCTGCACCCCGAACGAAATACCGTCGAGCACAGGCTTTTCGCCGAACGACTTGGTGAGATCGCGAACATCGACGAAGGTGTCGGGGTCAGACATGAAGACCCACCGAACCGTGACGCGCCCAAGGCGCGACGAACCGCTCCACCACAAAGGTGGAGACGAACAGGACCACACTGATCACGGCCGTCACGGCAACCGCGGCGAGAACCAGATCGGTACGAAACGAGTTCTTCTGTTGACTCATGTAGATGCCGAGCCCTGCACTGGCTCCGGCATATTCGGCAAAGATCGCGCCGACCACGGCGTAGGTGATTCCGATGCGAAGAGAGGTGAAGAACCGCGGAAGCGCCGACGGTAGCCGCACGTATCGAAACTGTTGCCAGCGCGATGCTCCCATGCTGGCCAGCAGCGATCGTGCGTCTCGATCGGCCGCCGCGAAACCCTCGATGAGCCCGATGGCCATCGGGAAGAACGTGGCCAGTGCGATCACCAGGATCTTCGGAAGCAGCCCGAAGCCGAACCAGATGATCAGCAGCGGCGCGATCGCGATGATCGGGAGCGTCTGCGATACGACGAAGAGGGGAACGAACGCGCGCCGCAGCCACGGCGAGAAATCCACCGCGATGGCCAGCAACCACGCCAGGGCGAGGGAGACCGCGAAGCCGACGAGGGTCACCTGCAGGGTCGCCGCTGCGTTCTCGGCGATCGCGTCGCGCTGCGCCCAACCCTGGACCACCACGCGGCTGGGGGACGGCAGCACCTGCGGCCGGATGCCGCTGATCTCGACATAGATCTGCCAGGCGGCGATGAGTAGGACGACGACGGTCAGCGCGGGCCACGCCCACCGCAGCGAGGCTCGGATACCGCTGAACGAGTAGGAACCTCGGTCAGCGGCTACCGACTCATCGATCGCCGAGGTAGTCATTGGTGAAGTACGTCGACCAGTCCGGCTCCGCAGTCAGAGGCGCGCCGTTCTGATCGGCCAGCACACCGCTGTCGTAGAGGAATTTCGAGTAGGCGGCCCACTTGTCGAGGCTCTGTCGTCCCACCTCGCCGTTGGAGTCCTTCATGTACTTCGCGGCGAGCATCTCCTGGCTCTCGAAGACGAGCGATTCGTCGGTGAAGGTTCCCGGGTTGGCGTCGATCAGATCCTGTGCGGCCTTGTCCGGATCGTCGGCAGCGAGCTGGTAGCCGCGCTGCAGTGCCTGCACGAACTTCCTCGCCTCGTCCGGGTGGGCGTCGAGCCACGGTTCGTTGCCGCTGATCGTGATGGCGTAGGCGTCGGGAAATCCGTAGTCGGTGTAGTCGAAGTACTTCATCGGAGTTCCGCTGTGCTCGGCCTCGATGCCTTCCCACGCGAAGTAGGAGACGGTGAAGTCGGCGGTACCGGAGTAGACCGCCTCGTACGCCGATGTGCCCAGTACCACCGTCTCGTATTCGCCTGTGCCGCCGTCGTTCTTGATCACCTGTTGCAGGCCGGCCTGTTCGCCGGACTCGCCGAAGCCGGCATAGACCTTGCCGTCGAGTGCTTTCGGGCTCGGGATGTCGTCTCTGTCTGCACGAACTCCGATACCGGTCGCCCAGTGCTGGAGCGGCGCGAGGACCGAGACGGTCTGCGCGCCCGCCGAGGTGGCGAAGACGCCCGAACTCTGTGTGCTGATTCCGAACTCGGCGTTTCCGGCATCGACGAGAGTGTCTGCCGCGGTGTTGTTGTACGGGAGGATCTCCACGTCCAGACCTGCGTCTGCGAAATAGCCCTCTTGCAGGGCCACGTACAGGCCGGTGTGGTTGGTGTTCGGCGTCCAGTCGAGGGCGAACCGAATGGTGTTCGAGTCCGTCGAGTCCGAGCACCCCACCAGGCCGGTCGTGGCAACGACTGCCGCCGCCAACGCGGCGAGAATCCGAGTGGTTCTCATGCGTACACCGCACTCTCGGCCAGGGGCCATGGGGTGGGATGTAATGCGCTGTCCCAGAACATCAATTCGTATCTCGATGCCACGACGAAGGCGTCGATCATCTGTTCGCGCTGCGTCGGCGTCGCGGCCGCTGCGGCGTCATCGACGAATGTCCTGGCGGCGTCGACGATGGCATGGAATTCCGGCGCATCGTACGCGGCCACCCACTGCGCGTACGGATGCTCGGGATCTCGATCGAGAACAGCCTTCGCTGCACTGGCGAGTGAGCGACCGACGTCGGCGTAGATCCAGAAGCACGGCAGAACAGCTGCTGCCGCAACAGGATACGGTTCGGTTGCCGCCGTCGCGGTCAGGTAGGACGTGTAGCCCAGGCATGCCGGTGAGGGCTCGGGCGTCCGGGGCGACGGGGGCAGTGCTCCACCGTTCAGCATCGCTTCGTGCGATGCGGCTTCGTCCATCGCACTCGCGGCGGCGCTTGCCCAGAACGCGCCGACGGCCGGGTTCGGTGCGTGCGCTGCCAGCAGTGACAGCGATTTGACGTATCCGCCCAGATAGAGCGAGTCCTGTTCGAGGTACCGACGGAACGCATCGAGCGGAAGCGTCCCCGCCCCGAGGAGCCGAAGAAATTCGAGGTCGTCGATCGCCCGTCGAATGTTCTCGGACGCATCCCACAGTAGATCGGTGAAGCGGACCGGGTCCGCAGATACAACAGGCGTCATCGCCTTGACATCCCTTCGTCAGCATTACCTGCATCAGGTTCGGCGGGTTTGATCTCAGCATCCGCATCGGCGGACACACCCCGTGTCAGAACGACAGTGACAGTAACACCGGTCACTCGATGGTGCTGCTGTTGCCCCTGTATCTGCGGTCCGGCATCACCCCAGCATGTCTTCTAGCTCCATACCCTTGGTCTCCCGGATCTTGGCCTTGACGAAGAAGAACGAGAGCGCGGCGAACAACGCGAACCCTGCGTAGATCACCCACAGACCCACAGACGACGTCAGCGGCGGGAAAGCAAGCGTGACAGCGAAGTTGGCCATCCAGTTGGCTGCGGTACCGATGCCGAGTGCCATGGCGCGCATGCGGTTGGGGAACATCTCACCGAGCATGACCCACATGATCGGACCCCAGGTCGAGGCGAAGAAGATGACGAACAGATTGGCCCCGACCAAGGCGATCGCACCCCACGGAGCGGGCAAGGTGACGTTGTCGCCGCTGCCGGTCGCTTGCGAGAACGCCACCGACGCCATGACCAGTCCGCCGAACATGCCGATCGAGCCGGCCATCAGCAGTTTGCGCCTACCGATACGGTCGACGAACAGGATCGCCACGAACGTCATGACGACGTTGATCACCGCGGTGATGACGGAGGTGGTGAACGACTGATCCTCGGTGAAACCGACCGAACGCCACAGAGTCGTCGAGTAGTAGAAGATCGCATTGATGCCGACCAGCTGCTGCAGCACAGCCATGGTGATGCCCACCCAGACGATGGGTTGCAGGCCGAACTTCGGACCGCGAATGTCGGCGAACGACGAACGCGACTCCTTGCGCAGCGTCAGCCTGATCTCGTGGATGCGCTCGTCCGGGTGCAGTTCCCCGGTGATCTCGGCGAGGACTCGGGCTGCTTCCTCGTCGAGATGCTGACCGACGAGGTAACGCGGAGACTCCGGGATCAGGGTGGCCAGCAACCCGTACACGAGAGCGGGAACCACGCCGACCAGGAACATCCAGCGCCATGCCTCGATGCCGAACCACAGGTCGTTGGACGCGCCGTCGGCTGCGCCGGCGAGAAGGGCGTCGGACAGTAGAGCGGCGAAAATGCCGATGGTGATGGCCAATTGCTGGAGCGAGGCCAAGGAGCCGCGCCATTTGGCCGGAGCGATCTCGGCGATGTAGGCCGGGGCGATCACCGAGGCGATGCCGATTCCGAGGCCACCGAGTACGCGCCAGAGCATGAGGTCGGGGACGCTGAAGGCCAATCCCGAACCGATCGAGGAAATGACGAACAGGGCCGAGCCCAGCAGCATGACTTTCTTGCGTCCCCAGCGGTCTGCGAGGCTGCCGGCGAACCAGGCACCCACTGCGCACCCGATGAGCGCGATCGCGACCACGAAGCCTGTGGTGAACGAACCGAGGAGGAAGTGATCTTCGATCGAGTCGACAGCGCCGTTGATGACCGAGCTGTCGAAGCCGAACAGGAATCCGCCCACAGCAGCGGCGATGCTGACGCCGATGACCTTCGCTGTGTGGCGGTCCGAGGTCTGATTCATGAGTGATGCACCTTCCGGCCGCGCGCACAGGCGTCGGCCGCTGGGGAGACCGTACGGCAGGGATTGTCGTACCGTCCCCGGACATTACGCCTGGTTGTTTGCCGCGCGAACGAGACCGTCAACGAAGGTCGAAATCGTCGTCCGAGACGGTGAAACCGTGGCCTACCTGATCGGTGCACGTGACCCCGGTCTGCTCGTCGACGCTGCACTGGAGGCCGTTGGTGGAGCCACTTCCGGGGATTGTGAGCACTTCGCCGTACGGCAAGGCCGCCGCAGGGCCGTCGAAACGGTGGAACTTGGGATCACCCAAGCTCTCGAACTTCGCCGCAGACCCGGCAATCAGCTGCACAGCGTTGGGTTTCACCGCCGTTCCCGACGCCCCGCTGCCGGGAACCTCGGGTGCCGAATCAGGCAGTGACCCGTGGCATCCGGCGATCGAGGACTCGAGCACGGCGATACCGCACTCGAATTTTCCGCTCGGGCTCGTGAAGTAGTACCAGCCGGGTGCTTTGCCCGCGTAGTCCTGCGGTTCTGCCTGGGCTGCAACAGGACTCGTCGGTGCCGCCGTGGTGGACGTCGGCGTGGTCGTCGTTGGGGTGGACGGTGATGCCGGCGCGGCGGAGGTGACGGAGGGAGCCGTGGTGATCGGGGTGGGGCGGTCGGTGATCACGGTCGCCATCGGACCGTTGCCTTCCCCGCTCGAGCCGCAGCCTCCGAGCAGGCACGCCCCGACGATTGCCACTGCGGCACATCCGATTGTCTTCATCGCCGGTTCCTTCGCTCGCGGGCGTCGACGCTGTGCGTATCGTCGCCGAGGGGATGGTTGATGTTGGTACGTTGGGCAACGACCGAAGGGGAGGTTCCATGGACACCGCGTCTGACTCCGCTGCGTCCGATTCCACCGTGCTCGTGAGCACGCCCTACGGCGACGTTCTCGGCTATCCGGTCGCTGCCGATGCGTCGCCCATCGTGGCCTGGAGGGGTATTCCCTACGCGACGCCGCCGGTGGGCAAGCTCCGGTTCCGTGCGCCGCGTCCGTTGCAGCCCTGGTCGGGAGTGCTTGACGGCCTCGAGTTCGGTGCGATGGCTCCGCAGGGTCGCGACAGTCCGGTGCCGATCGATCCGTCGCTGTCGATTTCCGAGGACTGTCTCACGCTCAACATCTGGGCTCCCCGTCCCGGCGCGGAACTGCGGCCGGTGCTGGTCTGGATCCACGGCGGTGCGTACTCGCTCGGATCGTCCGCCCAGCGGGTCTACGACGGGAGGAACCTCAGCGAGAACGGCGACGTGGTGGTGGTGACCATCAATTTCCGGCTGGGCCCGTTCGGGTTCCTCGACCTTTCCTCGTTCTCCACCGACGAGCACACGTTCGAGACCAATTTGGGGCTGCGAGATCAGATTGCCGCACTGCAGTGGGTCCGCGAGTGCATCTCTGCGTTCGGCGGTGATCCCGATCAGGTGACGGTGTTCGGTGAATCCTCCGGGGGAGCGTCGGTCACCACGTTGATGACTTCTCCCAAGGCCGAGGGGCTGTTCCAGCGCGCTATCGTGCAGAGCGCGCCTGCGACCTCGGTGTACGGCCCCGACCGCGGAGCCGCGGTGGCGTCGAGATTCCTCGAATTGGTGGGCGTCGACCGGAAAGACATCGGCGAATTGTTCGACATGCATTTCACCAGGCTGGTCACCGCCGGCGACACGCTCTGTTACGAGATCCCGACGACAGTTCCTGGGACACTTGGTCTTTCGCCGGTCGTCGACGGCGATATCGTTCCGCGTTATCCCGTGGCTGCCTTCCAGAAGGGGCTCTCGCACAAGATCCCGTTGATCATCGGCACCAACCACGACGAGCCCTCGATCTTCCGATTCATGAAGTCTCCGTTGATGCCGATCACCTCGGACACCGTCTCCGAGATGTTCCGCGCCATCGCGCACGACCACGCGGATCTGCCGGCCTATCGTGTCGCCGAAATCATGGCGGCGTATCCGGACAGGGACAAACCCGCTGGAGCACAGGCTATTTCGCGGGACGCAGGATTTCTCATGCCCAGTTTGTGGATCGCCGACGCGCACAGCAGGCATTCGCCGACATGGATGTACCGATTCGATCATGCGACGCCGATGCTCAAGGCCGCACGGGTGGGAGCGGGACATGCGACCGAGCTGCCGTACGTCTTCGGCAATTTCGGAACGCTCAACCGAGACCCCACCTTCTGGCTCGGTGGCCGAAAGCCCGCAATGGCGGTGTCCGCGCGGATGCAGAGACGCTGGCTCGCTTTCGCGCGGTACGGTGTCCCCGCCGCGCTCGATGCGTCCAAGCATTGGGCTCCGTACACCGAGAAGACGCGCTGGACGCTGGTGATCGATGCATCCGACACTCTCGTCGACGACCCCGACGGTGACATGCGCGCGGCGTGGGGCGACCGCGTTCTCGGGTTCAGCTGACACGTCGTCCATGCAACGGAGTCGTTCCGCAGGCTCCACTCCTGCGCGTTCTGTCGCACGGACGTGGCTGACATGAATCGAACGTAACAGCAAGAACAGTGGTCGCTCGAGTCACACCGGTAACAATTGGATGTCAGCGCGCGGGAGTGGAGCCTGCGGAATGACCTGATCAGGCGAGTCTGTCGGTGGGGGCGGTTATGTTCGATGTGTGTTGATGTCGAAGATCGTCGAAACGTCCCGCGCAGTATCGGCGACGCGTTCGCGCAAGATCAAGATCGGGCAGATCGCTGCCCTGCTCGCCGAGGCCGAGACCGACGACATCGAGCCCGCTGTGTCGTGGCTGTCGGGGGAATTGCCGCAGGGGCGGATAGGAGTCGGCTGGCGCACCCTGGCCGATCTCGACGTGGCGGCCGCTGCCGACTCGACGCTGACGGTTGCCGAGGTGGACGAGGCGATATCTTCGGTCGCGGCGACGTCGGGGGCCGGTTCTGCTGCTCGGCGGGTAGCGATACTGACCGACCTGTTCTCGCGCAGCACAGCCGAGGAGCGTCGGTTTTTGATCCGGCTCGTCACCGGCGAGCTGCGTCAGGGCGCGCTCGAAGGAATCATGGTCGACGCTGTTGCCGCGGCCACGAACCTGCCGCAGGCACCGGTGCGTCGCGCATTCATGCTCTCGGGTCGTTTGCCTGCGACGGCCAATGCCGCCATCACCGGTGGCGTCGAGGCGTTGGATGCATTCCGGCTCGAGGTCGGTCGCCCGGTCCGTCCGATGCTTGCCTCTCCCGCGGAGTCTCTACACGCTGCCTGGGAACAGTTGTCCGGCGACCTCACCGTCGAATACAAGCTCGATGGTGCGCGAATTCAGGTGCACCGCTCCGGAACCGACGTGAGCATCTACACGCGAACCCTGCGCGACATCACTGCGAGTGTGCCCGAGCTGGTGGAACTGGTTCTCGAGCTGCCGTGCGATTCGGTGGTCCTGGACGGGGAGACCCTCGCGCTCGAAGACAGCGGACGGCCCAGGCCGTTCCAGGAAACGATGAGTCGGTTCGGTGCCGAGAGTGCACACGAGCTGCTGCTGCAGCCCTACTTCTTCGACTGCCTGCACCTCGACGGCGTGGACCTGCTCGATGCCCCGCTGGAGCAGCGCCTCGCCGCACTGGACCGGGTAGCGCCGGGGCACCGAATTCCGAGTGCCGTTCGGCCCGATGCGGACGCAGCAGCGGCCCACTTCGACGCTGCACTCGACGCCGGGCACGAAGGGGTCATGCTCAAAGCGCTCGGTGCGCCGTACGCCGCAGGCCGCCGCGGAAAGAGCTGGCAGAAGGTCAAACCCGAACACACGCTCGACCTCGTCGTCCTCGGAGCCGAGTGGGGATACGGGCGTCGCACCGGTTACCTGTCCAACCTGCACCTCGGAGCTCGCAATCCCGACGGCGGTGACCCGATCATGGTCGGTAAGACATTCAAGGGCCTGACCGACGTTCTGTTGCAGTGGCAGACCGACGAATTCCCGAAACACGAGCGCGAACGCGACGAGCACACGGTGTACCTGCGTCCCGAACTGATCGTCGAAATCGAACTCGACGGTGTGCAGGTCAGCCCGCGCTACCCGGGCGGCGTGGCCCTGCGATTCGCGCGAGTACTGCGGTATCGCCCCGACAAGGACCTCGCCACCGCGGACTCCATCGACGCCGTGCGCGCACTCCTTCCACACTCGTGAAAACAGTCCCGACGATTAATACATACGAAACCGGCCGAACGACCCCGTAACACGGCGCAAAATATTCTCGAGGGTGCAAGCCAGCGAGAGATGGAGTGCCAATGATGTCCACAGTTCGAGCTGCTCTGGTCCAAAGCAAGTGGACCGGTGACAAAGAATCGATGATCGCGGCACACGAGGGGTTTGCTCGGTCCGCCGCCGAGCAGGGCGCGAAAGTCGTCTGCTTCCAAGAACTTTTCTACGGTCCGTACTTCTGCCAATTGCAGGACGCGAAATTCTACGAATATGCCGAATCGGTACCTGGGCCTACCGTCGACCGTTTCGCCGCGTTGGCCAAAGAACTCGGCATCGTGATGATTCTGCCCGTGTACGAGCAGGAACAGCCCGGACTTCTGTACAACACCGCTGCCGTGGTGGACGCCGACGGCACCTATCTCGGCAAGTATCGAAAACACCACATCCCCCACGTGAACGGATTCTGGGAGAAGTTCTACTTTCGCCCCGGCAATCTGGGGTGGCCGGTGTTCGACACCGCGGTCGGGCGTATCGGTGTCTACATCTGCTACGACAGGCATTTTCCGGAAGGTTGGCGGGCGCTCGGTCTTGCCGGTGCCGAAATCGTCTTCAATCCGTCGGCTACCTCGCGTGGATTGTCGAACTATCTGTGGAAGCTCGAACAGCCCGCTTCGGCCGTCGCCAACGAGTACTACGTGGGCGCGATCAATCGAGTCGGAATCGAATCCGAATACGGTGACGACGACTTCTACGGGACCAGCTATTTCGTGGACCCCGAAGGTAAATTCGTCGGCGAAGTGGCGTCGGATACGGAACCCGAAATAATCGTGCGTGACCTCGACATGGACCTGCTCAAGGTGGTACGCGACCGGTGGGCCTTCTATCGTGACCGCAGGCCCGACGCATACGGACCGCTGGTGCAACCCTGATGGCCACCACCTTCGTGCACGGCGGAACCGTGGTATCCACCACCGGCGCACAGGAATTGGATGTGCTCATCGACGGTGAGAGCATCGTCGCCGTGCTGGCACCAGGATCGGTCTCCCTGGCCGCGGACCTGAAGACCTCGGCGGACGTCGTCGTCGACGCGACCGGCAAATACGTCATTCCCGGTGGGGTCGACGGACACACGCACATGGAGATGCCGTTCGGCGGTACGTTCGCCTCCGACACCTTCGAAACCGGAACGCGCGCAGCCGCTTGGGGTGGCACGACGACGATCGTGGACTTCGCGATTCAGACACCCGAACAGCGCGTCCAGGACACTCTCGCGCAATGGCACGACAAGGCCGCGGGGCAATGCGCTGTCGATTACGGCTTTCATCAGATCATCGGCGATGTCACCGACGATTCGCTGAAAGCCATGAGCGAGTTGGTATCCGAGGGCGTCACCAGCTTCAAGCTGTTCATGGCCTATCCGGGCGTGTTCTACTCCGACGACGGCAAGATCCTGCGCGCGATGCAGTCCGCCGCCGAAACGGGTGCACTGCTGATGATGCACGCGGAGAACGGCATCGCGATCGATGTACTCGTCGCTCAATCGATCGCGCGTGGAGACACGGCCCCGTACTTCCACGGCACGTCGCGGCCGTGGCAGCTCGAGGAGGAGGCGACGCATCGAGCCATCATGTTGGCCGACGTCACCGGTGCACCGCTCTACGTCGTGCACGTCTCGGCCAAGCAGGCTCTGGAACAGATCGCGCAGGCCCGGGGCAACGGGCAGAACGTGTTTGCCGAGACATGTCCGCAGTACCTCTATCTCTCGCTCGAGGAACAACTCGGTGCACCGGGCTTCGAAGGTGCCAAATGGGTCTGCTCGACGCCACTGCGGTCGCGAGCCGAGGGACATCAAGACGAGTTGTGGCGGTACCTGCGCACCGGTGACGTGTCGACCGTCAGTACCGATCACTGCCCGTTCTGTATGAAGGACCAGAAGGAGATGGGTGTCGGCGATTTCTCCAGGATTCCCAACGGGATCGGTTCGGTGGAACACCGCATCGATCTGATGTTCCAGGGAGTCAAGAGCGGCAAGATCACGCTGGAGAAGTGGGTCGATGTCTGCTGCACCACTCCGGCCAGGATGTTCGGGATGTATCCGAGGAAAGGCGTCATCACTCCGGGTGCCGACGCGGACATCGTGATCTACGACCCGAACGGACACACCAGCATCGGCGTCGACAAGACCCACCACATGAACATGGACTATTCGGCGTACGAGGGTTTCGAGATCGACGGGCATGTCGATACCGTGATCTCGCGTGGCCGGATCATCGTCGACGGTGGATCCTATTCCGGCACTGCGGGACACGGCCGATTCGTCCGACGCGACTTGTCTCAGAATCTGATCTGAGCCATGGACATCGGGGTAGTGCTCCAGTGCAATCCGCCGGCGTCCCGTGTTGTCGACCTGGCCAGACAGGCAGAGACACATGGTTTCTCGCATGTGTGGACGTTCGATTCGCACCTGCTGTGGCAGGAACCGTACGTCATCTACAGCCAAATTCTGGCCGCGACGAGGCGGGTGACCGTTGGCCCGATGGTCACCAATCCCGCCACCCGCGACTGGACGGTGACGGCATCGACGTTCGCGACGCTCAACGACATGTTCGGCAATCGGACCGTCTGCGGCATCGGCCGCGGTGATTCGGCCGTCCGTGCCCTCGGCGGCAAGCCGACAACCCTTGCAACGCTGCGGGAATCGATAGAGGTGATCCGTAACCTGGCCAACGGGCGGAGCGCCCGGGTCGGTGAGACGACGGTGCAGTTCCCGTGGGCGGAGCGGTCCCGGCTCGAGGTATGGGTTGCGGCGTACGGACCCAAAGCCCTCGAGCTCACCGGTCAGGTGGCGGACGGGTTCATTCTGCAGCTGGCCGATCCCGATATCGCGGCCTGGACGATCGGTCGGGTCCGCGCTGCGGCCGAGCAGGCGGGTCGCGACCCGGATTCGATCTCGATCTGCGTTGCAGCTCCCGCCTACGTGACCGACGGTACCGACGCAGGGCTCGAACACGCCCGAGATCAGTGTCGTTGGTTCGGCGGGATGGTCGGCAACCACGTCGCCGATATCGTCTCGCGATACGGCGGCGATGGCGGTGGTGTTCCGCAGGCTCTCACCGACTACATCGCAGCGCGCAAAGGGTACGACTACAACGAGCACGGTCGAGCAGGAAACTCGCACGCAGAATTCGTTCCGAACGAGGTGATCGACAGGTTCTGCCTACTGGGCACCCCGGCCGATCACATCGCCAAGCTGAAAGAGCTGGAAACACTCGGCGTCGACCAGTTCTCGGTGTACCTGCAGCACGACGCCAAGGCCGCGACACTCGAGGCCTACGGAGAGAGCATCATTCCGCAGATCCGCCCGAGCGTGACGGCAACGTCGTGACGAGTCTGCTCGATCAGGCTGCGGTGGTGGCACCCACTTCCGCCGGTGCGAATCGAGGAGTGCGGCGTCCGGTGATGGCAATGGTGGCCGTCGGCTCGTTGCTGGCGGTCTGGGAGCTGGTGAAAGTGCTCGTCCCCGAGAACGGGGTGAGTGTCGCCGGAGTGCGGGTGCTGCCGCGTACCGACGACGGTGCACTACCGCACGTGTGGTCGGTGTTGGCGGCGCTGACCGAGCCCGAGGTGAACGTCGCCGGCGCTCGCAGTGTCGGTGCCGCAATCGTGTCCAGTGGACTGTTCACGTTCGGGCTCGCCGTACTCGGGTTCGCGCTGGGGACGGTGGTCGGGCTGTTGCTGGCCGTGACGATGCAACGGTTCGTGTGGGTCGAGCGGTCCGTGTTGCCGTATGTGATCGTCTCGCAGACGGTTCCGCTGATCGCGTTGGCACCGCTCGTCGCGGGCTGGGGCGGGAAGATCGCCATCGGCGGTTACGCCTGGCAGCCGTGGATGAGCATCACCGTCATCGCGTCGTATCTCGCGTTCTTCCCGGTGGCGGTGGGAATGCTACGCGGCCTGCGTGCACCCGATCGGGCAGCACTCGATCTGATGCACAGTTACGCGGCCGGATGGTGGAGCACCCTCGTTCGGCTTCGCCTGCCCGCCTCGGTGCCGCACCTGATCCCGTCTCTGCGTCTGGCTGCTGCCGCCGCCGTGATCGGTGCCGTGGTCGCCGAAATCTCCACCGGAACGACCGGCGGTATCGGTAGGCAGATCATCGTGTTCTCGCAGCAGGCAACAGGAGACGCGTCCCGCCTGTACGCCGCTGTTCTCGGCGCAGCGGTGCTCGGGTTGGTGGTGACCGCACTGGTATCGCTGCTCGATATCGCGCTCGGCCGTTATGCGGGCCGCTCGCCCGGTCGAAAGGATCGGTCATGACCGAGCATGCGGTACTCGTCGAGGGCGTGGGGAAGACGTTCGACGGGGGAGTGACTGCGCTGGAGGATGTATCGCTCGCGATTGCCCCCGGTGAATTCGTCTCGCTGATCGGGCCTTCGGGGTGCGGTAAGTCGACGTTGCTCCGCATCGTGGCCGATCTCGAGCAACCGACGTCCGGTTCGGTATCGGTGTTCGGCCTGTCCGCTCGCCGAGCCCGCGTCGAACAGAAGTACGGCATCGCCTTTCAACAGGCAGGGCTGCTCGATTGGCGCACAGTGCAATCGAATGTCGCATTGCCGCTGGAACTGCACAAGGTTCCCAAACGTCAGCGAGCAGAACGGGTTCGCGAGTTGCTGGACCTCGTCGGACTCACCGATTTCGCAGAGAAATTTCCCAGCCAGCTGTCCGGTGGGATGCAGCAACGAGTGGCGATCGCACGGGCGCTGGCTCGAACGCCTGGACTGTTGTTGATGGACGAACCGTTCGGGGCACTGGACGAGATGACCCGCGAGAAGATGCAGAACGACCTACTCCGCATCGCCGAGGAGTCCAGCGCAGCAGTGGTGTTCGTGACCCATTCGATTCCCGAAGCGGTGTACCTGTCCGATCGGGTGGTTGTCATGTCCCCTCGGCCGGGACGGATCGTCGACACACTCACGATCGACAGTTTCGATGCGAACGGGGATCCACGCGAATCGGCGGAGTTCTTCGCGTCCATCACCGCGGTTCGTGACGCATTGCACGGCCGTGCGGTGCGCAGTGCGGATCTGCGATGAAGCTCTGGTTGCCACCGGTGGTGTTCGGTGCCGCGGCACTCGCACTGTGGCAGTTGCTCACGGTCGTCGCGGGGGTTCCGTCGTTCCTGCTGCCGTCGCCGAGCGCCATCGCCGAGCAATTCGTGCGCAACCTCGGCAATATCGGATCGGCAAGTCTGGCAACGGGAACCAATGCTTTCGTGGGGTTGATCGCAGGCGCGGTGCTCGGTCTCCTCGCAGCAATGGCCGCGGTTCGGCTGCGAATCGTCGACGAACTGCTCACCCCGTTGGCGGCGGGTGCCGCAGCCGTTCCCATCGTCGCTCTTGCGCCGGTGTTCAACTCGATGTTCTCCTCGACCACCGACCTACCGCGGCGTCTCGTGGTGACCATCGTCGTGTTCTTCCCGGTATTCGTCAGCGCGGCAAAAGGACTGCGGCAAGTCTCGGCTGTGCACCACGACCTGATGACGTCGTATGCCGTCGGCGGTTGGCAGTTCACCCGCATCGTTCGCCTCCCATCCGCCGTTCCGCACATCTTCACCGGGTTGCGGGTTGCCGCTCCCAATGCTGTCATTGCTGCCATCATCTGCGAGTACTTCGGTGGACTGCAGAACGGTTTGGGGTCGCGGATCACCTCCGCCGCGGCGAACACGGCCTACCCCCGGGCGTGGGCCTACGTGATGGGTGCCATCGCAGTCGGTTTGCTCTTCTTCGTGGTTGTTCTGTTGCTCGAGAAACTCGTGTCCCGGCGTCGTCCCCAGGAAAGATGGATATGAACATCACTCGAACCCCCCGACCCCTTCTCGCCGTCGTCATGGCTCTGGCGGTGGTCGCCTCGGCCTGCAGCACCACCACGACCGACACCGACACCGCGGCCGACGGGAACACCACGATCAAGCTGCAACTGCAGTGGTTCAAACAGGGCCAGTTCGCGGGCTACCTCGCCGCCGTCGATCAGGGTTTCTATGCGGAACAGGGGCTGGACGTCGAAATCCTCGACGGTGGAACGGATATCGTTCCGCAAACCGTGCTCGCACAGGGGCAGGCCGATTACGCCGTCGCGTGGGTACCCAAGGCGCTCGCATCCCGTGAGGCCGGAGCCGGCATCACCGACGTGGCCCAGATCTATCAGAAGTCGGGCACATTGCAGGTCTCGTTCAAGGATCAGAACATCGCCACACCGGCCGACCTCCAGGGCAAGACAGTCGGAAACTGGGGCTACGGCAACGAATTCGAGCTGTTCGCCGGTATGACCAAGGCCGGGGTCAGTCCCTCCGACGTGACGTTGGTGCAGCAGCAGTTCGACATGAACGGCCTTCTGTCCGGAGATATCGCCGCAGCCCAGGCGATGTCCTACAACGAGTACGCCCAGTTGCTCGAGACCGTGAACCCCGCAACCGGTGCGCTCTACACGGAGGACGATTTCACGTCGCTGAACTGGAACGACGACGGTGTCGCGATGCTGCAGGACGCGATCTGGGCCAATACCGACAAGCTCTCCGACGAGGCGTACCGGGAGCAGACCGTCAAATTCTTGGCGGCATCGTTGAAGGGCTGGATATTCTGCCGCGACAACGTCGAGACGTGCCGCGACATCACCGTCGCTGCGGGCTCGACACTCGGCGCGAGTCATCAGCTGTGGCAGGTCAACGAAGTCAACAAACTGATCTGGCCGTCCGCGGACGGGATCGGAATGATCGACGAGGCGGCCTGGCAGCAGACGGTCGACATCGCGAAGTCCACCCGGAATGCCGAGGGATCGACCGTGCTGACGGCCGACCCCGACGCCGAGGCGTACACCAACGAGTACGTCACCGAGGCTTTGGATTTGTTGAAGGCCGACGGTGTGGACGTGACCGGAGAGTCGTACGCTCCGATGGAGGTCACACTGGAGGAAGGCGGCAAGTAGATGGATCACGTGTTCTACTCCTGGTCGGCGCAGGCCGAACTGAATCCGATCACCGTCGAGGGTGCGGAGGGATCGTGGTTCTGGGACGACAAGGGCAAGCGATACCTGGACTTCTCGTCACAGTTGGTCAACGTCAACCTCGGACATCAACACCCTGACGTCGTCGCCGCCATCGTCGAACAGGCCCAAGTTCTGACGACCATCTCTCCGACCGTGGCCAACAACAAGCGCAGTGAACTCGCGGCGTTGATCGCCGAACGTGCGCCGGGTGATCTGAACCGAGTGTTCTTCACGACCGGTGGCGCAGAAGCCGTCGAGCACGCGGTGCGGCTGGCGCGACAGCACACCGGACGCACTAAGATGCTTGCGGCGTACCGCTCGTACCACGGTGGAACCGGAGTTGCGATCGGTCTCACCGGTGAGCCGAGGCGTTGGGGCACCGAACCCACCAACGTCGACGTCGTCCGGTTCTTCGGGCCGTATCCCTACCGGTCACCATGGGGGACAACGACTCCCGAGGACGAAACGGCCGCAGCACTGGCACACCTCGAACAGGTCATCGTGCTCGAGGGTGCGCAGAACATCGCCGGACTGATTCTCGAATCGGTCATCGGCACCAACGGTGTGCTGATCCCGCCGCCCGGATATCTGGCCGGCGTTCGGGCGCTGTGCGACAAGTACGGAATCGTCTACATCGCCGACGAAGTGATGGTCGGGTTCGGGCGAATCGGCGAATGGTTCGCATGCCAGGCCTGGGATGTGACACCGGATCTGATCACGTTCGCCAAGGGCGTCAACTCCGGGTACGTGCCTCTGGGCGGGGTGGTCATCTCGGAGAAGATCGCCTCGCAGTTCGATCACAAGCCCTATCCCGGCGGGTTGACCTATTCCGGTCACGTGCTCGGGTGCGCGGCCGGCGTGGCATCCATCGGAGTGTTCGAGCGCGACAAGATTCTTCCGCACGTGCGTCACGTCGGCGAGGACGTACTCGGGGCGGGCCTGTCGAAGCTGGCCGAATCTCATCCGAGCGTGGGCGAGGTGCGCGGCAAGGGATTCTTCTGGGCAGTCGAATTGGTCAAGGACGGCCAGACGAGGGAACCGTTGGTGCCGTTCGCCGCGTCGGGCAAGGACGCGGCGGCCATGGGCACGGTGACCGCAGCGGCGAAGTCCCGCGGTCTGTGGCCCTTCGTATCGGGCAATCGCCTCCAGATCGCGCCGCCGCTGACGACGTCCGAGGACGAGATTCGTCAGGGACTGGAAATCCTCGACGAGGTGTTGACGGTGGCGGACGGGTTCACCGTCGACGGGTGATCACAGCACCGCACCGGGGTTGAGGATGCCCGCTGGATCGAGGGCAGTCTTGATCCTGCGGGTGAGTTCCATGACGTCCTCACCGACCTGATCGGGCAGCCAGGCCTTCTTGAGGCGACCGACGCCGTGTTCGCCGGTGATGGTGCCGCCCAACGAAATCGCCAGATCCATGATCGCGCCGAAGGCGATGTTGGCGCGCCGTGTCATGTCGGCGTCCTCGGGGTCGAAGACGATCAAGGGGTGGGTGTTGCCGTCACCGGCGTGGGCGATGACCGCCACCAGCACATCGTATTTCGTGGACAGCTCGGCGATTCCGTCGACGAGGGCCGGAAGTGCGGGCAGTGGAACGCCGACGTCCTCGAGCAGCAGGCTGCCGAGTCGCTCGACCGCGGGAATGGCGAATCGCCGTGCGGCAGCGAAGGCCTCACCCTCGTCGGGGTCGTCGGTGGTGAAGACATCCGATGCGCCGGCCTCGGTGCACGCGGCCGCCATGATCTCGATCTCGCGACCTCGGTCGGCGCCGGGGGAGTCGGACCGAGCAATGAGCATCGCTGCCGCCTCGCGATCGAGTCCCATGTTCATGGCATCTTCGACGGCACCGATGGACGCGCGGTCCATGAACTCGAGCATCGACGGCCGCAGGTTCCGGGTGATGGCCAGAATTGCGGCGGTCGCGTCGTGCACCGACGCGAACGACGCGACCACCGTACTGGCGGGAGGTTGCGCCGGGATCAGTCGAAGAGTGATCTCGGTGATGATGCCCAGCGTGCCCTCGGAGCCGACGAACAGCTTCGCAAGGGACAGGCCCGCAACATCTTTCAGGCGTGGCCCACCCAGTCGGACGGCGGTACCGTCGGCCAGGACGACCTCGAGACCGAGAACGTAATCGGTGGTGACGCCGTACTTCACACAGCACAGGCCGCCCGCATTGGTGGCCGCATTGCCTCCGATGGAGCACATCTCGAACGAGGACGGGTCCGGTGGGTACCAGAGGCCGTGTTCTGCGACGGCCTTCTTGACCTCGACGTTGAGCAGCCCGGGTTGTACAACGGCGATGCGGGTCACCGGGTCGACGGCGATCTCACGCATCAACTCGGTGGTGAGCACGATTCCGCCGTCCACGGCGGTGGCACCACCGGACAGGCCCGACCCGGCGCCGCGTGGGACGACCGCCACGTTGTGCTCGGTGGCCCACCGCATGACGGCACGAACGTCCTCGGTGGATTGTGCGCGCACGACGGCCAGTGGGGTGCCGGCGTCGGGATCCTTCGCCCAGTCGCGTCGGTAGCCCTCGGTGATGTCCGGGTCGGTGACCACCGCGCCGGGTGACAGCAGGGATTCGAGCTCGCTCAGGCGGGCATCTGTATCGGTCGTCACCGACATCTCGGTCTCCTCACATCGAAGTTGTGACCGTCGCCACTCGAGTGTGTCACGGCCGCGTGTGCGGTGGAGTCGGGGCCGGTCGGCGCTCGGTCACTGATTGCGTTGCAGCGTCAGTTCTGCGAGTTCGGTGGCGGCGGCGCACGGGTCGGCCGGACTGGCGCCTCGGTACTGCACCCACCAAGTGATGACACCCGAGTACGCCGCGCTGATTCCGCACGACGACGGATCGTCCGGCCGTCGTGACAGGAACGCCGTGGTGCCGGCAACGGCGACGTCTTCGGTCGCGTAGCCGAGCCGATCGGCCAGGTCTCGCTCGCGCGGTAGTGCATCGTTCTCGAACCAGGCGAAAGTCACATCGATGAGTCCGCCGCCGCCGATGCCGGTCCACATGCACACTGCACCGTAGAAGTACTGCTCGACGAGGTCGGCACCCACTGTTTCGGCGATGGTGGGATCGGGGACGGCGATGCACTCCTCGAGCAGCTTGTCGAACTGCCCACTGCCGCCGGATCGAGCGGGCACGGCCGTACCGGTCACGGTGGTGGTGCATCCGGTACCGACGGCCGCAGTGACGAGGACAGCGGCGACGACGCGGCGGGTGGAATCGGCGGAGCGGAATGTCGACATCGGGCTACTTCGCCTTCGAGATCGTGATTCTGGCCAGATCCTCGACGACGTCGCAGGAATCGCGGGGGCCGTCGACCACGAAGTTGACGGACCAGTGCACGAAGCCGTCCCCGTTCTCGACTCCGGCCTCGCACGACGCTCCCGACGCCGCGGCGGTGAATCCAGGGTGACCGTCCACATCGATGCGCTCGATGGTGCGACCGACGGCCTCGGCCACGGAACTCTCTCGGTCGATGGGGCTGCCGCGGTACCAGGTGAACATCGCGTACGCGCCGCTCGTGGATTCCCAGCGGCAACGAATGGCGTTCTCGGACACCGCCGTCAGGTCGGATACGGCCGTGAGTTCCTGCACTTCTGCGTCGTCCATCGAGCCGCATTCACCGACGAAGAGTTCTTCGGTGATGGGTCGGTCGGCCGTCTCGGACGTATCCGGACCGGCCTCGGTGGCCGGCGTGTTCGAGCATCCGAACAGCCCGCATGCGACCGCAGCGATCAAGGCTGCAACGGCTCGGGTGCGCACGAACTCGGACTTTACCCACCCCGTCGGGGAGAGGGTGAGCGTTTGATGGAAGTGAGTCACATCAGTAACACCAGCCTCAGGCGTTACCAGATCGATGCGTCGTCGACACGTAAATTTGTAGTTCGCCACGCTAGCGTCCAGCGCAGCGAACCTCGCACTCCACGCGGTGCGAGTCGACAAGGAGGCTGCACCATGATCGATCCCGGAAGTGACTCCTGGAACTACGTGGCCGCGATGTTCTCGTACGAATTTCTCGGGGGCGGAATCGAATACGACACCATCGAGCGCATTCACCGAGGCGAGATCGACGAGTGGGTTCAGGCGTTGACACAGTCGGGGCTCTTCGATCGAGCAGCCATCGCGCAGATTGCCGACTCGTGGCATCAGGCCCCTCGCCAGTTGTTCGACATGCTGGTGCTCGATGCGGACGAAATGACCGCCAGACGGTGCTCGCTGGCGTGGTCCTCGCTGGACCGACTCGCTCCACTTGCTCGCCTGGGCTGAAGACTCGCCCGGGCCGAAGGACGGTCAACTACCGAGCACACGCGTTCCCGACGCATCGACGACGATGGCCTGTTCGTCGGTCAACCCACGGCAGTCGATGCCGTCCCTGCGCAGGCGCTGCATCGTTGCTTGCCCCGAATCGTTCTCGTCCAGAACGGAATTCAGGTGCGGGACGATCGAGAAACCGACCAGGCCCAGTCCGGTCCACACCGGATCGACACCTGTTGCGGGCCGAACCTCGCCGGGGTCGTCCGCGTCCTCGACGCCGATCAACGACGGTGCGGCAACACACGCGCCCGCGCTGTATCCGCCGTACACGATCGATCCTCGCCGAACACGCTCGGCGATGACCTCGTCTGCGCCCGAGCGGGCGAGTTGAGCGCGCAGGACGAACGTATTGCCCCCGCGAACCCACACCGCGCCGAAGTCGTCGAGGGCGCGCTCGAGAGCAGCGGGCCGACCCACGTACTCGCGCAGATCCAGCTCGGCAGGCCGATACCCGAGCGCCCGCAGCGGAACGAACTCGCTTGTGAGCGAGGATTCGCGAGCGGCGCGCGGCCACGCGTCCGATGCGTTCGCAATCACGGCGAGATCGGACGGTGGGCCGGTGAGCTCGACGAAAACGTCGGAGTGGCCACCGAATCGGTACGACGACAGGAACAGCTTCATGCCGTCGGTTCGCCATCGAGCCGGGCCAACCCGACACGAACGGCGTCCGCGACACGCTCGGGCTCACTCAGACGACGTGTCACGAAGCCGGCCGCGAACCGGAAGCGGTCCCGATGCCAACGAGGCACCACGTGCAGATGCAGGTGGAAGACCGTCTGAAATGCGGCCTTACCGTCGTTGATCACGAGATTGGCTCCGTCGGCGCGCAGGTCCGAGTGCCGGACCGCGCGCGCCAGCGTGTGCCCGACGCGAAACACGTCTGCGGCCGCGTCCGGGTGGGTCGCATTCAGATCGGTGGCGTGCTCGCGCGGAACGACGAGCAGGTGGCCGCGAGTGACCGGCCGAATGTCGAGAAACGCGACAGCATGGTCGTTCTCGAACACGCGATGCGCGGGAGCGTCGCCCGCGACGATGGCACAGAAGATGCAAGATTCCACGGTTGTCACTGTAGGGTCCGTTCATCACCGATAGACCCATATGGCGCGCATCACAATTGCGCTCCCCGTGGCCGAGGAATGTCGAAACGGACTCGATTCAGAACGAATCGGACTGTGTTCCGGGCTACCCGCGGTCTGTCTCCTCTGGCTACTATCAGGGACCTTGTGCCTTGTCGCATGGGTTCGTCCGCTCGTCGCAGGCTCGGAGCCGTTGGTCGATTCGTGGACACCATTCAACGCAGGAAGACGGAGATTTGGATACATCGCAGAGCACTGAGAAGGGTTCGGGATCCACGACTGTCGTCGGTGTGGTTCGGGAATCGGGGGAGGGCGAACGTCGTGTCGCTCTGGTGCCCAAGATCGTTGCCTCCCTGGCGGGCAAGGGCGTCGAGATCGTCGTCGAGTCCGGCGCCGGTCTCGGCGCTCTGATTCCCGACGAGTTGTACGTCGCCGCCGGAGCGACCATCGGTGATCCATGGTCGGCCGACGTCGTGGTGAAGGTCGCGCCGCCGTCCGACGCCGAGATCGCCAAGCTGACGTCGGGTTCGACGCTCATCGGATTTCTGGCACCGCGCAACGCGGAGAACAGCATCGGGGCGTTGAAGGCGGCCGGAGTACAGGCTTTCGCCGTCGAGGCGATCCCGCGGATCTCACGGGCGCAGGTGATGGACGCACTGTCCTCTCAGGCCAACGTCGCCGGCTACAAGGCCGTGCTGTTGGCAGCGTCGGAGTCCACCCGGTTCTTCCCGATGCTCACCACCGCTGCGGGCACCGTCAAGCCCGCTACCGTGCTGGTGCTGGGCGTCGGCGTGGCAGGTCTGCAGGCGCTCGCCACCGCGAAGCGTCTCGGCGGCCGCCCCACCGGATACGACGTGCGTCCGGAGGTGGCAGATCAGGTTCGATCCGTCGGCGCGCAGTGGCTGGATCTGGGGATCGACGCCGCTGGCGAGGGCGGATACGCGCGTGAGCTGACCGAAGACGAGCGGGTGCAACAGCAGAAGGCTCTCGAAGAGGCCATCAAGGGATTCGACGTGGTCATCACGACCGCGTTGGTTCCCGGACGCCCTGCCCCGCGATTGGTCACGGCCGCGGCCGTCGAGGGCATGAAGCCGGGCAGCGTCGTGGTCGACCTCGCAGGGGAAACCGGTGGCAACTGTGAACTCACCGAGCCCGGCGAGACCGTCGTCAAGCACGACGTCACCATCTGCTCCCCGTTGAACCTGCCGGCCTCGATGCCCGAGCACGCCAGCGAGCTGTACTCGAAGAACATCTCGGCATTGCTCGAACTCATGTTGGTCGACGGCAAGCTCGCTCCGGATTTCTCGGACGAGGTTCTCGCCGGTGCCTGCGTGACACGTGAGAAGGAGAACTGATGTACACCCCGCTGCTCGCGAACATCGCGATCCTGGTGCTGTCCGGGTTCGTCGGCTTCGCGGTGATCTCCAAGGTGCCCAACACCTTGCACACCCCGTTGATGTCGGGAACCAATGCCATCCACGGCATCGTCGTGCTCGGTGCCCTGGTGGTGCTCGGCAAGGTCGAGGATCCGTCCATCGGCCTGCAGGTCATCCTGTTCGTCGCTCTCGTGTTCGGAACGGTCAACGTCATCGGTGGATTCGTGGTCACCGACCGCATGCTCGGCATGTTCAAGTCCAAGCCCGTTCCTGCCAAGGCCACGAAGGGTGCTGACTCCTGATGGACAATCTCGTCAACATTCTCTACATCGTCGCCTTCGGCATGTTCATCTACGGACTGATGGGTCTGACCGGACCGAAGACAGCCGTGCGTGGCAACCAGATCGCCGCTGTCGGCATGTTCCTCGCCGTCGTGGCGACGTTGATCTCTGTTCGCGATACCGAAAACTGGATTCTGATCGTCGTCGGCCTGGTCGTCGGCGTCGCGCTCGGTATCCCGCCTGCTCGCCGAGTGAAGATGACCGCGATGCCACAGTTGGTGGCCCTGTTCAACGGCGTCGGCGGTGGAACGGTTGCGCTGATCGCGTGGGCGGAATTCCTCGACACGTCGGGATTCTCGAACTTCAAGCACGGTGAATCGCCGACGGTCCACATCGTCATCGGGTCGCTGTTCGCGGCCATCATCGGGTCGATCTCGTTCTGGGGATCGCTGATCGCGTTCCTCAAGCTGCAGGAGACCCTGCCCGGCTCGCCCATCACCATCGGCAAGTTGCAGCAGCCGCTCAATGCTCTGCTGCTGATCGGTGCTGTGGGCGCCGCCGTGGTCATCGGCATCAACGCCACTCCGGGCGGCGGGGTGTCGCAGTGGTGGATCGTAGCGGTTCTCGTACTCGCCGGAATTCTCGGTCTGACGGTCGTGCTGCCCATCGGCGGCGCAGACATGCCGGTCGTCATCTCGCTGCTCAACGCTCTGACCGGTCTGTCTGCGGCGGCCGCAGGCCTGGCGCTCAACAACACTGCGATGATCGTCGCCGGCATGATCGTCGGCGCGTCCGGCACGATCCTGACCAACCTGATGGCCAAGGCCATGAACCGTTCCATTCCGGCGATCGTCGCCGGTGGATTCGGCGGGGGCGACGCTGCTGCAGGTCCTGCGGGTGCAGGCGGCGGAACGGCGAAGGCCACCTCCGCAGCCGACGCTGCCATCCAGATGGCGTACGCCAACCAGGTCATCGTCGTTCCCGGATACGGCCTCGCCGTTGCGCAGGCGCAGCACGCGGTCAAGGACATGGCCAAGCTGCTGGAATCGAAAGGCGTCGAGGTCAAATACGCCATTCACCCCGTCGCCGGTCGCATGCCCGGGCACATGAACGTGCTCCTTGCCGAAGCCGACGTCGCATACGACGCGATGAAGGAGATGGACGACATCAACGACGAGTTCGCCCGTACCGACGTCACGTTGGTCATCGGCGCGAACGACGTCACGAATCCGGCGGCGCGCAACGATCCGTCGAGCCCGATTCACGGGATGCCGATCCTGAACGTCGATCAGTCGAAGTCGGTCATCGTTCTCAAGCGGTCGATGTCGTCCGGATTCGCAGGCATCGAGAACCCGTTGTTCTTCGCCGAGGGAACCTCGATGCTGTTCGGCGACGCGAAGAAATCGGTTTCGGAGGTGACCGAGGAGCTCAAGGCTCTCTAGTCACGGGCAGTCAGCAGTACCGATGGGGCGCTCCGGTTGTTCGTCACCGGGAGCGCCCCGTCTTGCGTCGAACGGCCAGAGCGGCCGTATCGATCGGGTTGCGGGCTTCACGGGCAGCTGCATCGGGCGAGAAGAGCATGACGATCGAGCACGCCGGCCACCACACGAACACGATCGATGCGGCGCTCACGATCCCGGTGATGGACAAGGATCCGACGATCAGGGCGGCCGCCGCCACTACGAGTGTTGCGACGGTTCCCAGACCGAGGATCACGGGCCGCCACGCCGCGGACGCCACCATGGATGCAGCTCCGAGCAGCGAGGCCACGGCGACGAGTTGACCGCTAGGAAGGTCTGCGGACGGCATCGACGCTCCCATGATCTCGCGAGCGATCGCACTGGTCACGACGGCACCGACGGTGCAGGCAATCACCACCCCGATGCCGTACGGCAGCTTGCGTATCAGCGCCACGACGGCGAGCGCGGCTACGGCGATCAACACCGCGGTCACATCGATCGCATCGAGTAGATGAGCGGCCAGTGCCGCGGCCGGGGTCGATTCCCAGGACGTCGTGGTTGCGATGTGCGGTGCCCGCATCAGGAAGATCAGCAGCAGGACCGCAGAGGCACCTGACACGGCCGAGCGCGCGATGACGGCGCGCCTGCGTCTGCGGCTCGAGGTGCTGGACGGCAGCGCAGTCGTCTTTGCGTCGGTCGACGCGCGAATCGGTCCGGAGTCCAGGCTCGGTGGTGGCATGGGTGCCACGGTGCCAGAACCTGCTGAACGGAGGATGTGAGGAACTTGGGAACCGGCTGATCACTGCTCTGGTAACGATTCGATCACACCGGGTCGCGTGTGCGGAACCATGAATCGTGGAGGGGCAGAGTCCGCCTCGTCAAATTCTCGAAGTTTGTTTCAGCGCCAAATGCAGGTGTACGAGCATGTTTTCATGCGTCCGAACAATCCTCTGACCTGCAATGGAGCGGAGTGGATTCGATTCGGTGGTGCTCATGTCCGAGTGCCGAACAGCACCCCGGGTCGGGCCTCGGCCCTCTCAGCTGGGCGTTTGTACTCGCATTGTTCCCCGTCACAGCAGTTCGTAAAGCGAACTATGACTTCGTTGCAAAGCGTTGATCGGATGGGTAAATCTGTGTGACGATACTCACATAGTCCAGTTCACCCTGGGCGAGACCCACCGGAAAGGCGTAGTTTCAGCCGCATCGGAAACCCGCATTCGACCGTTACAGCCCGAACGATAACGATCTGGAAACGGACCGTGCTACCCGTCGTAACCCGTCGGCACGGGGTATTCGACAACTACGGACGCCGGACACTCGAAGGAGAAGAACATGACCGCAATGTCTCAGGGACAGCTCGACATGGTCCGCGCCTTCTTTTGCAACGAGTTCGAGGCGGACTCTCTCGACCGATCCACGGTGCCCGAGCCCACCGCCGAGGCCGTCGCCGAGTGGATCGATGCGCTGACCAACAGCGGCCTCTTCGCTCCGGCCGAGGTGCGCAACATCTCCTCGGTGTGGGCGGCCCAACCGGAGACGCTGGTCGCAATGCTGATCGGTGAAGTGGACGAAATCGCCGCCAAGCGCGGCGCAGCGGTGCCGGCCGCAGCACCGGATCTGGTCCCCGCGTTCGTGCGCGCCAGCTGACTCGTCCCGGGCCCGGAGTCTTTCGCATCAGGGCAGGTTCCGCTTCGCTACTATCGGTCGAATTCCGATGACGGCAGTCGACAACGGTGTCGCGCGGCGAAGTGAGGGTTCTGTATGGGCGCAGTGGGACTGGACGAAGACGCAGTATCGACCTGGATCGCAGGATTGGGGATAGGCGCAACCTCGCCCCTCACCTTCCAGCGGATCGGCAACGGTCAGTCCAATCTCACCTACGCCGTCCGCGACGCCGGTGGCAGTAACTGGGTGCTTCGACGTCCACCACTGGGGCATCTGCTGGCCTCCGCACACGATGTCGTGCGCGAACATCGAATTCTGTCCGGCCTGCAGAACACGGCGGTGCCGGTTCCGAAGATGATTGCGATCACCGAGGATCCTTCGGTGTCCGAGGTCTCGCTCGTGCTGATGAGTTTCGTCGACGGGATCGTCGTCGACTCGGTGGCGGCAGCCGAACAACTCGACCCCGATCACCGACGCCGCATCGGACTCGGCCTCACGGTGGCGCTGTCCGACATCCACCGCGTCGATCTCGACTCCGCCGGTCTGGCAGATCTGGCCAGTCACAAACCGTACGCCGCTCGCCAACTCGCCCGGTGGACGAAGCAGTGGCAATCCTCGCGCACTCGCGACGTACCCGGTATCGATTCGCTGGCAACTCGATTGGCAGCGGGGATTCCTCCGCAGCACGAGGTGACCCTGGTGCACGGCGACTTCCACCTCAGCAACGTCATCACGGCCCGCGAAGACGGCCGTGTCGCGGCGGTCGTCGACTGGGAGCTGTGCACACTCGGAGATCCGTTGGCGGACCTCGGCGGTCTGCTGGCCTACTGGCCGCAAGCCGACGACGGGGTCGCCGGTCCGTTCATGGCGTCGACTCTGCCGGGCTTTCCCACCAGGGCCGAGCTTGTCGAGTCGTATGCGCAGCACACCGGGCGCGACGTCTCCGACGTCGGATTCTGGCAGGTGTTGGCGCTGTGGAAGCTCTCGATCATCGCCGAAGGCGTCATGCGGCGGATGGAAGCCGACTCGCGAAACCGGGCCGTGGCAGGCGGGCCGACCACGACGCTCATCGACGACATCGTCACCAGGGCATTGCGTACGGCCGACGAGATCGGCCTCTAGTCGGTCAGCTCGACGCGGTCCCGATCACCAAAGTGCGCGCTGCGCTCTCGATTTCGGGCGGAATCGCCACCGGCTTACGGGTGACCCCATCGACGTACACGTGTACGAATCGACCCCTCGCCGCCAACTCCAACGCATCGTCGCCGGCCTCGCGGAACAACCCGAGCGAGTACACGATGCTTCGTGTGCCCAGCTTCTCGACGGCCAAGCCCACCTGAAGGCGATCCGGAAAGCTCAGCTCGGACAGGTAGCGGCACGAGGTTTCGGCGACGACTCCGATCGCCGGCAGTGTCCGGATATCGAGTCCCGTCGTCTCCATCAACCAACCGTTGACGGCGGTATCGAAATACGCGTAGTAGGTGACGTTGTTGACGTGGCCGTAGTGGTCGTTGTCGTCCCATCGCGTCGTCACGGGCCACAGAGCCGGAAAATCCGATGCGTGCGACAACTCCGGCCCTGGGTTCACCTGATCGGTCATGAACGTGACCCTAACCAGTGGCGTCGGGAGCGGGCGTCGCCGGGGACCGACGACGCAGGATCGCACGGACCACCAGCCCGACCACCAGTGCCCAGAATGCGGAGCCGATTCCTGCGAATGTCAGGCCGGAAGCGGCGACGAGGAACGTCAGAACGGTCGCCTCCCTGTCCGATGCATGTTCGAGTGCACCGAACAACGACGCCGCGAGAGTTGCCAACAAGGCAAGTCCGGCAACGGTTTCGACCACGCCTGCAGGCGCTGCGGCAACCAGGGTTGCCAGTGCCGCGGACAGCAGCGCCAACACCAGATACGAGGAGCCCGCGGAGAAAGCCGCGACCCAACGCCGCTTCGGGTCCGGATGGGCACCGGGATTCGCCGCGAGCGCAGCGCTGATCGCGGCGAGGTTGATCGTGTGCCCACCCGCGAAAGCCCCGAGGACGGTTCCGGTTCCGGTGACGGTCATCGACGCACGCCAAGGAATTCGGTAGCCGAACGACGCCATGACGGTGGTGCCCGGGATGTTCTGCGACGCCATGGTGACGATGTACAGCGGCACCGCGATACCGACGGTCGCCTGCCACGTCCAGTGCGGAATCGTCCAGTCGATCCGAGGAATCAGATCGGATGCCGCGATGGGTGTGCCGCCGCCGATCAAGTCCGCTGCGATGACTGCAGCCGCCGCGAGGAACGCAGCGGGAACCGCCCATCGCGCGTTGAATCGAAGTACCAGGAGCCAGACGAGTACCACCGGAGCTATCCGGGCGGGTGAGTCGGCAAATGCAACGACCGGTGCCGCGCACAGCGGTAGCAGCACTCCGGCCAACATCGCCTGAGCGAGTGGTATCGGGATCTTCGAGACCGCGGCGCCGAGTCGTGGCCACAGGCCGGTCAGGACGATCAGCACCCCAACAGTGACGAACGAACCCACTGCGGCGGGCCACCCTCCGACCACCATGCCGGTTCCGGCGAGCAGCGCAGCGCCCGGCGTCGACCACGCCAGCGTGATGGGCTGTCTGTATCTGCGCGCGAGCCACATCATGCCCACGGCCTGGGTGACACACAGCGCCAGCAATCCGGAGGCCGCCTCGGTCGGGCTGGCCCCTACCGCCCGCAGGCCCGTCAGCACGACGGCGAACGAGCTGGTGAAGCCGACCAGTGAGGCCACGATTCCCGCGCTGATGGGGGTCGAGAGCGGCGTCGGTCTGTCGGCGGCGTCGGCAGTGGTCACGACTGACGATGATGCACTGTGGGCCGTCGCCTGTCGCGTCGTTTCCCGTCGAGCCGGGTCGGCGCTCCGAGTCGGTGGCCGAACGCTGTCGGGGCACGGTCGACGTGACGTAGTCTTTGGGTTGGACCGGACCAGTCCGTACCGCTGGGTCGGCGAGTGACGGAAAGGCCGGCGCAGTGGTGATGCCCGTACATCTGAGGGACAGTCAGGTTCCGAAGCACGAACAGCTTCGCGCGATTCTGTTGCACCGCTGCACCAAGGAGTTGCAGCCCGGCGATCTGATGCCCAGCGAGCGAAAACTGATGGAGGACTACGGCGTCAGCCGCATCACCGTCCGCGAGGCCATCGGCCAGCTCGTCAACGACGGACACCTGGTTCGGGTGCGTGGCAAGGGCACGTTCGTGGCCAGTCGCACCGTGCAGTCTCGTTTGCACCTGGCGTCGTTCTCGGAGGAGATGCGCGCGCAAGGATTGACGCCGACGACGGTGGTGCTGTTCGCACGGCTCGAAAGCCCTTCGGCGGCAACGACTCGCGCCCTCGGCCTGGCCGACGGAGAACAGACCTACCACGTCAAGCGTCTACGACTGGCCGACGCCGAACCGGTCAGCGTCGACGATGCGTGGTACCGGGCTTCCCTGCTCCCCGGCCTCATCGAGCACGACCTGAGCAAATCGGTGTACGAGGCCGTGCAGATCCATTACGGATTGACCATCGACCGGGCCGAGCAGACCGTCAAAGCCACTGCAGCAGACAGTGATACCGCCACCCTGCTCGGCACCAAGCGTGGCGCCCCCGTGCTGTATTTCGACCGCGTCTCCTTCAGCGGCGACGAGCCGCTCGAACATACCGAGAGCTGGTACCGCTGCGATCGGTATCAACTGTCGATGGAAGTCGAAGGCGGGCGACGCACCCCGCAGCGTCGGTGAGATCAGGGCAGCTCGAACAGAAGGTCGCCCACTGCCACGGTGTCGTCGATGCTCGCACTCGTGACCGAATCCGGCTTCGAATCCATCAACACCACCGGAACGACATCCGAGTAGCCCGCCGCCGCGATCGCTGCGGGATCGTAGGTGACGACGAGGTCGCCGGCCTCGACTCGATCGCCCTCTGCTGCAACGAGTTCGAAGCCCGCGCCCTTCATCTTCACGGTGTCGATGCCGATGTGCACCAACACGCCCGCCTTGTCCTCGGTGAAGACGACGAACGCGTGCGGGTGAAGTTTGAGAATCGTGCCCGCGACCGGTGAACGAACCTCGACGGACCCGTCGCTCGGAGCCGGGCGTAGCGCGACACCGGAGCCGACCATCTGCGCCGAGAACACCGGGTCGGGCACGTCGGCGAGCGAGATGACCTGCCCGGCAACCGGGCTGAGGATCGTCCTTGTGCTCACAGGATGTCGCCGATGTCTTCGGCGAGCGTGTCCGCTTCGGGACCGACGATGACCTGAACGGCGGTTCCCTTGTGAAATACGCCGTGGGCACCTGCCGCCTTGAGCGCCGCCTCGTTCACCAACGACCCGTCCTTCACCTCGGTGCGCAGCCGAGTGATGCACGCTTCGATCTCGACGATGTTGTCGGCACCGCCGAGGCCTTCGACGATCGCGTCCGCTTTGGACATGTGGATTCTCGCTTTCTGCCGGCTTGTATCTGTCGAGTGGATCACACGGCCGGGTTGACACGAGCCTGCCACCTGGCCAAACTACAACTGGTAATGACCGGACAGTACCCCTGATGGCATCCGGTCACAACAGCGAAATCGCCCTCGAAGGACCAGCCTCGAAGAGAAGGTCGCCATGACCCCGAAGAAGACGGACTCGATCGATACCGAGCCGAAGAAGGAATCACGATCATTGGCCGGGCTGCAGCGGTTCGGTCGCAGCCTCATGCTGCCGATCGCTGTTCTGCCTGCCGCCGGAATTCTCCTGCGGCTCGGTCAGGACGACCTGCTGGGGAGATTCAGCGCACTGGAGACCACTGCTGCGGTCATCTCCGCCGCCGGTCAGTCGGTTTTCACCTGGCTTCCCCTCATCTTCGCGGTCGGTATCGCCATCGGCTGGGCCAAGAAGTCCGATGGTTCGACCGCGCTCGCAGCGGTGGTCGGCTACATGGTGATGAACGGCGTCTTCACGGCAATGTCGCCGGTCGTGCTCGACGGAGAGGTCGATGCCAACGGTGACCCGGCCGTGATCGACTACGGCGTGTTGGCAGGAATCGTCATCGGACTGCTCTCGGCAATTCTCTGGCAGCGTTTCTATCGCCAGAAGCTGCCGGACTATCTCGGCTTCTTCAGCGGCCGTCGTCTGGTGCCGATCATGACGGCGATCACCGGACTCGTCGTCGCCGTGATCATGTCGTTCGTGTACCCACTCTTCTACAGCGCTCTACAATGGGTGGGCAACACCGTCGCCGACCACAGTGTGGTGGGCAGCGGAATCTACGGCTTCGCCAACCGCATGCTCATTCCCACCGGGCTGCACCACATTCTGAACTCCGTCGTCTGGTTCCTGGTGGGGGACTACCAGGATGCAAGCGGTCAATTGGTCCGCGGCGATCTGAACCGGTTCTTCGCCGGCGACCCGTCCGCCGGAGTGTTCATGACCGGATTCTTCCCGATCATGATGTTCGCCCTCCCCGCTGCGGCATTCGCGATCTACCGCAACGCCAAGCCGTCGCAGAAGAAGATCGTCGGCGGAATCATGTTGTCCACCGGCCTGACTGCCTTCGTCACCGGAATCACCGAGCCGCTCGAATATTCGTTCATGTTCGTGGCCTGGCCGCTCTACATCATCCACGCAGTGTTGACCGGAACCTCGATGGCGTTGACCAATGCCCTCGGAATCCACGACGGCTTCTTCTTCTCCGCCGGTGGCATCGACTACCTGCTGAACTACGGAATCGCCACCAAGGCATGGCTCCTCATTCCGATCGGCCTGGTGTACGCGGTGATCTACTACTTCCTGTTCAGCTTCGTCATCAAGAAGTGGAACCTGCGCACCCCCGGACGTGAGGACGACGCCGTGCTCGAACCCGATCGAGCATGACCGCATCCACTGCGACGACGCACCGCGGACGGGTCGTCACGCGCGACCGAGTGATCGAGGACGGCGTCGTCGCATCGACGGGAGACCGGATCTCGTGGGTCGGGCCGACATCGGCGTGGCCCGGTGAGGCCGTACCGCAAACGAATTCGACGATCCTCCCCGGGTTGGTCGATCTGCACTGCCACGGTGGAGCTGGGGCGTCGTTTCCGGATTCACCGGCCGTCGATCTCATGACGGCGGTACGGCATCACCGCTCTCGCGGGACCACGACGATGCTCGCGTCACTGGTGTCGGCACCGCCGGATCGGCTGATCGCGCAGACGTCACTGTCGGCCGATCTGTACGAATCCGGTGACATCGCAGGCGTCCACCTCGAGGGGCCGTTTCTCGCCGTCGCACGCTGCGGCGCACAGGACCCGGCGTCGCTGCGCAGCGGAGATCCCGGACTGCTCCGCGACATACTGGGCGCGGGCCGCGGCGCGGTGCGGTCGATGACCCTGGCGCCCGAGATCGACGGGTTCGCGGTCATCGCAGAGATGTTGCGGGAGAACGGAATACTGCCGAGCATCGGGCACACGGACGCCGACGCGCTCACCACGCGACGCGGTATCGAGTCGTTGGGGAACGGCCCCATGACTGCAACACATCTGTTCAACGGAATGCCGACCTGGCATCATCGGTCGCCGGGCCCGGTGAGCGAGTGCCTGGCGGCCGCGGCGCGCAGCGTGATGGTGCTCGAATTGATCGGTGACGGAGTGCATCTCGCCGACGAGACCGTGCGTGCGGTGTTCGATCTCGTCGGCGGCGCACGGATCGCGCTGGTGTCCGACGCGATGGCCGCAGCCGGCATGCCGGACGGTCGCTATCGACTCGGACCATTGGATGTGACCGTCCGCCACGCGGTTGCACGGTTGTCCCGCGACGCAGACAACGAGACCGCTCCGATCGCGGGCGGAACCGCTACCGTGCTGGACCTGGTGCGCCGAGCCGTGCTGGACGCCGGCGTGCCCCTGGTCGAGGCCGTGCGGGCTGCATCGTCGACTCCGGCGGCCTCGATCGGCCTCGACTCCGAGATCGGTTGCCTCGAACAGGGCATGAGAGCCGACGTCCTGGTGGTCGACGCGGCGTTCGAGCCACTGCAGGTGATCAGAGGCGGAACTGTAATCGGAGAGGGCAGCTAGATGGAGGTAGTGATCCTAGAGGGGGTCGACGCAGTGGATCGAACGGCCGCCGACATCGTCGAACGAATAGTACGAGCCGGCTCCACCGGCAACCTGAGTCGTTCCGCCGGCTCCACTCCTGTACTGGGCCTCGCAACCGGGTCGACCCCGGTGGGCACGTATCGCGAATTGGCGCGGCGGCATCGAGAGGACGGCCTGTCGTTCGCGCACTGTCGTGCCTTCCTCCTCGATGAGTACATCGGACTGCCGAAAACCGCTGAGCAGTCGTACTTCTCGTTCATTCGAGACAACTTCGTCGACCACGTCGACCTGGACGACGCCGCAGTGTTCTCGCCCGACGGCGAAGCGGACGACATAGCGGCAGAGGCGCAGCGGTACGACGCCGCGATCGCGGCCGCAGGTGGCGTCGACGTCCAGATCCTCGGAATCGGCACCGACGGGCACATCGGCTTCAACGAGCCCGGATCTTCACTGAAGTCGCGGACGCGGGTGAAGACGCTCACCGAACAGACGCGCGTCGACAATGCCCGGTTCTTCGATTCTCCCGAGGACGTACCGCATCACGTGCTGACGCAGGGGCTGGGCACCATCGACGAGGCGCGCCACCTCGTGTTGATCGCAACGGGGGAGTCGAAAGCGGACGCGGTGGCGGCGGCCGTCGAGGGACCGCTGTCGGCGTACTGTCCGGCGTCGGCCATTCAATGGCACCCGCACGCAACGGTGCTGTTGGACGAGTCCGCGGCGTCGTCGCTCGCACTCGCGGAGTACTACCGGTACGCCTACGCCAACAAGCCCCGGTGGCAGCACCTGTGAGTCACCTGCGCGAGAACTCCGATGCGTGCGCGATCTGTTCGTCCGACGGCCGGACTCCGGTGTAGAGGACGAACTGTTCTGCCGCCTGCAGGGCGATGACCTGAGCGCCGGTGATCACGGGTTTGTCGGCGGCCCGAGCGGCGACGATCAGCGGCGTCTCCGACGGCATGGCGACGACGTCGAACACGGCTTTCGCCGCGTCGATCTGCTCGTCGGTGAACGGTGCCGAATCAGCGTCCGGTCCGCCGGCCATTCCCACCGGGGTCACGTTCACCAACAGGTCTGCGCCCACCGCTTCGGCGGACCAGTCGTAGCCGTAGGTCTCGGCGAGGGCAGGGCCGGTGTTCGAGTTGCGGGCGACGACGGTACCCCGGGTGTAACCCGAATCCCGCAGCGCGGCAACGACAGCTTTGGCCATACCGCCGCTGCCGGTGACGGCCACCGAGTAGTCGGTCGAGAAATCACTCGCGCCGAGTAGGTTCGCGACGGCCTGGTAGTCGGTGTTGTATGCGTGCAGGACGCCGTTCTCGTTGACGATCGTATTGACGGATGCGATCGCGCTGGCGGACTCGTGCATCACGTCGACCAATTCGATGACATCTTCCTTGAACGGCATGGAGACGGCGCAGCCTCGAATGCCCAGCGCGCGAACGCCTCCCACCGCAGCGGCGAGGTCGGTGGTGGTGAACGCCTTGTAGACGAAGTTCAGGTCCAACTCGTCGTAGAGATAGTTGTGAAAGCGTGTTCCGATGTTGCTCGGTCGGCCGGACAGGGACATGCAGAGCTGTGTCTCACGGTCGAGGAAGCTGCGCGCGTGTGCTGGTGCCATCGCTGAGACTTTACGCCGCGCACGTCGAGGCGACCGAAGCGAGAACACCCTGATCGGCCTGGGTGATCGGCAACTCGTACTGGGCGGCGACCGACAGGTATTTTCCCGCGTAGAAGCAGTGGTACGCCTCGTTCGGCGGTAACCATTGCGAGGGTGTCTTGTCGCTCTTGCTCTGATTGTCGGCTCCGTTGACCGCGAGCAGATTGAACGCCACGTCGTTGGCGAACCGAATTCGCTTGTCGGGCAACCACGTGTTCGCGCCCATGTCCCACGCGGCGGACAGGGGGTAGACGTGATCGATCTGAATCTTTCCGGCATCGGCCTTGGTGAACTGCATCGGCTCACCGGAGTACGGATCTGCGAGCGAACCCGACAGCACGACGCAGTCGCGAGTGCCGGCCCGGAACTCGACTTCCGTCATCGACAGCGCCAGGACGTTGTCGCGGGTACCGCAGCCGTCGTGACCACCCGGCCCGTCGTAGTCGTCCGTCCACGCCGGGCCGAACACACACCCTTCGCCGCTCTTGCATCCGCGCTCGTAGCCGAGGGCGTCGGGCCTGGCGGCGACCACGCGAACCTGCGCGAGCAACTGCTCGACCTGAGTGCGAGTGGGACTACCCGGAGCGGGTTCGGCGGGGGAGAAACCGGGGATGGCGGGCCGGTCGCACGAGCCGAACACAGCCATCACGGCCGCAGCGATCACCAGCAGTACCGCCACCCACAGCTTTCTCACGCACGCCCCATCGTCGATCTTCGTACTCGGTCGTCGTTCCTTGTGACAGCAGTGTGCCGGAACGCACCGACAGTTCTCCGCTCACGCCAACCCGGCATCAGCGAACCTCGACCACGACCTTGCCGAGCACGTGCCCGTCCTCGACCAGGGCGAGAGCCTCACCCGCACGCTCGAGCGGGAACACATGGTCGATACGCGGACGAATGATGCCCGACGCAGTCAGGTCGGCCAGCCGGGCGAATGCCGCGGTGGTGCGGTCGCGATCGACACCGGAACCACCCCACTGCGCCGCGAGCACCGGGTCGGCAACGCTGACGATCGGTATCCCCGCCGTCACAGCGGTCGCGGCGGCGCGCAAGCTCTCGCCCCCGACGAGATCGATGATGCCGTTCACCGGTCGTGACAGCGAGTCGACGAAATCGGCGCCGGACGCGAGAAATTCGGCTCCGAGGCTCTCGATCCACTCCTGCTTGCCCGTACTCGCGACTGCGAGAACGTCGATACCGTCGGCTCGCGCGAGTTGCAGAACGGTCGAACCCACGCCGCCGCCCGCGCCGAGCACCAGGATGGAATTACCCGTGCCCACGGCGAGCCGCGCCAGCGCGTCGTATGCGGTCCCGGCGGCCACCGGCAGAGTGGCTGCGGCCGCCCAGGACACGGATTCGGGCTTGTGGGCTGTGCTCGACGCGTTGAGCACGGTGTACTGCGCATAGCCTCCGTATCCCGACGCGGTGGCTCCGAACACGTGGTCGCCCACCGAGAAGTCGGCCACACCGGCACCGGCCGACACGACCGTGCCCGATACTTCCCGGCCGAGAACCGCAGGCAGGGTGATCGGCACGGTGTCCTTGCGATTGCCCGCCCGCACCTTCCAATCCGCGGGATTGACGCCGGCGGATTGGACCGCGACGAGAATCTGGCCAGGTCCCGGCTCGGCGACGGGTAGGTCCAGAAGGTATTCGGTGTCGGGTCCGCCGTATTCACTGAAGCCGTACGCGATCATGTACATACTGTGCCTCACCCAGCGACTCGCTCGAAGCGCCTCACCTGAAGTCTGTCGGTGCTTGCTGATTGGATGGACCGATGCTGCACGGTCTCTGGTCTCCCGGTGCCGGGCTGATGCTGTGGGACGACGAGATCACCACCGGGGATGAGCCCGACTTGCCGCCGACCCACGCGCACGTGCTCACCAGAACGTTTCGGCACCGTGCTGCGGTGTCGTTTCCGGCACCCGGACGCGCCGCCACCGCGCAGGCCCCGGTGCAGGTTCCGGCCATCGCACTCGCCCCGCACGACGGAGCCGATCTGCTGTTGCGGACGCCGCCGGACCACGCGGCGATCTCCGGTGACCTCCGTTACCTGGCGCATGTCGCCCGCGGAATCGAACGCTGGGTCCGCGGCGGTCGCGTCGTTCCGGCCCTGAAGTTGATGGACGGGCAGTGGTGGCCACGGTGGCGTCTGGTCGGGGGCGAGCGTCAACGTGCCTGGCTCAGCGAACTCGCCGTCGCGATGCCGTCGGTGCAGCGCGCAGGTGAGCGGCCCAAGAAGATTCTCGACGACATGGTGGAGGAGCTCACCGATCCGATCGTCAGATCGGTTCTGGGTAGACCCGACTCGGAGCATCCACTGTTGTCGGCTCTGGTTCGCGACGACCCGTATGCCGATGGCACCCAACAGATGTCGGCGTTGCTCGAGAAGTGGCGCGGAAGCCTCACCGTCGACGAACCCTCACTGGTGCTCCGGCTGCTCGAACCCGATGACGACGACGCCGTCGACAGTTCCTCCGAGGAAGCGGTGGAGTCGTACTGGACGCTGCAGGTGTGTCTGCGCGCGGACGGCGAAGCGCCGCGACCGGTTCCGATGAGCCGCAAGGTCGATGCCACGCTGCTCTCCATCGCTGTCCGCAAGCTCGGTGAGGCCGTGGCGGCGTACCCGAGACTGCGCGATCTGCCGTCTCAGGAAGGCACCCTGGATCTGTTGCTTCCGACGTCGGTGGTCATCGACCTCGTCGAACACGGTGCGACGGCACTGCAGGCCACCGGAACCACGGTTCTGCTTCCCCGGGCCTGGACGAGGCTCGATCCGTCGATGAGATTGCGCGTCGATACACCGGCGGTGACGAAAGCGGCAGCCGACCGGGCGGTCGGCATGGACGAACTGGTGTCCTACGACTGGCAACTCCAACTCGGCGACATGGTGCTCACCGAGGCGGAGATGAACAGGCTCGCCGTCTCGAAGGGCGATCTCGTGCGGCTCCGCGGTCAGTGGGTGCTCGCGGACGGCGGTCAGCTCGCGCGAGCCGCCAAGTACGTCGCCGAGCATCACGGTGACGGGACTGCGCTCAGCACGCTGATGCGTGAGATGACGTTGGCCGATCCGCCACCTGCTCCGGTCCAGGACATCCGCGCCACCGGCTGGGCGGCAACGTTGCTCGAACCCGGGGCGGTTCCGGAAACCATCCCGGTGCCCGACGGTGTGAACGCGACTCTGCGGCCCTACCAGCAACGCGGACTCGACTGGCTCGCGTTCATGAGCCGGCTCGGTCTCGGGGCGGTACTCGCCGACGACATGGGGCTGGGCAAGACGCTGCAGGTGCTGACACTGCTCGCGCACGAGAAGAGTGCGACGCCGACGCTGCTGGTGGCACCGATGTCGGTGGTCGGAAACTGGCAGCGTGAGGCGGCGAAATTCACTCCGGCACTGCGGGTTCTGGTACACCACGGTCCGACGCGACTACGCGACGAGGAGCTCGACCGGGCGATCGCCGAGCACGATCTGATCGTCACCACGTACGCGCTGATGGCCAAGGATCGCGCGCAGCTGGCGGAGCAGACGTGGCGTCGTGTGGTCCTCGACGAGGCGCAACACATCAAGAACTCGGGCACCGTGCAGGCCAAGGCGGCGCTCGCGATCCCCGCGGATCACAAGCTGGCGCTCACCGGAACGCCGGTCGAGAATCGTCTCGACGAGCTGAGGTCCATTCTCGACTTCGCCAATCCGGGCATGCTCGGTAGGCCGTCGGATTTCCGAAAGCGATTCTCGGTTCCGATCGAGCGCGAGAACGACGAGAACGCGGTTTCCCGTCTGCGCGCCATCACGTCGCCGTTCATTCTGCGCCGCGTCAAGACCGATCCGACGGTCATCTCGGATCTGCCCGAGAAGAACGAGATGACCGTGCGCACCAACCTCACGGCCGAGCAGGCTGCGCTGTACAAAGCGGTCGTCGACGAGATGATGGCGCAGATCGCCGACGCGAAGGGCATGAAGCGCATGGGCGCGGTGCTGTCCGCGCTGACTCGTCTCAAACAGGTGTGCAATCACCCTGCCCATTTCCTGTCCGACGGCTCGCCGGTGCTCAAGAGGGGGCAGCATCGTTCCGGCAAGATCGGCTTGGTGGAGGACATGCTCGACTCGATTCTCGGCGACAATGAGAAAGCGTTGTTGTTCACGCAGTTTCGGGAGTTCGGTGAGCTCGTGGCACCCTACTTCGCCGAACGGTTCGGCACCGAGGTGCCGTTCCTCCACGGCGGGGTGAGCAAGGCCAAGCGCGACGAGATGGTGGAGAAGTTCCAGAGCGACGACGGTCCACCGATCATGATGCTCTCGCTCAAGGCCGGCGGCACCGGGTTGAACCTCACGGCCGCCAACCATGTCGTTCATCTCGATCGTTGGTGGAATCCGGCGGTGGAGAATCAAGCGACGGACCGGGCCTTCCGCATCGGGCAGCGCAAGAACGTCGAGGTGCGCAAACTGCTGTGCGTGGGCACCGTGGAGGAACGGATCGACTCGATGCTCGTCTCCAAGCAGGACCTGGCGAATCTGGCGGTGGGCACCGGCGAGAACTGGGTGACCGAGATGGACACCGCGGAGCTGCAGGAACTGTTCCGCCTCAGTGAGGATGCGGTGGGGGAGTGATGGTCGACTTCTCGCAGTACGCCAAGCGTCGAAAAGCCAAGGGCGGCATCGAGTCCAGAAACAAGCGCGGCGCCTTCGGGCAGACGTGGTGGGGCAGGCATTTCGTGGCAGCCATGGAAGACCTCGCGGATCCGGGCCGGATCGCTCGGGGTAGAACGTATGCGCGCCAAGGGCAGGTGCTCACTCTCGGGGTCGAGCGCGGGCAGATATACGGCGAGGTGCAGGGCAGTCAGCTCGAGCCGTTCTCGGCCTCGGTCACCGTCGACCCGCTCACGCAGGGTGAGGTTGCCGCACTGGTCGGCCGGGTGCGTTCGAACCCCGGCATGCTGGCCGAGCTGGCCTCCAACGCCATTCCGCAGGCGCTGGCGTCGGTGTTGCTGCCGCACGACAAGGGGCAGCTCGATTTCGACTGCACGTGCCCCGACGACGGGTGGCCCTGCAAACACGCGGCGGCGCTGATGTACATCGCCGCCGAGCACATCGACGCATCCGCTGCCACCATCCTGACGCTGCGTGGAGTCGATCTCGATCAACTGATCGAGGGCGTCGGCGACGGGGACGACGAGTTCGACCCCGATGACTGGTTCGGCGATCGCGCGTCGTTCCCCGAACTTCCCCAGGTGTCGTTCGCTCCGGCGATGGACGATCTCGATCCGTTGATCCTGCGTCGAATTTTCCGCGCCGACGGCTCCTCCGAGGCCGAGGTCAGTCGCGCCGGTGCCGATCTGAGGCAGTTCTACGACCGAATGTGACGACTTCTGGACTTACGTGGACATCCGACTATAGGATGGGCGTACTTCACTTTCCACGCTCGAGGACGGACAAACTCCATGGCTCGCGAACTCACGCACTTCATCGGCGGCAAGCATGTCGCCGGCACCTCCGGAAACTTCGGGGACGTGTTCGACCCCAACACCGGCGAGGTTCAGGCCCGTGTTCCCCTGGCCGACGTATCCGAGGTCGAGGCCGTCATCGCCGATGCCGAACAGGCCCAACGTGAATGGGCCAAGTGGAACCCGCAGCGCCGAGCCCGAGTCCTGATGAAGTTCCTGGCGCTCGTCACTCGCGACACCGAGGAACTGGCCCGCCTGCTGTCCTCCGAGCACGGCAAGACGATCGCCGACGCCAAGGGCGACATTCAGCGCGGCGTCGAGGTCGTGGAGTTCGCCGTCGGCGTTCCGCATCTGCTCAAGGGCGAGTACACCGAGGGTGCAGGCGGCGGAATCGACGTCTACTCGATGCGTCAGCCGCTCGGCGTCGTAGCCGGAATCACCCCCTTCAACTTCCCCGCGATGATTCCCCTGTGGAAGGCCGGCCCGGCCATCGCCTGCGGAAACGCATTCATCCTCAAGCCCTCCGAGCGCGACCCGTCCGTCCCGCTCAAGCTCGCCGAACTCTTCCTCGAAGCAGGACTGCCGCCGGGTGTGTTCAACGTCGTCAACGGTGACAAGACCGCCGTCGACGTACTGCTCACCGACGACCGCGTCAAGGCGATCGGGTTCGTCGGCTCGACTCCCATCGCGCAGTACATCTACGAGACCGCAGCGAAACACGGCAAGCGCGCACAGTGCTTCGGTGGAGCCAAGAACCACGCCCTGGTGATGCCCGACGCCGATCTCGACGAGGTCGCCGACGCCCTTCTCGGTGCCGCCTACGGTTCCGCGGGCGAGCGTTGCATGGCCATTTCCGTCGCGGTTCCGGTCGGTGAAGAGACCGCGGATGCGCTCGTCGCCAAGCTCACCGAGCGGGTGGCGAAGTTGAAGATCGGTCGCTCCGACGACGAGGACGCGGATTTCGGCCCGCTCGTGGGTAGCGATGCGTTGAAGCGGGTCAACGACTACACCCAGATCGGTGTCGACGAGGGTGCCGAGTTGGTCGTCGACGGGCGCGGTTTCAGCCTCGAAGGCCACGAGGGTGGATTCTTCGCGGGCGCAACACTGTTCGACAGAGTGACGACCGACATGCGGATCTACAAGGAAGAGATCTTCGGGCCCGTCCTGATCGTCGTTCGTGCGAAGGACTACGAGGACGCGCTGCGCCTGCCCACCGAGCACGAATACGGCAACGGCGTGTCCATCTTCACCCGTGACGGCGACACTGCACGCGATTTCTGCTCCCGCGTCCAGGTGGGCATGGTCGGGGTCAACGTGCCGATTCCGGTACCGATCGCGTACCACACGTTCGGCGGTTGGAAGCGCTCGGGATTCGGTGATCTGAACCAGCACGGACCCGATTCGATCCGCTTCTACACCAAGACCAAGACCGTCACGCAGCGCTGGCCGTCGGGCACCAAAGAGGCTGCGGCACAGAATCACTTCGTCATTCCGAACATGGACTGATTCGGCGATGTTCACATTGAACGAGGACGAGCGGGCGATCAACGACACCGCTCGTGAATTCGCCGACGAGTTTCTGGCCCCGAACGCGATCGAATGGGACCAGAGCAAGCATTTCCCCGTGGACGTGCTGCGCAAGGCAGCGGGACTGGGAATGGGCGGCATCTACATTCGCGAGGACGTGGGCGGATCGGGTCTGACCAGAGTCGATTCGGTGCGGATCTTCGAGCAGCTGGCCACCGGTGACCCGTCCATCGCGGCATACATCTCCATTCACAATATGGTCGCCTGGATGATCGACACCTACGGAACCGACGAGCAGAGGCAGCGATGGCTGCCGGGCCTGTGCACGATGGATCAGCTGGGCAGCTACTGCCTCACCGAGCCCGGCGCGGGATCGGATGCCGCGATGCTCGGCACCAAGGCGGTCCGGGACGGTGACGAATACGTGTTGGACGGCGTCAAGCAATTCATCTCCGGCGCAGGCACTTCCGAGGTGTACGTCGTCATGGCGCGTACCGGTGCACCGGGCCCTCGTGGCATCTCCGCGTTCATCGTGCCGAAGGATTCGGCGGGACTGTCCTTCGGAGCCAACGAGAAGAAGATGGGGTGGAACGCTCAGCCCACCCGGCAGGTCGTTCTCGAAGGAGTCCGCATTCCGGCCGAGAATCTGCTCGGCAACGAGGGCGACGGGTTCCGCATCGCCATGAACGGACTCAACGGCGGACGCATCAACATCGCCGCGTGTTCGATCGGCGGAGCGCAGTCCGCCCTCGACAAGGCCGTTGCGTACCTGGCCGAGCGCAAGGCGTTCGGAGCACGGTTGCTCGATGCGCAGGCGCTCCAGTTCCGACTGGCCGATTTCAAGACCGAACTCGAAGCCGCCCGCACGCTGCTGTGGCGGGCCGCGGACGCGTTGCAGAACGATGCTGCGGACAAGGTCGAGATGTGCGCGATGGCGAAGCGTTTCGGAACCGACACCGGTTTCGAGGTTGCCAACGGCGCGTTGCAGCTGCTGGGTGGGTACGGCTACCTCAGCGAGTACGGCGTCGAGAAGATCGTTCGTGACCTTCGGGTGCACCAGATTCTGGAAGGGACCAACGAGATCATGCGAGTGGTTGTGGCGCGTTCGATCGTGGGTGCCGCATGAGCGACGTCATCCTCGAGGTCTCCGGCGGAATCGGTCGGATCACCCTGAACCGCCCCAAAGCGATCAATGCGCTCGATCATGCGATGGTGCGTGAGATCGCGCCGACGTTGGCGCAGTGGGCAACCGACGACGCTGTCGATGTCGTCCTTCTGACCGGAGCCGGTGAGCGAGGACTGTGTGCAGGCGGAGACATCGTCTCCATCTACCACGACGCCAAGGACGGTGGCAGCGGCAGCAAGGATTTCTGGCGCGAGGAGTACATCCTCAATGCCGCGATCGCTCGATTCCCCAAGCCGTTCGTCGCCATCATGGACGGCATCGTCATGGGCGGAGGCGTCGGGCTCTCGGCACATGCCAACACTCGCATCGTCACCGAGCGATCGAAGATCGCGATGCCCGAGGTCGGAATCGGTTTCGTTCCGGATGTGGGTGGTACGTACCTACTTTCGCGTGCTCCGGGCGAGATCGGCACCCACTTCGCGCTCACCACGGCGCGGATGAATGCCGGCGACGCCATCGCAGTCGGCTTCGCCGATCACTACATCCCGTCCGACAAGCTGGAAGACTTCTACTCGGCACTCGAGACGGTCAGCGTCGGAGAGGCCGTCGCGACGTTCAGCGAGCCGGCACCGGAGTCCACGGTTACCGGTCAGCAGGGATGGATCGACGAGTGCTATGCAGGCGACGACGTCCAGGGCATCGTCGACGCTCTGGCAGCCAGCACGGTGCCGGAGGCGCAGAAGTCCGCGGAGGACATCGCGTCCAAATCGCCTGTGTCGCTGGCCGTGACGCTGAGGTCGCTGCGCCGGGCGGCCACACTGCCGACGCTGGAGGCGGTGCTCGACGAGGAGTACCGCGTGTCGGTCGCATCCCTGAGCAGTCACGACCTCGTCGAAGGAATTCGAGCACAGGTGGTCGAGAAGGACCGCAACCCGCAATGGCAACCGCGTACGTCGGCAGACGTCACGCCCGAGGACGTCGACCGGTACTTCGCACCTCTCGGGGACGCGGAACTGGGCCTGTCGAACGCACACACAGAAGGTGAGCAGTCATGAGCGAGAAGACGATCGGCTTCATCGGCCTCGGCCACATGGGTGGACCGATGGCCGCCAATCTGGCTGCGGCCGGCTACACGGTGCAGGGCTTCGATCTGGTGCCCGCCGCGCTCGATCAGGCCACGAAGGACGGCGTCACCGTGGTCGAATCGGCCGTGGCCGCCGTCGCCGATGCCGACATCGTCATCACGATGCTGCCCAACGGCAAACTGGTACTCGGGTTGTACGCGGACCTGCTGCCCGCTGCCGCGCCGGGCACGTTGTTCATCGACTCCTCGACCATCGACGTCGCCGACGCGCACACCGCGCACAAGCTGGTGCACGAGGCAGGCCACCGCAGTCTGGACGCACCGGTCTCCGGTGGTGTCGGGGGAGCGGCGGCGGGAACGTTGACATTCATGGTGGGCGGTTCCGAAGAGGATTTCGCCTCTGCTGCAGCAGTTCTCGACGTCATGGGTCGCAAGGTGGTGCACTGCGGCGCAGCGGGCAACGGCCAGGCAGCCAAGATCTGCAACAACATGATTCTCGGAGTATCGATGATCGCCATCAGCGAGGCGTTCGTATTGGGGGAGAAACTCGGCTTGAGCAACCAGGCGTTGTTCGACGTGGCCTCGACTGCGTCCGGTCAATGCTGGGCACTGACGACCAATTGCCCGGTGCCCGGTCCCGTACCGACGAGCCCCGCCAACAACGAGTACAAGCCCGGCTTCGCCGCGGCGCTCATGGACAAGGATCTGGGCCTGGCCGCCAATGCACTGCGCGACAACGGTGTCGAGGGTGTCCTGGGCCTACGGGCGGCCGAGTTGTACGCTCGCTTCAAGGAAACAACCGGGGGCGGCACCGATGTGGACTTCTCCGGCATCATCAACGACATCCGCGAGCGCTCGAACGGAGCAGACCTGTGAGTGACTACGAGACCATTCTGCTCGAACGTCGGGGACGCGTCGGCATCATCACGCTCAACCGTCCCAAGACGTTGAACGCGCTCAATTCCCAGTTGATGCGCGAGGTCGTCTCGGTGGTCGAGGAACTCGACGCGGACTCCGACATCGGTGCAATTCTCATCACCGGTTCCGAACGGGCCTTCGCGGCCGGGGCCGACATCAAGGAGATGCAGCCCAAGTCCTACATGGACGTGTATCTCGACGACTTCTTCGCCGCCTGGGACCGACTGGCATCGGCTCGAACGCCGTTGATCGCGGCGGTGTCCGGTTACGCACTCGGCGGTGGATGCGAACTCGCCATGCTGTGCGACGTTCTGATCGCCTCGGACACCGCGGTATTCGGGCAACCCGAGATCAAGCTGGGCGTCATTCCGGGCATCGGCGGGTCGCAGCGCCTGACGCGTGCAGTGGGCAAGGCCAAGGCCATGGAGATGTGCTTGACCGGTCGCAACATGAAGGTCGAGGAAGCCGAGCGAGCAGGGCTGGTCTCGCGCATCGTGCCGGTCGCGGATCTCCTCGACGACGCCATCGCGACCGCCACCACCATCGCCGAGATGTCGCTGCCGGTCGCCATGATGGCCAAGGAAGCAGTGAACCGATCGTTCGAGTCGAGCCTTCGCGAGGGTGTTCTGTTCGAGCGCCGCGTGTTTCACTCGACCTTCGCCACCGAAGACCAGAAGGAAGGCATGTCGGCCTTCATCGAGAAGCGAACGCCGAACTTCCAGCACCGGTAGCGTCGCCTTGTGGGTCGCTCTACCTGTCGGGGGACAGGAGGGCGGCCCCGCGGGCCGAGACCAACTCCGGCATCGACGGCACCAGCGTCGTCAGGCCGGTTCGCAGCTCGAGTGACCGCGCGATCGAGGTGATGTTCGCGCCGCCGCCCACCACGACGATGGACTGCGGTCTGGCACCGGACAATTCGATGGTCTGCTCCACCAGCATGCCCGCGTACCGCACCGGTCCGGCGATCAGATCGTCGAAGTCACGTCGGGTCAGCACATGCCGCGCGGCACCGGATGGATCGGTGGTGCTGACGACGGAGTCGACGCTCAGTTGCTCCTTGATGGACCGGCTGGCGTCGATTCCGATACGAACACCGTTGGACGAGAGCAGCCGTCGAACCGAGTGATCGAGATCGTCGCCGCAGAACGTGGCAGTGCGCCGCGTCATGAGGGTGCGAGTGGACGCCAGGTCGATGACGGTGACAGTGGTTCCGGTGCTTCCGATATCGCACAACACAGTGACGCCGTGATTGGGCACCAGCCCGATGAAGCGCAGATAGCGCACCTGCGCAGCGGTTTCCGGAACGAGCGAGGCCGTGCGGGCCGTACCGCTGGTGGCGACCGAGCCGGGATCGGTGGCAACCCGATAGGCGATGGCGGAGAACTGAACCGGGAGCGACATCGTCGCGGCGATGGAGTGGATGGCGTCGACGCCGGTGGCGATCGTGGTGGACAGCGACTGACCCGGGGCTCGGCGCACCGTCCTGGACACGATGGGTGTGCGGTGGGGGCTGTCCAGATACGTCAGAATTGCGCGTGCGCCGTGCGCACCCGCCCCGACCCCCAAAACCAGCACCCCGCCCCGCCCTTCAGCAGATCGGCTCCGACCTGTTCCTGGAGCAATTGCACCACGAACGGTACGGGTGTGCCATTGTCTTGTGACGAGTCACGATCGAACTCAGAACGATGTAGTGATCTCGTCACTGTCGAAATCGCCTGCATCCGAACGTAGTTCCGCCAAGATCCGAACGAGCGCCAGTAATTTGTCCCGTGCCAGACCGGGGCGTGCGAACACCAGTGAGTTCAACCGCTCTGTGGCCTCGACGGCCAATGTGCGCCCCTGCTCGGTGATTTCGACCAGTGTGGTGCGCCGATCGCTCGGATGCGGGATGCGTCGAACGTATCCCACGGACTCGAGACGATCGACAGCGTTGGTCACGCTCGTGGGATGCACCTGCAGACGTGCGCTCGCCTTCGCCATCGGCAGAGCCCCGTTCTTGGTGAAGGTCAACAACGTCAGCAGCTCGTAGCGCGAAAAGGTCAGTCCCGTCGGCTTCAACGCTTCCTCGACCCGGGCGAGCATGATCTGCTGCGCGCGCATCAACGAGGTCACTGCGGCCATACCGTCGGCGGCGTCGGACCATCCGTGTTTGGTCCACTGGCGGTGTGCCTCTGCAATGGGATCGAGGGGAAGCGGAGACGGTGCTGGCATACCGACCATCCTCCCACGGTGTCCGGTTCCGGCGTCTACCGAATGACGACGCGAGGTACTGCGAGCGGAACTCGATCCGTGATCGCGGCGCGGGCAAGCGAGATCTGCTCGCGGGCTTCGGCTGTGCGGGCGGTATCGGTGTCGCCGGAGGCCAAGGTGCGGTCCAGCAAGTCCAGTTGAGTCAGTACGGCGTCGACGTTCTCCGAATCCTGTGCCGCACGACCCACTCGCTCGGCGAGGCGAATGCCGGCCTGCACCACCATGGGGCTGCCGGTGCCGTAGATCCGCACCGCATCGAGGGCATGGTCGATCAGTGACGGAACCGCGACGCGGCGGGTGATCACCCGAACGGTGCCGTCGGAGCCGCAACGAGCGCGGGAGGGCCTGGGACGCTGGACGACCGCGACCAGTCCGACCGTGAGATCGTCGATGGCGTTGCGTGCCGTGTACGGGTCGTTGACGCCCGTCGACAGGGCGCGCACAGCCATTTCGGTCATCTGCTCGACGGCGAAAGCGATGTCGTGCCGCGGTGTTCGACTGGTGCCGATGGCGAACGACCCTCGAACCCGTCCGACCGCGTCGGCGGAGATGTTCGCCGATCGATCGGCCAGAACATCGGCGAGCGGTTCACCGGCAACGACATGTTCACCGGGCACTCGATGAACATCGATCACGGTGTCGGTGTCGGCAGCGATGTTCAACACGGCGTCCTCGTCGATGTCGATGATCACCCCGGACTCCTCGGCCAGCACCGTGGTGTAGACGGGCGGCTTGACGACGCCCCCTGCCGACGCCGCATCGGTGGGTTGCTCGGGTGGGTAGAGCGCGTCGACGGACTCCGACAGTTCGTCGCGGACGCGGCCGGACAGCGTCGCCACCTGGATCGACTGTGCGATGTGATGAATGAAGTAGACGAGCACACCCACGTCGACCACCGCGAGTGCGACGGCAACGTTGACGGCGATGTCCGGCACGAAGACCGAGCCGTCGGATTCGATCGAGCGAATCGACCGCAGCACCATCAGCGAGTACAGGAACGTGGCACCGAAGATGCCGAGCACCACCTGATTGCCGCGGTCGGCCATGAAGTTGCGCACCAGGCGGGGGCCGTACGAGGAACTGGCGGTGGCGAGGACCGAGATGGTGATGGAGAACGACGTCGCAGCCACGCCGAGCATGGACCCGCCGATAGCGCCGAGGATGTCTCGGCTGCCACTGGCACCCACGTGATAGAGCAGCGAGCCCGTCAGATCCACCCGGGTATCGAGCAGATAGCGATCGAGACTGACCAGAGCCTGCGCGAGCACGAGTGCGACAACCCCGAGGACGGCGGGAATGAACCAGAACGATTCCCGCAGCTTCGCCATGTGTTCCTTCATGACGCACAGTCTTCCCGTAGGCGTCCGAATCAACCCTCGGTCTCGAATCCCGTCGCTCGACCGATGCCGTGTCAGACCAGCAGGGCCGGCTTTCGTGCCACGGTGACCGCCCAGTCCGCGTCGGTGCGCCACGGCCGCAGATCCCACGTCGAGAATCGGTGCTCGAGGACGAAGCCGACCGCCGCCAGATCCTCGTCGAGCATGTCCACGGTGTACTCCCGATCGGTGGCGAATCCGGTGACGAACACTCCGCCTTCGGTCAGATGTGCCCAGATGCGTTGGAGCGCAGTGCGTTCGGTACCGGGCTTCATGAAAACGAGTACGTTGCCCGCTGCCACGGCCGCGTCGAACGTCCGGCCCAGATCGAGCGTCGTCAGATCGGCGACATGGACGTCGAGTTCGGGGTGTGCTCGAGCGGCCTCGGCCAGAACGGGATCGAGATCCACTGCGGTCACACGGTGTCCGCGGCGGGCCAACTCGACACCGAGTCGGCCGGTCCCGCATCCGGCATCGAGAATGCTCGACGCGGGCGAGACCACCGCGTCGACCATGCGGGCTTCGCCGTGCAGATCCACGCCGCGTTCGGCCAGGCGGTCGAATCGCTCGATGTAGCGCGCGGAATCGTCTGCGGAGTTCTCGGCTTGCCAGCGTGTGGTCACCCCGCCAGGGTAGGTCAGGTCAGGGAGTCGAGAGCCGACCGGGCTTCGACGACCCGGGCGCGGGCTGCCTCGAGTGCCGCCGCCGTCGACTCCGCCTTTACGACACCGGCCTCGTGTGCTTCTCGCGCAGCCTGCGCGCGGGCTCCGGCAGCCTTCAGCTCGGTCTCGATTCGCTCGACTTCTTCTGCAGCGCTGCGCAGTTCGGACGCTTTTCGTTCGGTGTCCGCTTGGGCTTCGTCGACTTCGGTTCGCGCGGTATCGAGATCGGATTCGGCCGACTCGAGTTCGGCGAGCAGTCGGTTTCGTTCGGCTTCGTCGGTTTTCTCCCGGTTGTCCTCGACCTCGGCAGAAACCGGGTCGTCATCGGCGGTGGCGTCGTCATCGTCGGGCGAGTCCGGCACGATCGAGAGCAGCGCAGGCCCGAAGCCACTGTACGTTTCGGCCACCACGGTTCTGCCCGCGCGGACGCGGTCGCGTATCTCCGCATCGGCCATCGCCGCGTTCAGGGTGTTGGAGATCTCGCGGGCTGCGTTGTCGCCGACGGTCGCCCCGAGGTCGCGTCCGAGCGAGACTGCTCGATCGGTCAGGGCGCGTATCGAAGTGCTTCGGGCAGTGGACAATTCACGCAGTCGGGGGCCGTCGCCGCGCTGCTGTGCTCGTTCGAGTTGCTCACCCAGATCGAACAGTTCCGCCAGAGCCGATTCGTCTCGTCGAGCCAGTGTGTTCACCAACCACGCCACGACCGTGGGCTTGCGCAGGGCACCGATTCGGGTGGCAGCGGCTTTGTCGCCAGCCTTCTTGAACCGGGTGACGTACGCCGCACGATGCGAGACGAAATCAGCGGGAGGGAGTGAGTACAGGTCGTCGACGACGGTCTCGACTCGGGGGAGATTCTCGGACATCGAAGTCCACCGTCTCGTTCGAGCAGCCACCGTACGACGGTGACATGCGTGAAAGATGTGTGCCCCCGGCAGGATTCGAACCTGCGGCCTTTCGCTCCGGAGGCGAACGCTCTATCCCCTGAGCTACGGGGGCGCACCGGACTAACCGGTGTGCCTGTTGGGCTGTACGAAAGACTAGCGCATCCGCGACCCGAGCCGAAATCACCCCTCGGGCAGCGGCTGCGCACCCTTCTCGGCGAGCATCTGCTTCATCAGCGTCGACTCGCTGGTCTGGGTGGCGACCATGGAGTTCGCCAGATTGATCACCGCCGGTGACTGCGCGTGAGTCTGCGCGTACTCCATCATCGCCAGGCCGCCCTCGTGGTGGCGCAGCATGAGTTGCAGGAACATCACGTCGACATCCGAGCCGGTGGCTTGGCGAAGCGCGGCGAGCTCAGCGGAACTGGCCATGCCGGGCATGGCCCTGGTGGGATCCGAGGATCCGGGATCCATGGACATCCCGCCCATCGAGTGAGCGTGAGAGTCGTCCTCGGCCATCCAGGTCATGTAGCCGTCGGTCGAGATCGGCGCTCGGTCCCACAGGGCCAACCAGCCCTGCATCTGTCCCACCTGGTTCTGCTGCGAGGTGAGCATGTCGAACGCCAGGCTCTTGACGGCCTGATCCGGCGCGTTGGTCAACGCCACCGCCGCCATCTCGATCGCCTGGTTGTGGTGCACGGTCATGTCCTGCGCGAAGCCGACGTCCACCGAGTCCGCAGCAGGTGCGGTGTTGTCGTCCCGGAACGGACTCTGCACCAGAAAGCCCAGCGCGAAACCGATCGCCAGGACGGCGATCAGCGCCAGCGCAACCAGCGCGGTGCGCTGGCTCGGCTTGGTGGCGGACGCGGTGGCGTCCGCGCTGTCGTTTGTCGTCGGCTCGGTCATCAGTTGGTGGGGACCTGAAGATCGCTCGGCAGCTGAACTCCGCCGGTCCCGCCGGTCTCGCTGGCATCGGGGGTGATGCCGGCACCGTCCATCGGTACCGCGTCCGCGCCGGGTGCAGAGGCGTCGAACAGGGGCGGGTTGTCCGGGTCGAAGGCGTTGTCACCGGTTCCAGGCACCGATGCGCAGCTGGCCCCGACCTCGGGGTAGGCGAAACGGTTGAGGCGCAGGGCGGAGATGAACTGGCCGATGCGTTCGTCGTCCACACTGTCCAACTTGAGCTGGTGGCCCCAGGACTGCAGCGAGACCGGGGAATCGAGGCCGGGGTACGGCGACATCATCATCTGCGTTTCACCGTCGACGCGATCGGCCAGCGACTGGACCTGGTCCTCGTTCAGATCGTCGGGGTTGTAGGTGACCCAGACGGCACCGTGCTCGAGCGAGTGCACGGCATTCTCGGTGCGAATGGCCTCGGGGTACACGATTCCCGTGCAGGTGGCCCACACGGCATCGTGCGGTCCACCGAACGGCGGCGACTGGTCGTAGGCGACCCGCTGTGTGCGCCCGACGTGCAGAGCCGCGGGGTACTCCTGGATCGCGACACCCTCGATGCCGGTCGACGGATCCTGATTGGCCTCGCTCGGCGCGAACTTCTGCGCCTCGGCGCGGTCCTGGTACTTCGGATACAGATTGATCCCGAGGCCCGCAACGAGACCGACGACGACAACGACACCGGCAACTGTCAGCCAGGGAATCTGCCTGCCCGTCGCGGTGGGCACGCCGCCCTTCTTCTTGCGAGCTGACTTCTTGTTGGCTGCATTGATGGCTTTGTCTGCCTTCGCAGCCGACTTGTTCTGACTGCCTTTGTCGGGACCCGTTGGCATCGCTGTAGTTGCTCTCTCAGTCGAGGAAAGGTGGTGTTCGGTTGCGCTGGTGATGCGTATCTGCTGGTGACAGCATCGTCCGATGACCATCAGCGCAGAGCGCCCTCACTGTACGTTCTCTGCCTGAGAGCGTGCTCAGAGCCTGCGCGGACCGCGCAGTCCGAGGTTGCTCGCCGGCAGACGGGCAGTGGATGCGAGGACGCCGCGCACCAGCCAATAGGATAGCTACCTGTGACTCCCGCCGATCTTGCCGAACTGCTTCACGCGACCGCCGCGAAGGTGCTTGCCGACCGCGGCCTGGATGCATCAGTCCTCCCTGCGAAGCTGACCGTCGAGCGTCCCCGAAATCCCGAGCACGGCGACTACGCGACCAACGTGGCACTCCAGGTCGCGAAGAAGGCCGGAGCCAACCCCCGCGACTTCGCCGGCTGGCTCGCGGAGGCTCTCGCCGCCGACGCAGCCATCGCCGACGCCGACGTCGCGGGCCCCGGATTCCTGAACATCAGGCTGGCCGCTGCAGCGCAGGGCGAAATCGTTGCCCGCGTGCTCGCCGAAGGCGCGGCCTTCGGCAGCGGTTCCTCGATGACGGGCAAGAAGGTCAATCTCGAGTTCGTCTCGGCCAACCCGACCGGGCCGGTGCACCTCGGCGGTACCCGGTGGGCAGCCGTCGGCGATGCGCTCGGTCGCATCCTGACCGCACATGGTGCGGAGGTCACTCGCGAGTACTACTTCAACGATCACGGCGCACAGATCGCCCGCTTCAGCCGGTCGCTGATCGCCGCGGCCAAGGGTGAACCCGCTCCGGAGAACGGCTACGCAGGCGAGTACATCGCCGAGATCGCCGAGCAGGTGCTGGTGCAGGAGCCGGAAGCGCTCGCGCTGGCCCCCGAGGCCCAGGAAGAGACGTTCCGAGCCATCGGCACCCAGCTGATGTTCGACCGGATCAAGGCCAATCTGCACGAGTTCGGCGTCGACTTCGATGTCTACTTCCACGAGAATTCGCTGTTCGACTCGGGTGAGGTCGAGAAGTCGGTCGAATACCTCAAGAGCTCGGGGAGCCTCTACGAGGAGGATGGTGCCTGGTGGCTACGGTCCACCGAGTACGGCGACGACAAGGATCGTGTCGTCATCAAGAGCGACGGCAACGCCGCCTACATCGCCGGCGACATCGCCTACTTCCAGAACAAGCGGCAGCGCGGCTTCGATCTGTGCATCTACATGCTCGGAGCGGACCACCACGGATACATCGGACGGCTCAAGGCGGCCGCAGCTGCGTTCGGAGACGACCCCGCGACCGTCGAGGTGCTGATCGGCCAGATGGTCAACCTGGTGCGCGACGGCGTGGCCGTGAAGATGAGCAAGCGTGCCGGAACCGTCATCACCCTCGACGACCTGGTCGAAGCCATCGGCGTCGACGCCTCCCGGTACGTCATGATCCGGTCGTCCGTCGACTCCAGCATCGACATCGACCTCGCCCTGTGGGCGAGCGCAAGCAACGAGAATCCGGTGTACTACGTCCAGTACGCCCACGCCCGCCTGGCCTCACTCGCGCGCAATGCCGCCGAACTGGGAATCAGCGCGCAGCAGCCGGATCTGAGCCTGCTCACCCACGAGCAGGAAGGCGAGCTGATCAGGACGATCGGCGAGTACCCGCGCGTGGTGGCCAGCGCTGCCGAACTGCGCGAACCACACCGGATCGCCCGCTACCTCGAAGAGCTGGCGGGTGCTTACCACCGCTTCTACGGTGCGTGTCGAGTACTTCCACAAGGAGACGAGGAGCCCGGACCTGTGAACACCGCACGACTGGCGTTGGGTAACGCGACCCGGCAGGTCCTGGCCAACGGCCTCGAACTGCTCGGGGTCAGCGCACCGGAGCGCATGTGAGCGCACATCCGGCAGGACCCAAGCATGCCGACGCCCCCGCGAAGGAGTCGATGTCCCATCGCCCGGCCGACGCGTCGGAGATGACGACGCTGCCCGAGCAGGTGTGGCCCCGCAATGCCGAGCGCGGTGAGGACGGAACCGTCCGCCTCGCCGGAGTATCGGTCACCGATCTCGCGGAGCAGTACGGCACACCGTTGTTCGTCATCGACGAGGACGACTTCCGTTCGCGCTGCCGTGAGATGGCCGCCGCATTCGGGGCACCCGAACGAGTTCACTACGCCTCCAAGGCTTTCCTGTGCGGCGAGATCGCACGCTGGGTGGCCGACGAAGGGCTCTCACTCGACATCTGCTCCGGAGGCGAGCTGGCCATCGCGTTGGCTGCCGGATTCCCGGCCGACCGAATTGCCATGCACGGCAACAACAAATCGGTAGCCGAGCTCGAGGCGGGCGTGCGCGCAGGCGTCGAACATGTGGTGCTCGACTCCAACATCGAGATCGACCGTCTCGACTGCGTCGCCGGTGCGGCCGGTGTGGTGCAGGACGTTCTCATTCGCATCACCGTCGGTGTCGAGGCGCATACCCACGAGTTCATCGCCACCGCGCACGAGGATCAGAAGTTCGGATTCTCGCTCGCCGACGGCTCTGCGCTCGACGCCGTCCGGCGCGTGTTCGCTGCCGACAACCTTCGCCTCGTCGGACTGCACAGTCACATCGGTTCGCAGATATTCGAGGTCGACGGCTTCGAGTTGGCAGCGCACAAGGTCATCGGGCTGCTGCGAGACATCGTCTCGGAGTTCGGCGTCGACAAGACCGCGCAGATCTCGACGCTGGATCTCGGTGGCGGCATGGGTATTTCGTACGTGCCGAGTGACGATCCGCCGCCGGTGGAGCAACTCGCCGCGAAGTTGACCACCATCGTGGAGACGGAGTCCGCCGCAGTGGGACTACCGGTCCCGACGATCGCCGTCGAGCCGGGCCGCGCCATCGCCGGACCGGGCACCGTCACGCTCTACGAGGTCGGCACGATCAAGGACGTCACCGTCGACAAGTCGACGCGCAGGCGCTACATCAGCGTCGACGGCGGCATGAGCGACAACATCCGAACCTCGCTGTACCAGGCCGAATACGACTGTCGGCTGGTCTCGCGCACGAGCGATGCCGAGGCCGTCGTGGCTCGGGTCGTCGGAAAGCATTGCGAGAGCGGCGACATCGTCATCAAGAACACATGGATGCCGGCAGACGTCGGGCCGGGTGACCTGCTCGCGGTAGCGGCCACCGGGGCCTACTGCTACTCCATGTCCAGTCGCTACAACCTGCTGACGCGGCCCGCTGTGGTTGCGGTCAAGGACGGGCACTCGCGCCTGATCCTGCGGCGGGAAACCATCGAAGATCTGCTCAGCTTGGAGGTTCAGCCATGACATCGAAGCCGATAGGCGTCGCCGTACTCGGACTCGGAAACGTCGGCAGCGAGGTCGTTCGGATCCTCACCGAGAACGCTGACGACTTCGAGGCGAGAGTCGGTGCGCCACTGGAGATTCGTGGCATCGCTGTGCGTCGGGTCGACGGCGATCGTGGAGTTCCGGCCGAGCTGCTCACCGACGATCCGGCCGAGCTCGTGGGCCGCGACGACGTCGACATCGTCGTCGAGGTTCTCGGCGGCATCGACATTCCCCGCAAGCTGGTGCTCTCTGCCCTGGAGAAGGGCAAGTCCGTCATCACGGCGAACAAGGCTCTGCTGGCCGAGTACACCGGGGAACTGGCCGACGCGGCCGAGAAGTCGCGTGCCGACCTGTATTTCGAGGCCGCCGTGGCCGGAGCCATTCCCGTGGTCCGCCCGCTGATGCAGTCTCTCGCGGGTGACCGTGTGAACAAGGTTGCCGGCATCGTCAACGGCACCACGAACTTCATCCTCTCGGCCATGGACGAGACGGGAGCGGACTACGCCGAAACCCTCGCCGAGGCAGGGCGTCTGGGCTACGCCGAGGCCGACCCGACCGCCGACGTCGAAGGCTACGACGCTGCGTCGAAGGCCGCCATCCTGGCGTCCATCGCATTCCACACGCGGGTCACTGCCGGTGACGTCTACCGCGAGGGCATCAGCAAGATCACCTCGGACGATCTCGAAACCGCGAAATCCCTGGACTGCACCATCAAGCTGCTGGCCATCTGCGAGCGGATCGTCACGCCCAAGGGCAAGGAGCGAATCTCCGCACGGGTCTACCCCGCGCTCGTTCCGCTGAACCACCCGTTGGCGTCGGTGAACGGTGCGTTCAACGCCGTGGTCGTCGAAGCAGAGGCCGCCGGCCGCCTGATGTTCTACGGCCAGGGTGCAGGCGGAGCGCCGACCGCGTCCGCAGTACTCGGCGACCTGGTGATGGCCGCTCGCAACAAGTTCTACGGCGGACGGGGCCCACTCGAATCCAAGTACGCCAAGCTCAAGGTGGCCCCCATGGGTGACATCCTCACTCGCTACTACGTCAGCATGCAGGTAGCCGACAAGCCCGGCGTTCTCGCCACCGTAGCGGCCGAGTTCTCCAAGCGTGACGTCAGCATCTCCACGGTGCGTCAGCAGGGCTCGGGTGACGGAGCCAGGCTCGTCGTCGTCACGCACCTCGCGGCCGACTCCGCACTGTCCGACACCGTTGCATCCCTCGAGCAGCTCGACGTCGTCGTTCACGTCGCCAGCGTTCTCCGATTGGAAGGCACCACCGTATGAGCGTCCACACCCCCTGGCCCGGTCTGATCGAGGCATACCGTTCGCGTCTGGCGATCGGCCCGGATTGGAAGACCGTCACGCTGCGCGAGGGCGGGACCCCGCTGTTGCCGGCCGGGCACCTGTCCGAACTGACCGGGTGCACAGTGCATCTCAAGGTCGAGGGACTCAACCCCACCGGCTCCTTCAAGGACCGCGGGATGACCATGGCCGTCACCGACGCGCTCGCCCGAGGTCAGGAGGCCGTCCTCTGCGCCTCGACCGGCAACACCTCGGCCTCCGCAGCTGCCTACGCGGCCAAGGCCGGAATGAGCTGTGCCGTCTTGGTTCCGCAGGGCAAGATCGCCATGGGCAAGCTCGCTCAGGCAGTGATGCACGGAGCCAAGATCATTCAGGTGCAGGGCAACTTCGACGATTGCCTCGAACTGGCCCGCAAGACCACGGCCGAGTTCCCGACCATCGGTCTGGTCAACTCCGTCAATCCCGTCCGCATCGAAGGCCAGAAGACCGCGGCCTTCGAGATCTGCGACGCCCTCGGCGACGCACCGGACATCCACGTACTGCCGGTCGGCAACGCAGGCAACATCACCGCGTACTGGCGCGGTTACTCGGAGTACTTCCGTGACGGTCTCACCACGCGCAAGCCGCGGATGCTCGGAGTCCAGGCCGCGGGCGCTGCTCCGCTGGTTCACGGTGCGCCGGTGAAGGATCCGGAAACCATCGCCACCGCGATCCGGATCGGCTCGCCCGCATCCTGGAACGGCGCCGTCAACGCCAAGGAAGAATCGAACGGAGCATTCCGCGCCGCGACCGACGAGGAGATCCTCGAGGCGTACCGATTGATCGCCAAGACCGAGGGCGTGTTCGTGGAGCCGGCCTCCGCCGCCAGCGTCGCCGGGCTCCTCGCAGCTCGAAAGGAAGGCTGGCTCGAACCAGGCCTGACCGTCGTGTGCACGGTCACCGGAAACGGCCTCAAGGACCCCGATACGGCGCTGTCGGGAATGCCTGTCGTAGAACCCATTTCGGTCGATCCCGTCGCTGTCGCGGCTGCGCTCGAGCTGGCCTGAGTTGACGGAATCTCCGGCCATGACGACGACACTCCCCATCGGGCTCACGGTCACCGCGCGCGTCCCGGCGTCCAGTGCCAACATCGGACCCGGATTCGACAGTCTCGGAATCGCTTTGGGGCTGTACGACGAGATCGAGGTCACGACCACCGCGTCGGGACTGCGGATTCACGTCGACGGTGAGGGTTCGGCGGACGTGCCGTGGGGACCGACGCATCTGGTCGTACGCGCCATCGAGCGGGGACTCGAAGCTGTCGGAGTGTGGGCCGACGGCCTGGATGTCCACTGCCGCAACGTGATTCCTCACTCCAGGGGACTCGGTTCCTCGGCGTCGGCTGTGGTCGGGGGCCTTGCTGCCGCCAACGCACTGGCCGCGAAAGTGGATCGGTCGCTCGCGCTGTCGGAGGGTCAGCTGGTCCAGCTGTCATCGGAATTCGAGGGTCATCCCGACAATGCGTCGGCGAGTTGCCTCGGCGGTGCGGTGGTGTCGTGGAGCGAACCGCCCAATGCCAGTGTCACGGCGCGGAAGTACGCAGCCGTGCGGCTGGAGGTGCACCCGAGCATCAAGGTCGTCGTGCTCGTACCGTCCGAACGCTCGTCGACGTCGCACACGCGGGGACTGTTGCCCGAGTTGGTGCCCCACCGTGATGCGGCGTTCAACGTCAGCCGCAGTGCACTCGCGGTCGTGGCGCTGACCGAGCGCCCGGATCTGTTGATGTCCGCGACGGAGGACCTGCTGCATCAAGGTCAGCGCGCCCAGGCGTTACCCGACACGACTCGCTGGATAACTACCTTGCGCGCGCGGTCCATCGCGGCCGTGGTGTCCGGTGCGGGACCGACGGTCATGGCGCTGTGCACCGAGGAGTTTCCGGCCGATCTGCGCGAGGCCGCATCGGCCGAGGGGTGGCGGGTGCTCGACCTGGACGTGGCCGACGGAGTCACCGTCGCGTGACAAACGCGGCAGTAGGGTTCTTGCCGAGTGGGGACAACGGCGCTATGGTGAACCCTGTCCGTACATCGTGCGCTTCAGACGCCGGTTTCGTCAGGGCATTCAGGTCGCTGTATTCGGGGGATTCAAACGTCCGAGTGATGTGACGCTCCTGACTCGATCCTTCCCGTGGTTCTCTGCGGTCCGGATCGATGGTGTCGTCGACGGGGTGCGTCGAACATGAACGGCAATATCCGAGCTCGGCAGAACGCCGAACTGCGGAACGAACCCTCGGCTGCGCATCGAGCGAGCGAGGGAAGGAAAGGACCTCCGTGACCGATACGGAACTTATCTCTGCGCCCGAAACGTCACGCCGACGTGCTGGCCTGTCCGGAATGGTTCTCACCGAGCTCCGCAGCCTCGCTGGTGAACTCGGTATCAAGAGCGTTTCCGGGATGCGCAAGGGCGATCTGATCGCTGCGATTTCCGAGCGTCAATCGGGTAGCGCACCGGCCAAGACGGACGCACCGAAATCCGACGCACCCAAGTCGCGTCGCGCCGCTGCATCCGCGCCGGTCGTCGAAGATCGGCCCGCAGCCGAGGCGGCACCGAAGCAGTCGGCTCCAGAAGCGCCGTCCTCGGACGCGCCGGCGGCGCAATCGGGCGATTCTGCCGATGCCGCGCCCGAGACGGGCCGCCGAACACGCGGACGTCGCGCCGCAGGTCGGCGAGCCGGTGCTCCCGAACAACTCCCGCTCGACGACAGCAACGATTCGGCCGGATCCGCTCCTGCGGCGACCGATTCGCCCGCAGTCGCGCCGCAGGCGGAGAAGCCGGACGAGACCGGCGACAGCGCCGCCACCGAGCGCCCACGCCGTAGTCGCGGCGACCGCAACCGCCAGGACGGGTCGGAACGCGAACCCCGTGACGCCGACGGCAACCGCGACAACGCGAACCGCGACTCCGGAAGCCGCAATCAAGGCGACCGGGACGGCTCCAACCGCGAGAACGGCAACCGTGACAACGGAAACCGCAATCAGGGTGACCGCGACAACCGTGACGGTGGCGGTCGTAACCAGAACGGACGCAATCGCAACCAGGGCGACGGTCGCAACGACAACCGCAACGAGGATCGCAACAACGGTCCGCGCGACAACCGCGACAACAACCAGGACGACGACGGCGAAGGCCGCGGACGTCGGGGACGTCGGTTCCGTGAGCGCCGTCGCGGACGCGACCGTGGCGAAGGCAACGACGGTGGCGGTGGCCGCGAGCGCGATACCGAGATTCGCGAGGACGATGTTCTTCAGCCGGTAGCCGGCATCCTCGATGTTCTCGACAACTACGCGTTCGTCCGTACTTCCGGCTACCTCGCCGGACCCAATGACGTCTACGTGTCGATGAACCTGGTTCGCAAGAACGGCCTTCGCCGCGGCGACGCGGTGACCGGTGCGGTTCGGGTGGCACGCGAAGGCGAGCAGTCCAGCCAGCGGCAGAAGTTCAACCCGCTAGTGCGTCTGGACACCGTCAACGGGGGAGAGGTCGAGGCCGCGCGCAAGCGTCCGGAGTTCGGCAAGCTCACCCCGCTCTACCCCAACCAGCGGTTGCGTCTCGAGACTCAGCAGAACATCCTGACCACGCGCATCATCGACCTGGTGATGCCGATCGGCAAGGGTCAGCGCGCACTCATCGTCAGCCCGCCCAAGGCAGGCAAGACGAGCGTCCTGCAGGCCATCGCCAACGCGATCGCCATCAACAATCCCGAGTGCTACCTCATGGTCATCCTCGTCGACGAGCGTCCCGAGGAAGTGACGGACATGCAGCGCTCCGTCAAGGGCGAGGTCATCGCGTCGACGTTCGACCGGCCGCCGGGCGACCACACCGCGGTGGCCGAGCTGGCGATCGAACGGGCCAAGCGTCTGGTCGAAGCCGGCCAGGACGTGGTGGTTCTGCTCGACTCGATCACCCGTTTGGGACGTGCGTACAACAACAGCTCGCCTGCATCGGGCCGAATCCTGTCCGGTGGTGTCGACTCGACCGCTCTGTACCCGCCGAAGCGGTTCCTCGGCGCGGCTCGCAACATCGAACACGGTGGTTCGTTGACGATCATCGCCACGGCCATGGTCGAGACCGGATCCACCGGTGACACCGTGATCTTCGAGGAGTTCAAGGGCACCGGCAACGCCGAGCTCAAGCTCGATCGCAAGATCGCTGAACGCCGCGTGTTCCCGGCAGTGGACATCAACCCGTCGAGCACCCGCCACGACGAGTTGCTCCTTGCTCCCGACGAGGCCGCCGTCGTACACAAGTTGCGGCGCGTGCTGTCCGGACTGGACGCGCATCAGGCCATCGACCTGCTGGTCGACCGTCTGAAGAAGAGCAAGAACAACCTCGAGTTCCTGATGGAAGTCTCCAAGACTGCGCCGGGCGGGACGAACGACTGACAATTGTTTCCCGGATCTTTCGTCCGGGGAACAAGCCGACAGGTGCGCGCGTTGTAAGCATCTGTCGGCACAGAAGTACCGGCGATTAGCAGGTCAGATGCACGCTCTGGCATAATCAACGGCCGAGTCCGGTTCCGGTTCACGTCTTCGATCGGCGAAGACGACCCGGCGACCACTAGAGAGAACGGTAAGGACACCATGAAGGCAGGAATTCACCCCGACTACACACTGACGACAGTCGTCTGTGGTTGCGGCAATACTTTCGAGACCCGAAGCACCACCGACAAAGAGCGCATCAGCGTCGAGGTCTGCTCGCAGTGCCACCCCTTCTACACCGGCAAGCAGAAGATTCTCGACACCGGCGGCCGCGTCGCTCGCTTCGAGGCTCGCTACGGCAAGCGCGCCGGCAAGAAGGCCGACGCAGACAGCTAGCTGTTTCGCCGACGCCCGTCCTGTGCATCACAGGACGGGCGTCGGCTTTTTTGTGTCCACATTCAGTTGCACCGGCGTTCGAGAGTGAGTCATCAACATGGCGAGAACAGACAAGCCTTCGGCCATCGACGACATCCTCGCCGAACACTCCGGACTCGAGCAGCAACTCGCCGACCCAGCTCTGCACAACGACCCGTCCGCGGCCCGCAGAGCAGGCAAGAGGTTCGCCGAACTGGCCCCCATCATGTCCGCGCACACCAAGCTGACCTCCGCGCAGGACGACCTCGAAGCCGCGCGTGAGCTCGCCGCCGACGATTCCTCGTTCGCGTCCGAGATTCCCGAGCTCGAGGCGACCGTGTTGCACCTCGAGCAGACCCTCACCGACCTGCTCGCACCACGCGACCCGCACGACGGCGACGACATCGTGATGGAGGTCAAGTCGGGGGAGGGCGGCGAGGAATCGGCGCTCTTCGCGGCCGATCTCGCGCGGATGTACGTGCGCTACGCCGAACGCCGCGGGTGGCGGGTCGAGGTGCTCGACGCGAACGTCTCGGACCTGGGCGGATACAAGGACGCGACGCTGTCGATCAAGACCAGGGATCCCCTCGACGGCGTCTGGGCCCGGCTGAAGTTCGAGGGCGGCGTCCACCGCGTGCAACGGGTACCGGTGACCGAATCGCAGGGGCGCGTGCACACGTCCGCGGCCGGCATCCTGGTGTACCCCGAACCCGACGAGGTGGAAGAGGTTCAGATCGACGAAACCGATCTGCGCATCGACGTCTACCGCTCGTCCGGCAAAGGTGGCCAGGGCGTCAACACCACCGACTCCGCAGTCCGAATCACGCACCTGCCGACCGGCATCGTGGTGACCTGTCAGAACGAGCGGTCTCAGCTGCAGAACAAGGCGCGCGCGATGCAGGTGCTTGCAGCTCGCCTGCAGGCAGCAGCAGAAGAAGCGGCCGACGAAGAGGCATCGGCAGGCAGGGCCAGCCAGGTGCGCACCGTCGACCGCTCGGAGCGGATCAGAACCTACAACTTCCCCGAGAACCGCATCACGGACCACCGGATCGGCTTCAAGGCACACAACCTCGACTCACTTCTGGACGGCGAGATGGATGCGTTGCTCGACGCGCTGGCCAAGGCGGACCGCGACGCGCGCATGCAAGCAGAGTAGCTGCGGCACATAGCTTTACAGATTTCGCCGGGCTGCTGCACCGATAGGTGCGATACCCTGGCGGCCAGGTTCGACCCCGCAACAGCGCCCGAGAGGCACACCAGACATGAACCAGGCCCTGACCCCCGCAGGCGAGAACGCCGTGTCCGAGCTGTCCTCGCGCTACGGCATCTCGACCGATGCCGTCCGCACGATGCTCGACGCCGTCAACAACGGCCGCGGCAGCATGGCTCAGTTCAACATCCCCGAGCTCGGCGGCAGTGGGCAGTGGATGCGGGGCGGAATGACCATGGTGGGCAACATGTTCGACCACGGACTCAAGAGCCGGGTCGACGGTCTCTGCCGAGACCTGTCGGCGGTGCTGTCGCAGCATCAGGTGTACCCGCCCAGGGAGACCGGCAGCAGCTCGTTCGGTGGCAACTCGTTCGGCGGCGGCTCGTGGTGGCCGTCGGACCTCGGTGCGCCGAGCTCGAGCGGTGGCCAGAACGGCTCGCAGTACGCAGTGTTCCCGGGATCTCGACGCCTCGCGGTGTTGGTCGGCGGCGAACTGGCCGTGTACGACACTCTCGATCACTCCATCGGCGGAGTCCAGCAACAGCAGGGCGGTGGACCGGGCTCGCTGGAGTTCACCAGCCAGTACGGCACGTTCACTGCTGGCAGCCTGCCTCGAGTCGATCAGCAGTCGGGCGGGACGAACTCGCAGAACCAGTCGACGCCGCAACCCGCTCCGCAGACCTACGCGCAACCGTCCTCGTCGCACCAGTCTTCGCAGTCCTCGAACCATTCGCCTCAGGGCAACCCGTCAGGTGTGGACATCTCCGACATCACGGCTGCGATCGAGGCTCTCGCGGGTCTGCACGCGAAGGGCTTCCTCACCGACGACGAGTTCCACGCCAAGAAGTCGGAGTTGCTGGGACGCGTGTGACCGGGTTGTCGGTGCCTCGTGGCAGGCTGTTCGAATGAGCCGCAAGCCGTTACGCCTGGCCATCCTCGAAGCAACGTCGATGCTCGACGCTGCCGGTGTGCCGAGCCCACGGGTCGATGCGGAACTGCTCGCCGCACACCTCGTCGGCGTGGACCGCGGCCGTCTCGGTCTGGTTCCTCTCGTCGAACCCGAGGTCGTCGAGGCGTACTTCCGAACCGTCGAGCAGCGCGCGAAACGTATTCCACTGCAATACATCACGGGAACGACCTCGCTGGGCAACATCGACGTCGAAGTAGGGCCGGGCGTGTTCGTACCCCGGCCGGAAACCGAACTGTTGTTGGCCTGGGCACTCGCGTTCCTCGAAAACGTCGACCACCATCCGCCGGTGATTCTCGATCTGTGCACGGGCTCGGGGGCACTGGCACTGGCGATCGCCAACGCCCGGCCCGATGCCGTCGTCCACGCCGTCGAGCTCGACCCGTCGGCGTTGGCATGGGCCCGGCGCAATGCCGACCTGTGCAGCGGCCACGGCGATACCCCGATCACGCTGCACCACGGCGACGTCACGGCACGAGATCTGTTGACCGAACTCGACGGCGCTGTCGACATGATCGTCGCAAACCCGCCCTATATCCCGGAGGGGGCAGACCTCGATCCCGAAGTGATCGATCACGATCCGCACATGGCGCTGTTCGGCGGTTCGGACGGACTGTCCGTCATCGAACCGATGATCGGCAACATCGCCCGCTGGCTTCGGATCGGCGGCGGCGTCGCTATCGAACACGACGACTCCAATGGCGGCGAGGTGGTGGCGCTGCTGTCTCGGCGACGAGTGTTCACCGAGGTCACCGCACATCCGGATCTGTCGGGTAGGCCCCGGTTCGTCGTCGCCGCACGGGCGCACCCGGCCCAGGCCTGACGACGGGAACGGCAGGCGGGCGACACCTGACATCACTTCGTTATCGAAAGTGGAAGGATAGGTGCCGTGAGTACCGTCTACGACTGCCGTGAAGCCGACGCGCGCACTGCTGGATTGACCGCTGCCCGCGGTGCCCTCAAATCCGGCCGACTGGTCGTCATGCCTACCGACACCCTGTACGGAATCGCAGCCGATGCATTCGACGGCAGCGCTGTCACGGATCTGCTGCGCGCCAAGGGCAGGGGCCGCGATATGCCGGTTCCCGTGCTCGTCGGCTCCTGGAACACCATCGACGGCTTGGTTCAGAGTGTCCGGCCACGCACCCGAGATTTGATTCGTGCCTTCTGGCCCGGTGCGCTGAGCATCGTCGTGCAGCAGGCTCCGTCCTTGGCCTGGGATCTGGGCGACGCCCAGGGCACCGTCATGTTGCGGATGCCGCTGCACCCTGTCGCGCTCGAGCTGCTGCGTGAGGTCGGCCCGCTCGCAGTGTCCAGCGCCAACATCTCCGGCAGTCCACCCGCCACCACCGTGACGGAGGCACGAGATCAGCTCGGCGGCTCGGCCGCGGTGTACCTGGACGGGGGACCGGCCGACCACGCGGTGGCGTCGACCATCATCGATCTGACCAGCGATCGAGCACGAATTCTGCGGGTCGGTGCCATTCCCACCGAGAAGATTGCCGAGGTTCTCGGTGTCACCGCCGAAAGCCTGGTCCCGGGAGCGTCCTGACATGGCTGTCCATCCCGCACGCCTCCGCGCATGAGCGTCACTCGGGGAGGCATCCTTAACGAAAGTGTCGACGTGCTCGCTCAGTCGAATCTGGGTGCAGGCGTACCGATTCGCGAACTGCTCCTGGTGTTCCTCACCGCAGCGGTGGTCACGTTCTTCGCCACCGGCGGTGTTCGTGTGGCGGCCGTCAAGTTCGGTGCCGTCGCGGTTCCTCGTGATCGTGACGTCCACGTGCAGGCCACCCCGAGGCTCGGGGGAGTGGGCATCTACGTGGGCATGCTGGCTGCGTTGCTCTTCGCGTCACAGCTGCCTGCGCTGGCTCGCGGATTCGACGTCGCCTACAACCGCGACATTCCGGCCGCGCTGGTTGCCGGCTTCGTGATCGTGCTGGTCGGCGTCATCGACGACCGATGGGGTCTGGATGCCCTGACCAAGTTCGTCGGCCAGGTGACGGCGGCCGGGGTCCTCGTCATCATGGGCGTGAGCTGGGTCGTGCTGTACCAACCGTGGGGAGGCGAGCCCGGTCAACCGGGCAGCACCCTGGTGCTCGACCAACTGCAAGCCGGACTGGTGACCGTTCTCATCACCGTCGTGATCGTCAATGCGATGAACTTCGTCGACGGACTCGACGGGCTGGCGGCCGGTCTGGGGCTCATCTCCTCGGTGGCGATCTGCATTTTCTCGGTGGGGTTGCTGCAGGAGCAGGGCGGCGACGTCGGTGTCTACCCACCGGCGCTGATCGCGGCGGCATTGGCAGGCGCGTGCCTGGGGTTTCTGCCGCACAACTTTCAGCCCGCTCGCATCTTCATGGGCGATTCGGGATCGATGCTCATCGGTCTGACGCTTGCCACCATCTCGACCAGTGCGTCCGGGCGGATCCCGTTGACGGCGTACGGCCCACGCGATCTGCTGGGTCTGCTGTCGCCGCTTCTGCTGGTCGGAGCCGTGATGCTCATTCCGATCCTCGACCTGCTGCTGGCTGTCATTCGCCGGACCCGGGCCGGACGGAGTCCTTTCAGCCCCGACAAGATGCACCTGCATCATCGGTTGCTGCAGATCGGACATTCGCATCGCCGGGTGGTGCTGGTGATCTACCTGTGGGTCGGTGTCCTCGCCTTCGGGGCGGTCGGGTCGTCTCTGCTGGACCGCCGAATAGTGGTGCTTCTGGTTGCCGCAGGTCTGGTGTTCGCGCTGGTCGTCACTGCTGTGCCGACGCTGCGGGTGGACCGATCGCAGGGCTCGGAACCGCGAAGCGCTCGACGGGGCGGCTGATCCCGTCGGCTGTTCGCGGACGCGTGCTGGGTACCCTCGACAACTGTGACCTTCACTCCGCAGTCCATGCCCGACCAATTCGCCCCGCTTCGCGCCGCGGTTCGATACGGACTCATCGGACTGGTGGTGCTCACGGTGGTGAGCGTCGGAATCGCCGTCACGGCGGCCGGAACACCTGGTCTGTGGGGATCCCTCATCGGTGTTGCCATCGGCGGAGGCTTCGTCATCACGACGGCGTTGTCGGTGGCGCTCACCACGCGTTTTCCGGCCTCGGCAGTTGGAGCACTGCTTCTCGGCGGTTGGTTGGTGAAGATGGTGATCGCGCTGATCGTGTTGGTCGCACTCAAGGACGCCGACTTCTACAACCGGTACTCCTTGGGGCTGACGATTCTGGGAGCGCTCGTGGTCGTGCTCGGTGCGGAGGTCTTCGGGGTCGTCAAGACGAAAGTCGCCTACGTGGACAGCGTTCCCACCGAGGACAAGACCGACGATCGGTAGTACGACAGCCTGTCGTAATCGGTTAAGCTGAGGGCCGCCTACACAACGTCGTAGTTCTGTTGATAAAGTTTGCATCAAGCGGTGGGCAAGACTGGGACGAAAGAGACTTTTTCCCTGGACTGGACCCCCGCAGGTAGCAGTCAGCGTGAGCTTCCTTACAGTAGGCCCGGAGTCATCGACTTCGGCAACGTAAGGTTCCGCCCTGAGAGTTGCCGAGTCGACGTGAGTCGCCGACACCCGACAGACGCTTGGCCGATGAAGACCGGGCCTCAGCCTCTGACGATTGCGAGCCGATTTTCGTCGACTTGATAGATCGTCATTGTCCGATCGAACCGCAGTCGTTACCCGGCTGCGGCCCGAACACGGGAGAGACCGCTGAGCGTCACCACCCTGGCTGCGGAATACAGTCCGCCGTCACTATCCGATTTCTTTCCTCCCGCGGTGCTGTTCGAGGGGACCCCGTTCGAGCTCGACAGGCTGATGCTCATCCGCATCCTGATGTCGGCGATTCTGATCATCTTCATGGTGGTTGCCCTCCGCAGCCCGAAGATCGTTCCGCGTGGTCTTCAGAACGTCGGCGAGATCGCTCTCGATTTCGTTCGGATCCACGTCGCAGAAGATGTGCTCGGTAAAGAACAGGGTCGTCGATTCCTGCCCGTCATCATGACCATCTTCTTCACGGTGTTCGCGGTGAACGCGAGCGCTGTCATTCCGTTTCTGAACATCTCGTCGAATGCCCGCATCGGTCTACCGATCGTGCTCGCTGCGGTCGCGTACGTCGCGTTCATCTACGCAGGTGTCAAGAAGTTCGGTGTCGGGAAGTTCGTCAAGGGCACCATCGTCATCCCGGGCATTCCGCCGGCGATGCACGTGCTGCTGATCCCGCTGGAGTTCGTCTCGAACTTCGTACTCCGTCCGTTCACACTGACGGTGCGTCTGCTCGCCAACATGCTGGCCGGCCACATCATGCTCGTGCTGTTCTTCAGCGCGACCCAGTTCTTCCTCTTCGAGGCGTCGGCCGGGCTGAAGATCTTCGCAGCACCCTCGCTCATCATGGGCTTCCTGTTCACGATGTTCGAGATGCTGGTGATCTTCCTCCAGGCCTACATTTTCGCGCTGCTCACGGCGATCTACATCGATCTGTCGCTGCACGCCGACTCGCACTGACCGACCAACTGACCGAACCAGCTACACCGCCACCTCCGACACCCGGATGTGGACCGAAGAAAGGGAACGGAAAACCCAATGAGCCTTGAAGTTCTGGCCCAGGCGCAGGAAATCACCGCAAGCGGATACGGCGCCATCGGCTACGGCCTCGCAGCCATCGGCGGCGGCATCGGCCTCGGCCTCGTCGTCGCCAAGAACATGGAAGCAACCGCTCGTCAGCCCGAGCTGGCCGGTCAGCTCCGCACCACCATGTTCCTCGGCATCGCATTCACCGAGTCCCTCGCCCTGATCGGCCTCGTCGCCGGCTTCATTCTCTGAGAGCGCGATGACAAACGCGATTACGTTGCTGGCGGCGGAGGGGGAGGAGTACAACCCTCTTCTGCCCGCAACCTACGACATCGTTTGGTCGATCGTCTGTGTCGCGGCAATCGGCTTCCTCTTCTGGAAGTACGTGGTGCCGCGCTTCACCAAGGTTCTCGCTGAGCGTTCCGAGCTCATCGAAGGCGGAATCAAGAAGGCCGAAGAGGCACAGGCAGAGGCCAAGGCTGCTCTCGAGCAGTACCACGCTCAGCTGGCCGACGCCCGTTCCGAGGCCGCGCAGATCCGTGAGGAAGCGCGTACCCAGGGGCAGGCGATTCTCGCCGAGATGAAGGAAAAGGCGCAGGAAGAAAGCGACCGGATCGTGGCCGCAGGTCACAATCAGCTCGTTGCTCAGCGTCAGCAGATCGTCACCGAACTTCGGGGAGATCTGGGACGCACGGCCGTCGAACTCGCTGAGAAGGTCATCGGAGAGCAGTTGTCCGACGACGCGAAGCGTTCCAGTTCGATCGATCGCTTCCTCAACGAGTTGGATTCCGTCACCGCGGACTCCGCATCCGGAAAGTGAGTCGAACCATGTACGCAACTTCTCGTGAGGCACTCGCCCGCACGCGGTCGGTTGCCCACGAAGCTCTGGGGTCCGCGTCGGCAGGCGAGGCAACAGCCGTCGCTGCTCAGACCGGTGCCGAGTTGTTCGCCGTCGTCGAGACCCTCGACGCGCAGCGCACGTTGCGTACCGCTCTCGCCGACTCGTCGGTCGAGGGCGTTCGGCGAAGCGATCTGGCCGGAGAGGTCTTCTCCGGCCAGGTGTCGAGTGCAACGGCGACGATCGTCAAGGCCGCTGCCGGCGAAAGCTGGTCCACCGCTCGCGACCTGCTGAACTCGCTGGTCGAGCTGGGACGTGAAGCTCTGCTTCGCGCCGCGGCCGATCAGGATCAGTTGGACACGGTCGAGGACGAGCTGTTCCGCCTCGGGCGGATCGTGGCAGGAAACCCGCAGCTCGAGCAGGCCCTCTCGGATCGCTCGAAGCCCGCGCAGGCCAAGCGTGAACTGCTCGGTCGCCTGCTCTACGGCAAGGTCACCGCGGTCACCGAGGCGCTTGCAGTTCAGGCTGTGACGCGTCCGCGAAAGGCTGCTCCCGCCGACGTACTGAACGGACTGGCCGATCTGGCCGCCGAGCAGCGCGACCGCGCGGTTGCCCACGTCCGCAGCGCAGCACCACTGAGCGACAGTCAGCTCGAGAAGCTGACGGCCACCTTGACCCGCACGTACGGCAAGCAGGTCACGGTGCATGTAGAGGTCGATACCGAACTGCTCAGCGGACTTGTCGTTCGTATCGGCGACGAGGTCATCGACGGTAGCGGGGCAGGCCGCCTCGCTGCATTGCGAAAGACGCTCAAATAGTCCGACACGGACACAGTAACGAGAAGAAGCGTCTCGACTTTCGAGACATTTCACCCCGCGATCATTTGAAGGAAGAGCAGGAAACACTATGGCGGAGCTGACGATCTCCTCCGACGAGATCCGTAGCGCGATCGATAACTTCACCGCGAGCTACTCACCGGAGTCTTCCCGCGAGGAGGTCGGCACGGTTACGGACACGAGCGACGGAATCGCTCACGTGTCCGGATTGCCGTCGGCGATGTCCAACGAACTCCTGGAATTCCCCGGCGGAGTCCTCGGTGTCGCGCTGAACCTGGATGCCACCGAAATCGGTGCCGTCATCCTCGGTGACTACGAGCACATCGAAGAAGGCCAGGAAGTCAAGCGCACCGGAGACGTGCTGTCGGTCCCCGTGGGCGACGGCTACCTCGGCCGCGTCGTGGACCCCCTGGGCAAGCCCATCGACGGCCTCGGCGACATCGAGTCCTCCGAGACCCGCGCCCTCGAACTGCAGGCTGCCTCGGTGCTCGAGCGTCAGCCCGTCGAGGAGCCGCTGCAGACCGGTATCAAGGCAATCGACGCCATGACCCCGATCGGCCGCGGCCAGCGTCAGCTCATCATCGGCGACCGCAAGACCGGCAAGACCGCGGTCTGCATCGACGCGATCCTGAACCAGAAGGCCAACTGGGAGAGCGGCGACGAGAAGAAGCAGGTTCGCTGCATCTACGTCGCCATCGGCCAGAAGGGCTCGACGATCGCAGGCGTCAAGGCTGCACTCGAAGAGCAGGGCGCACTCGAATACACGACCATCGTCGCGGCTCCCGCGTCCGATTCGGCCGGCTTCAAGTGGCTCGCCCCGTACACCGGCTCGGCCATCGGCCAGCACTGGATGTACCAGGGCAAGCACGTCCTCATCGTGTTCGACGACCTGACCAAGCAGGCCGAGGCGTACCGCGCCATCTCGCTGCTGCTGCGTCGTCCGCCGGGCCGCGAGGCATACCCCGGTGACGTCTTCTACTTGCACTCCCGTCTGCTGGAGCGTTCGGCGAAGCTGTCCGACGAGCTCGGCGGCGGATCGTTGACGGCTCTGCCGATCATCGAGACCAAGGCCAACGACGTCTCGGCGTACATCCCGACCAACGTCATCTCCATCACCGACGGCCAGGTCTTCCTGGAGTCGGACCTGTTCAACAAGGGCGTCCGTCCCGCGATCAACGTCGGTATCTCGGTGTCCCGAGTCGGCGGCGCGGCACAGACCAAGGGCATGAAGAAGGTCTCCGGATCTCTTCGCCTCGAGCTCGCGCAGTTCCGCGAGCTGGAAGCCTTCTCTGCGTTCGCGTCCGACCTCGACGCGGCCTCCAAGGCTCAGCTCGAGCGCGGCGCACGTCTGGTCGAGCTGCTCAAGCAGGATCAGTACGCCCCGGTTGCCGTCGAAGATCAGATCGTCTCGATCTGGCTCGCAGGGCAGGGAACGTACGACTCGGTTCCCGTCGGCGACGTGCGTCGCTTCGAGACCGAGCTGCTCGAGGACCTGCACCGCAACGCCAGCGGCGTCTACGACAGCATTGCCGGTGGCAAGGCTCTCGACGAGGACAACCAGAAGGCACTGACCGAGGCGACCGAGAAGTTCAAGGCCGGATTCGTCGACTCGGACGGCAACCGCGTCGTCAACGAGGCCGAGGCAGACAAACTGAACGCCGACGAGGTCAGCCAGGAGCAGGTCAACGTCACTCGCAAGACAGTCAGCAAGTAGGCCTGCGATGACAGATGCCAAGACGAGCACAGAAGGGAGCGTGAACAGCTAGATGGCAAGCATTCTCGAGCTTCGCTCCCGCATCAAGTCGGTCAACTCGACCAAGAAGATCACCAAGGCACAAGAGTTGATCGCGACATCGCGAATCACCAAGGCTCAGGCCCGCGTTGCCGCATCGAAGCCGTATGCGGAAGAGATCACCAAGGTGCTCTCCGCGTTGGCGAGTGCATCGAGCTCGCTCGATCACCCGTTGCTCAACGAGCGACCCGAGCCCAAGCGTGCCGCGGTTCTGGTCGTGACCAGCGACCGCGGTATGTGCGGCGGCTACAACTCCAACGTGCTCAAGGAGACGGAGGAGCTGTTCCAGCTGCTCCGCTCCGAGGGCAAGGATCCGGTCATCTATGTCCTCGGCGCAAAAGGCCTGGGCTACTACACATTCCGTGAGCGGGACGTGAAGGGTGCCTGGACGGGCTTCTCTCAGGAGCCCGGATACGCCGACGCGGCCAAGGCCAGTAGGCACCTGGTCGAACTGTTCATGGCCGGCTCGGGCACCAAGGTCGAGGCTCCCAACGGTGAAGGCACCGTCGAGGGCGTGGACGAGTTGCACATCGTCTACACCCGCTTCGTGTCGATGCTCACGCAGAAGCCCGAAGTTCGCCGTATGGCACCGCTCGAAATCTCGTACACAGACGAGGAATTCGAGATGGGTGCGGATGCGCTGAGCGACTCACCGACCGCAGATGTGCAGGCACAGTACGAGTTCGAGCCGGAAGCGGGAACTCTGCTCTCGGCGCTGCTGCCCAAGTACATCAGCACCAGGATCTATGCGTCGTTGCTCGATGCAGCAGCGTCGGAGTCCGCGGCGCGTCGTACCGCCATGAAGGCAGCGACGGACAACGCGAACGAATTGGTCGAGACCTTGAGCCGTCAGGCCAACCAGGCTCGGCAGGCCCAGATCACCCAGGAAATCAGCGAAATCGTCGGTGGCGCCAACGCGTTGGCCGACAGCGCAGGAAGTGACTAAGCAATGACCGCAGCAGTAGCCCAAGAGAACGCGAGCGGAGCGGACACTCAGTCCGGCCGTGTCGTTCGGGTCATCGGCCCCGTTGTGGACGTCGAGTTCCCGCGCGGCTCGATTCCCGCACTGTTCAACGCCCTCAACGCAGAGATCACTCTGCCGACCGTGGCCAAGACCCTGACGCTCGAGGTTGCACAGCACCTCGGTGACAACTTGGTTCGCACCATCTCGATGCAGCCCACCGACGGACTCGTCCGCGGCACTGCAGTCATCGACTCGGGCAAGCCGATCTCGGTTCCCGTCGGTGACGTCGTCAAGGGCCACGTGTTCAACGCCCTCGGCGACTGCCTGGACACCCCCGGACTCGGCCGCGACGGCGAGCAGTGGGGCATCCACCGCAAGCCACCAGCCTTCGATCAGCTCGAGGGCAAGACCGAGATCCTCGAGACCGGCATCAAGGTCATCGACCTCCTGACCCCGTACGTCAAGGGCGGAAAGATCGGTCTGTTCGGTGGTGCCGGTGTCGGCAAGACCGTTCTGATCCAGGAAATGATCACCCGTATCGCACGCGAGTTCTCGGGCACCTCGGTGTTCGCAGGAGTCGGAGAGCGCACCCGTGAAGGCACCGACCTTCACCTCGAGATGGAAGAGATGGGCGTCCTCCAGGACACCGCCCTCGTCTTCGGCCAGATGGACGAGCCGCCCGGCACGCGTATGCGCGTGGCGTTGTCGGCACTGACCATGGCGGAGTACTTCCGCGATGTTCAGGGACAGGACGTTCTTCTGTTCATCGACAACATCTTCCGCTTCACGCAGGCAGGTTCGGAGGTGTCGACCCTTCTCGGTCGTATGCCGTCGGCCGTCGGTTACCAGCCCACGCTGGCGGACGAGATGGGTGAGCTCCAGGAGCGAATCACCTCGACCCGTGGACGCTCGATCACCTCGCTGCAGGCGATCTACGTTCCCGCCGACGACTACACCGACCCGGCTCCGGCCACGACGTTCGCGCACCTCGATGCGACGACCGAGCTCTCGCGTCCGATTTCGCAGATGGGTATCTACCCCGCTGTGGACCCGCTGAGCTCCACCTCGCGCATCCTCGAGCCCGGCATCGTCGGTGCGGAGCACTTCCGCGTCGCCAACGAGGTCAAGCGGATCCTGCAGAAGTACAAGGAGCTGCAGGACATCATCGCCATCCTCGGTATGGACGAGCTTCAGGAAGAGGACAAGGTTCTGGTCGGCCGTGCACGCCGCCTCCAGAAGTTCCTCGGCCAGAACTTCATCGTTGCCGAGAAGTTCACCGGCGAGGCCGGTTCGGTCGTGTCGCTCTCCGACACCATCGAGGCATTCGACAAGGTCACCAAGGGTGAGTACGACCACCTTCCCGAGCAGGCCTTCAACAGCTGTGGTGGTCTCGACGATGTCGAGGCAGCCGCGAAGAAGATGGCCGGAAAGTAGACCGACGTGACTTCTTCCGAGAAGAGCGGCATGGAGGTCTCCCTGGTCGCTGTGGAGCAAAAGCTGTGGTCCGGTACCGCGACCATCGTCAGCGCTCAGACCACCGAAGGTGAGATCGGCATCATGCTGGGCCACGAGCCTGTCCTCGGGCAGTTGATCGAGGGCGGCACGGTGTCGATCACGACCACGGACGGCGAAAAGCTCATCGCAGCCGTCCACGGTGGATTCCTGTCGGTGACCGGCAAGACGGTCACCGTGCTGGCAGAATCGGCCGATTTCGCCGACGACATCGATGTCGAGGCGGCACGGGCTGTAGTGGCAGAGAACGGCGACGACCTCGAGGCCATTGCTGTGGCCAAGGGTCGTGTCCGCGCTGTCGAGCGGTCCTAGGTTCACGAGAAGCCGCGACGAGACCTGCGATGCACTACGGATTGATTGTTCTGATCATTCTGGTTGTGCTGCTCGCAGGGCTCGTCGCGGCTTTTGCGTACCGTCTGATGGTTCTACGGCGCGGGGGAACCGCCGCGATCATGCGGGTGTTGCCGACGGACGGTGGTGCCGGTTGGCGTCACGGCATCATTCGGTACGGAGACAACACTCTCGTTTTCTTCAAGCTGTCCAGTCTTCGCCCCGGCCCCGATCATCGGCTGGGTAGGCAGGACATTCACGTGGGTGATCGACGAGCCCCACGAGACACCGAGTTCGACATCATGACACCGGACATCGCCGTGTTGGAACTGTCCGACAATGGTAAGTATTTCGAGATCGCCCTCGACAGAAGTGCGTTGACCGCTTTCCTGTCCTGGGTCGAATCTCGTCCCTCCGGCCGATCGCGTCGCCGCCGACCGGCGGCCTGATCAGCTGTCGCCGGTAGTCGGGTCGCTCGAAGCGCGGCTCGACCCGGGAACCCACTGGACGTCGCCCTCGGGGTTGGCGTATCGGCTCAGAATGAACAGCAGATCCGAGAGCCGGTTGAGGTATTTCGCCGGCAATGCACTCGTTGTTTCCGGGCTCGCGTGCACCGCAGCCCATGCCGACCGCTCCGCCCGTCGGGCCACCGTTCGCGACACGTGTAGCAACGCTCCCAGCGGCGTTCCGCCCGGCAGAATGAACGACGTCAGTGCGGGGAGATCCTCGTTGAACTCGTCGCACCAGCCTTCGAGCCGGTCGACGTAGCTCTGATCGATGCGCAGAGGCGGGTACTGCGGATTCTCGACGACCGGAGTCGACAGATCGGCCCCCGCGTCGAAGAGATCGCTCTGGATGGTGCGGATCACCGAATGAACCGATTCGGGCGGGTTGCCGAGGGCGAGAACCACACCGAGACTCGCGTTGGTCTCGTCGCAGTCCGCGTAGGCAATGAGTCGTTCGTCGTTCTTGGACACCCTCGAGAAATCACTCAGCCCGGTGGTCCCGTCGTCGCCGGTTCTCGTATAGATGCGGGTGAGGTGGACGGCCATGCGCGCTACGGTACCGCGCGGGTGTCGGCCGGTCCCGCTGGCTACGCTGTCGAGGTGAGTGAACGCTTTGTGGTCAACGGTGGAAATCGCCTCGTCGGTGAGGTGGCGGTCGGTGGTGCGAAGAACAGCGTCCTCAAATTGATGGCGGCAGCGCTGCTGGCAGAGGGCACCAGCACGATCACCAACTGCCCCGACATCCTGGACGTGCCACTGATGGCAGAGGTGTTGCGCGGGCTCGGCTGTGAGGTCGAGTTGGAGGGATCGGTCGTTCACATCACCACTCCGGCCATGCCGAAGTATCACGCCGATTTCGCGGCGGTTCGCCAGTTCCGAGCTTCGGTGTGCGTGCTGGGGCCGCTGGTTGCGCGGTGCAAGAGAGCTGTCGTCGCACTGCCGGGCGGAGACGCGATCGGGTCGCGTCCCCTCGACATGCATCAGTCCGGTCTTCAATTGCTCGGGGCACGCAGCGAGATCCAACACGGATGTGTCGTTGCGGAAGCAGACGAATTGCGCGGCGCGAACATCAGACTGGCGTTTCCGTCCGTCGGTGCCACCGAGAACATCTTGATGGCCGCAGTCCTGGCCACCGGGGAGACGGTGATCGACAACGCCGCGCGTGAGCCGGACATCGTCGACGTATGCAACATGCTGAACGAGATGGGTGCCGACGTCCGAGGTGCAGGCACCTCGACTTTGACCATTCGTGGTGTGAGCGCGCTGAAGCCGACGACCCATCGGGTGATCGGCGATCGCATCGTCGCCGCCACGTGGGGAATCGCCGCTGCCATGACTCGTGGGGACGTGCGAGTCCGCGGTGTGAACCCAAAGCACCTGTCGTTGGTGCTGGACAAATTGAGGTCCGCAGGCGCCGAGGTCACCAGCGAGCCCGACGGCTTCCGCGTCGTGCAACACGAGCGACCGCGAGCGGTCAATTTTGCGACGCTTCCGTATCCGGGGTTCCCGACCGACCTGCAGCCGATGGCAATCGGACTTGCGACAGTCGCGGACGGTACGTCGATGATCACCGAAAACGTCTTCGAGGCACGATTCCGGTTCGTCGAGGAGATGATCAGGCTCGGGGCCGACGCGCGCACCGACGGCCACCACGCCGTGGTTCGCGGTGTGCCACAGCTGTCCAGCGCACCGGTGTGGTCCTCCGATATTCGGGCCGGGGCCGGCTTGGTTCTCGCGGGACTGGTGGCCGACGGTACGACGGAGGTGCACGACGTGTTTCACATCGATCGCGGCTATCCGCGATTCGTCGAGAACCTGAGTGCACTCGGTGGCAGTATCGAGCGGGTCAGCTGAGCAGCGTAGCTTCCAGCGCCTCGACCAATATGCTTATCGCATAGTCCAATTCGTCGTCGGAGACGGATCCGTATCCGACGACGATTCCACCCCGGGCTGTGTGGGAGCGGGTCGAGTGTTCGAGCGTCGGTACGTCCACGCCCCTCGCGGCGCATGAGGTAGCGACGTCGCGCGCTGCGGCACTGTCGAGTATCAACACGGTATGCAGGCCGGCTCCGACTCCGCGAAGTTCGCCGAACCTGGCCAGCGCGGCCGCGACCAGGCGGTCGCGGGCTCGATAGAGCCGCCGGGCCGTTCGGACGGCTCTGTCCCATTCGCCGTCGCGCAAGATGGACGTCATCGCATGCTGGACGGGAACCGAGGGATGATCGCCGATCACGCGGCGCGTTGCCGAGATGCGGTCGACCATCGACCGAGGTGCCACCATCCAGCCGAGACGGATCCCGGCACCGAGGGTCTTGGATACGGTGCCGAGGTACACGGTCCGGTCGGGTGCGAGTTCGACCACGGTGGGCAAAGGTGCTACGCCGTAACGGAATTCGGAGTCGTAGTCGTCCTCGATGATCATGGAATCGTTGCTGTGAGCCCAGTCCGCCAGCGCACGTCGACGGCCGATGGGCATGAATGCGCCGGTCGGATATTGATGCGACGGCGTGACGTACACGGCCGGTGTTCGTGGGGGAGTCGAGTCGAGTTGTTCGACGATCAGGCCATCGCGGTCGACGGGGACGTCGTGCAAGGACCACCCGCGATGTGTCGCGAGCGCAGCGGCGGATTTGTAGCCTGGATTCTCCAGTGCCAGAACGTGTTCGACCGATTCGGCAGCGGAAAGCGCACCCAGGGCCAGGTCGAGGCCGTGAATGCTGCCCGTCGTGATCACGATCGACGCCGGTGTGGTGTGCAGCCCGCGGGCGCGGCGGAGTAGATCGGCGACGCGAGTCCTCAGTTCGAGCGTGCCGGCGGAATCGGGATAGTCGCCGGGAGGTGGTGTGCCGCCGACGTCGCGCCACGCGCGCTTCCAGGCATCGGATGCCGAGGGCGGAGTCCACGGGATTCCCGGACGGAGCGATATCCGCGGGGGTGTTCGTGGTGTGGTGTGTGCGCTCGACGCCATCGCAATCGATCGAGGTGCGCGGGGGATGTGTCGGACATAGTTACCCGAACCGCGTCGGGCATCGAGCCAACCTTCTGCGACAAGCTGTTCGTAAGCCTTCTCCACGACTGCACGCGCGATGCCCAGATCGACGGAAAGTGCTCGGGTGCTGGGTAATCGAGAATCGGGCTGCAGGTCTCCGTCGTCGATTGCGGACCGGATGCGATCCGCCAGTTGGACGGGCAACGTCCGAGCGTCGGCGCGATCGAGGGTGATCGACAGGGAGATCGGGAGCATGGGGTTGTGGTCTCTTTCGGTATCCGCGTCGAAGTGGCCTGAACAAAAGCAGCTCTATTGGACTATGACGAAAGGCCACTCGTCCCGCATCCTGGAAACCATGACAGTCGACGACGTGCCTCTTTCCCCGACGGCGCGAACGGTAGTGATGCGGGGGAGGCATCGCGCCGGCCTCGAACGCGCAGCGTTGCTCGACGTACTGCGCTCGGCGCGCATATGCCACATCGGCGTGATCGTGGATGAAGTGCCTCGCGTCGTACCTACCGTGTTCGGCGTGGATCCCGCCGGTCCGGACAGGGAAGGCACGCTGTATCTGCATGGATCAGTGGCGTCACGCAGCATGATCGACGCTCCGGATCAGGACATCTGCGTCACTGCGACTGTCGTCGACGGGCTCGTCCTGGCTCGATCGGCATTTCATCATTCGATGAACTATCGAAGCGCCGTTGTGGTCGGACGACCTCGCCGAGTGGAGGACGCCGACGAACGGATTCGAGCATTGGACGCGATCGTCGAGCAGGTGGTCCCCGGAAGAAGCATTCACCTGCGTTCACATACTCGGAAAGAGCTTGCAGCCACCGCGGTTCTGGCGCTTTCGATGTACGAGGCATCGGTGAAGTCGCGGTCAGGTGGACCGGTCGACGACGACCTCGACATCGAGCGGGGAGACGTATGGGCCGGAGTTGTTCCGGTGTGGGAGGCGCTCGGCGACGCCGAACCTGCCGCTGATCTCGCGGGGGACATTGCGGTGCCGGAGCACGTGGACGGTGTGCGCCGGAACGCGACTCGGGGGTGAACGATGTTGCCGCAGTGAAGGTTCGGGCTGTGGCTGGCATCACACGCGCACCCTGCAGCGTGTAGTGGGCGCGATGACCCGGCGCCCCGGGGCCGAGCTGCGCGAATACCCCGCGAGCATGGGTCGACCTGCCGATTTGCGTTGGTGTGGTTGGTGGCGTAACTTTTGTCGAGTCAGAGCGACGGACACCGACCCGGTCTTCACGGACTGGGTGAACGAGGTTGGAC
>NZ_JBFBLH010000016.1:0-72527 GCF_040702585.1 Rhodococcus sp. NPDC079359
TGGGAGAAGTTCTCGGCGATCTCACGGTGGTAGGACGGCAGGTTGTCCTCGGTGAGCAGGTTGGTGATCATCGCGGCCTGTGCGACGTCGGAGAGTTTGGACTGCTCCGGGTCGTAGTCCTGGCCGCCGAGTGCGGCGAAGTTACGACCTTCGTCCCACGGGACGTAGTCGTGAGGGTGCCACTCCCGCGCCATCGAGATGTGACGGTTCACATTGTCCTCGGCAGTGGGCACCAGCTCTTGCAGAAGCTCGAGCTGTGTCAGATCCCTCGCCATTAGATCGCCTCCATAGATTGCGTACGACCGGTCCAGCTTACGGCACCGTAGGTTCGGTGTGAACCGTGTCGAGCCTGTTCACTTGCTGTTCCGGCGGTCGTGATGTTCGGTGTCGATCGACGCGATGTGCCCCCGGAGCGCCGATCCTCCGACCGGCTTCCGCGAGTTCACGACCGCTGCAGTTCCCCCTGCACGTCGCTCGGCCTCGGCCGATCGTTACGTCCGAGTGTACGTTCCGGACAGGTGTGATCACTGTTACCCGGACGTTGTGTGGTGCCCCCAGTAGGACTCGAACCTACGACCTGCGGATTAAAAGTCCGTAGCTCTACCAACTGAGCTATAGGGGCGCGGCTCGAAAGTGTAATGGGCCGCGCGGTGCCGACGGGCAGTACCCCCGGCAGTGGTGCCGACCGGGGTCAGCGTCCGAAGCTGCTGCATCCGCTCGGCACCGGAATGCCGGCCAGTCGGTCGTCGATCCAGGCGTACGCGCCCGGGATGCCGCTGAACGCGACGATCAGGTGCTCGCCGAGATACTCCTCGAGTCTGACGTTCGCACCCTGCGCGCACCACTCGTCGTAGAGGGTCTCGGCTCCCTGTCGTGGAATCCAGAACTCCTGTTGTCCCTGGTAGATCATCGTGGGGATGGTGGGGGCGAGGTCGCCGCCGAGGCGGGTTGCGGCGATGACGCTCTCGGCGATCTCGGTGCGGTCGACGTTGGGAATGTCCGAGAGCGCCTGCACGGGGATCGGGGCCACCAGTCCACCGGGGGCGAGCAGGCTGACGCACATGTCCTTGGCGACGGTGGCCAGTCGCAGTCCGTTGGCGTTCATCAGCGAGAACAGTTCGGGGTACTCGCGGGCCACTCCGAGCGCTGCGGACAGGAAGAGCGTCGATGCCGCAGTTCCGTTCATCGACGTCAGCAGAATCCGATAGTCGGTCGGCGGACCACCGAACGCCGCGCCGACCAGGTTGACGTCGGGCGCGTACGAGGGCGCCAATTGCGCCGCCCAACCTGTGGCGATCGCCCCACCCGAATACCCCGTGACAGCGATGGGAGACGACGCGGGCAAACCGAGCTCGGGTAGCCGGACCATCGCTCGGAGGGCATCGAGTACCGCGTGCGCGGCCATGCGTCCGGCGGCGTACGCCTGCCGTGGCCCCTCGTGATCGGTGACGACGACGGCGTAGTTCTTGGCCAGGAAGGCCTGCACTGCCGGGATCTCCCGGGCCAACCCGCGCGGAAGCAGCCAGGACGGTGCGCACGTGTTGCCGAGTGAGTTGATGGCCATGTTGTACGCCACGACGGGCCGGCTTCCGGACCCGGTCCACGGTGCGGTCGGCACGATCACGGTGGTGGCCGCAGCAACGGGCCGGTCCTTGGAGTCGTTGGTACGAAACAGGATCTGCGTCGACGTGACCGGCGTGAACAGCGGCCCGACGGTCACCTGTCGGGTTGCCAGCACCGACCCGGGAGGTTGTTGTTCGTAGCCTGCGGGCGGATCGAACCAGGGCTCGCCCAGTGGGGTGGGTAGGTAGAGAGCTGGATCGGCGACGGGTGCCACGAAGTTGCCCAGAGGGTCGGCGGTCGCCGTTCCGGTCGTCGAGAGCGTGAGCACGGCCACCGCAATCACTGTCGTGATGGAACGAAATGCGCAGATCGATACCTTCATGGCATTCACTCGTCTCGGATCGGCCGATCTCCCCCTGTGGTGTATTTCACAGTAAGTCAGCGCGGGCGCGAGCTCGGTCGAAGACCGTGAACGTGTCGGAAACGTTACCGAGCGGTCTTTCTCATATCGATTACCGTGCAATCGATTTGACCGAATGCGCTCGGCACCGACGACGTATTCGTTTGGTGGGCAACAGATTTGAAATGCTAACGAGCAAGGCGAAGCAGTTCGTGCTCGAGATCCGTTACCGTGAAATGTAATTCGGTTTTCAACCGAAAGTTGTCCGTGCTCCCGGAGCGGCGTGGGCGACGCGTCGACCGTTCGGTTCGTGGGGAACGGACGGTGTCTCGGGCACCGCCGAAAGCGACTGGGTCGGCGTGTGGTTCGGCGCGGGGAGGGGCGCAGAAGTGCGGCTCGAGTGCGCACCCCCTGCAGCGCACTCGAGCCGCGCAGATCATACCATTCGGCTTGTTTCGGTTGCCTAACCGATTTTTCTGTCGGGTGTATGTGTCGAAGCGAACCGTAGGTGAGTCGACTCGCATGTCGTTCGGGTGAAGTACTCTCTATCTGTACTACCTGCGGATACGCAGGGCGCTCGGGGCTCGGAGGCACGGAATTCATGGCACAACAAGAGCGCGCACGGCGGACCCGGGCGGCCATCGTGGAGGCGGCGGCGGCGGAATTCGCCAAACGCGGATACGCAGCTGCATCCGTCAACACCATCTTGGAGGGCTCCAATGCCACCAAGGGCGCGATGTATTTCCATTTCCAGTCCAAGGAAGATCTGGCCCGAGCTGTGCTCGCTGCCGGACTGGATCGGTACGTCGCCATCACGGAGAAGTGGGCCGACACCACTGCGCATCCGTTCTACGTCATCCGCGGGATCGTGGACGACATCGCACAGAACTTCCAGAACGACGTGATCGTGCGCGCGGAGTTCCGGCTGATAGTCGAGCCGGAGTTCTACGCGGAGGTCCATTCGGGCGGCGGTCGAGTCTGGGGCGCTCAGGGGCTCGCGCAGGCCGAGCGTGCTCTGGCGATGGGTGACCTGAAGCCGGAGTTCGACGCGACCAAGTTCGTGCGAGTGCTCGCAGCGTCGATGGCGGGTCAGCGCTACATGTCGGATCTGGTGGCCGACAACGCAGATCTGCGCGAGCGGTTCGAAGAATCCGTCGAGGTCGTACTGCTAGCGATGGCGTCGGAGCGTTGGCTCGCCGAGTTCAAACTGCACGGGTGGGATCACTACAGTGAAAACTGCGCAAAAACCGCCTCTGACCTGCCGGTTTGAGATTTACAGCGAAAGTGTCCTAAGCTATCCCAGCTCCCAACGGAACGCCGTTGAGGGTAACGTCGAAGCAGTTCGGCGGGCCCCCTTCGTCTAGCGGCCTAGGACGCCGCCCTTTCAAGGCGGTAGCGCGGGTTCGAATCCCGTAGGGGGTACGTAGGAAGAGATCGGTTTGACAACCCGGTCGGCAGTACAGCATTCTTCGTCTCGCTCTCCGCGAGGTGCGGATTTGCAGTTCGGAGAGTTTCTACGCTAGAAATAGCGCGGCAACAACAGCAAGGCCCTGTGGCGCAGTTGGTTAGCGCGCCGCCCTGTCACGGCGGAGGTCGCGGGTTCGAGTCCCGTCAGGGTCGCAACATCGATACGAAAGTATCGGCATTGCGATGGCATTGTAGTACCGGTGCCGCCCGGCCAGGTAGCTCAGTTGGTACGAGCGTCCGCCTGAAAAGCGGAAGGTCGCCGGTTCGATCCCGGCCCTGGCCACCACGGTGTGGATCGACGAGCACATGTATCGACAAGCACGATGAAAGCCCCTTCCGGTACTCCGGCAGGGGCTTTTTCGCGTCCACGAGTTATTGTCGACGCGTGGACGTGATCGATCGAGCGCAGGAGGATCTGGCGCGCGGAGACAGCATCGCTGCCAGGGATCGACTGGTCGGCGCATTGGTCCGAAACCCGACATCGCCCGGCATTCTCGAATTGCTCGCGTACACGTATCTGGTACTCGGCGATCGTGCGGCTGCCGGAGCGGCATGGTTTCTCACCGACAAGTCCGACGACGATCCGACGGCGTCCGCTGCGTTCGCCGCACTGGAGAAGCAGTACAGATCGCCTCTGATGATGGCGCGGGCCCTGCCCATCCACGCGCCGTCCGATTGGTACCCCACCCGTGCGCGGATTCGGCTCGAACGGCTCGGGGCCGCGATCGAAGCCAACGGACAACAGTGGGTGCCGCCGCGAGACGTCGTCTACTTCGACGAGGACGGGCTGAACTCGGACGACTTCTACGACTCCGAACTCGATGCCGACGATGACGACTTCGCCGGTGCTCGTGCGGGGGCGAGCTACCGCACGGTGCGACAGCGAGCCATAGCGGCGACCATCGTGATCGCTATCGCCGCCACCTCGGCGTCCGTGGTCCTGGCGCTCGTCTTCGGCTGACACCGGTTCACGAACGAAGCATTCGACGCCGAGCGTAGAGTCGCGAAAGAATTTCCGGCCGACGATCGAGGGTGACGAGTTCCATGGGCACAGCGAACGGCGCGGCGTCACCGGCTCCGCGAGACGACAACTATGCCGTCAACCTCGAGCAGGCGAAGGTGTTCGCGAGAGGACTGGCCGAACACATCGAGACGTGTTCGGCCTCCATCGAACTGGCGCAGTCCAAGGCATTTCGAGCTCGCGCGGATCGCGCCGAATCCAAGGCCCGAGCATTCGAGTCCGAGGCGTCGGCGCTCCGCACCGAGCTGTACGAAATGTACCGACACATCGATGCGATGACGGCGCGCTTTCCCGAGCTACGCAGCGATCCATCCGTTCGCGGCTGACTCCCGGGTTCGATCAGACAGCTGCGGAATCGGTGACCATACCGAAGGTCGTCTCCGCGCCTCGACGGCCGAGTGCCGAGCCCCACACCTCGTACACCGCATCGGTTGCGGAGGATCGCTCGATGTCGCGGCCCTCCGCGACGGTGATGAGTGTGCGAGAGAGCTCGAACAGACTGACCCGGTGATTTCTCGCGGTCGTGAACAGCTCGTCGATGGCGTCGGCGACGGAGCCGCCGTGGATCCCGATGAGCACGCCGGTTGCGATGTCCACGTGAGTGCGAGATGCAGGCGATTCGGGCAGTCTGTCGGTCATCTTTTTCCTCGAGATGGTGTGGTCGGTGCGGATGACCGAAGCGGTCACTGGGGTCGAGCGGGCTTCACTGTCTCACACGGACATGACATTTCATACCGTCGGTTTCGCCCGCACGTGCATCCGCTCGCCCTGGGGTCCGAACAAGCTCAGAAGCTCGACCGGCCGGTCTCCGACGGCACCGAACCAGTGCGGCACACGAGTGTCGAATTCGGCTGCCTCACCGGCCTTCATCGTCAGATCGTGCTCGCCGAGAATCAGCCGCAGGGTGCCGTCGAGGACGTAGAACCACTCGTACCCCTCGTGGGTTCGGGGACGCGGCTCCGAGCTCTCCGGGCGAATCAGAAGCTTGTACGCCTGCAGGCCGCCGGGACGCAGCGTCAGGGGAAGGATCGTCACATGCTCGCGAACGGTGGCCGTGGTGCGCACCCGAGGATCCGCCACGGGAGGCGCAGTCACCAGATCGTCGAGTTTCATCTGATGGGCCCGAGCGATGGGCCACAGCAATTCGAGGCTGGGCTTGCGGTCACCGGACTCGAGCCGTGACAGTGTGCTGATCGAAATTCCCGTGGTGTCCGACAGTGAGGCCAGGGTGGTGTTCTTCTCCATCCTGATGCGCTTGAGGCGGGGACCGAGGCCTGCGATGACCTCGTCCAGGCCCTTGTTCGTGTCGTCCATGACTCCATTGCAGTTTCGGCAACCCAATTTGTCAAACCGGGAAACAGAGACGACCGAAAACCGCCCGTGGGCGCGGCGGGCGGCACATAATCGATCGATGACGGGTCGTTCGGGGACCACATACCGCAGTGGCATGATTCGCGACGCCTACGGCAGCCCCGCATCCGAGGCATTCATGGTCGTGGCCATCGCGACCATTCTGATCACCAGGGCATACCTGGAGTTGACCCACTATCCCCAGGTGGGGGGAAAGTCGCTGCACATCGCTCATGCCCTGTACGGCGGAGCGGCGATGATGCTCGCGCTGCTGATCGGGTGGATGTTCATCGGGTTCGGCGTTCGGGTGTTCACCGTGCTGCTCGGTGGGATCGGATTCGGGTTGTTCCTCGACGAAGTCGGCAAATTCGTCACCAAGGACAACGACTATTTCTACGGACCCTCGTCGGAGATCATGTACGTCCTGGTGGTCCTGCTGTTGGTGTTCAGCAGGATCGTCCGGGAGTTCCGCCGGCCCTCGGTCGACGAATCGCTGGCCAATGCGGCTGCGATCGCCGCCGACGGCGTCGCGCACGGACTGCCCGAGCATCGGCGCGACTGGGCGTTACGGATGCTCGCGCGCGCCGAGGCCGAGGGGGCCGACGCGGACACCGTGGCCGGGATCAGACTGTTGCTCGGTCGCTGTCGTTCGTCGACGTCGCGGACCCACTCGCTGTGGAACTTCGTTCCCCGGCTGATCCCCGCCTTCTTCACCAGCCCCCGGTGGATTCCCGTCGTCGGCTGGGGACTGGTTCTGCTCTCCGGGGCCGGAGTGGTGTTCGGAATCGTCGAACTCGTGATCGGGGACCTGGACATCGATCGGCGCGACCTGACGATCGACATCGACGGCATGGGAATTGCCAGCGGAATCCTGTTCGTCAGTGCCTGCCTCACCTTCGCCACGGCGCTGCCGGCGATGCTGCGGTTGCGCCCGGAAGGCCCGCTCTGGCCTCTGCGCATCCTCCGAGTGTCCGCGTTGATATTCACTCTGCTCAACGCCCTCGTGGACTTCGCTCAGGAAGGATTTGCCGCGCTGTTCAACGTTGCGATCGGATTGTTCGCGCTCGCAGTCATTTCGCATCGCATCACGGTGCGTACCGCCGAGATCGCCGACATCACGGCCGAATCTGCTGCATCGCAGGTGGTTCGAGGCTCCGATCGCTCTCGAACCGTCGAACCAGGCCGCTGAGCGGATCGACGAACTCGATCGAACGGGCCAACAGGCGGAGAGGGTCGGAGTAATCGTCGTCCGCGACATCGCGGAACGCCGGGTAGAAATTGTCGCCGACGATCGGAATTCCCAACGAGCACATGTGAACTCGAAGTTGGTGGGTCTTTCCGGTTCGCGGATGCAATCGGTACAGGCCGTGGGTTCCGAGCGTGTCGACGAGTTCCACGAAAGTGTCCGCATTGGGCTCGCCGGGTACCTCGCGGGCCTGGAGAACGCCGCGCTCCTTGATGATTCGGCTGCGTACGGTCAGCGGAAAGTCCAGGTCCTGGGCGAGTGGGGCGATGGCGTCGTACTGCTTGGTGATCGCGCGTTGAGCGAACAACTCCTGGTACGGCCGCCGAGCCTGCTGCCTGACGGTGAACACCAGAACGCCGGCGGTGAGTCGGTCCAGGCGATGCGCCGGACTCAGTTCGGGCAGGTCGAACCGGCGTCGGAGCAGGACGAGGGCAGATCGCGCGACGTAGGCGCCGCGTGGGGTGGTGGCCAGGAAGTGCGGCTTGTCGACGACGAGCAGGTTTTCGTCCTGATGGACAACGTCGAGGGAGAACGGCACCGTCGGCTCCACCGGCGGATCGCGGTAAAGATAGATGTCCGATCGCGGTTTCGCGACCGTCGTCGAATCGATGGGTACGCCTGCCGCGTCGACGATCTCGCCGCCGGCGACCTTCTCGGTCAGCCTGGCTGCGTCCTGGGGGAACCGGGCGCGCAGATGCTCGAGGACGGTCACCCCGGTTGCATTGTCCGGCATTCGCACCCGGGTGGGGTCGAGACCGTCGCGCAACGGCAGGGGAGCGGCGGGCATGCATCGACTCTAACCTGCTTGAGCATGGAAACACCCCGGTCGGAAATTCCGACCGGGGTGTGGACTGCGGTAGAACCTTTCGGGTCCGACTCAGATGGTGACGACCATCTTGCCGGTGTTCTCACCCTTCATCAGTCCGATGAACGCAGAGGGAGCGTTCTCCAGACCGTCGACGACTGTCTCGTCGAATTCGATTGCGCCACTGTCCAACCACTGGGTCATCTTCGTGCGGAATTCCTCCGTGAGGTGCGCGTAGGAGCCGACGATGAAACCCTTGAGCGTCAGTTCCTTGCCGATGGCAAGCGCGAGATTGCGCGGCGCGGGCGTCGGCTCGGTGGAGTTGTACTGAGCGATGGCTCCGCACATGGCAATTCGGCCGTACTTGTTCATCGAACCGATGGCAGCTTCGAGATGCTCGCCGCCGACGTTGTCGAAGTACACATCGATGCCGTCCGGTGCCGCCTTGCGGAGCTGCTCGGCGACCGGCCCGTCGTGGTAATCGAATGCCGCGTCGAAACCGAGCTCGAGCAAGCGAGCCACCTTGGCGGGGGAGCCCGCACTGCCGATGACCCGAGATGCGCCGAGCGCCTTGGCGATCTGGCCGACGAGCGATCCGACGGCACCGGCTGCGCCGGACACGAACACGACGTCGCCTTCCTTGAACGACGCGACCTCGGTCAGGCCTGCGTACGCCGTCGTGCCGGTCATTCCGAGTGCGCTGAGGTATGCCGAGGCCTTCGCGGCGTCGAGGTCGACCTTGCTTGCGCCCTTCGCCGGGACGACGGCGAGATCGCGCCACCCCTTGCCGTGCAGAACGGCGTCGCCGACAGCGAAGCCCTCGGCCTTGGACTCGACGACCTCGCCGACTGCGCCGCCGTCGAGCGGAGCGTCGAGCTGGAACGGTGGGACGTACGACTTGACGTCGTTCATCCGGCCGCGCATGTACGGATCGACCGACATCACGATGTTGCGGACGAGGATCTGCCCGTCGGCGAGCTCGGGGAGATCGACGACCTCCGCGCGAAAGTTGTCCTCCGTCGGCCAGCCTTGTGGGCGGGACGCGAGGTGAATTTCGTGTGCCTTCATGGTGATGAGTCCTTACTCGTCTTCGGTGACGGTGACGGTGACGTCGATGTTGCCGCGGGTGGCGTTGGAGTACGGGCACACCTGGTGGGCCTTGTCGGCCAATGCCTGTGCGTTCTCGCGGCTCAGGTTCGGCAGCGTCACCTCGAGGGTGACGGCGAGCTGGAAGCCGCCTGCGTCGTTGGGGCCGATGTCGACACGAGCGCCGACGGCCGAATCGGTGACGTCGGCCTTGTCCTGACGTGCCACCATCTGCAGTGCGGAGTGGAAGCATGCGGCGTAGCCGGCGGCGAAGAGCTGCTCGGGGTTGGTGCCGTTGCCGCTGCCGCCCATGGCCTCGGGGATGGCGAGATCGAGATCGAGCCGTCCGTCGGAAGTGCGGGAGTGGCCGTTTCGGCCTTCACCGGTGGCCAGTGCCTCGGCGGTGTAGATCGTCTTCATGATGCTCCTTCTGTCTTGCCGGAATCGGTGTGATGCAGAGCGCTCGTCAATGCGTCGAGCGACTCCTTGAGTTTGACGAGATCGTCGACGTTCATGCCGGTCTTCTCGGCGAGCTTGCGTGGAATGTCGAGTGCCTTCGTGCGCATGGCACTTCCGGCCTCGGTGAGGTGGATCTCGACGCGACGTTCGTCGGTGCTCAGGCGTCGGCGCTCGATGAATCCGAGACCTTCGAGCCGCTTGAGCATCGGCGACAGAGTGCCGGTGTCGAGATCGAGTTCGGCGCAGATGTCCTTGACGCCGCGCCCGTCCTGTTCCCACAGCACCAGCAGTACGAGGTACTGCGGGTACGTGACGCCGAGCTCGTCGAGCATCGGGCGGTACACCGCGGTGGTAGCCCGCGAAGCGGAATACAACGCGAAGCACACCTGACGGTCGAGTGCGAGTTCGTTGGCCACTTCGAGAACAGTAGTGCACGGTTGAGTTGTGCGCAACCTATCTGTCCGATGTGAGCGGAACCTCGTAGCCTGCTACGAGGTTCCGTGCACATGAGGGTCAGTTCTGCAGGGCGTTCTTCAGGCCGTCGAGCACGATGGTTGCCGCCGTCGGGCCTGCGTTGAGGTACCACGGATCGTCGTCTACTCGGACGATGTGGTTCTCGGTGGCCGCGCTCATTCCGGTCCACAGCGGGTTGGTGGTGTACGACGCGGCGCTCGAATCGGCTTCGGCGTCCTGGCTGGAGACGAACACCCAGTCCGCGTTCGCCAGTTGAATTTCTTCCTCGCTGAAGTCCTGCGAGGTCTTGTCGAACTGCTGGCTTTCCGGTCGGGCCAGTCCGGCGTCCCAGGCGATGTAGCCCGCGAACGACGGGATGCCGAACACGCGTGCCCGGTCGGCGGTGAAGCGGACGAACGAGACCGTGGGTGCGTCACCGCTCGCGAACGAATCACCCAGTGCCGCAGCATCGGAGGTGAAGGTGTCGACGAAGCTCTGTGCCTGCTCGGTGCGGCCCAACGCGTCGGCGAGAAGCAGGAAGTCCTGTTTCCAGTTCACTCCGGTGCCCTCGGTGAGTACGGTCGGCGCGATGGTCGACAGCGTCGAGTAGATGTCCTCGGAACCGGCCTCGTTCGCCAGGATGAGGTCGGGTTCGATGGCGGCGATGGCCTCGATGTCGACCTCTTGCCGGTTGCCGACGTCGACGAACCGGTCCATCCGGTCCGCGTACTGCGGGAACCAGAAGCTGATGTAATCCGGGACCAGAGCGGCACCGTCTCCGTAGGCGACTCCGGTGGGTACGACGCCCAGAGTGAGGGCTGCGTCGAGTTGGCCGGTGGCGATGACGACGATCTTCTTCGGTTCGGCGGGGATTTCGGTGGAGCCGCCGAAGTGGCCGACCGTGCGGGGGAACACTCCGTCCGCGGCACCCGAACCCATCCCGTCGGGGATGCCGGTGGGGCCGGGTGCGTCCGTGGCACTGTCGTCGGCGGTGGCCGAGGCCGTACTGGTGGAGGGACCGGCCGTCTGCTCGGCGGTGCCCCCGCAGGCGACGGTGGTCAGTGCGGTGACCGCGGCGATCGTGGTGGCCACGAGTAGACGTTTCACTTCGTTCTCTTTCACAGGGCGGGCGTAAGCAGGTAACGCTAGCCTAATCCTGATCGGGCTGAGGTCCGCGATTCGTTCATCTGCTACGGTGCTTTTCATGCAGCGCACGTATTTCTGGTTTAGCAGGCCGGCCCCGGGTGGGTCAGCCAGCGACGCCATGCGCTGACCCTCCACCCCACGAGCCGGATACAGACCGGCTCGAAGTGCGTGTGGAGCATGAGGAGCCGGCCTGGGAACAGGAACGACCCGTCATGACACTCTCTCTCGACACCCCACCTCTCGATGATCAGCGGACCATCAGCATCAGTCCGCTGGTTGCTCCGTCGGTGCTGCGCCGCGACCATGCAGTGGACGACGCCATCTCTGCCACCGTCAGAAGCGGCCGCGCCGGCGTGGTCGACGTGCTGGACGGCCGTGACGATCGACTGATCGTCGTCGTCGGCCCGTGCTCGGTGCACGACACCGATGCTGCCCTCGACTACGCCCGACGCCTCGCGGCCAAGGCGTCCGAACTGGGCGATCGCCTGCACATCGTCATGCGGGTCTACTTCGAGAAGCCGAGGACGACGCTCGGGTGGAAAGGATTGATCAACGATCCGCACCTCGACGGCAGCTTCGACATCAATGCCGGCCTGCGCGTGGGACGTCAACTGCTGCTGGATATTTCCGCGCTCGGCCTGCCGGTCGGGTGCGAGTTCCTCGACCCGATCACCCCGCAGTACATCGCAGACCTGGTCAGCTACGGCGCAATCGGTGCGCGGACTGCGGCCAGTCAGGTGCATCGCCAGCTGTGCAGTGCGTTGTCGATGCCGGTGGGGATCAAGAACTCCACCGAGGGCGACATCCAGGTCGCGGTCGACGGTACCCGCGCTGCCGCCGCGAGCCACGTCTTCCCCGGCACCGACCTCGACGGCCAGGCGGCTCTGATCCGCACCGTAGGAAACCCGGACTGTCACGTCATTCTGCGCGGCGGCGTCGACGGGCCGAACTACGATGCCGAATCGGTCGCCGATACCGTTGCACGCCTGCGTAAGTCGGGCCTACCGGAGCGAGTCGTCATCGACGCCAGCCACGGCAACAGCCGCAAGGACCACAACAAGCAGGTCGACGTGGTCACCGACGTGGCAGCACGGGTCGCGGCAGGCGAACACGGCATCGTAGGTCTGATGCTCGAGAGCTTCCTGGTCGCGGGGCGTCAGGATCTCGAGCTGGGCCACCGTGACGATCTGGTGTACGGGCAGTCGATCACCGACGCCTGCCTCGACTGGACCACCACGGCAACGCAATTGGACACACTTGCGGCCGCGGTGGAGAAGCGCCGGGCCTCGCGCTAGCGGACCCCGCGCGGTCGGAACTGCACGCTGATGCGTGGGCCGGTCGCGCGGGTGGACTTGGGTACGGCATGTTCCCAGGTTCGTTGACACGAGCCACCCATCACCACCAGGTCGCCGTGACCGAGCGTGAACTTCAACGACGTTCCACCGCCGCGCGGTCGGAGCATGAGTTGCCGTGAGGCACCGAGGGATACGATCGCAACCATGGTGTCCTCGGTGGCGCTGCGACCGATGTTGTCACCGTGCCAGGCGACGCTGTCGGATCCGTCGCGGTAGTAGCACAGTCCGGCGGTGGCGAACGATTCTCCGAGTTCGGCGCGGTAGTGCTCGTCGAGGGCATCGCGCGCGTCGTACAGTGCGGCGTCGGGCCACCGCTCGCGCTCGGCGTAGAACCGAACCAGGCGCGGGACATCGACCACGCGGTCGTACATCTGCCTGCGCTCGGCCCGCCACTCGACGGAGTCCACCAGTGAATCGAACAGGTGGGTATCGGACAACCAACCCGGCCGAACGTCCACCCACGCCCCGCGTGTGAGTTCGCGACGGGTGACGGACTCGAGCGACCCGACGCCACCGTCGGCGTCACCGAACAACGAGCCCTGCATGGCGAGCGACATGACCGTCACTGTATCGAACGTGTGTTCCCATTTCCAGTGTGCGGCGGTACCGTGCCGTCATGGGATATCGATTTCAGGTGGTCGTCGACAGTGCGAACCCGCATGCACTGGCGAAGTGGTGGGCGCAGACGCTGGGTTGGCAGTCCGAACCCAGCAACGAGGACTTCATTCGCGAGATGGTCGCCGCGGGGCATGCGCGCGAGGAGGACACGACCACTTTCGAGGGTGTTCTCGTGTGGCAGGCGGGCGCGGGAATCACCGATCCCGAGTCGCCCGACAGCCCGCGGGTGCTGTTCCAATCGGTGGCCGAGCCGAAGTCGGTGAAGAATCGGCTGCACCTCGACATCCGCGTCGGCGACGAGCGTGAATCGATGGTCACACAACTGGAAGCACGGGGCGCGTCGGTACTGCATCGAGGACATCAGGGCCCCAGTGTCTGGATCACCATGACCGATCCCGAGGGCAACGAGTTCTGCGTCAGCTGAGACGGTACGAGCCGGGGGTCTGGCCGGTCCATCGCTTGAAGGCTCGACGGAAGGCGCTGGGCTCGGAGAACCCCAACCTGGTCGAGATGTCGTCGACGCTGTCTCCGCGGCTCAAACCGGAAATCGCTGCATCGCGCAGCACTTCTTCTCGCAGTTGGTTGATGGAGGTGCCCTCCTGTCGGAGAATTCGGCGCAGGTGTGGCGGGCTGATGTTCAGCATCGCCGCGATTTCGTCGGTTCCCGGTGCGCCACCTTTGAATCCGGTTTCCAGGGCACGGCGAACCTGGCTCGACGCAGTGCTGTCGTAATCTCGGGACGAGAACAGCAGATTGGGCGACTCCGCGAGATACTCCGCCAGAGTCGCCTCGGTCTGCACGATCGGTGCCCGCATCACCGCGCTGTCGAATTCCAGTGTGGCGAGCTCGGTTCCGAACTCCACGTGGGTTCCGAAGATGGCGTCGTACATCTTTCCCGCCTCGGGGCCCGGTAGCGGGTAGGGCAGTTGCACCGACAGAAGCTTGACCCGGTTGCCGATGAGCCACGCCGCGAATCGGTGCAGCAGGATCAGCAGGAAGTCGGTCAGCAGTCGCTCGGCGAGTTCGTTGCCTTCCGGGCTCAGGTGGGTGGTGGGAGTGACGTGCACCGTCAGGACCGTGGATTCTTCGGTTCGATCGATCGTCATGGGGCGTACCGGTATCAGTACCCGCATGGTCTCGGACATTCGAATCAGTGCAGCCTGCAGGTTCTCGGTGTGTATCAGGGTCTGGCACACCACGCGAAAGCTCCCGCGCCGCACCGGTACTGCAGCGAGACCGAACAGTTCGTCGCCGGTCATCGTCCAGACCGCCTGGGTGAATGCGGTGACCTGCCGGGTGGTCAGACGCTCGGCCGGATTGTCGAGGATGGTGGATCCGATGCCGGCCATCGACAGCGGGTAGGTCAGGTCGACTCCGCTCCTCGTCGCGAGGTCGACGGCCTGCCTGACGAAGTAGGCCGGGATCGTCGGTTGCGCAGTCACAACTTTCGTAGCCTCTCGGCCGCGTCGGCGAGAACCTCGTCCTGCTTGCAGAAAGCGAAGCGCACCAACGACTTCCATGGAGCCGGCTCGTCGACGAACGCCGTGACCGGAACCGCCGCGACGCCCACCAGATCCGGCAGGGAGCGGCAGAACTCGTAGGCGTCACCGCGTCCGATCGGTGCGATGTCGGCACAGACGAAATACGTTCCTGCGCTGTACTTCACATCGGCACCTGTCGCTGCGAGAGCGGCCGAGAGTGTGTCTCGCTTGCGTTGCAGGCCGTCGCGCATCTGCGCTATCCACGCCTGCTCGTGCTCGAGCGCGTAGGCGACGGCCGGTTGGAAGGGAGTGCCGCCGACGAAGGTCATGAACTGTTTGGCCGCGCGGACGGCGTCGATCAATTCGGCAGGCCCCAGCGCCCAGCCCGTCTTCCATCCGGTGGCGTTGAAGGTTTTGGCGGCACTCGACACCGTGACGGTGCGCTCGAACATCCCGGGCAGTGTCGCGATCGGCGTGTGCACCGTGCCGTCGAAGGTGAGGTGCTCGTAGACCTCGTCGGTGAGGACCAGCAGATCGTGGGTGACGGCGATGTCGGCGATGCGGATCGTGGTGTCCCGGTCGAAGACCGTGCCGGTGGGGTTGTGCGGGGAATTGACGATCAGCATGCGCGTGCGGGGCCCGATGGCGCGTTCGAGGGCGTCGGTGTCGACGGTCCATCCGTTGCCGTCGGACACCAGTGGCACCGCGGTTCGAGTGGCACCGGCTAGTGCGATGGCGGCCGCGTAGGAGTCGTAGAACGGTTCGATCAGCAGGACGTCGTCACCTGACTCGATCAGGCCGAGAAGTGTCGCCGAGATCGCCTCGGTGGCACCGACGGTGACGAGTATCTGCGAATCGGGGTCGTAGCGCAGACCGAATCGGGCCGCCCTGTCGTCGGCGATGGCTGCCCGCAGCACCGGCATGCCAGGGCCGGGGGAGTACTGGTTGAGGCCGCTCGCGATGGCCTCACGCGCGGTCTCGAGCATGGCTGGTGGGCCGTCGGTGTCGGGGAAGCCCTGCCCGAGGTTGACGGCCTTCTTCTCGACGGCGAGTGCGGTCATCTCGGCGAAGATCGTCGACGCGAACGGGCGCAACCGTGCCACTGTGCGCGAGGGGAACAACTCGGACATTCCTGCAGCGTAGTTCACAGACGGGAACCGGTCTTTCGCCCTGCGTCTGTACTGTGCCTGTCATGCGATTCGGATTGTTCGTGCCACAGGGGTGGCGTCTCGATCTCGTCGGCATCGACCCTGCCCAGCACTGGAGTGCGATGCGCGATCACGCGCTCGCTGCCGAGGCCGGTTTGTGGGAATCCCTGTGGGTCTACGACCACTTCCACACCGTTCCCACCGCGACCGACGAGGCGACGCACGAGGCCTGGTCGCTGATGTCCGCTCTGGCCGCGACCACCTCGCGAATCCGGCTCGGCCAGATGTGCACCGCGATGTCGTACCGCAACCCGGCATACCTCGCCAAAGTTGCTGCCACAGTCGACATCATCTCCGGAGGCCGCGTCGAGATGGGCATCGGAGGCGGCTGGCACGAGCACGAGTTCCGCGCCTACGGCTATGGGTTCCCCTCTGCCGGAGAGCGATTGGGCAGGCTCGACGAGGGCGTGCAGATCTTCAAACAGGCATGGACGGCCGGAGAGGTCTTCCTGGACGGTAAGTACTACGAGATCGACGGTGCCGTGGTGCGGCCCCTGCCGTTGCAGGAGGGAGGCATCCCGCTGTGGATCGCGGGCGGCGGAGAGAAGGTGACTCTGAAGATCGCCGCGAAGTACGCGAACTACACCAACTTCGACGGAACCCCCACCGGTTTCGCCGCCAAATCCGCTCTGCTGCGCGAGCATTGCGCAGCGGTGGGTACCGACTTCGATGCCATCGTCCGGTCGGCGAACTACAACGTCGTCGTCGCGGAGACCGAGGCCGAGGTGGAAGACAAGCTGCGCGCCCTCGAGGCTCGTCTGACCGAGTACGTGGGTGCGGACAAGGCCCACAGCGCACTCGACGCGTACCGCGGCATGCCCGCAGTGGGAACTCCTGAGCAGATCGTGGAGAACCTGACGGCGCTGCAGGAACAAGGGATGACGTACGGCATCTTCTACTTCCCCGAAGCGGCCTACGAACGCTCCGGTATCGAACTCTTCGAGCGGGACGTGATCGCTGCACTGGCCTAGTGGGTCGCTGCAGGCTCTAGCGCAGGTCGTCGGGAAGATCCGCCGGGTCGATGAGCAGCTGCTGGTTCTTGGCCGTGCGGACCTTCTCCGACAGGCCGATGTTGGCGTGCAGCAACGCCCACTCGCCCTCGGTGATCTTCTCGACGGCGCGCGTGATGACCGCCGGATCGGTGGTTCCCCAGGCGATGGGCATCACCGAGGCCAACTGCCACGCTCGCCCTCCGGTGTTTCGGCCACGGTCCGCGAGAACCGACACGGCAGGGACCTGTGCGCCCCGCTCGACGGCGTGTCCGGGCAGGGCCCGGACGACGCGGGTGATCAGCACGTAATGCGGCTCGTCCACCTCGGGCTTCGCGATGTCGACCAGGGCCAGCAGTATCGCTCCACCCGGTAACTTCTCGGCCACCACCGCCGGCACCAGATCGCCTGCGGCATATTGCGATTCGATGGAACCCATCTTTCGGGGTGCCCACAGCATCACCCAGACCGAGGTGGCTGCGCCGATCAGGAACACCGCGCCGAGGATGTACGACCACGGGGCGGCGATCCAGACGAACCACGCTCCCAGTGCGATGAGGAACACGGCGGTGAGCGCTGCGGAGGCCCGCAACCGGCGAAGCTCGGTGAACGTCTCGTTGACCGACTTCGCGTGGGCTACGTCTACAGGGAACTCGAACTTGCGCACACAGGTATTCCTAGCACGGCACCGAGCCGACCCGAAGTCTCAGATCGCCGGACCGAGCAGATCGTCCGCGTCGGTGATGCGGTACGCGTAGCCCTGTTCGGCGAGGAAGCGCTGACGGTGGGCTGCGTACTCGGCGTCGAGGGTGTCGCGGGAGACCACCGAGTAGAAGTGGGCCTGACCACCGTCGTGCTTCGGCCGGAGCAGTCGGCCCAGGCGCTGAGCCTCTTCCTGCCTGGAGCCGAACGTTCCCGAAACCTGGACTGCCACAGAGGCTTCCGGAAGGTCGATCGAGAAGTTCGCCACCTTGCTCACCACGAGCGTCTGGATCTCGCCCTTGCGGAACGCGTCGAACAGCACTTCACGTTCCTTGTTCTTGGTCGAGCCCTGAATGACCGGAGCGTTCAGCGCTTCACCGAGCTCGTTCAACTGGTCGAGGTAGGCACCGATGACCAGCGTCGGAGCATCCTGGTGTTTGGCGAGGATCGATTTCACGACGGCGATCTTCGTGTGCGCCGTCGAGCACAGCTTGTAGCGCTCCTCGGGCTCGGCCACGGCGTACGACATGCGCTCGGCATCGGTGAGGGTGACGCGAACCTCGATGCACTCGGCCGGCGCGATCCAGCCCTGCGCCTCGATGTCCTTCCACGGTGCGTCGTAGCGCTTGGGCCCGATCAGCGAGAAGACGTCGCCCTCGCGGCCATCCTCGCGGACGAGCGTCGCGGTGAGGCCGAGGCGTCGACGCGACTGCAGATCGGCTGTCATGCGGAACACCGGCGCGGGGAGCAGATGCACCTCGTCGTAGATCACCAATCCCCAGTCGCGGGAATCGAAGAGCTCGAGGTGCTTGTACTCACCCTTGGTACGACGCGTGATCACCTGGTACGTGGCGATTGTCACAGGGCGAATCTCCTTGCGCTCTCCCGAATACTCGCCGATCTCCTCCTCGGTGAGCGAGGTGCGTGCAATGAGTTCGCGCTTCCACTGGCGACCGGCGACGGTGTTGGTGACCAGAATCAGCGTGGTGGCCTTGGCTCTGGCCATAGCGGCCGCGCCGACCATCGTCTTGCCTGCGCCACAGGGCAGTACGACGACTCCCGAGCCGCCGGCCCAGAACGAATCTGCTGCCATCTCCTGGTAGTCGCGCAGCGTCCAGTTGCCGCCCTCGGTGTCGAGCTCGATGGGGTGAGCTTCGCCGTCGACGTAGCCGGCGAGGTCCTCGGCAGGCCAGCCGATCTTGAGCAACATCTGCTTCACGTGGCCGCGCTCGCTCGGATGCACGATCACCGTGTCCTCGTCGACCATCGCGCCGAGCATGGGCGCAATCTTCTTGTGGCGCATCACCTCTGTGAGCACCGCGCGGTCCAGGCTGATCAGCACCAGGCCGTGCACCGGGCTCTTGACCAACTGCAACCGGCCGTAGCGCGCCATCGTGTCGACGATGTCGACCAGCAACGGCTGCGGCACCGCGTAACGCGAGAAATTCACCAGCGCGTCGACCACCTGTTCGGCGTCGTGGCCCGCGGCGCGTGCGTTCCACAGTGCCAGCGGGGTGATGCGATAGGTGTGCACGTGCTCGGGGGCACGTTCGAGCTCCGCGAACGGTGCGATGGCCGCCCGCGCTGCACCCGCGAGTTCGTGATCGACCTCGAGCAACAGCGTTTTGTCGGACTGGACGATCAGCGGGCCGTCGGTCACGGTTCCTCCTAGAGACATCTGCTGCGCCCGAAAGAGCGCAACTTCTCCATTGTCCACAGGTAGGGGCGTGCGTGCACGTGAGCCCGGTCTACTCGACCAATGCGACCGAGGTGATCCGATGCAGGGTGAAGCGCCGAACCCCACCGGTGGCGGGGTCGAACGCGTCGAGTTGGCCACCGCCGATGCTGATCGGATCGACGATGCGATGGGTTGCCACGCCCTGGGCGTCGACGTAGCCGATGCTCACGCTCCGTTTGACCTTCGCCGCGGTCTGCAGCAGCGTCATCGTCGCGGTGCTGCTGGCCCGAGACCCGTCGGCGCGCACCACGGCGCCGCCGTTGCCTGCCGCTCTGTCGGCAGCGCGCATCCCGCGCACCAACGAACCCAGCTGTTCCTCGGTGGGGACGGCCGGAGTGCGGAACGCCTGGCGTGGCCGCCGCGCCGACACCCTCGACCCGCGGGCACGCAGATCGACGATGGTGCCGGACGAGTCCTCGCCCGCAGGCGCGAATCCTGCTCCGCTCAGGACCGTCAGTACTTCGGCGAGCGGGGCCTGTGAGATCGCGACGGTCGGAGCCAGCGCTCGCAGGGCCAGCGATTCGGCTGCCGGGGACGCCATCACCTCGGCCAGCAGTGCCGGGTCCTCGCACCTGACGAACGACGCGGCGACGCCTGCGCGTAGGCGGCCGTGCCGACGAGCCACGTCGTCGATCAGGTAGGTCAGGGCCTGCGGAACCGGCGTTCTCGAGTGGGTGGCGAACAACGTGTGCAGCTCGGAGGCGGTCAGTCCCACATCGAGAGCGCGGCGCAGGCTGGTGTCGCTGATCCGGTACATAGTGGCCGCGCCCGCGGATTCCACGTCGGCGACCAGTTCGATTCGATCCTGCAGGTCCGGCTCGAGCGGGCCGGGTGCCACCAACGTGAGGTCGGCTTGCACCAGGACGTAGTCGATGGGCTCGGGCAGGGCAGCGCGCATGTCTGCCTCGGCATTGCCGTCGTGCAGCAGGGAGCGGCCCGGGGTCGAGATCGCCCCGCGGGCGACGATGCCGAGAGCGGTGGCTTCGGCGAGAACATGTCCGACGGGTGTGACGCCGAAGCGTCCGGACCACCGGGGTCGACGCCAGGCCAGGGTGCGGGCGAGGTCGGCGGGCTGCGCTGCGTGTCCACTGCCGAGTTCTGCGAGCAACTCCAGGATCATGCGTCGATCCCGCGGTGCGGCCGGAGAGCGGACTTCCTCGGACAGGGCGGCGATGGGTTTGTCGTTGGGGTCACGCATTCCGATGACCCAGGGTGCCCGCGGCACTTCGAGCCAGGCCGAGGCCAGGGTGTGCCAGCGCGCTGCCGGGGCGGCGGTGAGCCAGGCCTCGACCGCCGGTGTCGGGGCCCAGTAGTCGTCGCCGTTGTCGGACGCAGGAACCGGGTCCGGTGTTCCGCTCGAGATGAGGTGAGCGGCGGCCAGCAACTCGACGAGAACGCTCACTCGATCGTCGTCGAGGCCGGTGGCCTTGGTGATCTTGCGGAGCTCGCGTACTCCCAGTCCGCCGGCCTTCAGAGCGGGTGCAGGCGAAGCGGACAGTGCCTCGATCACCGCGACGCAGTGCCGACCCAGCTCCAGCGCCTCTCCTGCGGCAGCGGCGTCGACGTCGGCGAGCGAATACGTGTTGGTGTCGAGTTTGGGTTCGGCGAGCGAGCGCGGGTCCGACATCGGTTCGCCGCGCAGGATCTGGCCCACTTGGACGGGCAGCTCGACGGTTTGTTCGTCCAACCAGATCAGCAGACCTGCGGCGAGCAGCTTCTGGACGGGGCGATCCGGCGGCGTGCCCGGTGCTGCGTCGCGGGTGCGGCCGGTGGGGGACGATCTGGCGAGGGTGTCGAGAAGGCCGCGTTCGCCGTCACCGAGTTCGGCCAGGGCCGCGGTGATGTGGGCCTCGGTGAGGTTGTCCACCGGGTCGAGTGCGCGACCGATGCGCCACGGCACCGCGTCCGCCGCTGCGGCGCTGATGCGGAAGCCTGCTGCATCGCCCCACACCAGCAGGCGTTCGCGCAGCTGGGACAGTGCCTTGTCCACGCTCTTGGCCGGTGCGCGTTTGGCGACCACGGCCAGCAGCGCGGCGCGGGTGACGGGGCGCTCGTACGCCTCTTCGATGGCGAGGATCTCGAGAACCGTCAGAGCGAGGGTGTCGAGGGTGTCCGCGGTGTGCAGGATCGATCGGCGCTGCTCGGCCCGTCCGGCCAGTACGGCAAGGGATGCGGGCGGCGGCGCGGTCAGATCCGGACGCAGCGACATGGCCCTGATCAGCTCGGCGTCGCTGCGAGCTGCGATCCATCGAGGCAGATCCGGGGGCGTATCGGTGTGTCGGTGCGCAGTCGTGTCGGTCATCGTCTATCAGATTAGAGACCTGGGCTGGTGCTTGCCGCAGGGCAGGTGTCAAAATAGGCGCATGGTGAACAAGTCGAAGAAGCCCTATGTCGATCCAGGCTGGCCGGAAACCGCTCGCGGTGACCACGCGGTGACCGAACTCTCGTCCGCTCGCTCGGGTGGCTTGTCGCCCTTCGGCGAGGACACCGAGTTCCCGCTGCCCGTCGAAGACCTTCCCTACGCCCATCCTGTGACCGTGGTCAATCGCTAGCCGCGGCCCTCGAGCACGAAGAAGCCCCCGACAATCCGTCGGGGGCTTCTTTCGTACGAGCTGAACCGTCTCCGGGCGCTTACTGGGGCAGGAACGCCTTGTTGGCCTGGTAGAAGTTCACGATCTGAGGATCGAGCTGGATGCCCTGAGCCGCGTTCTGCACGAACGAGGCGATCTGCGGATCGTTGGTGAGGTTCTGTACGGCGGTGACGATGCCCTCGACGACCTCGGCCGAGTTGTCGACTGCCGGGATGGACGTCAGGTCGGGCAACGCGGGAACTTCCGGTGCCTTGGGGGTGACCGGAACACTGCGCTCGGTGGGCGCGCTGCTCAGGCCGAGGCTCGAGGAGCAGGACGGCCATGCGCCCCAGCCCTGCGAGTCGAGGACCTTCTCTGCGACTGCGATCTGCTCTTCACGGCTGGCCTGGTTGGCCGTGGCCGCGTACTGCTGGCCGCCGTGCGCGTTCCAGGTGCTGGGGGAGAACTGCAACCCACCCTGGTAGCCGTTGCCGGTGTTGATGCCCCAGTTGCCGCCGGCTTCACACTGTGCCAGGCGGTCCCAGTCGGAATCCGGTGCCGCGTTCGCGGTACCGGTGAAGGCGATGCTCGCGGTGCCCATGATGGCTCCGGTGACTGCGACCTTTGCGACGGTCTTGCCAGTGGTGCTCGGCTTGCGATGACGTCCGCTCATACGAGTTGAAATCCTCTCCACACGCGCCTGCGAGGTCAGCTGTCGGGTTCGGGCTGAGAGGTAGCCCGGCCGTCTCACACACTCCTGCGAGTGGGCAATTGGGCTTCACCCCAAGGGAAGTCGGTGCGGCTTCGTGAGTCGCTACAACTTCCCGGTTGTCCGTGGAGGACGTGGGTCCCCCGTCCTCGTCCCCTGGGTGATCGTCGAGGGTGTTCCGGTTCCCGCGGGACGAGGTTTGGCGCTGCGGGCCGGAATTCGGCCGAACTTTCCGGCCGCTGCTGACCGTACTGAAATTCCCGCCTTACGTCACTATTTGGTAACTGTCGATTTCGGGGCGTCGCCGAGAGCACATTTTGTACCTCTTTCGGGTCGCTCGAGTCGGCCCAGCTAGTGGACGTGCCGGGCATTGAACCTCTGTCCGTTGCCTGTCCGTTACCGGAGCGTGATGTGATGGAAGTCACATCGACGGGAACCGGTTCCGGAGGTCACCGAACGGCAACGATGTCCTTGCCGAGGGGCATCAGGGACACGGGGATCATCTTCAGGTTCGCGATCGCCAACGGGATGCCGATGATGGTGATCGCCATCGCGACGGCGGTGACCACGTGGGTCAGGGCCAGCCACCAACCGGCCAGAATCAGCCACAGCACGTTTCCGACGAGCGCACCGGATCCGGACCCCGGCTTGTCGACGATCGTCGACCCGAACGGCCACAGCGCGTAGACGCCGATGCGGAACGACGCGATGCCGAACGGAATGGTCACGATCAGGATGCACAGCAGCAGCCCGGCGAGGAAGTAGCCCAGTGCCAGCCACAGGCCGCCGAAGACCAGCCAGATGACGTTCAGTATCAACCGCATGGTCAGCGCGCCCGTCGTCCGGATGCCAGCGCGTACCCCAGCGCCAGCACGAAGCCGGTCGGCGCGGAGAACATGGCCGTCAGGTAGAGCCCGAGTGGGGGCTTCGCGTCGGAGAAGATCGGAAACATCAGGATCGCGACGATGGCGACGAGGCCGATCGCGAACAGGGCCAGCGCGATGCGCAGCAGAGCGGTGCTGCTCTTACGGGTCGTTGTGTCCACATCGACCACGGTAGTGCGAATCGCGACGCTGTGAAGAGCGCGGTGCGGTGAACAACTCGAATGCTCTATCCGGGCTCACCGCGCTAGACTGGTGTATTCGCGTCCTACGTCCTCGTGGGGCGCGAAACTTGTGCGGGCCGAACATCGGTCCCACGGACAACGCAACTGTCACAGCAACAGATGAACGGGTGAGCTCAGTGCCGACCGGCAAGGTGAAGTGGTACGACGTCGACAAGGGATTCGGATTCCTCTCGCAGGAGGAAGGCGAGGACGTCTACGTGCGTTCCTCGGCGCTGCCCGAGGGCGTCGAGGGCCTCAAAGCCGGTCAGCGAGTCGAGTTCGGGATGGCCGCAGGCCGTCGCGGACCGCAGGCGTTGAGCCTGAAGGTGCTCGAGCCGGCGCCGTCGGTGCGTCAGAACACCGGCAGCACCCGCCGCGAACCCGTCGAGCGCAAGCACACTCCCGACGAGCTGCACGGGATGGTCGAGGACATGATCACGCTGCTCGAAGCGACGGTGCAGCCCGAGCTCCGCAAGGGCAAGTACCCGGACCGCAAGATCGCGCAACGCATCTCCGAGGTGGTCCGGGCCGTCGCCCGCGAGCTCGACAGCTGATCTCGGGAACGACCTACGGCAGCGTGCCGATCGACCAGATGGCGTGGCTGACGAAGCCCTCCTGATTGGTGTCGGTGTCGATGATGCCGGTGGGCAGACGCACTTCGATCCCGAGCAGGGTTCGGCCGCTGTCGTCCGTGGTGGGCACCGTGACGCTGAGCCTGGTTCCCGGTTCGTTGAACGCGCTGTCCTCCACGACGTTTCCGCTGTCGTCGCCGTAGACCAGGGCGAGCACCCACGGTGCCGAGTAGACGGCCTCGGGAAGCGAGAGCTGCACCGTCGGGGCCTTGCCGACCTGGATCTCGGTTGTTTCTCCGACGTTGGTACACAGCGGGTCGCTGACGGCGCAGTACAGGTACGGCTCCACGTCGACGGCTCGCCCGTTGGCGTAGGCGGAGACGGTCGGTTCCTTGTCCGGCGCGTTCCCGATCAGCAGCGCGAGTACCGCGACGAACGCAACGGCGACGACGAGCAGACCTGCGGCGACCAGGGCCGCGATCTTCTTGGTGCGGGGAGCGAGATTCACTTGGTCACGTTTTCGCCGAAGGAACCGTCGGACACTTCTTGTTCGACGTGGTCGGGGCGGTTGCCGCCGAAGCCGGGCAGAAGTGATCTGCCGCGGTAGGTGAGGAATGTCTGCACGAGCCCGATCGTAAGCAACACCGAGACCACGGTGAAACCGAGCCAGTACTCGGTGGGGAGCAGCACGCCGAGCGTGCCGCCCAGGACCCAGCACAGCTGCATGACGGTTTCCGATCGGCCGAATCCCGACGCGATCGATTCCGGCGGCAGATCGGCCTGCAGGGACGCGTCGAGGGAGACCTTGGCGAGTGCACTGGCGCTCGACGCGACGAGCGCTGCCACCGCTGCGGTGAGCAGGCTGTCGGTGACCGCGGCGACGACGGCCACGACCGTGACTGCGAGGGTGCAGCGAAGAACCACCAGGGACGGCCGGCCGAGCTTGATCCTGGCTCCGAGCGCGTTGCCCGAGAAGTTGCCGAGACCGGCGGCGGCTCCGACGAGTCCGAGCATCGCGGCCTGCTGAAGCGGCTCGTGTTCGGTACGGGATTTGGCGACGAACGCGATGTAGAGCGTCAGGAAGCCGGTGAGAATCCGGATGGTGCCGTTGCCCCAGAGCCCGACGATGACCGCCCGGCCCAAGGGCTGTCTGCGGTTCTTGGCGCTGCTCGACGCCGGGGGCGACGGGGGCGTGCGGCGGAGGTTCTCGGTGGGAGCCCCGCTTCCGGCGTAATCGCGATCACCGTGCTGATCGGCGTGGTAACTCAAGGTTGCGGGCACTTCACCCTCGGTGATCTCCACCCAGGACGGAATGCGCATGCTCAGGTAGGCACCGAGCACGGTGATCGCGGCGACGAACCACAGGGCTCCCGGCGAACCCGCGACGAATGCGATGCCGCCGGCGACCGCCCCGGCCGCGATGGTGCCGCCGAGCAGACCGAACACCGTCAGACGTGAGTTGACGCGGACCAGGTCGATCTCCGGCGGCAGTACCCGTGGAGTCACCGCGCTCTTGAGCACCGCAAAAGACTTGCTCAGGACGAGCATGCCGAGCGCGGCCGGATACAACACCCAGCTGTCGAAGTTGAACACCAGCACCACCGCCAACACGGTGCGCAACCCGAAGGACGTGGCGAGCGCGATGCGTCGGCCCTGCTGCAATCGGTCCAGCAGCGGACCGATGAGCGGGGCGATCAACGCGAACGGCGCGATGGTGATGACGAGATACAGCGCGACCTTGGTCTTGTCCTCACCGGTGGCGGCGGAGAAGAAGAGCGTGTTGGCCAATGCGATCGCCAACGCGGCATCCGATGCGAAGTTCGCCATGGTCGCGTACGTGAGTGCTGTCAGACCGGACTTGTCGGCACCGTCGGCCTTCGCGGCTCGCTGAAACGATGCGATTCCCTTGCCGGTCAGCTCGCGTCCACGCATGGCGGCGACGCGGGTGACGGTCAGCTTCTTGGGCATCGGCGGCGGCTTGCGTGCGCCGGCCTTGCCGCGTGCCGCGGTGATCTGCTCGGTACGCGGCGGGTGCAACGGCGGCAACGGCTCGCGGCGGCTCGGAACATGGGCAGTCACAGGAGTTGCGGCCGGGTAGTTGGCCAGACCGGGGTGCTCGAGTGGGTCAGGAGCGGAGCCTGCGGAGTGACCGGGTCGGTCAGGAGTGGAGCCTGCGGAGTGACCGGGTCGGTCAGGAGCATCGTTCTGCTCGGGGTCGTGAGCGGAGCCCGCGGAGTGATCCTGGTGTGGGTCGTCCGCACCCGGTGGGGTGTGGGGGAGACGTGGATCGGTCACGGTGTCAATTCTGTCCTACCGGCGCGGTATCGGTGAATCGCACCTCGAAGATCGTGGGCCAGTATTTGCCGGTCACGAGAAACCGGTCGGTGCCGGGGATCTGCGCGATGCCGTTGAACACGTCGGCACCCCCTCGTTGGGAGTCCGACATCGAATCCCACAGTGGGGTGCCGTCGATGACGGCCGTCACCGCGCCGGTCTCGGAGTCGATGCGCATGATGTCGAACGTCTGCCACACGTTGGCGTACACCGATCCGTCGTCGGCGCATTCGAGTTCGTTGAGGCGCTCCACCGGATTGCCGTCGAGTGTGACGTTCACGGTGCCCTCGGCCTCGAACGACGTGGGGTCGCGGAAGGTGAGGGTCGACGAGCCGTCGCTCATGACGAGGCGGTTGTCCGGCGTCTGCGTGCACAGCCCCCAGCCTTCGCCCTCGTAGTTCACTCGGCGTCGTTCTGTCAGAGTGTCCCGGTCTCGGGCGATCGCGACACCGTCCTGCCAGGTGATCTGCCACAGCGTGTCGCCGTCGACGGTGATGCCTTCGCCGAACAGGTCGGACGGCAGATCCACGCGATCGAGTTCGGTCATGGTCTCGAGCGACGTCCGCCTGACGAACGAGGAGCCTTCCAATCCGGTGCCCTCGTAGAGCACGTCGCCGTCGATCTCGAAGCCCTGAGTGAATGCGTCGTTGCCACGGTCGTATTCGCGCAGGATCTCGGTGGTCAGTGTCGGAACCGAGTCGGACGTCACCGGGGTCGGCTGCGTCGTCGACGAACAGGCGGACACGGCCAGCAGCGAGGCCACGAGGGCAGCGTAGGTGCGAGCACGGACGGTCATTGCACCCATGATGGCAGCCCGAACTGGGCGTCACCGAGCCGATGCGGCAAACTGAATGTGTGAGTTTCGTATCTTCTCCAGAGCTCGATTCCATCCGCCCCGTCTTGGCCGATGCCGTGGACCTCGCGCGGCAGGCTCTGCTCGACCTGGGAGAGGGCGGTATCGGCGAGTACCTCGGGGTCACCGCCGAAGACGCCAGCGCGGCCACGCACCGGTTCGCCAGCGATCTCGAGGGGTACCGCGGATGGCAGTGGGCCGTCGTGGTCGCCGCCCCGGAGGACGCGGATCACGCCACGGTCAGTGAGCTGGTTCTGCTGCCGGGCCCCGACGCTCTCGTGGCACCGACCTGGGTGCCCTGGGACGAGCGCATCCGTCCCGGCGACCTGGGCCCCGGCGATCTGCTGTCTCCGCGCCAGGACGATCCCCGGCTCGTTCCCGGGTACGTCGAATCCGGTGACCCCGCCATCGACGAGGTGGCGGGCGAGATCGGCCTCGGCCGAAGCAAGGTCATCAGCCTCGAAGGACGCCTCGACGCCGCGCAGCGTTGGCACGACGGCGACTTCGGGCCCGATACCGAGATGGCCAAGGCTGCGCCGTCGACCTGCGGGCTGTGTGGCTTCTACCTCCCCATCGCCGGGTCGATGTCCGCCGCATTCGGGGTGTGCGGCAACGAATTCGCGGCCGACGGACACGTGGTGCACGCCGAGTACGGCTGCGGAGCTCATTCGGACACCGAACTCCCCACCGGAGCCGGATCGCCGCAATTCGAGCCGTACGACGACGCGGCACTCGACGTCATCGCGTCGCCGGTCGCTCCGGTCGAGCCTGCTGCTGTTGCCGAGACAACCGACGGCGTCGAGACGGCCGACACGGACGAGGCTGCCCCGGAGGCGTCGGTGACTCCACAAGAGACTGCCTCCGAAGAGCCGGCTGACGAGGTCGTTGCGGTCGACGAGGCCGAACCCGTCGCCGATGATGCGTCGAGCACGACCGATCGTGCTGCGCAGGAAGAAGCTTCGGCATCTCCGAGCTGATCGATCCGTTCGACACCGGGTCGCTGCGGGAGTCGATTCTCGCGGCGTGGGGTTCTTCTCCCACCCGGCTTCGGGAGGACTCGGCGTCCGAGTCCGATCTGGTGCGCGGGGGTTACCGCGATCGTCTGTTGACCGAGCTGGCGCAGAACGCGGCGGACGCCGCGCAGCGCGCCGGCGTCCCGGGTCGGCTGGCCGTGTGGACCGATGAGTTCGGTGCTCTGCATGTCGCCAATACCGGTGCAGCGCTCGATGTCTCGGGCGTGCACGCCCTCACGGCGCTGCGGGCCTCGGCCAAGGGCTCGACGGACCCGGGCGTCGGGCAGTTCGGGGTCGGGTTCACCGCAGTGCGTTCGGTGTCCGACGAGATCGAGCTGCGTTCCCGTGGCGGCGGCGTGGCGTTCAGCGCACGGCGCACGCTCGAGGCGATGACCGAGCGAGGCATGCCCTTGCCTGACACCGGCGCGCCGGTGCTGCGGCTCGCATGGCCGGTCGTGGATTCGCCGGCCGACGGCTTCGACACCGAGATCGTGTTGACATTGCGAGCCGATGTGGCGGCGGATTCGTTCGCGGCAGGATTTGTGGACGAGGCCGTCGACCTGCTGCTCGAACTGGAGGCGTTGAACTCCATCGAGATCGACGGCGTCGTGATCGACTGCAGCAGAACCGAATTGGACGACCATTCGTCCGAGATCACGATCGGTGCGCGAACCTGGCGGCAGTTCACCACCCCGGCCGCCCGTTGGCTCGCTCCGGTCGTCGACGGTCTGCCCGTTCCCGCGGCGCCCGATGTGTTACGCGCTCCGACTCGTTCGGACGAGCTACTGTCGTTGCCCGCGTTGGTCATTGCCGATGTGCCGATGCAGCCCGATCGGCGACGCGTGTTGCCAGGTGTCTCGTTCGACGCGGTAGCGCACGGGTACGTGGACTTCGTGGCCTCGCTACCTGCCGCATCCAGGGTGTCGTTCGTGCCCGAGGTCGGATTCGCCCGCAGTGAGGTCGACGGCGCACTGCGTGAACTCGTGTTTCGTCGACTGTCCTGCGCACCATGGCTTCCCGGTGTCGACGCCCGCGATCTGGTGCCCGAGCGGGCGAACGTCGTCGCCGACGCCACCGAGGAACTCACCGAGGTGCTGACAGGTGTCGTACCCGATCTGGTCGACGCATCACTGTCGGGTGCACGACATGCGTCGGCGCTCGCGGCAGTGGGTGTGCACCGAATCGGGTTGGCGAGGCTGGCGGAGATGGTCGGTGGGCTCGATCGCGAGCCGAGTTGGTGGCGGCGACTGTTCGACGCGTTGGCCCCACTCGTGGTCGACGGTGTGGCTGCGGAAGAGCTTGCTGCGCTGCCTGTTCCACTCGCGGACGGTCGCACGGTGACCGGTCCGCGGACGACGGCGATCGGCTCCGACGCCTCGGCTGCGGTCACCTGGGTCAGGTTGGTGCACCCGGAGTCGGTGAGTCCGCTGCTGTCGCGTCTGGGTGCCCGCGACGCGACTGCGACCGAGCTGCTCACCGACCCGGCGCTCGAGGCTGCGCTGGACGATCTCGACTGGGACGAGAGCGAGGAGGTCGACGGTCTGGTCTCGGCCGTGCTCGCGCTGGCGGCAGAGGCGGGCGAACTACCCGGTTGGCTCGGCGGTCTGCCCCTCGAAGACGACGAGGGTGAATTGCGCAGCGCCGACGAATTGTTGCTTCCCGGAGCGCCGTTGGCGGATCTGCTGATACAGGATTCGCCGTTCGGTGTGCTCGCGCCTGCGGTGGTGGCCAGGTTCGGTGAGCGGGCGCTGCGAGCAGTGGGCGTCGGGTGGGGGTTCTCGGTGGTGCGTGACGAACTGCCGACCGGGCCGGATCACGATCTCGACGACGAGTCCGCATGGTGGTCGAGTCTGTCCGAGGAGCCGGAAACACTCCTCGCGGTTCGCGATCTCGACCTCGTTCGATCGGACGGCTGGTTCGATGCGCTGACCGTACTGTTGGACGACCCGAGCACCCGTGCGGCACTGGCCGATCGGGACGGCTACACCGCGTGGTGGATCGGACGCCATGCGCGAGTGCATGGTTCGCGTCCGATGAGCTTTCGGGCACCGTCGGACGAGACGTTCGCCGGGTTGCTCGATCCACTGGATCATCCGCGTGCCGACGAACTACAGGCGGTGCTCAGCGCGTCGATCTGCGACAGCGCCGATACTGCTCGCGTGCTGCTGGCAGCGCTGTCGGATCCACAGCGGAGTCCGACCCCTGCGGTGATCGCGCGAACCCACACGCTCATCGCCACCGCTGTGGTGGAGCGGCGCATCGAGGTCTCGGACATCGATCCCCCGGATCGTGTCCGCACGCTCGGCGGCGCAGTCGTGGACGCATCGGATGCGCTGGTGATCGACGCCCCGTGGCTGGCGAGCGTTGTACCACCGGAGGTCGCCGTGCTCTCGGACATGGACACCGCTGCGGCCCTGGCCGACGTTCTCGACATCAGGTCTGCGTCGGAGGCGATCAGCGGAGAAGTGCTGGGAGTGGGACGGGTCAGCTCCTGGGATCGTGAACCCGGAGCCGTATCGGCCTGTGCGGTCATGGGATTACCGCTGCCGTCCGGCGGGGTGGTGGTGCATCGCGAACTCGTGGTGCGGCTGTCCGGTGACGTGAGCGGCGAGCGGACAGTCCCGTGGTGGGTGACCGCTGATGGAACGGTCCATTGCACGGAAAGTTGGGAGCGACCTCGTGGGGTTTGACGGTGTGATCCTGGACTGGATGGTCGAGCATCGAGTCGGGTGGGTCACGACGATGTTCTGGATCATCACCACGCTCGGCAACACGGTGTCGATGTTTCTGCTGTCCGCGGTGGGCGTCGTTGCGTTGCTTCGCGTCGGACGCAGATCGGATGCCGTCGTGATCGCGGGCGCGATGCTGACCGGATGGGGTCTGATGAATGCGCTGAAGTTCGCGTTCGCGCGGGAGCGTCCACCGCTTCCGGAGCGGCTGGTGGACATTGCGAGCCATTCGTTTCCGTCGGGCCACGCGACGATGTCGATGGTGCTTGCCACGGTGGCGATCGCGGTGATGCTGCGATCGTCCACTCCGTGGCTGCATCGGCCGGTACTGCTCGTGTTACCTGTGGTCGCGTCCCTGCTGATCGGATTCTCTCGGATCTACCTGGGTGCGCACTGGACCACGGATGTGCTGGCCGGCTGGGTGTTCGGTGCCCTGTGGGGGCTGGGTTGGATCTATGCCGTCAGGCTGATCAGCGCGAGAAATCCGAGCGCTGTGCGATGACGAGCAGCTCGTCGCGCATGGCCGGGCTGGAGACAGCGTTGGCGCGTGCGTAGAGGGCGCGGAGCGAGCGGACGTGGTTGCGGCGAGTGCGGTACTGAGAGACGAGCTTCATGGCCTGGCTTTCGTGGATCAAGAGGTTGTTTTATCTGACATAACCCATGGTCCACGTTAACTTTGTGTTACTCAACCGGTTGAGGGGTTAGTTTGCCCACGTCAGAGACCTGTGGTGACCGGGCTAACGTGATTCTGATCTCAATCGAGGCCGCGTTGGGCGGTTTTGCTCCCGCGACGTGACGCCGCTCTCTGCATCAGGAAGATTCCGAACCCTACGGCACCGACTGCGATGCCGCACCAACACGTGGCCAGTGCGTCGCCGCCCCCACCTCCGGTGGCGGTGAACACCACCAGCGCGAGGATCCAGCCGAGGATGCCGATCGCCAACACCGGCACCGGATCGGTGAGGCTGCGCGGAATCTGGGGGAGGTCGGCCACGAAACTCAAGTTACGCCACTGCTGCGTGTCTCGGCTGCGCCGTTGCGGTTACCCAAGTGCTTCGGTGTGCTTTATCGTTCGCTCATGCAATTGTCGTCGCGGCTACTCGACAACTACTTCAAGATCACCGAACGAGGCTCGACGGTCGGATCCGAGGTCCGAGGAGGAGTGGTCACCTTCGTGGCCATGGCCTACATCGTCGTCCTCAATCCGCTGATCCTGGGCAGCTTCTCCGCCGACGACGCGGCCGCCAAGACCGACGTGCTCGGCAACATCCTGCCGGTCGCCCAGGTCGCCGCCGTGACAGCGCTGGTGGCCGGATTCATGAGCATCGCGTTCGGCATCATCGCCAACTATCCCTTCGGCATCGCAGCAGGCCTGGGTATCAACACACTGCTCGCCGTGACGATCGCACCGCAGGTGACGTGGCCCGAGGCGATGGGGCTGGTCGTGATCGACGGCATCATCATCGTTCTTCTGGCGGTGACCGGATTCCGCACCGCGGTGTTCAACGCGATCCCGGCCGAGCTCAAGGCTGCGATCGCCGCCGGCATCGGCGCGTTCATCGCCTTCATCGGACTGGTCGACTCCGGGTTCGTTCGCCGCATCCCCGACGCCGCGGGCACGACGGTTCCCGTCGGGCTCGGCATCGACGGGTCCATCGCGTCGTGGCCGACGGTGATCTTCGTGTTCGGGTTGTTGCTGATGGGTGTGCTGGTGGTGCGCAAGGTGCGCGGAGGTCTGCTGATCGGCATCGTGGTGACGACGGTGCTGGCGGCGATCGTCGAGGCCGTCACCGACGTGGGTCCGTCGAACGGCGTCGACCCCAAGGGCTGGAACCTGTCGGTTCCGCAGCTGCCCACCGAGTTGATTCAGTCTCCCGATCTGTCGTTGGTGGGCAACGTCGATCTGTTCGGAGCGTTCACGCGCATCGGCGTGCTCGCCGCCAGCCTGCTGGTGTTCACGCTCGTGCTCGCGAACTTCTTCGACGCGATGGGCACGATGACCGGTCTGGGCAAGGAAGCGAAACTGGACAAGGACGGGAAACTGCCGAACATCGGCAAGGCCCTGGTCGTCGAAGGGGCCGGAGCCATCGTGGGTGGTGGTGCGTCGGCGTCGTCGAACACCGTGTTCGTCGAATCGGCTTCCGGAATCGCCGAGGGTGCGCGTACCGGACTGGCCAACGTCGTCACCGGATTGCTCTTCCTGTTGGCCATGTTCTTCACCCCTCTCACGGCCGTCGTTCCGATCGAAGCGGCCGCTCCGGCACTGGTCGTGGTGGGTGCGCTGATGATCGGGCAGGTTCTCGACATCGACTTCCGGCGCTTCGATTACGCGTTGCCTGCCTTCCTGACCATCGTGGTGATGCCCTTCACCTACTCCATCGCCAACGGGATCGGCGTCGGTTTCATCACCTGGGTGATACTCGCCGTCGGCTCCGGTCGGGCTAAGTCGGTCCATCCCCTGTTGTGGATCGTGGCGTTGCTGTTCGTCGCATATTTCGCCGTCGGACCCATCACCGAGGCGGTTACATGATGCAGGGTCGGTTCCAGGGCGTATTCTCTGCGCTGTGACGTCGGGAAATGTAATGAAGGACAATCGGGAATTGGCAAGCGACCTGTCGCTTGCGGTGGTGAGGCTGACTCGCCACCTTCGGGGTAGGCGAGTGGACTCGCAAGTCTCGCTCACTCAGCTGTCGGCTCTGGCCACGCTGAGTCGGGAGGGTGACATGACGCCGGGTGCTTTGGCCGCGCGAGAGAAGGTACAACCGCCGTCGATGACGCGGGTGATCGCATCGTTGGCCGAACTCGGCCTGGTGGCGCGCACCCCACATCCCACCGACGGGCGGCAGGTGATCGTCTCGCTGTCACCGGCCGGTCGAGAACTGATCGCCGACGAGGCCAGCGCCCGTGAAGCGTGGATGACCGCGCAGCTCGCAGGCCTCGGACCCGAGCAGCTCGACACACTCCGTGACGCGGTGACGATCATCGGGGCCCTCGTGAGCGACTCCGAGTAGTTACCTAGGTTTATTATCTGAACGGTGGCCCCTGTTTCCCGTACCTCCGGCTCGACGATGTTCGCCGCCCTGAAGACTCACAACTACCGATTGTGGGCGTCGGGGCAGATCGTCTCGCTGGTCGGCACGTGGATGCAGCGGGTTGCTCAGGACTGGCTCGTTCTGACGCTGTCCGGCGGCAACGGCTTCGCCGTCGGTATCGTCATGGCCCTGCAGTTCGGGCCGACACTGTTCCTCTCGGTCTGGGGTGGGGTCCTGGCAGACCGATACGACAAGCGCAAGCTGCTCATGATCACCCAGGTCTTCGCCGCGGTATGCGGTCTGGTGCTCGGCGTGCTCGGCGTGCTCGACGTCGGGGGGATGGTCGAGCTGTGGCACGTCTACGTCATCGCGTTCATCCTCGGCTGCTCGTCCGCGATCGACGCTCCGGTGCGGCAGTCGTTCACCATCGAGATGGTCGGCAAAGAGACCCTCGCCAATGCGATCGCGTTGAACTCGATGACCTTCAACATGGCGCGCATCGTCGGGCCTGCCGTGTCCGGAGTGCTCATCACCCTCGTCGGCACCGGCTGGGTGTTCCTCATCAATGCCGTGTCGTTCGCGGCGGTGTTCGGTGCCCTCGTGGCGATGAACGTCGGTCAGCTCTTCCGCGTCGAACCGACCCCACGCGCCAAAGGGCAGGTGCGCGAGGGGTTTCGGTACGTCTGGGGGCGCGGTGATCTACGAGTACTGCTGGCCACGGTCTTCATGGTCTCGACGTTCGGCCTCAACTTTCCGCTGAGCCTGTCGGTGTTGGCGCGCAACACGTTCGGTAGCGGAGCGGACGCCTACGGACTGCTTTCGACGACGCTGGCGGTCGGTACCTTGGCCGGAGCGACTCTGGCTGCCCGGCGGGCGAGCGCGCCGCGACTGCGGCTCTTCATCGGTGCCGTCATCGCATTCGGTGCCTTCGAGTTGATCGTCGGGTTGATGCCCAACTACCTGCTCGTCGCGCTGCTGCTGATACCCACCGGTGCCCTGACTTTGACGTTCACGACGTCGGCGATGAACATTCTGCAGATGTCGGTGCCGTCCGACATGCGCGGACGCGTGATGGGCATCTACATGCTGTGCTTCCTCGGCGGCACTCCGCTGGGCAGTCCGGTTCTCGGTTGGCTCGCCGACGCCTTGGATCCGCGGGCACCGTTGCTGTTCGGCGGGGCCATCTCTCTGGCGACCGGCCTCTTCGCGGCCGTGTATCTACTGCGGCACAACAATTTGCGGATCACCGTGGTACGGCCCGCTGACGGTCATCGGCTCCCCACCCTCGATACCGTCGCCGTGAGCACGAAGGTGTGAGGGTGAGTCAGATCCAGCCGTGGCGTCGAGCGAGAGCGCATGCCTCGTGCCGGTTCGCTGCCCCCAGTTTCGCAGCGGCAGCGGACAGGTAGTTGCGGGTGGTGCCAGGTGAAAGATGGGCCCGCCGTGCGATCTCCGCGATCGACGCGCCGTCGGCGGCGAACTCGAGCACATCGGCCTCGCGCGGGGTGAGGGGAGAGTCTCCGGCTCCTATGGCTTCCGCGGCCAGAGTGGGGTCGACGTAGCGCCCGCCGCCGTGCACGGTGCGCACCACCTCGGCCAGGGTGGCAGCCGAGGTGGTCTTGGGGAGGAACCCGCGCACGCCCGCTTCGAGCGCCTTCTTGAGGTAGCCCGGCCGACCGTGGCTGGTGACGATGATCGACGCGCACGCGGGCAGCGTCTCGGCGATCTTCTGGGCCGTCTCGATGCCGTCGATCCCGCCCATCTGCAGGTCGAGCACGGCCACATCGGGGGCGAGAGAGGCCGCGACGGTCAACGCCTTCTCGCCGGAGTCGGCCTGCCCGACGATCTCGATGTCGTCCTCCAGGTCGAGCATGGTCGCAAGCGCCGAACGAATGAGATTCTCGTCGTCGGCCAGTAGAACTCGAATCATGGCGTGGTCCTCGGCTTCTGGGGCGATGTCGGTAACGTCGCAGTGAGGGTGAATTCCTCGCTCGTCTTCTCCGTGTTCAGCAATCCTCCGACTGCGACCAATCGTTCGCGCAACCCGCTCAGGCCGGTGCCGTCGTCGCGGCCGGACGATGGACTGGGGTGGTCATTGGTCAGGCGAATGCTGTTGTCGGTCAGCTCGATTCGGCAATAGGTGGCGGTGGAGTGGCGCAGGATGTTCGTCACTCCCTCACGGACCACCCAGGCGGCCGCCTCGGCCGCGCGCTCGGACAGAACCGAGGTCTCACCGACCAGTTCGGTGGAAATACCTGCAGCCGACAGCAGGGATCGAGCCCCGTCGAGTTCCGACGCCACATCGACCGATCGGTAGCCGCGAACCAGCTTTCGAGCGTCGGCCATGGATTCCTGGGCCAGGATGCGAACCTCGTCCATCTGGCCCGCCGCTCGATCGTCACCGCGGCGAGCCAGCGTTGCGGCGAGTTCGCTCTTGACCGCTATCGCGGAGAGTGCGCGTCCGACGACGTCGTGCAGATCTCGCGAGAATCGCAGACGCTCCTCGGCAACCGAGAGTGCGGCAGCGGCGGCGCGGGTGGCGTCGAGTTCGGTGACGATGCGCAGCAGCCACGCCGACAGTTGCACCGTGAAGGCCATGAAGGCGATGAAGATGCCGAGGATCACGGTGTCCACCGCCGGGGTTCCCAGAGCCGCCGCGAGCAGAGCAGCGGCCACAGCCGCCGCGAGGGACCAACGCAACGGAATCAGGGTCGCGACCGCAGTGGTGACGAGTACGGCGGCCCAGATTGCGTTGCTCGTGGTCCCTCCGGCTACCAGCACCACGGCGGCGACCGCCACGATTGCCAACGGGATTCGTGGGTCGGCCGTCGACTCGCCGCCGAGTGCGGGGGTGCGCTGCACAACCACGAAAGTGGCGGCGGCACACACTGCTGCTGCCGCCATCGACCGATAGTCGTCGTACTGCAGAGATGTCAGCATCGCACCGACGGCGACACCGACGGAGATGAGCAGGAACGACTGGCGGGTGTAGACGCGCACCTTGTCCACTGCACTGCTGTCGTTCCAGCCGTGCAGTGGATTGAGGTACTGGTGCAGCTTCATGATCTCCAGCCTTGCAGACGGTCGACGAATGATGAGATCTAGGACCGCGGTTCCCACCGGAAGTGCGTGCGGGCGATCAGGAGGCTGCCGACGATCCAGGCGAGCATCACCAGCAGCGGCATTCCGGCTTCGGTGAACGTGGCGGCGAAGCCGATGGACGCGTCGCCCGGCGTGGTGGTACCGAACCAGCCCAGGTTCAGCAGGTCCGAGACCGCGGCCATCGGAGTCAATTCGATGACCCTGCTGAACGAGTCCGGGAGGGCGTCACGAAGCAGTGAGGAGCCGGCCATGGCAATCAGAATGACCGGGAGGCTGGTGATCTGCGCCGCTTCCGCATTGCGAGTGAAGGCAGAGGTGATCAACGCCAGTGCGGCGAACAGCGCAGCACCGCCGAACAGGGCGACCACGACCAGTAGCGCGTTGGTGGGAACGGGTCCGCCGAAGGCCTGCACCACTGCTCCGACGATCAGGCCGAGGACGACGGTCAGTATCAGCGAGGGGATGGCCGGTCCGAGCAGGATCTGCACATCCGAACTCTCTCCGGTGCGAAGTCGTTTGAGTACCAACTCGTCTCGGCGCGTGGCGTAGACCGAGAGCATGTTGTAGTAGACCATGAACACCAGTAGGAACAGCGCGAAGATCTCGAGTGCGGCTCCGACGCCTGCGTCGGTCAATCCGTCGTCGCTGCGGCTGCCCACGATCAGCAGGGCGATGGGGAAAATCAACGGCATGACGATCGCGTTGAACAGCAGTACTCGGTTGCGTCCGAGCAGGGTGAACTCTGCTCGTGACAGGGCGGTCATCGTGCTCATGCGCTCATCACCTTCTGGTCTGTGAAGTCTGGATTGTCGAATTCGTCTGCGATGGACAGGAATACGGTTTCGAGCGACGCCGCCCGGGCATCGAGTCCCTGCAGGGTCACCCCGTTGGTGCGCGCCCACACCAACAAGTCGGTGAGCGTGTCCTGTACCGAGGACGTCCGGATCGAGACGGTGTCTCCCGAGACGTCCATGTCGGTACCCGGCAGTGACGGCAACGCCGTGCCCGGGGCCTTCAGTTCGATCTTCGCCGGATGGTCGGCGACCACCTCGTCGACCGTTCCGCTGCGAACGACTGCGCCGCGGTGCATGATCGCCAGCCGGTCACACAGCGACTCGGCCTCGTCCAGGTAGTGCGTCGTCAGCATGATCGTCACGCCGGAGTTCTTCAGCTCCTGGATCAGATGCCATGTGTTGCGGCGACTTTCGGGATCGAGTCCGGTGGTCGGTTCGTCCAGGAACAGCACTCGTGGGCGGCTGATGATGGCGCACGCCAGATCCAGCCTGCGCTGCTCTCCGCCGGAGAGAAACTTGACCCGGGTATCGGCGCGGTCGGCCAGGTCGACGCGCCCCAGCACCTCGTCCGTCGGCAGCGGATTGCTGCAGGTGCCCGCCCACATTCGCAGGCTCTCCGCGGTGGTCAGATCCTGGGGCAGTCCGCCCTTCTGCAGCATGATGCCCAGCGACGGTCGGACCTTGCGGCGGTCGGACACCGGATCCATTCCCAGAATCCGCACCGTGCCCTCGCTCGGTCGTGAAAGTCCCTGAATCACTTCGAGAGTGGACGTCTTGCCGGCACCGTTGGTACCCAGTAGGCCGAACAGTTCGCCCTCTGCGACCTTCAGATCGAGCGCCTTCACGGCCTCGAAAGCGTTCTTGCCCGAACCGTAGCGGCGAGTCATGCCATCGACTTCGATGATGGTCATGATTGCTTCTCCCAGTGGCGGAGTCCGATGACGAACCGCACGCCCATGAAGGCGACGATGACGCCGAGAGCGACGAACGCCGGGAGCGACGTACCGACTATTGCGAACAGCACCGCGACGATCGCGATGCTGATGACGATGACGACGATCTCACGTGCCATCGTCGGAGCCGGCCCGAGCTCCATCAGATCGGTGAACAGGTTTCCTTCGTCTGGTTGCTTCATGACTAGAAGTCTGCTGGGCCGGGATCACCGAAAACAGTGCAGCGCATCATCATCTGCGGTGACACCGTCACGGTCCGGCCATGACAAAAGTCATGTGCTCTCGACAGCGCCCGGTATGCCGGGAGTTCGGGTATTTTCAGCACGTGAATCGCACCGAGCCGGTGAGCCCCGACCGTCGTACGCAGGTACGCGTCATTCTGGCGGGTTCGGTACCGAACCTGGTGCAGTGGTTCAACCTGTACCTCTACGCGACGTTCGCGCCGTACTTTCGGACCGAGTTCTTCGATCCGGCTTCGACCAATTCACTCGTGTACGTCTACGGACTCTTCGCGTTGACCTTCGTCGTGCGGCCGCTCGGGTCGTGGCTGTTCGGCAGGCTCGCGGACGTGCGAGGCCGACAGTTCGCGCTCGTCGCTGCGGTCACGCTGATGTCGGCCGGATCGGTCGCTCTGGCACTGACTCCCACCGTCCACGCGATCGGGGCCTGGGCCGCGGTGATCCTCGCCGTCGTGAGCATCGTCCAGGGCATCGCAACCGGCGGCGAGTACGCGGCGGCGACGGTGCTGCTTTCCGAATCGGGCACGCGAGGGCATCGCGGGTTCTTCGCCTCCTTCCAGGCCGCGACCATCGTCGGCGGCCTCGTGCTCGCGCAGGCATGTCTGCTCGTACTCCTCGCGAGCACGGACCGCGCGGCGATCTCCGAATGGGGCTTTCGCCTCGCCTTCGCCGCGGGAGGCGCGGCGGGCCTCGCCTCGTTGTGGTGGGCTCGCGGACTCGATCGTGCGCCTCGTGAACCGGGAGCACCGAGCGCGGACCGAGACGCCACGATGAGGGCGCTGTTCCGCGATCACTGGCGTCCGCTCGTCTGGGTGTTCTTGTTGACCGCAGGCGGGAGTGCCGCGTTCTACACCTACACCGTCACGGTGCCCTCTGTCGTTCGCGAGACGTTCTTCGCTGCGGACGGTGCCAGAGGAGAGCTCGTTGCGACCGGTCTCGTGTTCGCCGCTTTCGTGGTGTTGATGGTGCTGCAGCCGGTCGGCGGCGCACTGAGCGACCGCATCGGAAGAAAGCCGCTCCTCGTCGTATTCGGGGCACTGGGGATACCGGCGACCGGAGTGCTGGTGCTGGCCACCACGAAAGTGACGTCACCGCCGGCGGTCTTCGTCATCCTGGTGTGCGCGTTTTTCGTCCTCACGTGCTACCTGTCGGTGAACGGCATCGCCAAGGCCGAAGTGTTCCCAGCGCACATTCGTGCGCTGGGCGTCGGCTTCGGTTACGCCGTGGCGAACTCCCTCTTCGGAGGTACGGCACCGCTGATCTATCACGCCACCAGCGGTGGCGGCAGTGTCGAGTTCATCGCCTACGTGACGGTGCTGCTCTCGGTGACCCTGGGCGCGGCGCTCTGGATGCACGGCGGCTCGGCCACCGCACTCGATGCGCCGAACAGGTAGGTCTAGAAACCCCAACCCATGACGGCCGGGCGCGCGGTTCCGAACGTCAGGTCCAATGCGTGCAGTGACGCGTCGTTGCGTGCGGTGAGGCGGTTGGCCGCGGCGAACAAGCGGGCGCGATGGGTGCCGAAGTAGATGCTCGCGAGCACGTCGATGTCGAGTTCGATGTCCGGTTCGGATTCCACCCGGGTGCAGGTGGCTCGGCCGTCGGTCACGGTGAGCGAATAGGTACCGCCCGCATCGAGGAAGGGATCTCGCACAGCGATGATCAACGAGGTGTCGAGAGCGTAGGTGCGTGCCTCGAGCGCTGCCTCGACGTGCATGATGCGGCCCCACAGTGCGTCGTGGTGTCCGGTGACCTTCGGCAGTCGGTTGTTGGTCAGCAGGAACGGCAGGGCTTCGTCTCGTGACTGTTGCACCTCGATGGTGTCGACCAGGTCTACCCCGACGAGGATCTGCCACAGCGCGGCGTAGGCGGCATCGGTCACCGCGATGAATTCCTGTACCACCACCCGGCTCGGGTTGCGTCCGCGTCGGTAGGCGACGTAACCGTCGGGATGGACGATGAAGAACAGAGCCGTCAGTCCGCCGCGTCGGTTCTCTCGGTCGGCGAAGAACCGCTCCCAGCGGATCGGCGGCTTGGGCTGCGCGCCTGCGGTCTGCTGCTGCCAGCGGTGGTAGATGTCGGGGAGCAGTTCGGCGGCCTCGGCGGATTCGATCAGCCGCACACCGGTCGCCGGGGGAGCATCCTTGCGGAACTGCGCGAATCGACGGTCGATCGAGACGCTGATCTCCTCGGTTATCGGCCCGTAGCCGAAGCGTCCGTAGATCGTCGCCTCGCTGGCCGTGAGCAGGGACAGCGGTGCGCCCGCGTCGTTCAGAGCGCGGTGCTGCTGGGTGAACATCGATCGCAGGATGCCGCGTCGACGATGCGTCGGCGCAACCGACACCCAGGAGACTCCGGACGCCTCGACCTGCGCACCACCGGGAACGGTGACCGACATCGGGAAATGCATGGCCACACCCACCGGGGTCTCGCCGTCCCACGCCAGGTACACGTGCTCGGACTGGGTCAGGATCTGCGTCTCGGCCAGGTCCTCGGCGTTCTGGTGCTCGCCGAATGCGTGTGCGTCGAGCAGCGCGACGGCATCCCAGTCGTCGTCGGTGGCGGTGCGGATGGTGATCGATTCGTCGGTAGTCATCGCTCTTTACTTTTCCATACAGAGGGAGGCCTTCGCCGACGGACTGCCAGAAATGCCGGGTGACAAGATGAGCGGGTGGTTCATGTAATCGATGTCGACGACCCCTCCGACCCCCGGCTGGACGATTTTCGCGATCTCAACTCGTCGGATCGGCGGCCCGACCTGCCCGAGGGCAAGGGATTGGTGATCGCCGAGGGTGTGTTGGTTGCGGAGCGACTGCTGACCTCGCGCTTCCCGATGATCAGCCTGCTGGGCGTGGATCGACGGCTCGACGCGTTGCGCGACGATCTGGCGGGTTCCGACGTCCCGTTCTATCGGACGTCTGCTGAGGTGATGGCCGAGGTCGTCGGGTTCCATCTCAATCGTGGTGTGCTGGCGGCGGCGAACAGGCCGCCTGCCCTCGATCTCGACGAGGTGTTGGTCGACGCGAAGACGGTGGCAATTCTCGAGGGCGTCAACGATCACGAGAATCTCGGGTCGATGTTCCGTAACGCGGCCGGCCTCGGCGTGGATGCCGTGCTGTTCGGGGCCGCGTGCGCGGATCCGCTCTATCGACGGTCGGTGCGGGTATCGATGGGGCATGTGCTGCGGGTGCCGTTCGCCAAGGTGCCCGAGTGGCCGCGCGGCCTCGATCGCGTTCGCGCACACGGCTTTCAGCTGATCTCGCTCACGCCCAATCCGACGGCGGTGTCGCTGGCGGCGGCGATGACGGGGGAGAAGGTGGCGTTGTTGCTCGGCGCGGAGGGGCCGGGTCTGACCGAACATGCCATGCGCGCCACGGACATTCGCGCGCGCATTCCGATGGCTCCCGGTACCGATTCACTCAATGTTGCGACCGCCGCCGCGATGGGGTTCTACGAACGTGTGCGTCTGACGTGACCGAACACAACCCGGACGTCCGCTGGACCGGAATCCCGATCGCGATGATCTCGGCGACGCTCGTCGGGGTGGCACTGACGACCTTCGGTCTGGAACTGGCCAGAATTCACCCGCTGCTCGCGATCGGTCTGAACATCATCGTCGTCGCGGGTGCGGCACCGACGGTCATGCGATGGCTCGCGATACCGGTGTGGCGCTGGGCCGTGTACGGAGCCGGTATCGGTTCCATGCTGAGCTTCGTGGCACTGGCGGCGCTGGCGTTCTAGCAGTCGGTCTCCGACACCGGGCACAGATGCGCACTACCGGCGACATTCGGCGGAATCCCGTCGATCAGCGGTGGTTGCGTGCAACTGTGCCCACCCGAGCCACTATTTGCGCGAGAACCAACGCTTCTTCGGTCGCGGGGCCTGCTCGTCGGGGGCGTCGGGCATCGGTTCCTGTGCGCCACGGCCGTTCGAGCTTCGGTTCTGCTGGTTCGGTGGCGGTGGTTCCTGCCCCGGGACGTACATCGTGAAGCCGCAGACCGGCAGGGTGTTCGGATCGAATTCGTCCGCGTGTGGTGCGCCGGTGTAGCGGAACCCGAGCCACTCGGCGTTGGCTGCCTCGGCGAATTCCTGAGGGTGGAACGGCAGCGACTGCGGATCCGGCATCACTCCGGGCGGATAGATCAGCGGATGCTCACCGGCCCAGAACGATCGCTCCCACACCAGTGGCAGGCCTGCGTCCTCGTAGATGTACACCGGAGTGGCACTGAAGGATCGGCGGAATTCGCCGCGTTCCCAGTACGCGAACGCACCCCAGGCGTGTTGGGGATCCGAGGCGACGAGGTAGGTGTGCTCGGACGCCAGCGGGCGAGTGAAGGATTCGGGAAGCGTCGACGGTGTGGGCACCGCGAGATTGGATCCGCAGACCACGGTGACGCCCGGGTAGCAACCGATGAAGACGTGATCGTCGTCCACGCCTGCCGAGGTCGATATCGGGCCCTGTCCGAGCGGCACTGCCGTCAGGTGGGGGTACAGACGTCCGACGAGTGCGGTCGCAGCGTTCCAATCCGAGGTGGTGGCCTCTCGGAGTACAGAAATGGGATCCGGTGCGTCCACGTACCAGATGGTTGATGCTTTGGCCCCCACTACCGGCACCTCTCTCTCCGTTACTTCCTGGGAAGCCTACGGTGTGAGCGTCGGCGGTTCTGCACCGCGCGGCACATCGGTCACAGCAGAACTCAGTTGTGACCGCTGCTGCGAACGCCGAGCAGGACGTCCTCCCACGACGGCATGGCCGGCTTGCCGCGCTTGTCCTTGCCGCTGGTGTGACCGGCTGCAGGCTTGGGTGCGGGCCTGGGCTCCCTGGTCACCGTCTCGCGCGGCTGTTCGGGCTCGGGAGTGGGCGCATCGTCCACCTCGACCTCGATGGTCTCGGCGTCGATCTCGCTGTCGGCGGTGGTGCCGTAGTACTCGTCGAAGCTCTGCTGCGAGGTCTCGTCGTCGTCGGAGTCCTCGGCGGACGTCAGTGCGCGCACCGGTGCCAGACCGCGCAGTTGGCGTCCGAAGTCCGGATCGATCAGCTCGTGAGCAGTGTCGTCGAGCGGGCTGATGGTGCCGCCGTGGCCGTCGGGCAGGAACTGCCAGTGCGCCTTGTTGGTGGTGCGGCCCGCCTGCCACTTGAGCTGCGCGACCCACTTGTTGTCCTCGTCGCGCCAGGCGTCCCACGCCGCGTCGTCGAGATTGTGGCCGCGAGCGCGGAAAGCGAGGGTGACGATCTCGAGCAGGGTCTGCACGGCCGGGCCGTCGTGGCGCAGCGGATGACCGGCCTGAGCCATCGACGCGGCCTGCGAGCGTTCGAGCAACACCGGGTGAGCGAACACCTCGACGCGACTGATGGCCATTCCGGAGTCGGCGGCAACCTGTTCGATGGTCGCTCCGCTGCGGATACGGGCCTGAATTTCCTTGGGCCGAAGCAAGCTGTCCATTTCGATCTCAATCTGTCCTAGTCGAGCGATGTCGCCGCGTGAGGCCGCGCGGAGCTTGTCGTCGGCTGGAAGCCGGAATCTGTCGCCGGTCTTGGGATCTGCGCACACGACGAACTTTCCGTCGGCCTCGAGACCCACCACACGTAAGTCCCGCACCTTGACCTCCTCATCGCGCCGGCTCGCGATACCGTCGAATTCGAGCCTAGTTCACCTGCCGTATTCGGCGGGTGTCCGACACGCATCGCTTCTGCCGACGATCGTTTCCCTATCAGAGGGTAGACAGCTGCGGGCTCGGCTGCACCCATTCGGTCGATGTTGCGTCAATTGTCCTGTGGGACAACGTCGATGCATCGACGCGACGGTACAGTGCGCCCAGGCCGAAGCCGATGCTCAGGGCAATCGCGTGCCCGACGGCAGTGAAGGTCGGGTCCGATACCCCACTGATCGTGACGACGCCGATCCACAGTGCGGCCCAGCCCGCACACCACGGCATCGGCAGGTATCTGATCATCGACCCCGCTACCGCTGCTGCTGCGTAACTGACACCGACGTCGACGGCCATCGCCAGTGAGTCCGCGAGCCAGTCGTTGTGAATGCCGATGAGCAGGCCGACGGCCACCAGTGCCGTCGCACCGATGTGTCCCGCGCTGAAGGTGACGAGAAAGCGTCGCCAACCGGAGATCCATTCGGCGACGGCGAACAGCAGTGCGACCGCCGCCAACCACAACCAGTTCACCCGTCCTTCGGTGAGAAAGACGCTCGTGACGAGGGTGGCGAGGTGGCCGTCGCCCAGATTGTGCAGATTGGTACTCGCCGCATGCAGCACGTGCCAGCGATCGTGCGGGCCGATCCGGCCCAGTGCGACGGTGCCCGCCACCGCAAGAGCGATGTACAGCAGGGTCACGCGAATGCGCAGCGCGAATGTCAGGAGCCTGTACACACGAGCGCTCCCTCCGAGGTCGTTACGCTTGCTTACTTGATAGCAAGTGTAGGCCGCGAAGGGAGCGCCGTAGCTGTGAGCTTGCTGCTGATCAGCTCAGAGTCGACACGACCCAGTCGATGCTCTTGGTCAGTGCGGTGATGTCGTCCGGCTCGATGGCCGGGAACATGCCGACGCGCAGCTGGTTGCGGCCGAGCTTGCGGTACGGCTCGGTGTCGACGACGCCGTTGGCGCGCAGGATCTTCGCAACCTGGGCTGCGTCGACCTTCTCGTCGAAGTCGATGGTGCCGACGACCTGGCTGCGGTGATCCGGGTTCGTCACGAACGGCGTTGCGAATTCGCTCTTCTCGGCCCAGTCGTACAGACGTGAGGACGAATCGGCGGTGCGCTTGGTGGCCCAATCGAGGCCGCCCTGCGCATTGAGCCACTCGATCTGGTCCGCGAACATCAGCAGGGTCGCCACGGCCGGGGTGTTGTACGTCTGGTTCTTGCTGCTGTTGTCGACGGCGATCGGCAGCGACAGGAAGTCCGGGACCCATCGATCCGTGGCAGCGATCTCGCTGACGCGCTCGAGTGCGGCCGGGCTCATCAGCGCCACCCACAGGCCACCGTCGGCGGCGAAGCACTTCTGCGGCGCGAAGTAGTAGACGTCCGAGTCGGCGACGTTCACCGGCAGACCGCCCGCACCGGAGGTGGCGTCGATCGCGATGAGGGCGTTCTCGGAGCCGGCCGGACGGCTGACCGGGATGGCCACGCCCGTCGAGGTCTCGTTGTGCGCCCAACCGATGAGGTCGACGGACGGGTCGGAGGTGGGCTCGGGCGCGCTGCCCGGCTCGGCCTTGACGACGATGGGATCACCGATGAACGGATTGTTCTTGGCCACCGACGCGAACTTCGAGCTGAACTCGCCGTTGGTCAGGTGCAGCGACTTCTCGCGAATGAGGCCGAAGGCAGCAGCGTCCCAGAACGCGGTGGTGCCACCGTTGCCGAGGACGACCTCGTAGCCCTCGGGCAGCGAGAACAGATCCTTCAGGCCACTGCGCACGCGTCCCACGACGTCCTTGACGGGCTTCTGACGGTGGCTGGTGCCGAACACGGAAGCGCCGACGTCGACCAGGGACTGCAGCTGCTCGGGGCGAACCTTGGACGGGCCACACCCGAAGCGTCCGTCGGCGGGCAGGAGATCGGCGGGAATGATCGGCAAATCGGCCATGGAGTAGCGCGTCCTAGCGTCGATGGAATATGGCACTCACAGGCTAGTCGGGTGCCATGACACCGTCGACTACCGGATCAGGTCCCAGCCGTCGACGGACTCGGGGCTGCGGGGTTCGGGGCCGGTGTAGAGGGCAGCCGGCCGGACGAGCTTGCCCAGGCGCTTCTGCTCCAGGATGTGCGCGCACCAGCCCGCGGTACGGCCACAGGTGAACATGGCGGGCATCATGTGCGCCGGCACCTCGGCGAAGTCGAGGATCACCGCGGCCCAGAACTCGACGTTGGTTTCGATGGCGCGGTCGGGGCGGCGCTCGCGCAGTTCGGTCAACGCTGCCTGCTCGAGCGCGGCGGCAACCTCGTAGCGCGGTGCGTTCAGTCTCTTGGCGGTGGCGCGCAGCACGCGGGCGCGGGGGTCCTCGGCGCGGTAGACGCGGTGTCCGAAGCCCATGAGCTTCTCTTTGCGGTCCAGGATGCCGGTGATGAGAGCGCGTGCGTCACCGGTTCTCTCGACCTCCTCGATCATCGGCAGGACGCGAGCGGGCGCGCCGCCGTGCAGGGGACCGGACATTGCACCGATGGCACCCGAGAGGCAGGCGGCGACGTCGGCTCCGGTGGAGGCGATGACACGTGCGGTGAACGTCGAGGCGTTCATCCCGTGCTCGGCGGCCGAGACCCAGTACGCGTCGATGGCAGCGACATGGGCGGGATCCGGTTCGCCCTTCCACCGGACCATGAAGCGTTCGGTCACGGTGGCGGCCTGGTCGATGCGGCTCTGCGGTACAGCGGGCTGGTAGATGCCGCGAGCGGACTGAGCGACGTAGGACAGAGCCATCACCGAGGCGCGGGCGAGGTTGTCGCGGGCGGTCGAGTCGTCGATGTCGAGCAGTGGCTGGTAGCCCCAGATGGGCGCGAGCATCGCCAGTCCGGCTTGGACGTCGACTCGGACGTCGCCGGTGTGGATCGGCAGGGGGAACGGTTCGGCCGGTGGAAGTCCTCGACCGAACTCGCCGTCGACGAGCAGTGCCCAGACATCACCGAAGGTCACGTTCTGTGCGACGAGTTCTTCGATGTCGACGCCGCGATACCGCAGTGCGCCACCGTCCTTGTCGGGCTCGGCGATGTCGGAGGTGAACGCGACGACACCTTCGAGGCCGGAGACGAAATCCTCGGGAACTCGTTGAACAGCCATGGCCTGTGGACTCCCTCGTCGCAACTGCACCCGGCTCTGCGCCGCATCCGGGCGTACTTCGTCAGAACCATAGCCGGGATCTACGCGGGAGTAGCGTCTGGGCTTGTGTCTGCAGATGAACAGCGCCTGGCGAACATGCGGGTGGACTACGGAGAGCCCGAGGACCTCGACGTCGATGCTCTGGCGGACGGGTGGTGTTCGCTGGCGCAGCAGTGGTTGTCCGACGCGATAGCCGCGAATCTGCCCGAGCCCAACGCCATCGTGTTGGGGACGGTCGACGAGGCGGGTAGACCCGCCACCCGCACCGTGTTGTGCAAGGACTTCGACGCGGACGGGGTGGTGTTCTACACCAACTACGACTCCGACAAGGGCCGTGCGCTCACCGCGACGCCGTATGCGTCGATCACGTTCCCGTGGATCGGAATTGCCCGCCAGCTCACCGTCCGAGGCCCGGTGGCGAGGGTCGACGCCGAGACGACCGAAACCTATTGGCGCACGCGGCCCCGCGGCTCCCAGCTGGGGGCATGGGCGTCCGAGCAGTCGCGGCCCATCGGCTCGCGGGAGGATCTGGCTGCGCGACTGGCCGAGGTCACCGCGACGTTCGACGGCATCGAGGTGCCGGTTCCGCCGAACTGGGGCGGTTTTCGCGTCGAACCGGAGACGGTCGAGTTCTGGCAGGGCCGAACGAGCCGCATGCACAACCGAATTCGCCTGAGAGTGGCAAGCGGTGTGATCGAGCGTCTGCAGCCGTGAGCGGATTGCGCGGCATTCTTGCCGATACGACTCCGCTGAGGACCCCCGCCTACAAGCGGCTGTGGTTGGCGAACATCGTCACCGTCATCGGGGCGCAGCTGTCCATCGTCGCTGTGCCGCAACAGGTTTTCCAGATCACGCTGAGTTCGGCCTATGTGGGTCTCACCGGTGTCTTCGCGCTGGTGCCGCTGATCGTGTTCGGTCTGTGGGGCGGAGCGCTGGCCGATGTGATGGACCGCCGCACGCTGTTGATGATCACCACCTGCGGTCTGATCGGTACCTCCGCCCTGTTCTGGTTGCAGGCGTTCCTCGACCTGAACAACGTGTGGATCATCTTGGTGCTGTTGGCCGTTCAGCAGGCCTTCTTCGCGGTGAATCAACCGACGCGTAGCGCGATCCTCCCGCGAATCCTGCCCGCCGAGCAGCTGCCCGCCGCGAATTCACTGAACATGACGGTGATGAACTTCGGCGCTATCGCCGGACCGCTCAGCGCAGGCATCCTCATCTACTACATCGGGCTCGAGACCCTCTACCTGATCGACACCATCGCACTGTTCGCCACACTGTGGGCAGTGATCCGGCTGCCGGGGATTCCACCGGCGAAGTCGGGTCAGCGCGCCAGATTGCGTTCGGTGTTCGACGGTTTCGCCTACCTCGCGACGCAGAAGGTGCTGCTGGCCTCGTTCGTCGTCGACATCATCTCGATGGTGTTCGGTATGCCCCGTGCGCTCTTCCCGCAGATCGCACACGAGAGCTTCGGCGACCCGGCGTCGGGCGGTCCTGTGCTGGGCATGCTGTTCGCAGCGATGTCCGCGGGCGCGGTGGTGGGTGGAGTCTTCTCCGGCTGGCTGCCACGAGTGCGCAGGCAGGGCCTGGCGGTGCTGATCTGCATCGTCGTGTGGGGCGTGGCGATGATCGGCTTCGGTCTGGCCGTCGGCGCGGCCACCGACGGGGCCACCACCGTCGCCCTGTGGTTCGCATTGGCGTTCTTGGCCCTCGGCGGCGGAGCCGACATGATCTCGGCGGCCTTCCGCAGCACGATGCTGCAGCAGGTCGCCACCGACGAGATGCGTGGTCGGCTACAGGGTGTCTTCATCGTGGTGGTCGCCGGAGGTCCGCGCGTCGGCGACGTGCTGCACGGTGCCGCAGCGGCGTCGGTGGGGACGGCGGCCGCTGCGGCGGGCGGCGGCGTGCTGGTCGTCATCGGTGTCTCGATCGCCGCGTTGGCTCTTCCGGCATTCATCCGATACCGAGTGGGTGTGGTGGTAAAGAATGGCACTCATGGCTGACGCACAGACCTACTCGTTGACGAGCGGTAAGTATCGGGCAGACATCGCTGCCGTCGGAGCGGGCCTGAGGGTTCTCGAATACGACGGCGCACCGCTCACCGAGACCTGGGAGGCGGGTTCGAAGCCGCCGCTGTCGGCGGGACTGGTGTTGGCCCCGTGGCCCAATCGAACGGCCGACGGCACGTTCACGTTCGAAGGCGTCGAGCATCGGATGGAGATCAGCGAGCCTTCGCGCAACAACGCCAGTCACGGTTTCGTCCGGCGGGTGGCGTGGACCCTGAACGAGCACACCGACTCTCGCGTCGAGCAGAGCGTGGACGTCGGGACACATCAGGGCTGGCCGTTCTCGCTGACGGTGACCGTGGCGCACGAGCTGTCGGCGGACGGTCTCACCGTCACCGCGTCGGCGAAGAACACCGGTGATTCACCCGCGCCGTACGGGATGGGTTTTCACACGTTCGTCAGGGTGGGAGACGCGCCGCTCGACGAGTGCACGCTCGAGCTCTCGGCCGGGACGCGGCTGCCGCTCGACTCGGTGCGCAATCTGCCCGTGGGCAATTCGGTGCCGACTGCCGATACCGAGTACGACTTCCGGCAGCCGCGAACGCTGCAGGGCGTGCAGCTCGACACCCCGTTCAGCGCGTCGCTCCCCGAGGCCGACGGCCGAGCGAGCCATGTTCTGCGTGGTCCCGACGGCACCGCGACGGTGCTGTGGACCGACAGCAGCTTCGGTTGGGTGCAGGTGTTCACCGCCGATCCCGCCAACGATCAGGCCTATCCCGATCGAGGGCGGGCACTGGCGATCGAGCCGATGACCTGTCCACCCGATGCGTTGAATTCCGAGATCGATCTGATCGTGCTGGATCCGGGGCAATCCTGGTCGGGCACCTGGGGAATGAGGTACGAGAAGTGACCATTCTGGTGTGCGGCGAGGCGTTGGTCGACCTGGTTCCGGTGCACGAGGGCCCGCTGCTCTCGCCCAAACTCGGCGGTGGGCCGTTCAATGTCGCCGTCGCGATCGGTCGACTGGGTTCGCCCGTCGCGTATCTTTCGAGGATCTCCCGCGACCCGTTCGGTGAGCAGATCCTGGCGAGCCTGCGCGATGCGGGAGTGGACACCACGTGGGTGCAGCGCGGCGACGAACCGACGACGTTGGCGATGACCACGCTCGCCGAGGACGGCAGCGCCGAGTACTCGTTCTACGCCGACGGCACAGCCGACCGCCTCGTCGCCGATCCCGGCGATCTGCCCGACGAGATCAGCGTGCTCTCGTTCGGCACACTGTCGCTGCTGTACGAGCCCGGCGCGTCGATGTACGCGGGCCTGCTGCACCGGGCCCGGGCGGCGGGCAAGCTCACGATGCTCGACCCGAACATTCGGCCCGCTGCCATCGACAGCACGAGCGGAGACATCACGGCCGACGGGTTTCGCGACCGCTTCCGTTCCTGGCTGCCCAGCATCGACATTCTCAAGGTGTCCGAGGACGACTCGTTCTGGTTGGGCCTCGGAACGCAGGGGACCACCGTCGACGACTGGCTCGCGGCAGGGGTCACCGCGGTGGTCATGACCCGCGGCGGCGACGGCATCTCGGTCTTCACCGCATCCGAGGAAATTACGGTCCCTGGTGTCGCGGTCGACGTCGTGGACACGATCGGCGCTGGTGACACCGTGCACGGAGCTCTGCTCAGCTTTCTGCAGGAGGAGACCATTATCACATCGAACGCGGTGAAAGAGATGAGCAAGGAAGATTGGCGAGAAGCGCTCGAGTTCGCCGCGAAAGCAGCGGCGATCACGGTTTCTCGACCCGGTGCCGACCCTCCCTGGGCGTCCGAGGCGTCGAGAGACTAGTTTCACTATCGACGTTAGAACTGTCCGCTTCAAGTACGTGTCCGTTACACGAGTTCGAGAGGGACCATTCGTGCCCGCTGAGAATGATGCCAAAGCCACCCTCACCTATCCCGGTGGCGAATACTCCATGTCGATTGCCGAGGCCTCCGAGGGCAACAACGGCATCGAGCTGGGGAAGTTGCTGGCCACCACCGGCTACACGACGTTGGACGGCGGGTTCGTCAACACCGCGTCGACCAAGTCGGCCATCACCTACATCGACGGTGACGCAGGCATCCTGCGCTACCGCGGTTACCCGATCGAACAGCTCGCGGGCAAGTCTTCGTTCATCGAGGTCAGCTACCTGCTGATCTACGGTGAGCTGCCGTCCGAGGATCAGCTCGAGAAGTTCACCGACAAGATCCGTCGGCACACTCTGCTGCACGAGGACCTCAAGCGGTTCTTCGACGGCTTCCCGCGTAACGCGCACCCGATGCCGGTGCTGTCGAGTGCCGTCAACGCGCTGTCGGCGTACTACCAGGATTCGCTCGACCCCAACGACCCGGAGCAGGTCGAGCTCTCGACCATCCGCTTGCTGGCCAAGCTGCCGACCATCGCGGCGTACGCCTACAAGAAGTCCGTCGGTCAGCCGTTCCTGTATCCGGACAACTCCAAGAGCCTGGTCGAGAACTTCCTGCGCCTGACGTTCGGCTTCCCGGCCGAGCCGTACGAGGTCGATCCCGAGATCGTCAAGGCTCTCGACATGCTGCTCATCCTGCATGCCGATCACGAGCAGAACTGCTCGACGTCGACGGTGCGTCTCGTCGGATCCTCGCAGGCAAACCTGTTCACCTCGATCTCCGGCGGCATCAACGCGCTGTGGGGCCCGCTGCACGGCGGAGCCAACCAGGCCGTGCTCGAGATGCTGGACAAGATCAAGGCCGAGGGCGGCGACGCAACGGACTTCCTGCGTCGCGTCAAGAACAAGGAAGACGGCGTCAAGCTCATGGGCTTCGGACACCGTGTGTACAAGAACTTCGACCCGCGCGCGACGCTGGTCAAGGAGACCGCGCACACGATCCTCGGCAAGCTCGGCAACGGCGACGAACTCCTCGAAATTGCGCTCAAGCTCGAGGAGACCGCGCTGACCGACGATTACTTCGTCGAGCGCAAGCTGTACCCCAACGTCGATTTCTACACCGGCTTGATCTACCGCGCGATGGGCTTCCCGCCGCGCATGTTCACGGTGCTGTTCGCGATGGGCCGTCTCCCGGGCTGGATCGCGCACTGGCGCGAGCAGAACGAGGACACGACCGGCAAGATCGGCCGTCCGCGCCAGATCTACACCGGCTACACCGAGCGCGACTACCAGGACGTCAGCTCCCGCTAGATCTCGCTGCACGCCGCCGCCGGCTCCCCTGGGGAGCCGGCGGCGTTGTCGTGTCTGCGCCGTGTTCGCGGTTACGTAGGTGAAATGGGCGTTTTCGTCTGCACAACTGCGAACTCGAAGTTATGGACTCCACAACTTCGAGTTCGTGGTCAGGTCATCGCTACCTCCCGCAGCACCTGTCCTGCACCGTCGGTGAGGCGCAACGTATCGGTATCCGTCGGGCCGACCACGAGCTCGCCGTCGACGGGTAGGTCGATGGTGCTGACGAATGCAGACCGCGATCCCCGAGCATCCTCGGTGGCGGCGGTGTAATCACTCGTGGTGGGGGTGTCGGTCGTGAGCGTCATCGATCGCTCGGTAGGGCTGATCTCGGCGACGATCGACGCGCCCGCAGGCAGGCGAAGGGAGGTCGATCGAACCACCCAACCGTCGGACAGGATGGAGATGTCGATCGAGGCATCGCGCTCGTTGTCCGCGACGTCGGAGAGCGTCAGCCGCATCGGTGTATCGATCGAGGCCTCCAGCAACGCTGTGTTGTCGTTGTTGATGAACGCGGACCGTCGCACCCGGTCACTGTCGGACACCGACAAGCTCCATTCGACATCGGTCAGATCGACCGGATCGTTGGTGTTGTCGGTGACCAGCACCAGGTAGTCCTGGTCCTGCGCACCGACCTCCGTGCACGAGGGGCACTGATGAACGCCGGTCATCTCGGCCAGCGGAAACAACTTCAGCTGATTGTCCGGGGTACCGGAGAACAGGTAGCTGTCGTCGGCGGGGTCTGCCGAGGTGGTGTAGTACCACGTATCGGCGGCCGTATCGGTGACGATCATCTTCTCGACGCCGGGATAGTTGTTGTCGTAGATGACAATTCCGCGTGTGCTGTCGCCCAGATCGCGTATCGCGATCGGTGTCACGGCATGGCCGGACGTTCCGTCCTCGGTGTAGAAGGCGAGCAGATAGTCCAGCCCTTCGGCCCACGCGGTCGTGAGTCGATCGATCACCTCGTCCACAGGTGCGGACATCTCGGAGTCGGCCGTCGGTTCGACCTCCCGGGTGTTGAAGTAGCGCGCGATCACGGCATCGGTCGCGGGGGAGGGACGTGCATCGAACAGTGTTGCTCCGGGGGCGACGAAGGACGAGGTGTCGATCGAGTTGCGGTAGGCCAACCCTGCGACTGCGGCCATTCCGAAGCAATGACCACCGTTCATTCCGTTCTCGAACACCTCCGAGGTCACCCGTCCCATCGGCGAGAGAACGCATCGGTCGCTCTCGGTTCCCGGAGTGCACACCGCATCCCCGAACAGCGATTGCATCGAGGCCGGTGTGAGCCCTTGGCCATGCTCCGCTGTCGGCGGTCCCCAGTTGGGGAAGGAGAAGCCGTCCCGCCGGACGTCGAAGCCGGACGAGGCCACGAGCGTGCCCGAGCCTGGGTCCATCTCGGTGAACCCTTCCTGAGGTGAAGAACACGCCGTCAGCACGAATGCGACTGCGAAAGCCATTGTGGCCCAGCGCCGGCGGGGCGCAGTGGCGGAGCGGAGAACCATGATCGGATCCTCTTCCTCGGTTGTCAATGCTCGAGTACGACCTTGAGAACTGTGACGATCAAACCGACGACGATGGCAACCAGACCTCCGAGGATTGCCCCACGCCATCGTCTCTTGCTCGCATGCCAGCCGCTGGCGGCTCCGAGGACGAGCAGGAACAGGAATGCGAGATCGGAAATGGTGTCGAGTGCGCCGTAGGCCGACCACAGACCGCTCACACGTCCGAGCCCGATGATGATGAGCGGCACCACCGTCAGCAGTAGGAAATGCGCTGAGTGCCAGAGCAGATGACGTCTGTCGGCACCGTCGGGCATGCGGTGGTGGCTGTTCACGTACCCCAACCACGACGAGAACAGGTGCGCGACGGCGGTCGCGACCATCGGCCCGAGGACCATTCCTGTCGCGTCACCGAAATCGACGTCGGTATCGTCGGCCCCGACCACCATGACGGTCATGATGATCACGGTGCCGTAGATCAACGGCTCTGCGTCCAACGCCGCCCACGTCGGTCGGCCTCGCCTCCAGGAATTGTGACCGGTATCGGGAAGCGTGCTTCCGGTCATGACTGCTCGCCGCAGGCGGCGTACTTCGGCGTGGCTCCATCGTGGCGCGCCGGAAGTGGTGGTCGATTCCTCGTCGAAAGTCCTTGTTCGAGAGAAAGAGTGGGTATGTCATCGCGGATGGGGGCTCGTGGTCTCGTTCAGACGACCTCGTGTTCGGCCGGTGCCATGGGGTCGACGTGGCGTGCGGCGCGTAGCCCGCCTCGATCGCACCCTCGACCCAGCCCGACTTGAACGTGGTGAAGTCGCCGGCCCAGTGCAGCCGGTCCACGGGCTTCTTCATCTCGTCCAGCATCCAGCCGCCGTCCAGAGGCGTGTCGCCGAAGGCGGCCTTGATCCAGGGTTGATCGGGCCAGGAGAATTCGCCGATTTCCACGACGTCCTCGATCATTCCGGACATGTCGGCGTTGAAGGTGTTCACGAGATCTCGTGCGCGGGTTTCTTTCGGCTGCGCGAGATAGGCAGTTGCGTTGGCACCGGAAAGGTAGAAGAACGCGTTCCCGCGCCCGCCCGGCTCGTTGCCGGTGATGTCGATGAGTCGTTCCCACGGCCGGTCGGAAGCTGCCACGGGCCAACCCCGCACACCGGAATCGAGCCACGTCGGTTTCGAAGTCTGCAGATACACCTTGACGATGTCGCTCCACACCATGCCGTCGACCACCTGACGGGCTCGATCGGGCAACGCCGGTCGGATGTCGACGTCCTTCAGGACGGTGAAGGGGATCGTCGAAATGACCTCGTCCCCAGTCCATTCGCGACCGTCCGCTGTGGTCACCTTGACGTCCGAACCGCTCTGGTCGATGACCACCACCCGAGAGCCCATGTGGATGCGGTCCTGGGGGAGCCTTTCGGCGAGGGCGCGCGGTATCCGCTCGTTTCCACCCTGCACGCGGTACAAGTTGCGGTCGCCGAAATGGTAGGCGAAGTCGGGAAGCAAACCGAGAACGCTGACTTCCAGTGTGAAACCGCCGGCCTGGGCTGCGACGAGTTTGGCGAAATCGTCCGATGCACCGGCGTCGGCGAGCAATTCACGAACGGTGAATCCGTCGAACTTGTCGGCGGCGGCCGCATCGGGCCACTCCGGGTCGATGACGGTGGTGAAATCTGCGCCGAGCGGCACGAAGTAGCTCGTGAGCATGGAACTCAGTTCGACGGTACGTTCGGACTCCAGTAGGTCCCAGGGTCGACGATCGAGCTGAGTGTTGTTGCCGCGCAGGCCATCTATCAGATATTCGGGAGCGCCGTCGTTCATCGCGACGATGGGGAGCTTCAGGGTGCTCACGTAGCCGGTGACCAACGGCATATTCAGTCGGAAATGCCCTCCACCGCCCTCGGTGAACTGGCCGTTCTCGAATTCGACGGAGATGAGGCGACCACCGATTCGGTCCTGAGCCTCGAGAACCGTCACCTCGTGACCGCGCCGGTGCAAGGCAAGTGCGGCAGTCAGACCCGACATGCCTGCACCGAGAACGAGTACGCGTTTGGGTGAAGACGATCGATCGGTAACGGTGTCGCTGTTCGCGGCGTCGTTGCTCGAGCATGCCGTCGCTGACGTCAACCCACCCAGCATCGCCGCGATCGACCCGAGTCGTAACGCATCCCGTCGGTTGACCTGCACCATCGTCGTCTCCTTCTGAAACGATGGAAGTGCCCCGTCACTTCTCCGATTCGACAAGCGACATCACACCACGTTTTCACGGCGGAGGTGACTCGAAACCGCGTTCCCGCGCCAGGTCTCACGAAAGGCCGAACCTGCACCGAGCAGGATCGGTCACACGAAGGCGACGCGATTTTTCAATACCGGCAGGTTTGCACGCACGGCGTCGACGAGTTCGGTGTGGATGTCGATCGTCAGCATGCCGGGCGTCGCGTCGAGTTGCCCGAGGATCTCGCCGGTGGGGGAGCAGACGATGCTGTGTCCCACGCCCAACGGTGCATTGCCCTCGGCGGCAGCGGGTTCGGCTTGGTCGCAGGCCGCGACGAACGTCGTCGAGTCCAGGGCACGTGCCCGCGCGAGCAGGGTCCACTGCTCCACTTTGCCGTCGCCCGATCCCCACGACGCCGGGACGACGACGACTTCCGCGCCGAGATCACCGAGTTTCTGGAACAGTGCCGGGAATCGAATGTCGTAACAGGTGGCGAAGCCGACCCGAACGCCGGCGATGTCCACCACGAGAGGGTTCGAACCCGGTGCGACGGTGTCGGATTCGGCAAATCCGAACGCATCGAACAGGTGGATCTTGTCGTAGCTCGCGTCGATACCGGGCCCGGTGACGAGCAATGTGTTCGTGACCCTGTCGTCCGCGGCAGGGGTGAACATTCCGGCGACGACGGTGATGCCCGCGTCGGACGCTATGGTGCGCACCGCGTTCGCCCACTCGCCGTCCAGGGGCTGCGCGAACTTTCGGATGGGTCCGCCGAAGCACCGCATCGTCGCTTCCGGAAACACGACGAGATCCGATCCCGCATGCGCTGCGGCACGGGTGTGGGTGGCGATGAGGTCGAGGTTCTCGGCGGGCAGTTGGCCGCTGGTGATCTGGGCGAGGCTGATGCGGATGGACGAGCTCACGGTGTGACTCCTGGTTTCGTCGGAGGAAGACAGGTATACATATCGTATGCAGCCGCTGTCGGGGAGGGAGAAGGCGTACCAGTACGTGCGCGATCAGGTGTTGTCCTCACCGGCCGCCACCGGCACTTTTCTGAACGAGCAGGAACTCGCGACGCAGATCGGAGTATCCCGTACCCCGGTTCGTGAAGCGTTGCTGATGTTGCAGTCCGAGGGTCTGGTCGAGATGGTGCCCAAGCGGGGCGCGCACGTGCCGGCGATGTCCGGACGCCAGATCGCCGAACTGATGGATCTGCGCGGAGTTCTCGAGCGGCACGCGGCCACCCGTGCGCTGCGAGCCGGTGACGCGCCGATCACGCAGATGCGGCACGCGTTGACGCAGCAGGAACTGCTGATGAACTCCGACGACGCAGATGCCCCCAAGCAGTTCATCGACTGGGACGGCACGTTCCATCAGAGTTTGATCGATTCGGCGGGAAGCGATCTGCTCTCGCGCACGTACGCCGGACTGCGGGCTCGCCAGCTTCGGGTCGGGTTGAGCGCGTTGTTCACCGCGGCGAACCGTCAGCACCGGGTGTGCGCCGAGCACCAGGCCATCATCGACGCACTCGGTGCGGGCGACGAGGACCTGGTGCACGCGAAGATCGACGCTCACCTCGAGGTCACACTTCAGACTCTGCTGCGCGCGTAGCCTTTTCGCGCTCCTGGCCCAGCAGCACGTAGTGCTCGTCCTCGGTGGGGTCGGGGTTGCGACCGAGTGCGAGACCGACGAGTGTCACGGCACCGACGATCACGATGTATCCCGCGATCGGCACCCAGCTGTCCGTTCTGTCCAGCAGGTAGACGAAGATCAGCGGTGCCATTGCGCCACCGAACACACCGGCGATCGTGTAGGCCAACGAGCTGCCGGTGGATCGCAGTCGCACGCTGAACTGTTCGGTGACGAACGCAGCCTGCGGTCCGTACATGAACGAGTGGAACGCCAGTCCCACAACGACACCCAGGATCAGCAGCGGCAGGGATCCGCCGCCGATGACGAGGAAGAAGATCGCGCTCCACGCAACGCCGCCCACCGCTGCGATTCCGTACACGAGGCGTCGATTGATGCGGTCGGACACTGCCCCGGCGAGCGGGATCAGGCCGAGCTGACACGCCGATCCGATCAGAATGGCGGTCAGCACCTCGCTGCGCTCGAAGCCCAGTTTCTGCGTGCCGTAGGTGATCGAGAAAACGGTGAACAGTGCGTAGATGACGTCCGGTGCGACGCGGGACATGATGCCTGCCACCAGTGGTCGCAGTTCGGTCTTGAACACCTCGCTGATCGGGGCTTCGGAGCGATCGCCGCTCTCCTGCAGCGCTTTGAACACCGGGGTGTCCTCGAGCTTCAAACGGATCCACAGACCGAATCCGACGAGTACGGCCGAGAAGAGGAACGCCACTCGCCATCCCCAGGACTCGAACTGCTGGTCGGTCAGTGACAGAGTCAGTATCGCGAGTGCGCCGTTGGCGAGCAGGTTGCCTGCCGGTGGTCCGATCTGCGCGGCGGACGACCAGAAGCCGCGCTTGCGTGGATCGCCGTATTCGCTGGAGAGCAGAACCGCGCCGCCCCATTCTCCGCCGACGGCAACACCCTGACAGAACCTCATGGTGACGAGGATGATCGGCGCTGCGATGCCGATCGTGTCGTATCCGGGGATCAGGCCGATGGCGAACGTGGTGACGCCGATCAGCATCAGCGTGATGACGAGTAGTTGCTTGCGGCCGATGACATCGCCGAGGCGCCCGAAGACGAATCCACCGACCGGCCGGGCGACGTACCCGACGGCGTAGGTGGAGAAGGCCAGCAGTGTCCCGGTCAGCGGATCGCTGTCCGGAAAGAAGACCAGGGGGAACACCAGCGCTGCGGCGGCCGAGTAGACGGCGAAGTCGTACCACTCCAATGCCGTTCCGGTCAGGCTGGCCGCGAAGGCCTTGGCCAGGCCCTTTCTATCCACCGAAACAGGTTCGGTCATGACGACTCCTTCGTGTGCCTGGGATCACTCTATCCGTTGTACGTGCTCCATACTTGCTGTATACAAGACGTATGCGCAAGGCTTTCGGCGCATCGGAAACAGAAAATTTACGAGGAGAGGGTCCTTACTGATGCTCACGTTCACGCTGCCCGACGGCTCGACCGAATCGCTCGAGGTGACCGCCCTGCTCAATGCTGGATATGCCGGGCGCAACCAGGACGAGGTGGCGTCGCACATCGCGGAGTTGGCCGAACTGGGTGTCCCCGCTCCGACGGTGACCCCGGCGCTTTACCCCATCTCGCCGTATCTGGCGCAGCAGACCGATTCCGTCGCCGTCCAACACGGTCGCACGTCGGGCGAGGCGGAGTGGGCTCTGGTGATCCTCGGTGACACGATCGACGACGTGCTGCTCACCGTGGCGTGCGATCACACCGACCGTGACCTGGAAGTTCACAGCGTCGCGTGGAGCAAGAACGCCGCTCCCGACGTGCTGGGCACCGGCGCGTGGCGGTTGTCCGAGGTGGCCGATCGACTCGACGAGATCACGTTGACCGCCTGGGCCGACGGCACGCTCATCCAGACCGGAACGCTCGGTGATCTTCTCGCGCCGCAGTACTGGCTCGATGTGCTCACCGAACGTGGCTTGTTCTCGCGTGGAACGGTTTTGATCTCGGGCACCATCTCGATGCACCACGGGGTGAATCAGTTCTCCGACGCCTGGAAGGTCGAGATGACCGACCCCGCCACCGGCAATACTCTGACCTGCGAATACAAGACGAATTTGATGCCAGCTCCGATCGGCTGAGCGTCACGACGTATGGTCGAAGCGGTATATGCCCAGAGATAGACAGCCGGCGTCGGCGGGCCGGCATCAACCGCAGGAGACTTCAGTGACGAAGCCAGTGATCGAATTTCAGGCCGGACCGGCGCCCTTGGACCTGGTGACGGTCGACCTCGTCGAGGGTGACGGCGCAGAGGCAGTGGCCGGTGGCACCGTCGAGGTGCACTACGTCGGCGTCGAGTTCGATTCGGGAGAAGAGTTCGACTCCTCCTGGAACCGCGGCGAGTCCATCCAGTTCCCGCTGCGCGGACTGATCCAGGGCTGGCAGGACGGCATTCCCGGAATGAAGGTCGGCGGACGTCGTCAGCTCACCATTCCGCCGGAGCTCGCCTACGGTCCCGCCGGTGCAGGACACCGTCTTTCCGGCAAGACCCTCGTGTTCGTCATCGATCTGCTCGACGTCAAATAACTGCAGGGCCGCCGACGGCGTTGCGTACCCGCTCGGCTTCGCGGGTTGCCGCGGGATTGGCAGTTCCCTCTCGGGAACCCGCGAGCTTGGCGTGAATGTGCCCGGCTACCGTCACCGGTTCGTACCGGGCCACGTCACCGGGCTCGATGCACGACGGCAGTGGCGCGATCACCGCGTCGAGGTTGCCGTCGTGGAAGAACGCCGCAGATCGCCTGCGCTGGATCGTCCCATCGGTGATCGGTGGACGCACCCGATGCAGCGTTGACATCCAGCGATCGTTGGTCAGTCGGGCCGTCAGATCTCCCAGGTTCACCAACATGGCTCCGTCGGCGGGTTGCACGTCGTGCCACCGTCGGTCGGTTCCGAGAACCTGCAGGCCGGGCACTCGATCGGCCCACAGCACCGTCACCAATCCGTAGTCGGTGTGTTCGCTCATCCCGGTGAGCTCGGCGTCCTGCACATGCATGCCGGGTTCGAGCGCGTAGTTGTTCATCCGCAGGGTATCGAGCGATCGACCGGTGATGTCGGAGAACGTATTCGGTGACACGCCGAGTGCGTCGGCGAACACTGTGGTCAGCGTCCGGGCCACGCGTGCTGCCTCGGCGAAGTACTCGTCGACGGCGCGCTGGAACTCCGTGGAGTCGGGCCAGGTGTTCGGTTCTCCGGTGCCGACGTTGAAGGCCTCGAAGTAATCGTTCATGCCCGACGCCGATTCGACTCCCAGGCTCAGGCTCAGCGATTCGCTCTTCGGAGCGGTGTATCCCCGATTCACTTCGGGTGGGCAGATGTAGGTTCGCTTCTTCGCCAGGTCGAGTCCGAAGAACGAATCCATCGCCGACGCGAGTCCGGCCACGGTGTCCTCGGGAATGCCGTGCCCGAGAATCTGCATGAAACCGACTGTGCTGCAGGCGTAGTCGACGTCCGCCGCGACGCTGCGTCGGGCAGTTCCGTCGCCTGCCGCGGTGGCGTCACCCAGAACGTACGGCGAGATGTCGATGGTGGGGACGAAGAAATCCGACAACGTGTGCATGGGTACATGATCCACGGCTCGGATGGGCCCGCAGGTTTCTCCCGCGTAAAGACTGCCGAACTTCAGCTGTCCTGCAGCTCCAGCACCAATCGGGCACCGCCGAGCGGGCTGTCGGTGAAGTAGACACGCCCACCGTGTAATTCGGCCTGCTGCGCCACCAATGCCAGGCCGAGCCCGGAGCCGCCCTTGGCGGCTCGGGTGCCGCGCTCGAACCGGCCGAACACCGTCTCGCGTTCGTCGAGGGGAACGCCGGATCCGTTGTCGTCGATCAGGACACGTACCGTCTTGCCCTCGCGCTCGGCGGTGATGACGATCGACGTCGCGTTGCCGTGTCGAACGGCGTTGCCGATCACGTTGTCGACGGCCAGCCGAAGACCGGTCGGCAGTGCGCGCATCGTGATCTCGGAGTCGGCGGCGTACTCCACGCGTATGTCGAGTCCCGGATGCAGTCGTTGCGCATCCTGGGCTGCGACGTCGCAGACGTCGATGATGTCGGTCTCGACTCTGTCGCCCTCACTGGACAATTCGCCCGACGCGAGTCGTTCCAGGGCGGTCAGGGTCGTCTCCACTCGACCCTGCGTCCGCTCGAGATCTCCCAGAATCTCCTGCTGCTGCGACGGCTCGAGGTCGAGAGTTCTGAGCACCTCGATGTCGGTGCGCATCGCAGTCAGTGGGGTCCGCAGCTCGTGTGCGGAGACGGCCGCGAAGTCGCGTGCGGTGTCGAGCGCGGCATTGGTGCGGTCCTGTGCTTCGTTCAGTCTGGTCAACATGCCGCCGATGGCGACCGCGAGCGCATCGGCTTCGGTGACACCGGTGCGGGTTTCGGGCGCGGTCGGTGGTTGCGCGCTGACCTGCCGGGTCAACGTCACCAACGGTTTGACGGCTCTGCCACCGAAGAGCCAGCCCAGGCCGGTGGACACTGCGATCGCAGCGAGTCCCAGCAGAATCACTTGCCGCTGCTGTTCGTCGGTGACCTGTTGCGCTTCGATGGCAGGCACGCCGATGGAAATCGAGATGGACGACACCGCGGTCGAAACGGCGGTGTAGACCCGGAAGCGTTGCCCGTCGACGTCGACGGTCTGCGACCCGGTCTCGAGCGCGGGCAGCCGTGTCGGAGTGGACGCGACGACGATGTCGCCACTGCGAATGGTGACGGCGAACGCGCCGGAGAGCTGATCGAGGAACGCCTCAAGCGTCGTCGAGGTCGGGATCAGCACCTGAGATGCCGTCGTCAGCCGCTCGTCGAGCTGGTTGACGTTGTTGCGCGAAATAGCGACCGAGGTGACCACCGAGAGGGCAGCGACGACGAGGGTGGCACCGAGGGTCGTGGCGGCGGCCACGCGGGCGCGCAGAGAGAAGCTCATGCGGAGTCCCGGACGACGAAGCCGACTCCGCGAACCGTGTGGAGGATGCGCGGCGACCCGTCGGCCTCGAGTTTGCGTCGCAGATATCCGACGAACACGTCGACGACGTTGGTGTCGGCGACGAAGTCGTAGCCCCACACCAGCTCGAGCAGTCGTTCACGAGTGAGGACGACGCCCTTGTTGCGCGCCAGAATCGCGAGCAACTCGAACTCGCGTTTGGTCAGGTCGATGTCGGTTCCACCGCGATGAACGCGGTAGCCCGGGATGTCGACCACCAGGGTTCCGATGGCGACGGCCGAGTTCGGCGCGCCCGAATCTGCAACCGGCACAACCGGACCGGTGCCGCGACGACGCAGCATGGCGCGAATCCGTGCGACCAGCTCGGCCAGCACGAACGGTTTGGTGAGGTAGTCGTCGGCACCGGATTCGAGCCCGGCGATGCGATCGTCCACCGAGCTGCGGGCACTGAGCACGCAGATCGGGATGTCGTTCCCCATGGCGCGCAACGCGGTCACCACGCTCGCGCCGTCGAGTACCGGCATGTTGATGTCGAGCACGATGGCGTCGGGCATCGATCGCGACACCACGCCGAGCGCCTCCGCGCCGTCGGATGCGGTGATGACGGTGAACCCGGACAGGCGCAGTCCGCGTTGCAACGACGACAGCACGTCGACATCGTCGTCGACGACGAGGACGGTGGCGGGGGCACTCGACGATTCGGTCACCGTTCCAATGCTATGCAACCCAGCTGTCGACGGTGCTTCGGCGTTCTGCAGGCGTCTTGGCGAAGAACTCCTCGAGAGCACTGCGGCGGCCGGTGTCGGCATCGAGTGACCAGGCGAGTGCAGGTGCCTTGGCGTAGAGCTGCTCGTAGTACTTCTCGAAGGTGCAGGTGCTGTCCACCAGGGAAAGAGCGCCGGGGAAGGGGCGTGTGTTCGTCATGGTGTTCTCCTTTTCTCTTCTGTGTTTCCCAAGGTAGAGCCCCATGTTGCGGCGATGGTGAGCCATCGTTGGCGGTTCTCTGAGAGTTCGGCCGAGAGCGGGCTGTGATTGCCGACCGCGGCGGTGGGTAAGACTGGAACCATGTCGCTCGTATGGTTTCGCCGTGATCTCCGTCTGGGGGATCTGCCCACACTCACCGCCGCTGCCGAGTCCGGAGATCCGGTGCTCGGGCTGTTCGTACTGGACGACCGTCTACTGAAGCCCTCGGGCGGGCCGCGCAAGGATTTCCTGTTCCGTTCGCTCGAAGCATTGAACGAGCAGCTCGACGGCCGGTTGATGGTGGTGCACGGCGACCCCGAGACCGTGGTCCCCAAGGTCGCGAAGGCGATCGGCACCGAGGACGTACACATCAGCGCCGATTACGGCCCGTACGGACGCGACCGCGACAAGCGCGTCGGCGAGAAGGTGACCCTGGTCGAGACCGGATCTCCGTACGCGATCGCACCCGGGCGGATCGCCAAGAGTGACGGCGAACCGTACAAGGTGTTCACGCCGTACTCCCGGCAATGGCTGGAGCACGGGTGGCGCGGACCGGCCGACACGTCCGCGAAGACCGTGGAATGGATCGACCCGGACGAGGTGAAAGGCGTTCGGCGGGCGAAGATTCCCACCGAGAAAGAGGCGTCCGACGCGGCAGCGGGTGAGAAGGCTGCGTCGAAGCAGTGGAAGGAATTCCTCGAGGAGGTCTCGGCGTACGACGACGAGCGCAATCGTCCCGACCTCGACTCGACGAGCCGGATGTCGGTGCATCTCAAGTACGGAACCATTCATCCACGAACGATGCTGGCCGACCTCGGGAAGCTGCGCAGCGAAGGGGCAGCGTCGTATCGCAGGCAGATTTGTTGGCGAGACTTCTACGCCGACATCCTGTTCCAGCGCCCCGACAGCGCCCGAGAGAACTACGTCAAGAAGTTCGACAAGATCGAGATCGACTCGGGCAAGCACGCCGACGAGTTGTTCGAGGCCTGGTGCAAGGGCGAGACCGGCTTCCCGATCGTCGATGCCGGTATGCGGCAGTTGAACTCGGAGAAGTGGATGCACAACCGGGTCCGCATGATCGTCGCATCGTTCCTGGTCAAGGATCTGCACCTGCCGTGGTGGCGAGGTGCGCGCTACTTCATGCAGCATCTCGTGGACGGCGATCTGGCCAACAACCAGCACGGCTGGCAGTGGACTGCAGGAACGGGCACCGACGCCTCGCCGTACTTCCGCGTGTTCAACCCCATCACACAGGGCGAGAAATTCGACCCCACCGGCGATTACGTGCGGCGCTGGGTGCCGGAGCTGCGCGGCGAAGAAGGAAAAGCCGTGCACACGTTGAAGTTCGGCCGGCCCAAGGAGTATCCGGAGCCGATCGTCGACCACAAGCACGAGCGGGAAGTGGCGATCGCCCGCTTCAAGGCGCTGTAAGAGTTCAGCGCTCGAGCGGAGCCTGCGGAGTGACCCCTATCTTCTGCGGGACAATCCGACTCCCACGAGACAGATCACTCCGCCCACCACAGCGAGGTAATGCGGAACCTCGCCCAGTAGCAACCAGGCCAGTGTGATGGTGATCGGCGGAACGGCATAGGTGGTGATGCCGAGCTTGCCTGCGTTCATTCGCGTCAACGCGTAGGCCCAGGTGCTGAACGCCAGGGCTGTCGGTACCAGGCCGAGGTAGATCAATCCGCCTGTGGCACCGGCAGAAGCGGACCCGAGGTCGTCGAGCAGCGCCGGTGCGAACGGCAGCGTGCACACTGCGCCGATGGTGCAGGCCATCCACGTGACCTGAAGTCCGGGGATCGTGCGCAGCACCGGTTTCTGGCTGAGCACTCCGATGGCGTAGGTCACCGCGGACACCAGACACAGTGCGATGCCCAGGAAGTCAGCGTCTGTCTTGGTCGTGGACGTGGTGGTGACGGCAGTGACGACACCGACCATCACTGCCCCGGCGAACGCGATGCCCGCTCCGATCACCAACCACTTCGGAAAGCCCTCGCCCAGAAGCAGACCCGCGAACAGGGCGACCAGAATCGGACCGATCTGAATGATCATCGACGTCGTGCCGGCGTCGACGCGTTGCTCGGCGGCATTGAGGGCGACGTTGTAGATACCGAACCAGAAGACGCCGATGCTGATGATCTGCAGCCACTGTGTGCGGTTCGGCTTGACCCACTGCCTTCTGACCAGAACGATCGCACCGAGCGCGACGGATCCGATCAGCAACCGGCCCAATGCGAGCGGACCGGCTCCGAAGGATTCGCCGACGCCGCGAATCGCCACGAAGGCCGAGGCCCACGAAATCACCGTGACGGTGACGGCTCCGAGCGCAAGCCAATCCACCGCGGGACGGGTGTCGAGATCTGTCATGTCGACGACGCTATCGCGCGGGAGCCTTCTGTGGCGCGCGGGTTTCGGCCATGGTTGCTCGTATTACCGCCGCCTATCTGCCGAGCAGCTTCTCCAGTGCGTCGAGGACTGCCGGATCCTCGATGGTCGACGGCACGCCGTATTCCTCACCGGCGACGATCTGCCGCATCGTTTTCCGCAGGATCTTGCCCGAGCGGGTCTTGGGCAGGGCTCCGACGATCGTCACGTCGCGGAACGTGGCGAGGGCACCGATCTGATCGCGGACCATGGCCACCAGTTCGGTGCGCAGTTGTTCCTCGGTGATCTGCTCGCCGGCCTTGAGTACCACGTACCCGCTGGGGCGTTGGCCTTTGAGGTCGTCGTGGATGCCGATCACCGCGCATTCGGCCACGGCGGGGTGACCGGCGAGCACGGCTTCCATCGACCCGGTCGACAGACGGTGGCCGGCGACGTTGATGACGTCGTCGCTACGGCCGAGGACGTAGACGTAGCCGTCGGCGTCGATGTAGCCCGAATCGCCGGTGAGGTAGTACCCGGGGAACGTATCCAGATACGAACGCTGGAAACGTGATTCGTCGTTCCACAGCCCCACCAACGCGCCCGGTGGCAGCGGCAGCTTCACGACGATGTTGCCCTCGGTGCCTGCGTCCACCGGATTGCCCGAGGCGTCGAGGATACCGACCTGGAACCCCGGCACCGGCACCGTCGGCGAGCCCGATTTGATCGGAAGTTGTTCCAGACCGCGAAGATTGGCGCAGATGGCCCACCCGGTTTCGGTCTGCCACCAGTGGTCGACCACGGGCCGGTCCAGGGTTCGCGAAATCCATTCGTACGTATCGGGATCGAGACGCTCACCTGCGACGAACAGGGTCTCGAGCGACGAGACGTCGTACTTCTCGAGCTCGGCCGCATGGGGATCGACCTTGCGGATGGCGCGCAGTGCAGTCGGCGCCGTGAACAGGGCACGGACACCGTGATCCTGGATCACCCGCCAGAACGCGCCGGCATCGGGAGTCCCGACGGGTTTGCCCTCGTACAGAACCGTTGTGGCACCGGCGAACAGCGGCGCATAGACGATGTACGAGTGCCCGACCACCCAGCCGACGTCGGACGCGGTCCACATCACCTGACCGGCTCCCACGTCGTAGATGTTGCGCATCGACCACGTCAGCGCGACGGCATGACCGCCGTTGTCGCGCACCACACCCTTGGGCTTACCGGTCGTGCCCGAGGTGTAGAGGATGTAGAGCGGATCGGTTGCCAACACCGAAACCGGTTGTGCGGCGGTGGCGTCGGCGATGAGGGAGTCCCAGTCCAGCCAGTCGTGACTGCCGGGGATTCCCTCGCGGCTCTTGACGATCACCGCCGGTACCTTCGCGGTCGTCAGCGTCAGGGCGCGCTGCACCAGCGGCAGATATTCGATGACGCGACCCGGCTCGAACCCACCGCTGGCGGTGATCAGCAGGACCGGCTCGGCGTCGTCGATTCGCGCTGCCAGCTCCTTGGCTGCGAAGCCGCCGAACACCACCGAATGCACCGCGCCGAGTCGAGCGCACGCGAGCATCGCGATTACGGCCTCAGGGATCATCGGGAGGTAGATCACCACGCGGTCGCCCGGTCCGACGCCCTGCTCGCGCAGCACACCGGCGAATCGAGCGACGTGGTCGAGAAGTTCGGCGTAGGTGTAGCTGCGGGTGAGTCCGAGCATCGCCGAGTCGTAGATCAACGCGGTCCGGTCGCCGTGTCCGGCGTCGACGTGCCGATCGAGCGCGTTGAAGCAGGTGTTCAGGCGGGCCCCGGGAAACCAGTGAGTGCCGTCGAACGCACTGGTGGGAGGGGTGTCCCAGTCGACTCCCGCCGCGGCGTCGAGCCAGAATTGCTCACGGTTGTCGATACTGTCGTCGAAGGCCTGCCGATACTCGCCACTCATGTTGTGGAGCGTAGTTCGGGGCTGCGTGGTGCGGGCCGGGTTGCGCACTACCGGCGACGACCGACGGAATCCCGTCGACCGGCGGTCGTTGCGTGCAACCGTGCCCGGTGCACGTCAAGATCGCGTCAACGCCTCTGCCTGAGTATTTCGCGGCCGCCGTAGAACGCGGCGCTGGCCGCGAACATCCCCGCTACCAACAGCAGCCATCGCATCAAGTACGGCTCCTGTGTCTGACCCGTCGCGGCCTCGTACGTTTCGCTCCCGTGGGCGAAGATCCCCGGTGCGAACAGCAGCAGGCTCAAACCCGCCCCGAGCGCGGGGATGCGGACCGCGTTGACGAACCTGCCCAGACGAGCGACCAGCGTCCGGTCCAGCACGGCGTACAGCGGAAACAGGATCGCATCGTGCACCACCGCTGCCCCGACGAACCAGAGTCCGATGGACTGCCACCACGTATCGGTGTTCCACAGTGCAGGGAAGCCGATCGTCAGGACGACCGCGCCGGCCAGGGCGAGGCAGCCGGCCGTGACCGCGAGATGCATCGGTCCTGCGCCGTACCTGGCTCGAAACGTTGTCATGCTCGCTCCTCGAAGAATTCGACGGATTCGATCCACTTGGTGGCGTGCACTCCGGGTATCGCCGGCATCATGATGCGAGCGGGATAGCCGTGATCGAGGGAGAGGTCGGCCCCGTTCACTTTCAGTGCGAGAAGTGAATCCGGATGCATCATCTGGTGTCCTCCGAAGGTGACGCGGTTGAACGACCCGACGGGTTCGAGCGACCGCACCTCACCGGTGTCGACGGCATCGACACCCACGAGTGCCGCCAGATCTCGGAGCGGAACTCCGGTCCACGTCTGCACCGTCGACCAGCCCTCGACGCAGGAAATCGGGAGTTCGACGGTGTGCAGGTCCATCTGCTCGAGTTGAGCTCGGGTGAGTACTACCTCGGTACCGCCCGCCAGTACGGTCAACCGCCACGCATCGCCGGTCTGCGCATCGGTGACGCCTGCGGACTGCGCGGTGCGGTTGATCTGGAAGTCGTTGGGGCCGTCGCCGTACGAGCGTCCGCGAGGCAGCAGGATCGCCGCCGATCGCAGTGGTCCGCCCGTCGTCTGCCCAACGCTGAGTACCGCGACGAACAGTGCGCTACCGCCCACGAGTGTGAGGGCTCCGCGTCTGCTGATCGTCGCCGGAGCGGGATCGGTTGCAGCAAGACCTGATTCGTCGTCGGCGTCGGGCACCGTATCGGCGACTCGAATGCGCATCAATTCCAGGAACGGCCGCGTTCTCAACGCCGTCACCATGGTCGGAAGCTTGAGCGCCACGTGGGCGACGAAGCCGGCGACGAACACCCAGGCACCCCAGTAGTGGGCGGTGTAGAAGCTGAAGCCGAAGATGTAGTCGTACTGGATGTTCAGCACACCGGTGATGATCTCGAAGAGGATGCCACCGACCAACGCCAGCAACGAGATTCGCTCGAGAAGGTGCGCGACACTGCGAACCGGGGGCATCTCGATCAGTTTCGGGATCACCGACCACAGCTTGGCCAGCACGATCGGCACCATGACCAGTCCCAGTCCCACATGCAGGCCCTGGGTCAGCCGATAGAGCCAGGCAGGCTCGGTCGGCCAGTCGAACGACGGAATTCGTAACCACCCGACGTCGCCTGGCATGGCCTGGCCGAACTGTGGGCCGTATGCGGCCCAGGAGATGAAGCCGGTGATCGTCACGATCGGCAGGGCGACGAGCAGGACGGACGCCAGGACCGACGTGAACCAGACGCCGCGGATCGGGCTACGGAACGTGGGAAGTCGCTGCATTCTGGTTCCCGTCTCCAATTTTGTACCCATTAGTACAAACTGTGAGGTCGAGATTAGCGCACTTCGGGCCCGTTCGCCAGGGTCGGTGTCAGCGTCGAGTCCGACGGCGACGTACTGCGGCTACGGCGGCGTCGAGTGTGTCGCGCAGCGGTTGCACATCGCCCGCGATGCGGGCGATCAACATTCCGCCTTGAAGCGACGCGATCAGCGTGGTGGCAGTTGCGGCCGGATCGGTCGACACATCGAGTTCCCCGCGGTCGACCATGCGGCGTAGCCCCTGTTCGAGCGGCTGTTCCCAGCGTCGGAACGCGGCATGAAGGCTGGGGACGAACGCCGCGTCGTTCTTCAGTTCTGCAGCGAGCGAACCGAGGGGGCACGAGAACGGGCCCCCTGGCTGTTCGTGATTGCGGACGATCTCGGCGGCCCATGCGTCGATGTCCTCGAGGCTGTCGATGTGGGCCAGGCGCGGCTGGGCGGCGAGGACGCGTTCGAGCTGACGTGCAATGACGGCTTCCACCAGGTCCGACTTGTCGGAAAAATAGTGGTAGAGCTGCGATTTTCCGGTTTCGGACGCGGCGAGTACGTCGTCGATAGTCGTTCCGGCGACGCCGTGGGTGTACATCATCGACGCGGCCGCATCGACGATCGCTGCTCTGGTTCGTCTGCCCTTGGCTGTTCTCGGCAGTTCCTTGCTCACGGGTCTCCGACTCCTCGGTCGATGCTGTGAACGGCGAGTTCGATGAACACTCGTCCGTTCGATTCGACAGTCCGACGGACCCGCAGGCCCGCCGTGACCGCCAGCGCGTACAGCGCGCTCGCGCCCACGCTGGCCCAAGTGAACCATTCGCCCACGCAGTCGTCGGTTTCCCATCGGACCGTTCGATTGCGATCGTCGACACCCGACGCGGAATCCACTTCGACGACGGCCGTGCCGGTCTCGTGCAGCAGCGAGCGAACCGTCCGCAGAAGTGCAGCCGGGTCACCGCCGATGCCGATGTTGCCGTCCGCGAGCAGCACGTGTGACCACTGGCCCGCCCCCGGTATCGCGCAGAAGATGTCCTGCTGCAACGCGAGACCGCCGCGATGGTTCGTCATCTCCACAGCGACCGAGGACGTATCGACTCCCAACGCGGGAACGCCGGCTCGGGTGAGAGCTTCGGTCAAACGCCCTGGTCCACAGCCGAGGTCGAGGGTAGGGCCGGTGCAGAAAGCGATCGAGGCTTCGTCCGCCCTGATGTCTTCGATCGTCGAATGGGTTCCGCCCATCCAGCGCGCGATCGGAAGTTCGGTGCGGCGGCCGTCGTGATCGGTGATCCACGAGGGCAGGCCGGCTCGGCCGCGGCGGTAGACGTCGTCTGCAATCACCCGACTGAATGTACCAGTGGGTACAGTAGGGGGCATCGCGAGCCGAAGTCGTCAAATTTCCTGCCGGTGCCGTCAAGATTGCGTCAACACCTCTGTTCGACGCCACCGCGCGGAGCAAGACTGCTTCTCATGACACTTCTCGACATGCTTCCGTCTCTCGGTGCCGCCTACGTTGCGCGGTGCGATCCAGCGCTCTGGCCTGCCGATACGCACTGTGTGTGCGGCCGCATCACCGTCGACGGCGTTGCGTTGGAGGATCTGGCCGATGCGCAGGGCACTCCGGTGCAGTGGGGCTCGATTCTGGTGACGCGGGTGCGTTCGGTGATCGCCGGGGAGGTGGGCGTCGATGCCGAGTTCGGGGATCTGCGCCAGGCCGTGGTGGTCAACCGGCATTCGGTGGGCGCGGTGGTCAAGGTCGACGTGCACGGCCCGGGTCGACGCTGCGTCAGTCCGGTGGAGTTGCCCGCCGACCTGCGTGCCGGCGACGTGCTGGCGCTCGTGACCTCGCAGGTGCACGGCGGAGCCTGCGGTCGTTCCGCAGGCTCCACTCCGGTCTCGTAGCAGGGGTCGAGGCGGGAGTGGAGCCTGCGGAAC
>NZ_JBFBLH010000017.1:0-66864 GCF_040702585.1 Rhodococcus sp. NPDC079359
CGCGCTCACGCGTCTCGGCATCGAACTTCCTTGGTGCACCCATATCTGCATTCTCCTGGTGAGATCACAGTCTCCACCAGTCCCAGGACGGTTCAATCTCCATCGTCCACAGCCTAACCAACTGCCGGTGGTCGAATCAGGTGGACTTGCCGCAGCGTTAGAACACAACGCACGTGACCGAACAGCGATCGGGCTACTGTACTTAAGTCACTCACACGAACAGCGATCCGAAACGAGCCCGAATGTCCGGAACATGTCTGGTCGCGCCGGAAGTCGGTGCTGCTCGATCCTTACTTGAGATGGACCGTCCCCTGGGCGATCTGTCTCGCTGCGTCCGCGACGAGATCCTGGCATCCTGGCATCGGTGCTCTGGCCCGGGTACGCCGAGTGCCTGCAAACCGAAGATGGTCGGCGACGTCGAGCGTCGGCTTTTAGTCGAGACAGCTCGGTCTGTCGTATCCGAGGTTTTTGATACTCATTCCGAATGCCCGGCTTCTATTCTCGTGATCGACGCTGGAGATGCGGTGTGCTTGCGCGTCGATGGAAGCCCATCGATATCTGCCATCTTGAACGCCGCCAACCTAAAGTGTGGGTCATCGGTTCGAGAGGCTTGTGTGGGTACCAACGCGGGAATGCTTGCCTTGATACACAAGCAATCGTTAGAAGTAATTGGTCCGGAGCATTGGAAAACTGAGCTTAGCGCCCTTGCAGAGACGGCAGTCTTGATCCGAGACGGCAACGGTGCGACTGCGGGGGTGCTTGTGCTCGTTCATCATGTCGTCGACCACTCGCCGATCAGCCATACATTGGCGCGCGTGCTTGCGGGCAGGATCGAGATAGGAATGTCGACTGCCCGGGAACGCCGTGTTGGCGCACTCGCACAAGCATTCGCAGCGAAGGTTCGCGATGAGGACGAAACAGTTCTGGCCACGGACGGCACACACTTGTTCACACACGGAGTTCATATGACGGAGATACAGCTGAACGCGTTCGCCTCCCACGCCAAATCTGCCTTGTTGGACTGCCGATTCACATCGGCTCAGGTAATGCTACCTACTGGAACTTACGCCACCGTTCAGGTCTCACCGGTCACCTTCCAAGCAGATATCGCAGGCTGTATCCTTACTCGCACAGACGTCAGTACTCTCGACTCACAGCCGGTCCGTCGTCAGGGTGCGCACGCTGGCATCGTTGGGCCGCGAGACTACTCAGAAGGCTCCCGGATTCCGCGGAACGAGGCCGACCGGTTACGGAATCAACAGCTGCTCAACCCTTTTGCCGCAGCACGGGAAATGCTCAGCATCGGACTCGCGCGAAGCCGTAACCTCCTTCTGACCGGAGAATCTGGTACAGGCAAGGGAACCCTAGCTGCGACATTGTTTTCCGCAGAGCATCCAGGCGCGCAAATCAATGTCGTCGACTGTTCGAAACTTACGAACCCGGTTGGTCTAACAGCGCTGATGACCGACCACACTCTCGGGCGTCGACTCATAGTTCTCAGATCACTGAACCGACTCGACTCAGTCACGGCACGAAGACTCGACGAACTCCTGTCGTCGAGCGCAGTAACTCTTATACCGCCCACAATAGTGGGCTGTGTCGACGTAACCGCATTAGATCCAGGCCGCCCCTTTGCAGTGCTTAACAAGCACTTCAGTGACGTTGTACGTGTACCCGCGCTACGTTATCGAGTGGATGATATCGGCGATATTGCCCGTTCCATTCTTGACGATATTGCCGTCCGTCACTCTTTCCGACTGAGCCTGCAGGTAGTTCGCATTTTCGAGGGGTATTCGTGGCCAGGGAATATCAGTGAACTGAGAGATGTGCTCAAGCACGTTGTCGAAACCAAGCCGTTTGGCATGATCCAGCCAGCTGATCTTCCGACATTGCAGTTCCACACAGTCTCCAGGAAGCTATCGCCGCTCGATACAGCGCAGTGCGACACGATTATTCAAGCGTTGTACGAGGCCGAGGGGAACAGGTATGAGGCTGCCGTGTTGCTCGGAATCAGCAGGTCCTCGCTGTATCGAAAAATTGATGCTTTCGGCATCAGCTACATCGGATGATCCACTGAAAGGATCCAGCAGGCCTCATCCGACTAGCGTGTTCGTCATCTCGCCGGTGACAACGTCACCTTCAACGCCGAGTTGTCTGCCGCATGAGCAAACGTATCGTATGCCGCATCGAATTCATCGAATGTGAAGGAATGCGTGCTCATCAGTTCGGAACGGATTCGTCCGGTGCCGACCATTGTCAGTAGCGTCGGAATGGACGTGGTATCAACCAACCCCATTGTAAGAGTTAGGTTTTGAATCCATAGATCCTGCATCGGCAACTCGACCGGCGTGCCGTGAACGCCCACATTGGCTACGGTTCCACCTGGGCGAACCAACGACATAGCGGTCAAGAGCGTCTCCGGAAATCCGACCGCTTCGATAGCTACATCGACGCCGAGACCATCGGTGAGCGCGAGAACGTCGGACACCGTCCCCGGGCCCACCTCGACGATGTCAGTAGCACCGAACTCCAGGGCCTTCTGCAGGCGGAACTTGTTCGAGTCGATGGCTATGGTCCGAGCCGCACCCCACAGCCCTGTCGTCAGAATAGAGGCGAGCCCGACGGCACCTGCGCCAACGACGGCTACGGTATCACCGGGCCGAACTTTTCCGGCGAGGACTCCCACCTCATATCCTGTGGGTAAAGAGTCGGCCAAAAAGAGGGCTTGTTCGTTGGTGATGTTGTCAGGTATCGCGTACAAGGACGTATCGGCATACGGCACTCGTACTAGCTCTGCCTGAGTGCCGTCGATCAGGTGGCCAAGGATCCAGCCGACACCACCGACGGTCTGGCAGTGTGAGGGCATATTTTTCTGACAGTAAACACATCGACCGCATTTCGTCACAGCAGGGACCAGCACTCGATCACCGACCGAGAACGTGCTTACCGACTCGCCCACCTGCACCACTGTTCCGACGGCTTCATGGCCGAGAATGCGCCCCTTTGTGACAGCAGGAACGTCTCCACTGAGAATGTGTAGATCCGTTCCGCATATCGTCGTGGTATCGACGCGGACTACCGCATCGGTCGAGCTTTCAACCACGGCATCCGCTACTTCTTCCCATGACTTGTTGCCAGCTCCATGGTAAACGAGCGCTTTCATTTCGGGTCCCTTCGTCGCGTATCGCTCAGCATCCTTCGGAACGGTACGACGGAGGATGTAGCAAATCTTCGACGTTCGCATATGTGGGACGGATGCACCCCCCCGAAGAACCGATCAACCCCCGGCTCGTCGCAGACTTGCGACAAATCTCCCGCGCCGTACGTTCAGCACATGCGGTTTCCCGATGCGCTCGATGCAGGCTTCAGCGAGAGCCGCCACGCTCCACGCACGTCTGGTTCGCCTCCGTGATCGTTTCGACGTAGGAGCGGGCGTCAGCGGAAGGGAGTCCTCCGACACCGGCCTGGTTGCGTCGGGCTGCGGTGGCTCCAGGAACTGTAGGGCGGCGCACACGGGGCGGGTGCTGGCACCGGCTCCGCGGACGTCGACACCGACGATGTCCCAGTCGACGAGTCCGTTGATGTCGCCGACGGTGGCCGGGAGAGACCTGCCCTCCAGGCCCGGGCCGCCGGGGTTGACGATCAGGTTCCGCGGTTGTGGCCGGACGAGGCGGGCAGCCGACCGATCGCGATGTCGATGTTCGGGCTGTCGGGGACGTCGTGGTTCAGTGGCACCGGCACGGTGGCGCATTCGAGTCGGTCGATCGCCGCTGCAGCCTCCGGCTTCGTGGCGACGAAGGCTGGTTCGCAGTCGCCCCACGTCACTGTCGCGCCGAGACTTTGTGCTGGTGTCTACTTCGGGGGCGAGCAGGCCGACACCGTCACCACAGCGGCCGCGATCATCGCGGCGGCTGCGATGCGTGCCGTCTTCAACGCTGAGCCGGGCGATCAGCGGTGAGGCCGTCGAAGACGCCGCCGTGACGGCAATGGTCCGTGAGCACACCCCCGACGTGGTGGTGATGGACGTGCGGATGCCTCGGGTCGACGGCATCGCCGCCACCTCCGCACTGCGCCGCGACCTCGGAGCGGACGGGCCCGCGGTGCTGGTGCTGACGACCTTTGACATCGAGGAAGCAGCCCTGTCCGCCATCGAGGCCGGCGCCGACGGGTTCGTCCTCAAGGACACCGAGACCGAGTTCCTCCTGGCCGCGATCCGCGCGGTGCACACCGGATCCCAGGTCGTCTCCGCATCTGCGACCCGCCGCCTATTCGCCCAGCACCGCACCCGCGATCGACCCGGCCCGGAGTACGACACCCTCACCGACCGCGAACGCGACGTCCTCATCGAGGTCGCGCACGGCAAGTCCAACACCGAGATCAGCCGCGACCTGTTCATCACCGAGGCCACCGTCAAGACCCATGTGTCCAAGCTGCTCGGCAAACTCGACCGGCGCGACCGCGTCCAGCTCGCCATCTACGTCTACCGCACGAACCTGCTCTGACCGGGGGCAGCGCACGCACCCTCGTCCAGACTGTCAATGGAAGACGGGCCGTTCCGCGTGCTCGAAAACCCGTGGAAGTTAAGGATCCGACCAAGGGAGCACACCTTCCTAGATACCCCGATGGGGTGCCCTGTATATCCTCGACTCGACGACCCCCACCACCCTCGAGGCCGCATTCGCGCGCACCGCTCCATCCACCTCGCACGTACCGTGCCGGGTGAGGGCAGGGACGGTCGCGACCACCCGGCACGGTACGTGCGAGGTGGGGACGGTCACACAGAATCGGATCGAGTGCACAGCCCACACCGTTACGAGCGGAAAGTTGTCCGTCCGTTGACAATTCCCTGGCACTGCACTGGCAATCGAATCGCGATGCTTGATCTGTCACCGAAAGTGGTTCGGTGACAATAGATCGAGAGGTAAGACCATGCGCACCAAGACCGTCGTCCGCGCCACCTCCGTCGCTGCCGTCGCCGCAGCCGCTGTCGCACTGTCGGCATGCAGCACCGGACAGGCATCCACGCCCGTTGCAGCCGACACCGACACCGCCGCAGGTGCCAACGCCTCCGTCGACGCGGGCGGCGAACTCACCCTCGACCGCATCGAGAAGCAATTCGACACCTGGCTCGACACCGTCGCGCAGGGCGACCCGCAGGCGATCAACGCTCTTTACCGAGAGGACGCAGTGCTTCTTCCGACGTTGTGGGCCGGTGTGTTCGACAGCCCGGACGAACGTCTGGCCTACTTCACCGACTTCGTCAGCAAGAAGCCGACGGGAGCGATAGACGAGTCCGTGCCGCAGTTGCTCAGTCCCACGTCGGGATCGCTGTCGGGTCTGTACACGTTCACCATGGGCGAGTCCGGGCAGAATGTACCGGCACGCTTCACCTTCGTGTTCGAACTCGAGGACGACGGGGACGTCGTGATCGTCGACCACCACTCCTCGAAGCTGCCCGACTGATCCACCGACCACGGCGCACACCGCTGGGATGGGACCATGACCCGTGCGAGTACTCCTGGTCGAAGACGACCCGTCGATCTCCGACCCACTTACCTCGGGTCTGCGGCGGTACGGCTACGAGGTGCAGTTGGTGACGACGGGGGCTGACGCACTGGCGGCTCCGCTGCCCGACGTGGTCCTGCTCGATCTCGGCTTGCCCGACATGGATGGGCTAGACGTCTGCCGTGAAATCCGCAGGAGCTCGTCGGTGCCCATCGTCGTCATCACAGCCCGAGACGACGAGATCGACACCGTGGCCGGTCTGGAGGTGGGCGCGGACGACTACGTCAGTAAGCCGTTCGGGGTGCGCGAGATCATCGCCCGGATCCGAGCAGTGATGCGGCGGGCGGGTTCGAGTACGGGGGCGGAGGCATCGACTCCGCCTCCGCAGCAGCTCGGCCCGATCACGCTCGACCGGGTTGCTCGACGGGTGAGTGCACACGGCGTCGAGGTCGCACTCGCGCCGAAAGAGTTCGACCTCCTCGCTCACCTTGCCGAGTCACCCGGCGCGGTGTTCACCCGTGAGCAATTGATGGAGGCGGTGTGGGACGAACACTGGTTCGGCCCCACAAGAACGCTGGACGTGCACGTTGCCGCCTTGCGACAAAAGTTCGGTAACGCGCTCGTCCTGACGACGGTGCGCGGCGTCGGTTTCCGGTTGGAGGTCTGATGGTCCGCCGTCTCGTCGCGTCGTACCTCGCGTTGGTGGCACTCGCGTTGGCGCTGTTCACCGTTCCCGAGGGCATCGGACTGGTGAGCGCCTTGCGAAACAACCAGGCGGAGGTGGGACTGCGTGAGGCGCGCACCGTCGCGATCCTTCTCGCGACCGCCGATGCCGCCGATCCCGACTCTGCGGCGGGAGCGGAACTGGCGCTGCTCACTCTGCGCAGTAACCTGGAGGAGCAGACGGGCGGCCGAGTGGAGTTGCTCTCCGCGGACGGGCAACCTGCACTGGGCCGTCCGGTATCCGACCCCCTCGGAACCGATATCAGCGCGGCGCTGCAGGGGCGGGAAGCCGTCACGCGCGCCGAGCAATCTGTGCTCGGCGAGCCGGGACTGCAGGTCACCGTGCCCTCGAAGGCTCCGGACGGTACGACGGTCGGAGCGGTGCGTTTGACCTATCCGTCTGCTCCCGTCACCGCACAGATCCGCGAGTTGTTCGGACTGCAGCTGGTCGTGGCGCTGGCGACGCTGGGCATCGCCGCGGCCGCAGCGTGGTGGCTGGCCCGATCGATGACGCGACCGTTGCGGCTCCTCGACTCCATGGCCCGGTCCTTGTCACAGGGCGACTTCACCGCCCGCACGAATCCGCTCGACGCCGGGCCGGCCGAGACACGACGGGTCGCCGAGTCGATGAACGACGCCGCGGAACGAATCAGCGAGCTCATCGCCGTCAAGAGGCGGTTCGTCGCCGACGCCTCCCACCAACTCCGCACGCCCCTGACCGCGCTGCGCCTGAGTCTCGACAATCTCCACGACGAGGTGAGCGACCCCCACACACGTGCGGCCGTCGACCGGTCGATCGCGGACACGGTACGCATGACCCGTCTGGTGCACGACCTGCTGACCCTCGCCCGCGCGCAAAAGCCCATCGACAACTCGATACAGGTCGATATTGCAGCAGTCGTGGACACTCGATTCGCCACTTGGTCCGCCGCAGCGCGGTCTCACGACGTCACCTTGACCTCTCGCATCGCACCGGGCGCACAGCTGATCGCAGCCGACGGTCACCTCGACCAAATCCTCGACAACGTTCTCGCCAACGCCGTCGACGTCGCCCCACCGGGTACCGACATCGTCGTCGACGCGGCCGTGATCGGCGAGACGGTTCGCCTGACGATCACCGATTCAGGGCCAGGACTCACTGCAGAGGACCGGAGCCGTGCGCTCGACCGCTTCTGGACCCGACGTCCCGGCGGATCTGGACTGGGGCTGTCGATCGTCGATCAGCTCGCCCGCGAGAACCGGGGAAATATTGCGCTCGAACCCAACCCGAGCGGAGGACTGATCGTGGTGATCACGCTGCTGGCAGCGGCCCCGCTCAGAAATCGCTCACGACTGTTCGGATCGGGCGAAAACACATCATGATTCAGGCCAGCGTTCGGCAGTGCCGATAACGAGGAGTCCATGCCGATGGACAGTCGTAACTCGTCCGATTCGCTTAGACCGCTCACCTTTCCACTTGCGCACGGACACACGCATTGCATGCGTCAGGGCGTGCGAGGCCAAGTCGAGAAGACGATCAGTAAACCTCCGACCAGCGCGGTGGAGATGCTCTGAGCAATGAGTTCGTCCGGTTGTGGCCTGGTGATGGAAACTTCGAGAAATCGCACGACAAGCACGAGAAACAACGTCCCCGCAGTTTGCCTCTTCAACTGCCCGAAGGACGTCGTCGTCAACGACTGTGGCAGATCGAGATCGTGAACGAACAATTCCCACAGTCCGAACCCCACGATCAACAACACGGTTGCGATGAGAATCGAGTCGATGCTCTCGAACAACTTGACCAACGCTGGATCGGACGACAACCCTTCGACGAACAACAACCGCACGAAGTCGACACCTTTGGCAAAGGCCCACACGTACGTCACGGCAGAAAGCAGCAGCGCAGTGGTGGCACCGATGATGCTGATGAATCTGAGCCGCGCAACGTCGAACCTAGGTGACTGCAACGGTTTCGGTGACTCTGGTTTCGGAGCCTGCGGTTGGGATCCGCCGCTGGTCGGTGCCGACATGGCCGGTCCTTTCGAACGTAACTGACATGCCTTCCGGTCGGTCGATACTCGAATGTCAACGACCGAACAGCTAGCACGATGAACTCGGCGAACAGGGGCACGACCGTACCAGGCTGCCTCGGTGCAACCACGACGGCCGGAACGACGCTCGAACGCGAGATGAGCCGTCCGCGACTATCGATCCGCGATGTCACGACCGCGATTTGTCGGCAGCGACGACTGGATCGCAGCAGCCGACACCGCCCATTCGGAGTCCTCGACGTCGACCAATCATTCCGAGCGCACCGTGCGTCGGTAAACGGGTGCCGTAGGACAGCAGCGGGGTCGTACGCCTGCACCCATCGGGAAACGAGTTCGAGCGGCGGGTTCAGAAGAATGTCAGCTGTGCCTCGTCGACGCGGACACGTCCGGGCTTCGTCCGGCGGGGTCGGACCGGGGGAGAGTGCCGAGCCGGCGCCGCCGGTGCGGAACCTTCGGCGACGCCGAGTTCGGCGCACGCGCGGCGCGCCAATTCCTCTCGAACACGAGACCGTTCGGCCACGCGCGCACGTCCGATCGCAGTGTCCCGGACGCTCCACTCCAACTCCCACGCCGCCGATCCCGGCGTCGGCGCGCCCACAGCCCGATCGGTCACCCGATCGAGAAGTTGATCAATCCTGTCGATCAACACCTGCACAAGCTCGTCGAGCACACGCTCAGGCACTGTGGCCACGGACTCGTTGTCGCTCACACCCGACACTGTAGAGCCGGGCACCGACGAACATCTCGCATCGGACACCCACGTGAGTCCGGTCTACACCGCTCCGTCGGAGTCTATTGCGAGGGAACGGTTCACCGAATTCACCAGCAAACGGGGGTCTGCCAGTACCTGGCGATCATCACCATGTGGGACAACGCATGAAGCGAGTTCGTACGGTTCTTGGACTACGACGTGGAGATCAGGCGGGTGATCTTGCTCGACGAACGAGATCGAGTCCGTCAACGCCGGCTACAGGCCTTCTGTGCGCGCTCGTGCGTGCTTTCCGATCGAACTGGTGGCCCTCAAATGTCTGTATCTCGCCACGCGGGCTTTGGACCCCACGGGAAACAAAAGGCTCGATGGGCAAGCGGGTGGAGGCCAGCGCTGGATGCGTTGCGATCACCTTGGAGGACGCGTCACCCCGAACGGTAACCAACCGACATCAAGGTCGGATCCACCGTAAATCGGACCCTCCCCGATGAGGACGTCTTCAGAGGTTGATCCCGTACTCTCGGATTTTGCGGTAGATCGTGGCCCGTGATGTTCCGAGTGCGTCTGCGGTGGCTTGTTTGTTTCCGCCGTTGTCTTCGAGGCTTTGCACGATCGCGTCGCGTTTGAGCGCTTCCAGTGGGGTGAGGGTGCGCCTACTCGATGCGCGGCAGACGGGCGGAAGTTTATCGACTTCGACGACGCCTGATCTTTGCTTCTGCACGATCTCGGTCAGTATCTGTCGAAGTTGTGCGACGTTTCCGGGCCAGCTGTATCTCGTGAGCTGACGGACAGCAGCGGGGGAGAGTGTCAGGTCTTGTCCACGACTGACCTGGCGAAGGAGGTAGGGGATTAGCTGGTCGAGGTCGTCAATTCGATGGCGTAACGCGGGGACGTGAACGGTGTGCCCGAAGAAAGGAAGTACCAGAGCGTCACTGGAGGTCCCCCGGTCCTCGACGCCGATAGTCACGCCTATCCATCCGGCGTGTTCGCGGCCCTGCAGCATCTGGGCAATGGCTCGTTGCTGCTGATCGGGCATCAGATCGATGTCTCGGATGATGACGCTGAAGTTGTCATGGCTCAGTTCCGATTCCAACACGTGCATATTGTCGTCGCTATCCTGAAAATCAGCCGCTGAGAAGAACTGGGAACGAGTTGAAATATGTTCGATGGCAGCAGCTTTGAGAATCGAGAACCGTCCGCTACCGGTTTCTCCGGAAACCGCGACCCAGTCACGGTGGCGTATCGAGTGCGTAATTTGCTGTGCACTGTGCCTCCAAGATGCGCTGTTTCCAACTATTCCGGGGAGTGCTATCGCGCTGTCGAGGGAACAAGTCGCCACTTCGACGTCCGTCAGATAGACGTGGAAGACACCCATTCGTGGGTGTGAAGCCAACGTGCTGTCCGTAAAGGGAGACAAACGCACAGTAAGACCGCTTGGGAGGGTCAGCACGTGTTGACCGGTACCGTCGTTGGCCATCAAGTCCAGTGCATGTTCGACAACGGCAGCCTGTTCGCTCGGGCCCAGGGCTAGTCGCAGCCTTTTGTTGCACAAAACGATGTCCTCGCCCACCGCCAGAACACCCACCTGTTGCGAGCGTCTGCACGCCCACAGATAGGTACTAAAAAGTGCTGTCTGTTTCTCGCTGGACTGCGCGAGAAGCCGATTCTCTATCTGCGATGTAGCGGACCGTGCCAACGTGACCAGCAGTGGCGCGCCGTCTCCGACCCAACCGGTGAGGTCGAGGACTCCGGCGACGTGCCCTGAGATTGGATGGATGATCGGAACCCCTGCACAGACGAGGCCTCTGAGGCTGTCCGCGTAATGCTCGTGACCCGAGACGACGGTGGTCGTGCGTGTCTCCAGGGTTGTGCCTATTCCGTTGGTACCGGCAAATTGTTCCGAGTAACTGAAGCCGGGTGCGAGGCGGACCGAGTCCAGCGATCGTAGGAGGCGGCTATTGCCGGCGACGCGGTTCAGTACCACGCCGTCCGCGGAGGTGAGGATGACCGATACAGGTTCGTCGACGAGGCCCTCGGCCAGTTGGCGAAGAACGGGAGCGGCCGCGATGACAAGCGGGCTGTCCATGTCGGGTTCCCTGACGAACGGCAAGTCCAGATTGTCGGGTCGTACGTTCAGGGATCTCGAGCGCTCCCAAGAGTATGAGATTTGGGGACGTACAGAAGTGTCCAACCTACGATCAGAGAGAAAGCGTTCGCGGGCCTTCTGTGCACGTTCGAGAGAATCTCGGTTGTTTGCCATCTCTGCCTGTCATTCGAGCGAGAAGATTGTCGAGCTGAGCTCGGTGCCGGTGCAGATGTTCTGTTCCTGAACACTTGTGAACGCAGTGCGTGTGGGTGCCCCAACTTCCGCGCAGGCAGAGAGCTCGCAGAGGACGGTACTCGTCCGCGGGGAAACTTCGAGCAGAACGAAGGTTCCCCGCGGACGCAGGTGTGTAATCAGGTCAGTAAATGTTCGAGGGTCTGACCATTCCTTCGGCGAGATCGCCGAAGCCAGGGGCCATGATTGCGCCGGGGTTGCCGTACACCTCCTCCACCACAGCGGTCTCGGTAGTGATGAGCAACGCCGCGATCGAGGCCGCACTTTCGAGTGCTGCACGAGTGACCTTGAACGGATCGATGACGCCGTCATCGAACATGTCACCGTACTCGCCGGTAAGAGCGTTGAATCCGTGGCCGAGCGGGAGTCCGGTGACCACCTTGACCACTTCATCACCCTCGTAGCCGGCATTGATCGCGATCCATCGCAGTGGTTCGGTCAAAGCTGTGCGTACGACAGCGGCACCTGCAGCCTGATCTCCGGTGAGTTCGAGATCGGACAAAGCGCGATGGGATTGTGCGAGGGCGGTGCCGCCCCCGGATACGATTCCTGCCTCGAGTGCAGCACGAGACGCGGCGAGTGCATCCTCGACTCGGAGCATCCGTTCCTTCAACTCGACACTGGTCGCACCGCCGACTCGGACAACGGCCACTCGGCCGGTCAGGCGGGCGATGCGTTGTTCGAGGCTGTCCCGGTCGCCGTCGATCTTGGATCGCTCGAACTGTGCTTCGAGCTGGCTGATGCGGGCATCGAGCAGGTTCTGCTCGCCGCGGCCGCCGACGATCGTGGTCGAGTGCTCGGTGACGGTGATGCGATCGCATGAACCAAGTTGTTCCAGTGTGACCTCGAACAGTTCGAGTCCGGTGTCCTTGGCGATGACCTGGCCACCCAGAGCGACCGCGAGATCTTGGAGTTCGGCAACGCGTCGATGACCGAAACCCGGTGCGCGTACGACGACGGACTGCATCGTGTTGTGCATGTTGCCACCGACCAACAGCTGCAGTGCCGGCCCGTCGACGTCCTCGGCGATCACGACGAGCGGACGGTCCGCACGCTTGGCGGCCTCGATGCTCGGCATGATGTCCTGAACTTGGTTGATCTTCTTGTTGGTCAACAGGATCACCGGATTGTCGTGCACCGCTTCGGCCCGCTCGGGATCGGTGATCATGTAGCCGGAGATGAATCCATGGTCGAACTCGATTCCGTCGACCACGTCGACCGACATGCCCAGGGTCTCGCTCTCTTCGGTGGTCACTACTCCGGACCTGCCGACGTATTCGACCGCCTTGGCCACGGCCTGACCGATTGCCTCGTCGTCGCTGGCGGCGAGTGTGGCGATTCGTTCGAGGTCGGCGCTACCGACGACCTCGACAGCCTGGGCGCGAAGCGCTTCGACGACCGACGAGACAGCGGTCTCGATGCCGCGTCGTAGTCGCATCGGGTTGGCACCTGCATCCACCGCACGCAGGCCTTCGCGCACCATGGCCTGCGCCAGGACGGTTGCTGTAGTGGTGCCGTCCCCGACGACGCCGTTAGTTTTCATCGCCACTTCTTTGACCAACTGGGCACCCATGTTGGCGAACGGGTTGCTCAGCTGAATTTCCTTCGCGATCGTGACACCGTCGTTGGTGATGGTGGGAGGTCCGGTCAGCTTCTCTAGTACGGCGTTGCGGCCTTTGGGCCCGAGAGTCACCTTCACTGCATCTGCGAGAGCGTTGACGCCCTGCTCGAGCAGAGCGCGGGCTTCGGTGTTGAACCGCAGTTCCTTGGCCATGACGAATCCTTTCGAATGTAAAATTGAATGAACGAATATGCGGTTCCGGACAGATGCGAGTTGGCGAGTTTTCCGGCCGACTCACATCATGTAGTTCGGGTTCGAAGGTCGGTTACGTGAGGTTCTGTAACCGATTCTTTGTGGTTGCCGACCAAAGAGGTCAGTAGTGCACGGCGGAAGTACGAACGGCTCCCCTCCGACAGCCTGAGCGAAATCGCGGACCGCAGCTTCGATGAAAGTTGCTCTGTCGCAATCGGAGAACCGTGATGATCGACCAACACTCGACTGTTGGGACAGATACTCAATCCGAGTGCACTGCGACGGCGAAGCAACACGGTCGTGTGTTTTTGACCTCTGAGATCCCGCAGGGTGAGCGATTCGGCGCAGTCCATGGCCTCGTCCGCGTGCGCCAGATGCGCTGCGAGCGAGCGCAGCACGGCAGCGCTGTGTGCTCTGTGCAGAAACTCTTCGCGTAGCGCTTCGGTCTCGACGTGGCCGGCGGTGAGGAACGCACCGAGGCCGCGGTATTCCGTGCCGGCAGCTGTCACCGCGTTGATGGCGTCACTGTCGGGGTGATCGTCGATCACGATGCTGACGCGGCCGATGTCTTCGATGTTGCGCAACGCATCCACACATTCGGACACCATCAGGTAGGCAGTGTCGGAGGGGAAGAAGTCCGCGGGTACCCGCAAGCGCACGAATACGGCATCGTCGTCGATCGTGAGCGAGTGCACGAGTCCGAGTCCGGTGATTGGTTCGTCGAGGACGGGATCGGTGACGGCGGTGAGTGCGCCGACGATGTCGGCTGTCGTGGACGGGCGCAAGGTTGTGGTCACTGTGTTCGCTCCAACTTCTGGGTTCAACGGGCCTGCGAACTGTTGGCGGGCGTCGGCACGGGGCTGTCAGTCGATGCGCTCGGACGCCCGCCGGTCAGTCGGTCGGTGGTCCAACTAGCTGGTCAGGGCAGCTCGGCCAGGTCGAAGCCGATGTATTCGGCCGCGTCCTCGGGGCTCGCGAACAGCATCGTTTTGTCGTCGAGGTGCACCATCCGCCCGTAGTGGGTGGAGCTGATCTCCTCGAAGACCGACCCGTCGAACTCTTGCCCGAGTGCGTCGGTGAGCTCGTCGTAGTCGAAGGACAACAACTTCGTGCCGTCGACCCTGATCATTGACGGGTATTCGGTGAGCTCGACGCCGTCCTTGGCTCCCATGACCTCCGCGACGACCCGGCCGATGGGTGTGTTCATCAGCGTCACACCGCACATATTGGAGAACTCTGTGTTCGATCCGAAGTTCATGGTCATGCTGCCAACTCCTTGGGGACGTCGAGGCCGAGGGATTCGAGGAGAACGGTGAACTTGGCGACGGCGGCATCGAGGCTCGATGCGAACGTCACGGCTTTGTCGGCTGGTTGCGACCAGATCGGTTGCAGCGCTCGTGCAGCGTCGAGGCACCGCGGAACCCACAGCCCCATCCACTCGCCGAACAGCGCCTTGTTTGCTTCCCCGTGCTGGTGATCGTGTGTGAGGAGCTGGAACAGTGTGCGGGAGTAGTTCAGATCGCGGTCGTAGTCGTGCTCACCTGTCCCGACGATCGTCGGGGTGATGTAGTCGCCGTTTCGGGCGGAGATCTGCATCACCAGTTCGGTGCGGAACAACGAGCCGACGAGCTGCTCGAAGACGATGTTGGTCGCAAACAGCAGCTCGCACCAGTCCGGTACAGCGGTCAGCTGTTCGACCACTTGACGTGTCGGCTGCCATTCCGGAGCGCTCTTCCATACATCCACGTGGGCGGAACCGTCGAACTGCACGTCGGCGTCGGAGAGATCGAGATTGAACAACGCGAGGTCCTGCGCGAAGCGCATCTTGTGCGCGGCGTTCACGGCGACAGCGGTGTTGATCATGTTCGTCGGCCCGGATCGCTGTATCGAGGTGAATACGTGCAGGGCGAGACCATTCTCGGCGTGCATCCACGCACCCAGGTTACGTTCGATGAACTTGAGCCACGGGGTGTTCCAACCGTCATAGGCACGCGCGCGTTTGGCGTTGCTCAGACACAACTCGACCTGATGGACCACGGCCGAGTTGTTGCGGAAGATGGTCTGATCCCACTCTTCGTTGGGATCGAGAAATTCGTGCCAGTTCGACGACTTGGCCGTCGTCCACTCTTGCGGGTAGCCTCCGGGGCCGTCGCCGAATCCGTAGATCCACCCTTGTGTGAGGTGCCGATCGGGGTCGGGTTGAACGTCGACGGTGACGTCTTCGTACATCGTTGCCCGGCGTTTTGCGGGCGTGTAATAGCTGTAGGTGCGGCTCTTGGAGCTTGGAAACTCCTTGGCCCCGGCCTCGGAGTCGGTGAATTCGATCGCGGGGAAGCTGCGCTGCTTCGCCCCGGTGGATGCGGTCATGTTTGGCCTCTCGATAGATGAGTGGACTGGAAGTCGAAGATGTCGAGCACTACGTCAGTCGAATGCAGGACTGGTGAACTTGTCGAAGAAGATCTGATCGGTGGGTGTGCCGCAAACGTCGAGTAACGCGAGTGCTGCGTCGACCATCGGGGGAGGACCGCACAGATATACCTCGGCTTTGTCGATACCGGGCTCCAGGCGCTGGACCACGTCGGTGACATTGCCTTCTTCGACCGACACATTCTCCGACGACTGCACTCCCGCAGACTCGGACACACATGCGACGAAAGTGAAGTCGACCAGCTTCTGTCCTAATTCTCTGATCTCGTCGACGTAGAACAGATCGTTCGGAGTTCGTGCGCCGTAGTAGAAATGGACCGGGCGGGTGTTGCCCGTTTCGCTCATGTGGCGTACGAGTGAAAGAATGGGTGCCATACCAGCACCGCCTCCTATGCACACCACCGGCAGTACGTGCCCGTCCTTGAGTGTGGATGATCCGAATGGACCGGTCAGCGATATCTCGTCGCCGATATCGATGCCCTCATCGAGCAGCGCTGCGAACTTTCCGCCCGCGTATTTCTTGATGAGGAACTCGATCTGGTTCGGTGTCTGCGGTGTCGAGGCCATCGAAAAGGAACGGCACTCGTCGGTGCCGGGGATGGTCAGGTCCGCGTATTGGCCCGGCTTGAAGTCGAATACTTCCGGCTCCACCGGTTCCAGCCGCAGCGCGACGATATCGCCTGTCATCGATTCCAGGGACGTGACGCGGGTGGTCACGTTCTGTATGGGAATTCCGCCGAGCAGTTCGTCTTCGTCGTAGTTGAGCAGCTCGATGGTGCAGTCACTGTATGCCTTTGTCCGACAGAGGAGCACGAGCCCTTCCGCTTCTTCTGCCTCGTTGCACGCGAACGTCGAGTAGTTCTCCATCTGGATGTCGCCGTCGAGTACGAATGACTTGCAGGCAGAGCAGCGGCCTTCACGGCAGCCGTGCATGAGATGGATACCCTGTCGAAACGCGGCATCGAGAATGTGCTCGTCCTCTCGGACATCCATCTCGATGTCGACCGGCTCGAACGTTATTCGGTGTGTGTCGGCCACGGGGTTTCTCCTGAAGTAGCTGCGGGTTCACTGAAACGAGTGTGCTGTTCGTGCTGGGTTCGGTGGGTAGCGCCTGATGGCAGGCGCTACCCACCGATGTTCGAATCAGGCAGGCATCGTCGCGCCGGCGCGGTAGGCCGCGATGTGCGCGTTGCGTTCGGATTCGGTCATCTGGTTCAGCAACACGTTCGGGCTTTGGAAGGTGTTGCCGCGGACGTCCTTGAGTTTCCACATCTTCTGCGGGTCCAGGTCGAGATGCGGTTGGCCGACGAGCGTCTCACCGTCGTCGCGGACATAGCCGAGATCGGCGACGATGTCGGCGAGATCTTTGCCGTGGTGCAGTGTCTCCCACTCACGGAATCCTGTGAGCCTGCCCATGTTCGGGGTGTCCTTGCCTTCGTACTCGCTGCGGAACGCGACGGCGTCGGTCCAGTAGCAGGTTTCCGAGCAGTAGGTACGCCACTGGTTGTCGACCTTCTCGACCACCATGTCCTCGCGGATGAGCGCGGGCACCATGCATGTCCAGCAGCGGTGCGGGTACTGGTAGCCCACGTCCTCGAATGCGATGGGCTTGTTGATTCCGGGGTAGGCGAGGCGGTTGTAGTTCTCCCACCACTTTCCGTACTTGGAGTACCAGCCTGGGTACTTGTGTTCGAACCACTCGAAGTCCTTGTCGGTCATGGTGTCGATGCGCCAGTAGTTGACCGGCCAACCGGTAGCGAAGAAGCGTGCCACCTCGTGTACGTAGCCCTTGTTGGTGATGCGATTCCAGGCTTCTTCCACCAAGTCGTGAGGGATGGTCAGGCCGTACTTCTCGAGCGGGATGAGGTAGCTGCGGTAGTAGTCGTCGTAGATCCACCGGCGCCACATCTCGGCGTAACTCTCGCGATCCTTACGCCGGTCCTTGGTGCCGTACTCGATGAATGTTCCGATCGCGGCGTCGACGACGCAGTGGTTGTTCCACCACGCGTATCGCAGATCACGCTCGAGGAGAGGGCGATTGCGTTCGTCGGCGAGCGCCATGAGCAGAATCGAGTAGCCGTTGGAGATGTGGCGTGATTCGTCGGACTGGACCGAGTGGAACACCGTCGGCAACAGGTAGTCGCCGTTCGCTGCCGCTTCGTCGGGCATTGCCACGAAAAGGGTGTTGGTGAAGGCGGTTTCGGCGACCACGGTGAGGTAGATGTTGGCTGCGGTGATGGCGTCACCGGTGATGAAGCCTTCGCCGAACTGACGGCCGATCGTGCCGGCGTAGTTGTTCGCGAACGCTTTCTCGGTCATATCGAACCCGGCAGGGTCGATGTAGTTGTTCATGTACAGCTTCTTGAGATTCATCTGAATCGTCGAGTGGCGCACCTCGTCGATCATCTGAACTGCAAGTCCGTTGTGGATCTCCGGGTTCGGCACCGCGTCGATGGCCATCGGCATTGCACGAGCTGCCGAGATCTCCGGGAACGGGATGATCGACAGGAAGAGCTTCTGCCACTCCAACCACCGCTGCTGGACCTGTCGGAACATGTTGCCGCGGATGGCTCCGTCCATGGCACCGTACACGCGGTTGTCCTTCTCCTCCTCCATAGGGAAGTAGGACCGCATGATCTGCTTCAGCGGATCTTTCTTCGGTGCCTTCTCGAACGTGTAGTCCGTGCCGAAGCGAGTCGCTGGTGTTGCGAACGTGGGTTCCCACGTCAACTCCGAGATTTTCGCGTGTGCCTTGGTAAGGCTTTGCCTACTCAATGTGCGCCTCCTGGATGCGAGGTCAGCGGGGTTGCCGACCTTGTCGGGAAGATGTGCACCCGATTACACACCGTGATCTACATCTCATCCGTCTCACTTTGAGAATGTGAATCGGTGCCCACCGGTACCCGAAGTGGCATTGCGCGATCTGAAACGAAGAAGGAGCAGTCACCGGGGGCGGGGGCCGACGTTGGCCCGAGCCGAACCGGTTCGGCTCGGGCGCACAGCCAGAGCACGACCACGCAAATTCAGGCGAATGAAGCCTCGACGACAATTCCTCCGCATCGGCGGGCTGTATCGAAACTCCCTTGCCCGCGGCGAACTGGCGCGCAACGGGCTCGCTGTTGATGCGCTGAAACGGAGAGCTCGGCTTACCGAGAGCACTCCGTTTCTCTCCGTCGAGCGTGATTTTCGCTTTCTCAAAGTGAGACGGCTGAGACTGCGCGAATTCGATCCGCTCGGGCCTAGCCTCGTTCACATCGGCTGTGGCACCAGTCACAGAGCAGAAAGGACGGCATCGATGTACTCAAAAGGTGACGACAGTTTCTTCATCGTCGACGCGCACGTGGCGCTGTGGGATGCGCGCAAAGAAAATCAGCGCAACATCCACGGCAAGCAGTTCATCGACTGCTTCTACGACTATCACCGCAACCTGTCCCCGGAATCCGAGGTGTGGACCTACGACGAGTACCTCTACCAGGGTGGCGAACGCCTGATCAAAGACCTCTTCGTCGACGGCTACGTCGATCACGCCATCTTCCAGCCGGCCCAACTCGGGGAGTTCTACAAAACCGGATTCGGTCAGACCGAGGAAGCGTGGGCCCTCACGCAGGCCAACCCCGAGCGTTTGACGTACAACCACAACTTCGACCCCCGCAACGGTGAACGAGGCCTCGACCAGCTGCGCGCTGACGCAGAACGGTTCGGACTCAAGGGCGTCAAACTGTATACCGCCGAGTGGCACGGCGAATCCCGCGGTTACAAGCTGGACGACGACTGGACCCGCCGCTATCTCGAGGTATGCCGCGAGGTCGGCATCACCAATATTCACGTCCATAAGGGCCCGACGATCCGTCCGCTCGATCGTGACGCGTTCGATGTCGCCGACGTCGATCACGTGGCGACCGATTTCACGGATCTGAACTTCGTGGTCGAACACTGCGGTTTGCCGAGGCTGGAGGATTTCTGCTGGATCGCAACGCAGGAGCCCAATGTACATGCGGGACTGGCGGTTGCAATGCCGTTCATGCACACCCGTCCGAAGTATTTCGGGCAGATTATCGGCGAACTGCTGTACTGGGTCGGGGAGGACCGCATTCAGTTTTCCTCCGATTACGCCCTGTGGACACCTCGCTGGTTGATCGAGACGTTCGTCGACTTTCAGATCCCCGAGGAATTGACCGAGTACCCGGCGATCACGCTGGACCAGAAGAAGAAGATCCTGGGACTCAATGCCGCGAATATGTACGACATCGACGTCCCGGCCGAACTACAAATTGCGGATGCAGACGAAACCGAAACAGGACCACGTGGTGCCGAGAACGCGGCAGAAGAACACCTGGTGGGTGCATAGCAATGGCAACCAGACACGAGGCCGCCATCGATGCCCTCGGAGCGGTGATCGATCCCGAGTTGGATCAACCGATCACCGACCTCGATTTCGTATCGTCGCTGGTGGTCGATTCGAGTGGCGATGTCGTGGTGCATCTGCGGTTGCCCACGTCGTTCTGCGCACCGAACTTTGCTTATCTGATGGCGTCGGACGCGAAAGACGTTCTCAAGCAACTCGACTGGACCAGGAAGGTGACTGTCGAGCTCGATGATCACCACGATTCCCCGATCATCAACGCAGGTCTTGCGGCCGACGTCGGCTACCGCGGCACATTCGGGCACGAAGCAGAGGACGATCTCGAAGACCTGCGGACGATATTTCTGCGCAAGGCCCACGTCGCCGCCATGGAACGGTGCCTGACCGGACTGCTGCGATCGGATCCGACGCGGGAGGTCAGCGAGATGGGGCAGGTGCTACTGAAGGAGCTACCCGACGACGAGAACACTGGAGCCCTGCTGCGTCGGCGCGAAGTGATCGGTTTGCCCACCACCTCCGACAGCCTGGTGATGGTCGATCACGAAGGCAACGAATACGCCCAGATCGATGTCCCACTGGCATTGCGTCGCGCGCGCTCGACGCGCATATCGATCGACGGCAACGCCCATTTCTGCCGGGGACTCCTACGTACCCGCTACGACGACCCAGACCGCACCACCGTCGACGCCTGACATCGACTGGGAGAGAATGGAACATGAACATGATGAGAGCAGTACAAGTCGTGGGCTATCACGACAAGCTTCAGATGACAGAGCTACCGATTCCCGAACCGAGCGGGCCGTTCGACGTCGTGGTCAAGATCGGTGGGGCCGGTGTGTGCCGCACCGACCTCCATATTCTGGAGGGCCAATGGGCCGAAAAATCGAACGTTCAGCTGCCGTACACGATCGGCCACGAGAACGCGGGATGGGTGCACGCGGTCGGCTCGGCCGTCACCAACGTCACCGAGGGCGACAAGGTGATCGTGCATCCGCTGATCACGTGCGGACTGTGCCGTGCCTGCCGCTCGGGTGACGACGTGCACTGTGCGTCCAATCAGTTTCCCGGCATCGACACCAACGGAGGGTACGCCGAATACCTGAAAACCTCCGCGCGCAGTGTCGTCAAGATCGACGACTCGCTCGAACCTGCCGACGTGGCGGCATTGGCCGACGCAGGGTTGACCGCCTACCACGCCGCGGCGAAAGCGTCGAAACTACTGACGCCGCGCGACAAGGTAGTAGTCATCGGTGCAGGTGGACTGGGGCACATCGGCATTCAAGTTCTCAAGTCGCTGACCGCCGCCGAGATCGTCGTCGTCGATCGAAACGCAGCAGCTGTCGAACTCGCCAAATCGATCGGTGCCGACCACGGAATCGTCGCCGACGGCACCCACATCGAGCAGGTGATGAATCTGACGGAAGGCGCCGGAGGAGAAGCCGTCATCGACTTCGTCGGCGAAGGCGGTGCCACGAAGGAGGGCATCGCGATGCTCAGCGGAGCTGGCAACTACTACGTCGTCGGATACGGAGAGAACATCGATGTGCCGACGATCGACCTCGTATCCTCCGAGATCAACATCGTCGGTAACCTCGTGGGGTCCTACAACGACCTGTGCGATCTGATGGCCCTGGCCGCTCGCGGGTCAGTGGTGCTGCACACCGCGAAGTACTCGCTCGACGACTTTCAGAGTGCCATAGACGATCTCGATGCCGGTACCATTCGTGGCCGCGCAATCCTCACGCCCTAGGAGCGTCGATGATCTTCATCGTCGTCAAGTTCGAGACAAAGCCGGACTGGACCGAGAAATGGCCGGACCACGTAGCCGAGTTCACCGAAGCAACGCGCGCCGAAGAAGGCAACCTTTGGTTCGAATGGTCACGCAGCCTCGACAAAGACAACGTATACGTTCTTGTCGAGGCATTCCGCGACAGCAACGCGGGAGGAGTACACGTGGCCAGCGACCATTTCAAGAAAGCAATGACAGAACTTCCCCGAGCCCTCGCATCGACACCCGAGATCATCAGCCAGAGCATCGACGCAGCGGGTTGGGGCACGATGGGTGAAATGACCGTCGATTGATCGACGGACAACAGAAGTCGACGTGGTTCGGCCCGGCAGCACACCGCCGATCAGTGATGTGCTGCCGGCCGACAGTCGCAGAAAACAAGCCGGGCCTCCAGGCCAAGGTCTGCCGGGGCAGTGAAAAAGTCGATATCCGACTCTGGGTCCCCACCTCGGTGGACGCCATACGCGTTTCTTCCACTTCGAACGGATAGTCATGTGACAATCGGCGGGCTCTCGTACATCGATGATCTCGTAGCAATGGTCGGCCCTGCTGCCACAACAGACCCCGGAACCATAGTCGGCTACTCCCGAGATCAATCCGTCTTCACACCTGCAGGTAAGCCTGCAGCCCTCATCCGAGCGCGATCCACCGCCGATGTGGTCGCAACCATGCAGTGCGCACACCGATTCGGCATACCGGTCGTCACGCGCGGTGCAGGTACCGGTCTGGCAGGCGGATCTAACGGACTCGACGGCTGCATCGTGCTCAGCCTGGCGAGAATGAACTCAATACTCGACATCGATACCGAAAATCGCACCGCCACTGTCGAGCCGGGAGTCATCAACGCCGATCTCGCGTCGGCGGCCGCGAAAATGGGACTGTGGTATGTCCCCGATCCCGGCAGCCGGGCGATATCGACCATCGGCGGCAACCTCGCCACGAATGCCGGCGGAGCATGTTGCGCCAAATACGGTGTTACCGGCGACCACGTCGCACGCATCACGGCGGTCCTTGCCGACGGGACCATCATCCATACCGGATCGAACACTCGCAAGAACGTTGCAGGAATGAACCTGACACAGCTACTGGTGGGTTCAGAGGGAACACTTGCAGTGATCGTCGAGGCAACGATGCGGCTGCGTGCCGCACCTGCGGTGCCGTCGACCGTCATTGCATGCTTTCCCACCGCCGCTCGAGCAGTAGCAGCGATTCTTGCGGTCACTGCTGCGGCCGAGCCACAGGTCCTAGAACTGATGGATCGTACGACGATCTCTGCGGTCAACGACATGACCAGAATGGGCCTCGACCCCACCACCGGGGCCTTGCTACTCATTCAGTGTGACGGGCGTGCGCGCGAAACGGAGGCAACCGAGTGCGCCGACGCGTGCACGGCACAGGGAGCGACGGAGGTGTACCGCACCGACGACCCCGAAGAAGGCGAGAGTCTCATGCACGCGCGGCGTGTCGCGCTCACAGCACTGGGCAGAACGGGTTCCACACTGCTCGACGACCTCGTTGTCCCCGTTCCCCAGCTCGCCTCCATGCTCGCTGCCATCGAGCGAGCTGCTACCGGACGCGGAGTGCGAATCGGTACCTTCGGTCACGCAGCAGATGGAAACCTCCACCCCACCATCGTTTTCGACGAGACAGATCCTCGAGCTTGCGAGCAAGCGTTGCTTGCGTTCGAAGATATGGTCGAGGCCTGTCTTGAGCTCGGTGGAAGCCTGACCGGTGAACACGGAATCGGTGAATTGAAACGACCTTACCTCGACATGATGATCGGTTCGACGGAGCGCAGAATCATGGACGGAATCAAGCAGGTGTTCGATCCAACGATGATCTTGAATCCCGGACGAGCTATCTGACACCCAGCGAATCAACAAAGTCGACGATTCTTCGATCGAAAGAGGTGCTCGAGATGTACCGGAAACTAGTGAAGGTTGACCTGCCGCCACCGCAGACGGATCACTGGGACTGGCAAAAACAGGGTGCGTGCCGATCGATGCCAATCGCATTGTTCTTTCCCTCTGACACGCTCCGCGGATGCTCGTTGCGTCGAAGTGAACGCGAAGCCAAATTGGTATGTGCACAGTGCCCAGTCATCGAACTTTGCCTCGAACACGCTATCAGTTCCAAAGAGCCTTACGGTGTTTGGGGCGGCCTCAACCCACGTGAGCGACTTGAACTGTCCGAACTCAAGTCACCGAATGTAGGTAACCCTGACAGCGCGAAGCGATCTACGGCCAGTAACGGTCGGCAGTCGAGCGTCGCGTCGTGGACAGAAATCAGCACCGACGTCGTCGTCTGAACTCGGCAGCTCGAAAGGAAAAGGGAGCAACTTGTTGAAGGCACAAAAACTACCCGGTGCAGCGCGCTCTCCTCAAATATCTAAGATAGTGCGACTCACACCTCTATTGGGTCCGCGCACAAGATAAAGACCGATCTACGGCACGGCCGTCCCTCCACTGGAAAACTATGAGTCGGTGAACACATGAATTCCTCACTAACCGCGACGACGCCCGTAACCTCGGAGCCCGTCGACTCCACCCCTGACCTGCTAAAAATCCATTCTGCGGCAGTTGTCTTCGACCATTGGTCCAGTACGACTGGCCGTCATCACCGCACCGACGACGAACGCAACGACGATCTCATGGTGCGGTTCTTCGTCCTCTGGGTACCCTTCGGTGGTGGTGACGAAGTCGATATCATGATGCAGTTCGGAATTGACCGACATCAATTCTCAGCAAGACTGAGAGAGCTATCGCTCAGTCCCCGAATTTGTCGATACCCAGATGTGATCAAAAAAATGCTTCTAGAGGAGTACGAGCCGAGCGCCCGACGGTAGTTCCGTAAACGAACCGCCCAACAAGTCCCGAAAGTCTCAGATCCGGCCCCTTCGAATACGGAGCATTGGTTCGCGTAGGCGCGCGTTCCGTAGGGGGCGTCGAACCACACATGCAGCCACCACGATGATGCAGCACTTCGCGCTGGTGAACAGCCCAGAGTCCAATCCGAGCCAGGAATTTGTCGATGCACCGCCGCGGCATCGAGAAACAGACTTCTACCGGAATCCGACAAGGTGGCGCGCAGGCTTACCTCACCGGGTGCCCGCTGTCTGTTGACGGTGCATTTCGGGCACCTGCGACTTGAACCACATCAACGACACCCGGGCCCACGCCGGAGACAATTCCATCAGTCGGGCCTTCGATCCGCGCTTGTGCACGATCCCGGAGACCGACGGCATTGCCGCTGTAGAAACCGGTCCATTACCAATGCTCCCAGCCTGAGCATCGACAACGCTCTTGAGGTTAGGGTTCCTCTACCAGTTTCCCCAGTGCGTCCCGCCTCTTGAGTGAATGGGCTCGGGCAGCGAAACCAATTGCCGCCTCGAATACACCGAGACCGACCCGCCCCAAATAGTTACGACTCAGGGCATCCATGGACGTGGTCGGGACCGAACGTTTCGTTCCATTCGGCGAGGCAGATCCGACACATCCAAACACCGGGGCCACGCTCAAAGATTCTGATAACCCGCTCTCCTCCCGCGATCGCGTTCTGCGCGAATGTGTAAACACTCAGTTGCTGCTCCGACATATTCTCCCTGGGCCCATCGACCAAAGTGCGTATGCGCTCAAGCGCATATCGCATCCAAGATGGATCGTGCGAGCTATTGTTCATGCAAGATCCTCTCCGCTAGGTGTAAGATCCGCTTCGCTAGATAGCTCATCTCCATTTTGCATTCCCACAAGCCTGCCCCCTCCTGAATATATCGAAAAGACCAGACAAGTCTAGCCTCAGAATCTCACTCTGGTGGGTATGTTCTGCCCGCCAAAGCGGAGACAAATGCTGGGGTATGCCCATTGGACGGAGGCAATTGATGGAACTGCCCCCGCTTTGGATGCTCCTATTGGTGTCAAGCGGTTTCTGCGAGTTGTCCCGTCAACCAGTCGCGGTAGCGCGCGGCGAAGTCGTGGTTCGGTTTGATCGCTCGTTCCGTGCGCGAGATCGTGGTGAGAGAGACCGCGAAGTGGTCGGCGCAGGACTGCATGGACAGCCCGGCTCGGTGGCGGAGCGGCCGAAGGTCGTCGGTCCCTTGGACGGGTTTCGGGTCGACCAGAAGCGAGTGGATCTCTCGGGCGATGTGCCGTTTGAGGCAACGCCGAACTTCCCTCGGTGATTTTCCTTCGACGGCCCCATCGACACCAGCGCCTCGCTTGCAGCAGAGGACTCCACACCTTCGGCGACCACCTTGAGGTCAAATGACTTCGCTAGCGAAACCACTGCCCGCACGATCGCTTGGTCCTGCTCGTCTGACTCCAGGTTCTGCACGAAGGCTCGATCGATCTTCAACACGTGGACCGGAAAGATCTTCAGGTTGATCAATGAGCTGAAGCCCGTTCCGAAGTCGTCGATGGCCACTTTGACCCCGCGGTCACGCAGCAGCGACAGGATCTTGGCTGTCTGCTCGGTGTCTTGGACGATCGTGTGCTCAGTCACCTCGAGGCATAGTTTGGCGGGGTCCATGCCACTGCGCGACAGCGCGTGCTCGACGGTGTCGAGGAACTGAGGGGCGAGAAGTTGATTGGGGGAGACGTTCACGCTCAATACGACGGCCAGATCCGGCATGGCGTTTTTCCAGGCTGAAACGTCGCGGTGGCGGCCCCCAGCACCCACTCACCCAGCTCGATTGCGAGATCCGATCCCTCCGCGACCTCGAGGAAAGCGGACGGAGGCAGAAGTCCTCGCTGCGGGTGCTGCCAGCGGACGAGCGCCTCGACGGCGGTGATGCGACCGGTCGTGAGATCGACTTCGGGCTGATAGTGCAGGACCATGTCTCCATCGTGGATCGCGGCGCGTAGGTGAAGCTCTACGTCGTTCCTCAGTGAACTGGCCGCTCGGATTGCGTGATCGAAGAAGGCCACGCCGTTCCCGCCGCGCCGCTTTGCTACCAACGCTGCTTGATCGGCGTGGACGATGGACTCGTGGACCTCATCGACACCGGTTAGGGCGGTGGTGACTCCGATCGACACTGTCCGCGTGATCGAGTCATCGCCGATGGGGACTTGGGTTTCGGCCACTGCTGCGAGAACTTTGGCCGCAATCGCGTCGGGGGCGACCCGATGTGGGGTGTTCGTGAGCGCCATGTGACTGGGCTGAATCAGCGCGACAAATTCATGATCGGCCCAACGGCCCAGGAACGCTCCTTCTCCGAGAACCTTCAAGAGTGTCTTGACCAGGGACTCCAAGTAGAAGTCTCGGGCGGCGTGACCGTGAAAGTCGTTCAGAGCTTCGAGACGATCGAAGTTGAAGAAGAAGACCGTCACTGGATCCTCAGCCCAGGGTAGGCGCAGTCGACCGTCGAGCTCGGTGGTGATGCCTAGCTTGTTGGGAAGGCCCGTCAGGGTCGTGCAGCGCTGCGAGACGAAGGGATTCCTGGGCCTCGATCCTCGCCTGCACCTGTGTCAGCATCGTGGCTACGACCATCAGGGCGTTCGTTTCCTTGTCCGACCAGGGCCGATCACCGAGGTGCACCAGTCCGCGAACACCCTCCGTCCGCGCACCGAGCAGTGGCACCACGACTGTGGACGTCACGGGATGCCCTGAGGCGGCCTCGATACGTTGTCGATAGTCCTCGATCTCTCTGTTGGGCCTGAACACCACGGGTGCCGATAGGTGTTCGGACTGGGCGAACACCGAGTCAGCGGCGTCGAAGTACACCGTTCCTAGTGGGTCGGGGTCCGGTGCATCGGGCCGAATGGGCCACTCGGTGACCATGATGCTGGCTCTGATTTCATGATCGTTTCGCCGGAGAAACCCTGCATTGCAGCAAGAGTGCTCGACGAGAGTTCTGAGTACTCGGCCGAAGGCAGTGTGAGCGGTGTCTGCATCGGCCGGCATGAGGATGGAAGATGCGACAGTCACCAAGTCGTCCAGGCTCTCTGTGGGACGCACCAATTCTCCTCATCGGCAAGCAACGACACGGCTCAGCAGCGGTCTGCACCCCGATAGGTTTGCAACACTGCATCGGGTGTCGACGTTTAAGATTGGCTCGAGACATCGTCTTCAAGGACTCGGGGGTCCACTGTGTTATCACGCACGCTAGACGTGTCCTTATCTCCTGCGTACCAGGCATTTTGGGACGCACCATTCGAGTTCCAGCTCGAACGGTTTCGTCAACTGAGACAGAGCCCGCCCCAGTTTCACGAGGAGCCGGCAGGACCCGCATTCTGGTCGATCGTTCGTTACGACGACGTCGTCGATGTAAGCCGAAGGCCTGAGATCTTCTCTTCTGCTGGAGGTTTCACGATCGCGGACTTCCCTCCCGAGGCACTCGCATTTGCTGGGTCGATGATCGCGATGGACGACCCTCGGCATCGCCGGTTCCGGGGGATAGTGCAGGGGGCCTTCACCCATCGTTCGGTCCGTCAGATTTCGGGAACTGTCGAGCACCATGATCGGACGTTGGTCGAGACTATTCCCTCGCACGGCGAGTTCGACTTTGTTGAAGCTATTGCGGGAAAACTACCTCTGTTGGCGATCTGCGAGCTGCTCGGCATCCCACCGGAGGACCGCGACTTGGTCCAGCGATTGACCGACCAAGTGGTCGGGAACAGCAACGAGCTGTTCACGAACTCTCCCGGACTGTCACCAAGCGTCGTTGAGATCTACTCGTATGCCGCTCTATTGGGCACCGCGCGCAGGTCCAGTCCAACCGACGACGTGATCTCCCGGCTACTGCGTCCTCAAAGCGAAGACGCCGGAGAGGGCGGAAAACTCACCGTTGAAGAGTTCGCGAGCTTCCTCGTATTGCTGATCACCGCAGGGTACGACACGACGCGTCAAACCATCGCGTGGGCGATATATCTGCTGACCGCCCACCCGGGTCAGCTGAGATGGCTAGTCGAAGACTTCGACGGCCGTATCGACGGGGCTATCGACGAGATCGTGCGGTGGACATCGCCTGTGCCGTACATGCGCCGAACGGCCATTGCCGACGCGTCGGTTGGCGATCTCTCCATTGCTGCGGGGAACAAGGTCGTGATGTGGTACCTGTCCGCGAACCACGACGAGACAGTGTTTTCGGATCCCGCCAGTTTCGACATCGCTCGACAAAATTCGAGCCGACAGCTTGGATTCGGTGCACGGGACCCCCACCACTGCCTTGGGGCGAATCTCCCAAAACTGGAAGTCCGCACGCTGCTCAAAGAGTTGCCGTATCAGTATCCCAGCTTGAAAACAGGTACACCGGACCTCGTTCTCTCAGCGTTCATCAGCGGTATTCACCGACCACCAAGCACCATCGACGAAGCGCACCTCCTGTCGGGGTCCATGGACGTAGCCCCCGGGCCCCGATAAGATCAGGTCTACCGCAGCTCGCCGACCCGGTGGGTTACCCATAGCTTCGACTATTCGGCTTTGGACGTATGCGCCCCCTTGAGGGTTTGACGCCTTCTTGGCTGTCGGTCGTCTGAAGCGAGGTAACCCTATGGTGGGCGTTCGTATTGTGCACCATCTCAACTGTGGATCGTTCCGGTTCGGGCTCGTCACTCACGTGCTGGCGTGTGAGACCCACTCAGGCCTCGTGATGGTCGACGCAGGAATTGGCAATGCGGACATCGACTCACCGACCTCGAAGCTGGGGCGAGCGGCACTGGCGTTGGGGCCCGCACTTGAGCGCAACGAAACGGCCCTCGCGCAGCTGAAGCGCCTCGGATACAGCGCAAACGATGTTCGCCACATCATCTGCACACATCTTGACTACGACCACATCAGTGGTGCGAGCGACTTTCCGGATGCTTTGGTACACGTAACGGCAACCGAGCATTCGGTCGCCGCCGCCAGACGCGGTGTCACGGCCAAGCTTCGATACCGAACACATCACCTACCACTCGACATGCGCATCAAAACCTATGGGGGACAGGGCGGACCACAACTCGGTTTCTCCACGTCCTACCGGATCGCCGGCTTGGACGACTTCACACTGATCCCGTTGCCTGGACACACCCTAGGACACGCCGGGGTAGCCATCCGCGCAGGCAAACGTGGATGGCTCATGCACGCCGGCGATGCCTTCTATCACCAGTCTTCTATCGGTCTAGGGCCGAACAGCAGCGGGTTGAGGCCCCGGGCGCTCCGCGCCATGGAATCGATGCTCGCTGCCGAACCCAAGCGGGTCAACTTCAACCACTTGCGGTTGAAGGAGTTGGCCAACAGCCCCGATATCGGCATCCAGGTCTTCTGCTCGCACGACGCAACTGCCTTGCAAGCTCTACAAGGAACAACCACACGCACGTAGGTCGGTAGAACTCTTGAGCAGTGAGCCACCACACACGCCATCAGCAAATGGCACCGTTACCGGTGGGTTACCATTCGGTCGTGCGACGGAAAGAGGGTCTCGGCAGCGTCAAGGAACAGGGAGCCCCTGGCCAGCAATGAAGCCGAGATCGTTTGGCACACAATGCCTATGCAGCGATGGCATATGATCCGGCGTGCTAGAAGATTGGCGAACGGGGAAGTAGGGCTATGTCGGACAAAGAAGTGGGCAACCTAGATCCATCCTGGGACGATTGGCTCGTCATCGAGACGCTCGGGTTCACCGACGGCATCGAGCCAACGGTGGTTGCGAGGGGCGATCAGAAGCGCCAGTTCACACGACTGAACCGTCAGCCCGGCCCCGTGAAAGTCAAGGAGACCGTCAGCAAGGTCGTCGCCGAGGTTGTAGCGAAGGGTGAACCAGTAGTCGAACCGACATCCGGATTCGGCCCTGACGTAGGAGTAGCTGCGTGCGGGGTCCCCATTTTTGGTCCTGAAGCAGTCGTGTACGGCGTCCAGGTGTGGGTCGGTTTGGTCACCGCAACTCCACCCCCGCCTGAGAGTGTGGGTACCTTCGAGTTCGACGTCGAACGTCAAGTGACGAAACACGGCCCCGGCCACGACGAACAGATCCTCGGACTACAGGACGACAGCGATACTCGCACCCTGCAGGAGATCTGGAAGCACTTCGACCGATTCGACGACGAGGAGGCGTACCGGGAGTATCTCGATTCGCTCGCTGCCGATGAATTCGAGTCAGGCCATGAGTTCGCCGCGGAAATCTATCTGACCAGCGCAGACGGCGTACATCGCCGAATCCAGATGTCCGTGCGATCCAAGAAGACCACGGCAGGCCGGCGGATCCTCGGGCTGCTACACGACACCACAGAGGGTGAAAAGCCTCACAGCATGTCCGATCGTCAAATCGCCAGAGCCGCAACGCAATTGGCCGCACAAGATGCTGATTCCGGGATCGCACAAATCGATCTGAACACCGGCATCGTCTTCGAGTGGCTGAAAACCCCTCCCGCGCCATTCGATCAGTGGGAGAAGCAAAATCCAGAGTTCGATATCAGAACCACGAAAACCCTGGCGGATGCGCGCGCCGCAATCCAGAGCGGATCAATCAAGTCGGACACGATCACCGCCACACTTCGTTTCCCTGGCGACGACGACTCCTGGAAGCTTGCTGACCTCACGATCAGCGCCATTGGCGAAGCAGATCACCAGCAAGAAAGAACCATTCGTGTGGCCATGATCCAGATAGGTCATCCGTGCTCGTCACTTCCAGCCGGCATGTGGTGACCAGCGCCGCGAATGATCGCACGACCTGATCGGTAGCTCGCAGTACGAACCGCTCGTACTGCGTTTCGCTCCGATAGTCACACCTGCACGATGACCGCACCGAGGTGGTCTCCGAGCAACTCGAGGGCTTCGAGCGCAGGATCCTTGGTCGGCGGACCTTCCTGAATCCTCAAGGCCCACAGTCGTTCGGAGTCGTCGGCATCAATCGCAGCGTGAATCGTCAATTTATTACCGAGCATATGTAGCGTTGCATGCAACAAACTTCGCCCGCCCACAGCAACCACCGGAACTCCTTCGACCAAATCGCCAGCCAGCGCAGAGGTATACGCAAGTGCCTGCACGACCGCGAGGAGCACCGGCCTGTGTCGGCTGCCGAGGAATTCTTCGTCGATCCACGTCTGCGCGTGAGCGAGCCACTTTCGACGAACGCGATCTTTCAGGAAAGAACCATCCCCCCTGTGTATCCGTGCTTGTGCGCGTCTTGGTGGAATGGTCGGACGATGCTTGCGGCCCAGGTCAAGGCCTTATCCACGTCTCGTTGCAGGGCCGCTGCGGAATGTTTTCCATACTTCTCGAGGTAAACGCGGCGGACCCCCGCCCACTCCTTCGTCGTCATCGCGTTCTCCACGTCGGCGGCACTGGCACCGCGTAGAACGGCGTGGCTGATGACGGACTGCCGGGCTTCCGAGTGGGAATCCCACAGGGCCCTGGCTGCTTTGGTGAATTGGCCCGTCGACGCGTACGTCTCGACGGCCTCTGGGACAGCTGTACTGCGATGAAAGCGCGGGTCCAAGCGCCGGTCCGGGCCGATACCGACAAGGCGTTCATCTTGGATGAGGGAGGCAGCGACAGCGGCCGTGGGGTTCCGGTGCCGGGGAACGGTTGCACCGCCCAGCGGGGCGATCAGACGAGCCACGACGCCACGGTCGGAGCGAACGGTGAAGGCATCGATCGCCTCATCCAAGGGCCCATCGAGGACGCGGTAGCCGCCCTCGCGGCACGGCGAGCCCGGGGAGTGATGCATCCCCAGTCCGCGTTTAGCATCGGAGTGGCGTCCAGGGTGACCAGGCGGGCCGACAGGAGCTGCATCACCATTTTGATGTCGTCGACGCGCAGCGGAAGGTCGGTGGCCATCGGCACCAGGACGTGGCGGCCGCCGCTCGTAGAGCGATCTGTGACTGTCCGTGCGCCGCATTCGTGGAGCCATCCCAAGACACGTTCGACATCGGCGTCGACTTGCTCTGGCGTGTGGTGCTTGGCGTCGAAGTCCAGCGCTAGCAGGCTCGTACGGCCCCGCGCATAGATCGGCACCGCGGCCGGCACCGTCGGTAAGTGTTTCGTCAGACTCCGCGACGTATCAAACTTGCCGCTGCTGGCCCTCCAGACACGCATGGAGCGGCGAGCGGCCACGAGCGGAGACAGCCGTCTCCAGGCGTCATCGGGTGTCGACGCCAGTGAGCCGACACGTGCTTTAAATCTTGTACCTTCATCAGGGCGCGATGTACCCTGAGACTTGTCACGCAAGACAGTCCCTTCGCGGATAAACAGTAGAGCTGAGGCGCGAGCTACCAACTCGTTCCTCAACAATTTAGAAATCCCCTGGCCCTGCCGCCGGGGGTTTTTCTATTTCCAGGCTGTCTGCTTCACTGCGGATTCAGTTGACCATTGACGAGTCGCCCTGCATGACAGCGTGACTCGGACTCCGTCCGCATTCAGTAGCCTCGACCACCATCCTTCGGTTCTACGTCGCCAACTTCACGAATCATGCCGATTTGTCCAAGCCGTGGAGGTCGAGACTGTATGGCTCCTTCACCGGGTCCAACAAAGGAAGCCCTCTGATCAGGGCCTGCTCGACGACCTCCCACTTGTTGAGTCCTCGAGACTCCGCCTCAGCCTTGACGCGGTTCACGACGCCGGGATCAATCTCGGCGAAAAGCGAGGCCTTCTTCCGATCGCGGTGACGCTTGGCGGCGTTAGTCATAGACATATGAATAACACTGATTCGGCGCACATAGGCTGAGACACGCCGACAGGCATCGAAACAGGGGGTGTGTAATTCTGGCGAGATTTTCTACAGAGACTTGAGGCGCGCTTCGCGCGTGTCGATCGCGCGCTGCCAAGCGTCCGTGACTTCTTCGGCGGCAACGCGGTACAAGTCTGCTATCGCTTGAACCCTCGCCCCATTGATGGGCTTGCGGCCACGTTCGATATCCACGAGCAGGGTCGGCGAAATGGAGAGCCTCTCCGCGGCTTCGACCTGCGTCAGGCCGACTCGAACTCTCAAGTCACTGACGGTGACATCGCTCGACGCAATCGGGACGAGATCAGCAACCGTGGTGCGCAATGCAGCTACAACTTTGACCAAGGGGCCCGGGGTCGGCTGCGATCGACCCGTTTCCCACGACGAAATGGTCTGACGCGAAACCCCCGAAATGCCGGCCAAGTCGTCAACGGAGAACTTGCGGCGCTCTCGGAACTGCTTGAGACGCGCGCCGCTGAAGTGCCGCACACCACTCCTGGACACCTTGTTCGCTCCTCATGTTTCCGACTCCGGTTCCGTCGATCCTATGGACATCGAGACCTCCTTTTTTCGCCAGAACATCAATGGTGCGTGTTAACTAGTATGTGTTAACGTAGCACCGTCAAGCAGGGTTTAAACCAGCGATCGGAAAGGCTTCGGGTATGCGAACAGTTGCCAGCTCGCCGAGGTCATGGTTAGCTGACTCACGCACCTCCTCCCAGGAGGCATTCTCACCGTCTGAGTACTGCGACGGCGATCGACGCATGAGAGCACTCTGTGCTGCTCGTCAACGGATGCCATTCGCGGGAGTCGTCATTCCGGTGCACTACCAGCCACTCCAGAGCTGTCCAACGGTCGTCAGGACCGATTCGACGGCTCTCTTGGCGCGCCTGGACGGTTCTCGCGGCGGCTTCTCTGGGTTTCGAGCTACTCGAAACCGGCACTCCAACCGTCCTGCCACAGCAGTGTCGGCGAGCATCATCCAGTTCTCGTGCAGCAGCATCACGACCAATACGAAAGCCGGATTGCCGCCCTAACAGAAGAACTGAAGTAAGTAGCAGACCCCAGATGCGCCGTGATTGGCGTCTCGAAACGCATCCGGAGTCCCCTCCACCTAGAAACACCCACACCTCTTTCGAGGGCAGAGGTGCATCCGCAGTGGCTCTCCAAGCCTAAGCGGAAACAAGCAAACCGCAATCGGATCGGAGACATCAATGCAATCTCCCGTAATGCCCGACGTGTTACACCCACAGACCGCCTCGTCCGCTGAGCAGCCCTGTCCTGCCCTGAATGACCGTGGAGCCTTTGGCTTCGCTGCGTGCTCGTTGACCTCGACAGCGCACCCTGTTCACCAGTTGCTGTGCGAAGTCACTGGCGAGCTTCTCGGCGAATGGACCGACATGGATCCGTCCTTCCACGTCCCCAGCGGTAGTTCGACTACGGGCACACCTCGACGCCACGTCGAGGTCAACGACCGCGCGAACGCATTCGGCGACGCGGCCTGACCCTCAAAGCCTGAGCTACAGCGACAGTCCGACTCCGGAGACTGCGCAGTGGCTCATTTGGTGGACCGGCGCGAGGGTCGCGTGGTGACGCTTCGACCTCATCGTGTGCCGAATTGCACGACCCCGCCGGGACATCGAACACATTCCGACAAATCAACTGACAGAAAGGAATACAACCGATGCCTTGGATCTTCTCGCGGCTCTGGTTCTGGCTCGGCCTACTGGGCTGAGCGCTCTGGATGCCAGTGCGCAACGGACGCGCGCTGGCATCCACTCCCAAGGCATCACCCACCGTCCGCGCTGAGGGATCACCCGAAGGCTGACCCTCGTTTTCGGTCGTTCCCCAGCGCGGACGGTGGTGGTTCCACCATCAACCACTCCTGCCACACATAACCCAATACCGTTGCATCGCAGCGTCTTACGAAAGGCACCACCACACATGTCTCCCCAGCAAGGAATCGGCGGCCGTCACCGCCGCCGCAGAGAACGGGCACTCGTTCTCACGGCCGTTCCGGTCGCCGTCGCCCTGGTGTGGGGCACCGCGACCGCGCACGCGGCACCGCAGGACTTCGTGACCGCCCCTGGCACCGCACAGTCCGGAACCACCGACACCACCCCCGTCGCGCCGCCACCGGCCCCGACCCAGGAACGCCAGTTCCTGCCCGGTTACCAGGCCTCACCCCAGGTGCAGCAGTCCCAGTGGCGTAGCTACAACGATTACCGGTCCGGCAACCAGCAGTCCTCGTACCAACCCACCTACTACGAACCCAGCCCCGCCCCGACTCAGGCACCACCGGCCCTGCAGGCAACACCGCCGCCCCCGCCGCCTGTTCCGACCGTGCAGCGCAAGGTGATCGCACCCATAGACGCACCCGACGGTTACGTCCTTGTCGGCGGCGAGCTCGTCCCGTACGACCCGAACCTGCTCGACCCGAACCTAGTCGAACAGTTCAACAACACCGGAGCCGCAATCCAGGCCGACGGCGGAAACTGGCTCGTGGACAACGGATTGACCGACGCATCGCGTGCCGACCGCATCGCTGCGGGCACCATCACCGGCGTCATCACCGGTGGCGCTGTCGGTCTCGCAGCATCCGTGGTGCCGGCCGCAGTCGTCACCGGCACTGCCGCTGCCATCGGCGGTGGCCTCGGTGTCGCAGCCACCACAGGCACCGGTGCCATCGTGTGGGGTGGACCGGTCGGCTGGGTCTTCATCCCCGGTGCTGCAGCGCTCGCAGGCGCAGGAGTCGGCGCTGCCCTCTCGGCTCCGATCGTGCTGGGCCTGACCGGCGCAGGTGCTGTCATCGGCGGCATCCTCGGTGCCACCGTGCTCGGCGGGGAGCAGCAGATCATCGAAGAGCCTGCCCCCGCACCTGCGGTGGTTCCCCCGGCCGCCGACAGTGTTCCGGCCATCCCGCCGGCCGCAACAGTCGATCTCCGCGGTGCCGTGGGACAAGTTCGCGACCCCCTTGCTGCCGACCCGAACGGCCGTCAGGTGCTCGCTGCCGCCGACACCGCGGTTCAGAGTGCGGCACCGATCGTCGACCAGGCCGTTCACGACGCACAGGTATGGACCGAACCCGCTTACGAGCAGGTTCAGCAGTTCACCTCTACCGCCCTCGAGCAGCCTGCCGTTGTGGACACCGTCGCCGCGGTGAACACCGCCGTCGCTCCCGTTCTCGACCAGGCGAAAGCCGCACTTGCAGGCCTGAACCTCGCGGTCTGACCTCCGGGTGCAGCCCGACCACTCCCGGTGGCCGGGCTGTATCCGAAGGTTCGACCCTGTTCCGCTACTTCGATCCCTCGGAAAGGCCTGTTGTGGCACCTCGAGACCGCACCACCGACACCGACACCGACATCAGCGGCGGCACCGACGATTGGTTCGCTGAGCCTGTCCTCGCCGAGACCGAGAATGCCGCAGCAGCTTCCGCGTATCCAACCGAGCGCAGACTGACGGTCCTACCCGAGCATCGGTCCGCCGACGTCGAGCCGGACGACGACTGGTTCGACGGTCCTGCCGACGACACCAACGTCAACCGGCCGGACCTGGACCCCGCAGCCCAGCCGACGGACCGATTCGGGTCCTTCTACGAACGGACCTCCGTGCTTCGCGCTGGAGGCCCCTACACCGCGCCCTCACCTCCGCAGTCGTGGTGGCGACGCCACCGCGCCACCGTCGCCGTCGCAGCCGCACTCACGGTCCTGATCGGGGGAGTAGTGGGAACCGGGCTGGTACTCACCGGATTCGGTGACGAACCGCAACCACCGGCCGCACTGCTTCCCGACGACATCGTCACCACCACAACGGCTCCGACCTCGACCGCTCCCGCAGCGGCTGGTGCAGCCGCAGCCGATGTCACCTGGTGCCGGGGGCAAGCCGACGGTGACCCGGTCACCGAGGACAGTGACGACCCCGGCGCGGCGGCGATCTGGCGGTTCGAGAAGGCCTTCTACTTCGACCGCGACGGCGCTGCCGCCCGCGCCGCAGGTGCACCCGATGCAGTGATGGCGTCCGGGCAGCGCCTCCAGGTAGGGATCGACCAGCTCGAGGCCGATATCGAGTTCTGCGTCCTTGCAGACCCGATCGATGCCGGGATCTACGACGTCACCGTCGTCGAGCGCGGACCCGGCATCGACGGGCGCATGAGTCGCCAACGGATCACCACCACCAAGGCGCAGGACGGCACAACGCTCATCTCCGCCATCGTCCCGCGCTGACCCCTAGACCAGGCATATCCGCTGGATCCCACCGAAGAAGAGAGAAGCCGTGCACACACCCATCGACCAGGTTCGCCGCCACACCGTGCGCCTGCTCGCCGTCACCGCCGCGCTGACCGTCGTGGTCTCCGCGAGCGGAGTCACAGCCGCGCAACCGTCCACCACACCCACCCCGTCCGGATCAGCGACGACCAGCCGATCCAGCAGCGACGGCGACTGCCCGGCACTGCATCTCGTCGTCGTCCCCGGTACCACCGAGATCGACGAGAACTCCTCACCCGACGCCGATTCCGGCTTCTTCTCCCGGCTGACCGTTCCCGCGATGCGTGATGCGAACTCCGGCGACGGACCTGCTCTCGACCGCAGCTACGTCCCCTACCCGGCAAGTTTCGGCGGCAAGCCAGGGGACCGCTCCGCCGTTCCCTACGCGCAGTCGGTCGACATCGGCGTCGAGAACACCACCAAGATGATCTCCGATATCGCCGCACGCTGCCCCGGAACCAAGGTCTTCCTTTCCGGCTACTCCCAGGGCGGCGAGGTCGCCTCCCAGGTCACCCGCGAGATCGGAGCAGGAACCGGCCCCGTCGACGCCGACCACTTCGCCGGCGCTGCACTGTTCTCCGACCCCACCCGCGCCGAAGGCGAAGACGTCATCGCCAGCGGGGGATCGACCCCCGCACCGGCACCGGGCACCGACGGCGCGGCAGTGGACACCGTCCAACTCGCCCCGGCTGTGGCCGCAGCCGCCCCAGCAGGTGGCGGTATCGCACCGACACCGAAGATCGCCGGATTCGGCGCGGTGTCTGACCGGGTCGCCTCGTACTGCACCGCAGGCGATCTCGCGTGCGACACCCCCGTCGACGCCCCCGCCGCGAAACTCGTGGCCTCCATCGCCGGACAGTCCTCGTTGGACACTCGTGACCCCGTCCGGATCCTCACCGACGTCTCCACCGCCGTCGGGCGCACCGCCCTGATGACCGGTGCGTCGGTGATCAACGACAACATCGACATCGATTCCAAGGCAGGACGATTCGAGGTCAACTCGTCGTCGGAGACCGTGCTGTCGAAGATGGCCAAGTATTCCGACCCCTCCGCGACCTCGACCGACGAGATGATCGACGAAGCGGTCGGTGCGGTCACCAAGATCGCCGGCATGGCCATCGGCGCGGCGATCACCGTCGCCAAGGACGTGATCACCCCCGAGACGATCGGCCAGCTCGCTACCGTTGGCCTGACGAACCCACCCGCAGCCCTCGGCATTCTTGCGACCAAGGTCCTCTCGTCCGCGGTCAAGCTCGTGCCCCCGGCGACGATCGATTCGGCCGTCGACGTCGCGTTCAAGGAAGTGTCGAACACCATCGACGAGAACGCCGGTCTCGCGCAGCTCGTCACCGACACCTCGTACTGGAACACCGCGACCAAACATGGCTCCTACGACAGTGTTCCGGTCGGATCCAAGGGTGAGACCCCGGTCGAGCTGACCGTGCGGTGGATCGTCGCACTCGCCGCTGACCTGACCGGCGATCAGTCTCTCGCCGACAAGGTCGGGGCAGTGATCAAGCAGGGTGCGTCGCTGTTCGCCACCACCGACACCGTCCGTAGCGCGGGGAGCATCCTCGCCGCTCACGCCACCGTCGAGGCCACCGGCACCGCCACGACGACCACAGCGGCCACCACCACCTCGGACGTTCCCGCCGCAGCACCCACGACCGTCTCGCCGACCACCACTCGGTGATCGAGAACGCCGGAGAAGGAGGTGCGCCCGAGATGGCCGCACAACCAGCAGAGCACCGTGACTACTACCGAGACGACGACGTGTCGGTCACCCCGGCCGGGCTGCGGATACCGCCGCCCGAACGCCAGGCACCGATTCACGACGACCCGGTCGCGGTCCCCGGTCGCCCGCCCGTGATGTGGCTCCTCGCCGCTCACGGGCGCTCCGGCGCAGGCACACTCGCCCAGATCTGGGCCCCGGCGGGCGATGCTCGCCGGGGTTGGCCCGCCGCCGACCGGCACCGCAATGTCGTTGTCGTGTGCCGCACGGACCGCGCAGGCCTCGACGCTGCCCACGATCTGCTCCTGCAATCGGCCGCAGGCCTGACCGGCGGCTGCACCCTCCTCGGACTCGCTCTGGTTCCCGATGCACCCGGCCCGCTCCCCAAAACCCTGCGCAGGCGCGCCGACGTCGTCGCCTCAGCGGCACCAGCTGTCTGGCGGATCCCGTACGTCGAGGATCTGCGCACCCACAGACAGAGCGAGCTCGCGATCTGGACTCCCACCGAACCCGACCCGCCCCCACCGGGGCGGATGCGATCGCCTGCCCCCTCGACCACCATCCCCCACCCGGACCTAGCCGTGATCGGGCGAGAGATCTTCACTGCCGCCCGCATCGCAGCAGGCCGCTGAGCCACGCAACACCTTCCACCACCACAGAAAGAGATGAGCCAACATGATCACCACACTCACTGCAGCCACGACCACATTCCTCGCACAGAACATCGGCGACGTCAGCCCCAGCGCACCGAGCGGTGAAACCGGCGACAAGGTCAACATGCTTCTGTCCTGGCTGATGTGGGGATGCATCATCGTCGGAGTCGGCGGACTGATGGTCTGCGGCGCGAAACTCGCTATCGATAAAATCTCCGGCAGGAACGGAGAAAACGGAGCCGGGATCATCGCCGCTTTGGTCGGCTCGATCATCATCGGCTCGGCAGCCGGCCTGATCAACATGTTCGCCCTATGACCATCCTGACCGGTGCGAGTACGGCTTCGATGACATGAGCACCACCGCCGTGCTCGCTCAACCACCGACCTCACCGGTCGAGTGGCCGGACGAGGTCTGGCAGCCGATCATGACCGGGCTGTCGTGGCTGCTGTGGTTCGCCATCGTCACCTGCATTGCAGCGCTGTTCGTGTGCGGGGCGATGTTCGTCAACCAACGCAAATCCACCGGCACTCAAGTCATCGAGGACGCCACCCTCTTCCGCATCCTGATCTGCGCCGCGCTCATCGGCTCCGCATCCGGCATCGCCAAAGCCGTCCTCGCCTGACTCTGATCCTGCTGCACCCAAACCACATTCAACCGAAAGGCATCTGCTGATGACCGTCTCGCGCACCCTCCGGATCACTGTCGCCGCGGCGACTGTCCTCGTTCTCGCTGCGTGCGGATCCGACAACGACGGCGGCCCGGCCACCGAGGCGGACACACCGGCACCGGATCTGCACTCCGCCCCGGCCGAGCTGACCTGGCGCGAGATCGCAGGCGTGTCGGTGCCGACGTCGCGGGTCGACGGGCCCGCCACAGGGACGTCGGTCAACCGCAGCGGCTACTCCCAGACCCCTCAAGGCGCGGTACTGGCCGCCATCATCGGCCAGACAGCACTCGCCGTCGCCGACGACCGGACATGGCCCGAGGTCGTCAACACCGTCACCGCACCCGGACCAGGCCGCGACGAGTTCGCGGCCGCACGCGCCGCCGTCACCGTCTCCGGATCCGTTCCAACCGACGCGGCACCGAGGTTCGTCGGCTTCGAGGTCACCGACTACAGCAGCGAACCACTCTCGGCGGCGGTGTCGGTGGCACAAACCATTGGCAGCGATGACCAGCTCTACGCCTATCCCGTTGCGCTGCAATGGATATCCGACGACTGGCGCATCGTCCTACCGACCACCGAGGAAAACATCGACGCTGTCGAACTGGACTCCCTCGACGGCTACACCGTTTTGGAGCAGAACTCATGAGCGCCCTGACACGCAAACTCCTGATCGGCCTCGCTGTGCTCGTCGTCGTCGCGGTCATCGGCGCGATCGTGTTCGTCATCCCCAACATGAACGACGACGACACCCCGCCGACCACCGCTGGTCCACCGCCCACGGCAACAGCACCTGCCCCTGGTGATTCCGTGCTCGACACCGGCGCGGAAGGGTTCGGTGTTCCCGACGCCGATCTGTCCGGGCGCACGGTGATGGTCCCGAACAACCCTGCGGGGCAACCACTGCCGCAGCGAGAACCAACGGGGCCGCGAGTCGAATGCACGAACGACGGCCGACCGGTCACGTCCCCGGAGTCGATGATGATCCAACGCAACTTCGGTGTCTCGACTCTGTACTCCGAGACGGATGGGCCGTCGTACATCGACGGCCTGGTGCTCGCCGGATACACCCGCACCCCGCAGGGCGCAGCTCTGGCCGCAGCGAACTTCCTACCCCGCGGACTCGCGGGCGGGCCCGTGGCTGTCGAGTCCACGGAGAAGCTCACCCTGATACCCGACGAGAAGATCGGTACCCAGGAGAAGAAAGAAGCGGAACTCGCGAAACCGGTCAATACCGAGACTGTCGCGTTGCGGGCACCAATGGCGTTCAAGATCCTTTCCTGCACAGACAGTTTCGCCGTGGTCGAGCTCGCTCAGATCCGCGATGTCGACGACGCCGGTAGACGGATGCAGAACCCGACCTACACAGGACTGCGCCTGAACATGGCGTGGGATGGGGGCACCTGGAAGGTCAGCAAGCTCGACGGTGCCACTACTGGCGGCCCATACAGCTCGCTCGATGGTTTCACCCGGTGGGCACTGTGACCCGTATAGCGGCACTTGCCGCTCGCACTGTCGTGATCCTGCTGATGTCGCTGATCGCGGTCGTCGGGGCCAGCGGACTCGCCCACGCTCAGGACCCGTCACCTGCTCCTGTTCCGAATTTGACCGAGCAGATCAACCCCGACGCCGACGGTAACGACTTCCAGCAACAGCGCCGCGAGTGCGTTGCCGAAGGCTCGCCAGTTCTCGGTGACGGTTGGCTCAACGATGCGCTCGAGGGAACCGCGGTGGGCGGCTTCATGGACGAGGCACTGTGTCTGGACAACGCGTTCAGTGATCACCCCGGTGACGCGTTCTCCACCGCGGTCGACTCAGCAACATCAGCGTTCTGGGGCGATCCTGTCGGGGACTTCGCCAAATCGGTGATGGAAGGCAACACCCAAGCATTCCGGTCGGTGATGACGTTCTGGATGTCCTCGGGTATCCCGGGCCTCGCTGCTGAGAACGCCATGTCGGGCCTACGCAACATCATCTCCGGATTCACCGTCGTCGCCTTGTTCGCCTCGATCGTGCTCGCGATGACCAAACTCGCGATCGCCCGCAAACAAGCGGTGATGGAAGGGGCCACCGAGACCGCGACCATGCTGGTACGCACCGTCGTGACCGTCTCGCTGCTCCCGGTACTGGTGCTGATGTTCCACCAAGGCGGCGACATCGCCTCGTCGTATGCGCTGGAGAAGTTCGTCGGCGGGAACCTCGACGAGAAGATCACCGCCATCACCGCGTTCGACGACAAGACCGGCCTCGGCCCGATCCTCGCGCTCGCCTGCGCTGGATTCGCCTTCCTCGGGTCCGTCGCCCAGCTCATCGCTCTGCTCATCCGTGAGGCGGTGCTGTGCGTCGTCGTCGCTGTCATCCCGCTCGCTGCCGCATCCTCGGCTACTGGCACCGGTCGAGGTTCGTACAAGTCGATGATCGCCTTCACTCTCGGTGCTCTGCTGTTCAAGCCGGTCGCGACGTTGTTGTACCTGTTCGCGTTCTGGGCATCGTCGGCGTCGAGCTCGGACCAGATCGCCACGGTCATCATCGGCTCCGTCCTCTTGGTCATCATCGGGTTCGCCCTGCCCACTCTGATCAAGATCGTCGCTCCTGCGGCAGACACCATCTCCGCCGGTGGCCGGGAAGTGGGAATGCTCGGCGCTGCGGGAGGTGCGGTGATGGGGGCAGGCGGTATGGCCGCGTCCCGCGCTCTCGGGGCCGTCGCGAACAACGTCTCCGGGTCCGCAGCCGGAGGCAGCGGCGGTGCATCTGGAGCTGCCGGTACCGGCGCACGTTCCACCCCCGGATTTCAGGGCCGCTACAACGGTGGATCGAGTCCCTCGCACGCGGGTGCATCGTCCGGGCCGTTGGGCGCAGCCCGCAGAGTCGGAACGGCCGCGGCATCGGCAGGTCGCACAGCATCCTCGGCAGGCCTGCGCGGAGCGGCAGGGGCACTCAAGACCGCGGGCACCGTCGGCCGCACCGCGGGATCGGTCTCGACCACTCTCGGCTCGGCTGCCGAGGGCGCAGTCGGCAACTACCACGGACGGATTCAACGATGAGCGCCCAGCTCGAAGCGCCGTACGAGCCGCCGATCTATTCGGCCGGTAACCGGCCGCAGAGCACGTTCGCGTTCGGCCTGCCGACGAAGGTCATCGCCTACGGCGCTGGGTTTTTCGCGGTCTCGTTCGCGGTGCTGATCTTCGGCAACGTCGTCGCCGGACTCGCGTTGATGGGCATCGGCGCGCTCGTCCTCGCTCCTCTGGTCATCGCTCCGAACGGCCGAACCCTCTACGAGACAGGACAACTGAGAATGCAATGGTTCCGCCGCAAGCAGATCGACAAGTCCACCGAGTACCACGCCGGACCGCACTCGAGGATCCCCGGTGGCCGCTACAAGCTCCCCGGCCTGCTCGCCCGCACCAAGGTCTACATCGGAATCGACCGGCACGGCAACGAATTCGGGATGATCCACAACCCCGACGATCACCGTTACACCGTCGTCTTCGATGCCCTGCCCGGCGGCGACGAAGCGATCGTCCAGCGCGACAAGGATCTCTACACCGCCGATTGGGGTGTCTACCTCGCCGACCTCGGCCTGCCCGGCGACATCGTCGGTGCAGTGGTGGTGGTGGAGAACATTCCTGCTACCGGGCTGCGCCTGGCGCGGCGAGCCGAACACGAACTCGTCCCCACCGCACCGCCTCTGGCTGCGTCGTTCGTCGAGCAGTCCGCCGTCCGGATGCCCTCGGGCAGGCACCGCACCCTGGCCCGGTTGTCGATCACCTTCCGCGCCACGACCCGTGAGCGGCAGAAGGATCCAGAGGAGATGGCCACCGAACTGGCCCGCCGCTTACCGGATCTGTACGAGTCGCTCTCCGGTGCCGGGATCGATGCCCAGCCGATGACCGCCGCCGAGATCACCGCGGCCGTGCACCGCTCCTACAACCCCTCGACCGAGAACGACTTCGAGGAACTCGAGATCTCCGGCGAAGAGCACGGCGTCGACTGGGACGACGCCGGACCGGGACGCGCGAAAACCGAGTGGGGTCACTACCGCCACGACGGCGGCGTCTCGGTCGTGTGGGAGATGGCCGCACCGCCCGAGTCGGTGTTCACCGACACCGTCCTCAAACCGCTCCTGCAGCCGCACGACGACCTGCCACGTAAGCGATTGACGCTGGTCTATCGCCCCTACACCGCCGGGGACGCCGCGAAGAAAGTCGATAAGCAACACCGAGACGCCCTGCACGCGATCAACTCTCGCGGCAACAAGATCACCTCCGCCGGGTCGGAGAAGCGGCACGAGATCGCCGAGCAGGCCCGCCGCGAAATGGTCTCCGGAGCCGGATACGAACGCTATTCGGCGCTGCTGACGATCACCGTCGGTTCGGTCGAGGAGATCGCCAACGCCGCCGCCGTCACCGAATCCCTCGCTGCCCGCTCCCGGCTGCGGCTGCGCCGCGCGTTCGCGTTCCAGGACGCCGCGTTCGCGGCCGGTCTCGGTGTCGGTGTGCTGCTGCCCGATCAGATCTCGACCTCGATCCTGGTGCGCCGCAGCTAGATACTGCTCGCCCCACCGGCCCACCCCCTGCGTGAGAAAGAGACTCCCGATGACCATGACCGACGACCGCCCCGACCGGGGATACGCAGATGACCTGTATGTCGAGACCGACGCTGCGCGGCCGTCGGCGTTCGTTCGGTGGATCATCGGCGACACCGACTACGCCGAGCTCGCCGCAGCCGTCGCGACCGGCGACGCCGAAGAGCCCAACCCGTACTCCCGACGCGGCATCGGCATGGCGCGGTGGCGCAACGACCACCCTCACGTCGAGCGGGCCGTCCACGATGCCGCTGGGGACCCGTGGTGGCGGGCAGCACTGTCGTCGAGCGCGCGCGGCCTCAAAGGGCCCGGTGGTGGCCGGATGTCGACCGTCCCGGCCCCGATCGAGTACGAAGCGACCTCGGTGCAGATGTGCGGGCTCAATCCGTGGGCGATCGGCGCGGCCGCACCCTCGTCCGGGACCATCGTCGGTCAGCACGCCATCACCGGCAACGCCGTCTCGTGCGATCCGTTCGCGTATTTCCGCGACAAGCTCATCGGCAACCCCTCGATGTTCGTCCTGTCCCTGCCCGGCCTGGGGAAGTCGACGCTGATCCGCAAGATTCTCCTTGGTGCGTGCGGCTGGGGACAGACCCCGATCGTCGCCGGGGATATCAAGGGTGAATACGTCAAGCTCACCCACTTGGTCGGCGGGCAGGTGATCACCCTCGGGCACGGCGGGGGACATCTCAACCCCCTCGCCGCCGGTGCCCTCGGGCAAGCGGTGGTCCGCGCGATCGCCGCCCGCGATGCCGCCACCGACCCCGAACGTATCGCCGAGCTCGACGAGCTGATCGACGTCGCGACCATCACCATCTCCACCCGCCAGATCAATGCCGTCTGTGCCTTGGTCGAGCTGATTCGCTATGACACGCACTCGGTGAAGGCCTTCGAGAACTCCCTGATCGGGATCGCGTTGCGTGAGCTGTACGCCGACGGCGGATTCTCCTACACCCGCCCGCCGCTGCTCAAAGACCTCTATGCCCGCATCGATGCCGGATCGGCGGACATGCTCCAAGCTGCCTACAAGACCGACCGCGACGGTTACCGCGAGGCGATCACCGAACTGATGCAGGCCCTCGGAGCGTTGACCTCCGGCCCTCTCGGGGACATCTTCGCCGACCACACCACCGAACCGATCGACCTCGACGCACCGATGATCTGCATCGATGTCTCGTCCCTCGACCGGGGAGATACCACCCTCAAAGCGGCGGTGATGCTGTCCTGCTGGGCCGATGCCTACGGCACCGTGGAAGCGGCGCACCTGCTCGCCGACGCAGGCCTGGACCGGCAACGGTTGTTCCTGATGGCCCTCGACGAGCTGTGGCAGGTCATCGGCGCAGGACCGGGCATGGTCGCCCGCGTCAACGAGATCACCCGCCTCAACCGCACCGACGCAACGGGTTTGCTGATGATCACCCACACCGGCCGCGACCTCGAAACTCTCCCGACCGAAGCCGATATCAAGACCGCGAAGGGGTTCATCGACCGCGCCGGCATGGTCGTGTGCGGGGGACTGCCGATCGGTGAGGTCGAACGCCTCTCCGGGGAGCTGAAGTTCACCGCCGCCGAAGCGGGCATGGTCACGTCCTGGTCGCGCGGCGCTGCGCTGCGCGGGTCCGAACGCCGCACCGTCCGGAACCCGATCGGGCGCGGAAAGTTTCTGATCAAGGTCGCCAAGGACAACACCCCCGGCATCCCCATCCAAACAGTGCTCACCGACGTCGAATACGACACCGGGGTCCACGACACCAATGCCCGCTTCGCCGAGTACTTCGCCGGTGGCCAGCACCACGCCGCCGATTCCGGTGACGCCCACTACGCCCAGGATTCTGTACTGGTCGGAGCGCAGTGATGACCGCCGAGTACCCCCGCGCCGAATACTCGGCGCAGACCCGCTCGTGGGCGCTCGATCAATACGAGAAGTCCCGCCACAACTACGCCTCCCGCGCCGAATGCGTTGCCGCCTTGGCTGTCTCGATCGGGGCACACGAGAACACCGTGGCCCGGTGGATCAGAGACAAGTACGGCTCGCCGCGTCGCCCCGCAGCGGACGAGGTGACCGCACGACTGCGGGCCGCCGAGGAGGAGATCGCCCGGCTGCGGTCGGAGAACCGTTCCCTCAGCGAGCGTTTGGCCGCCCACGCCCCGCGATCGATCGGCGCGGAGTCGATGTCGGCGGCCACGTTGTGAAGAAAGGCGGCGCGATCGCTCTGACCGTCGTGCTCGCGCTGGCGTTGTTCGTGGTCCTGTTCGTCACCACCGGTGTCCGCGAGCAAGTGCCGACCGATTGTCTTCCCGGGAAGGGCATTTCTTCTGCTGCAGGCGGGGTTCCGGCCGGGTCGTTCGCCAAGCCGGTCAAGACCACCGAATCGACCGTCTCGAGCCCGTTCGGGACGCGGTGGGGCACCAACCACAACGGCATCGACCTCGCAGGTCCGGTCGGGACACCGATCTACGCCTACGCCGACGGCGTCGTCTCGAAAGCCGGACCCGCCGACGGGTTCGGCATGTGGATCGTCCTCGATCACAACATCGACGGCGCGGTCGTCTCCACCGTCTACGGCCACATGTTCCCCGACGGTGTGCTCGTGCAGGTCGGGGACCGCGTCACCGCCGGTCAGCACATCGCCGACATCGGCAACAACGGACAGTCGACCGGTGCGCACCTGCACTTCGAGTACCACCCCGGCGGCTGGGCACCGGGCAACGCGATCGACCCGCAACCCTTCTACGACGCCGCCGCCGACCCCGGCACCGGACAGACAGGCCAGACTCCACAATCTCCATCGACGACCGCACCCGCGCCCTCGACAGGAGGCGGTACCGCGGAGATGGCAGCTCTGCCCGCCAGCGTCGGATCCGAGGAGCATTTCCAGGTCGACACCGTCCGCGTCGCCCGCGCCGTGCACGCGAAGTTCCCGCAGATCACCACGATCGGCGGGTGGCGCGCCGACGGTGGGGGATTCGACGATCACCCCTCAGGCCGGGCCGCGGACATCATGATCGACAACTGGTCCTCCGAGGAAGGCAAAGCGCTCGGTGACCAGGTCAAGGACTACCTGTGGAGCAACCGCGACTACTTCCAGATCGAGTACATGATCTGGCGACAGGAATACATCCCCTCTCAAGGTGAACCGAACACCATGGAGGACAGGGGATCTCCGACCCAGAACCACTTCGACCACGTCCACGTCACCACCGTCGGCCACGGTGCACCGGCACCCGGTCAGATCTACGGGCCAGTCCCCGGCGGCAGTGGATCCGCACCGAAAGCGACCGGGAACTGCACCACCGCACCCGGTGCCGGACTCGGCGATCACGGGCAACTCGCCGCCGGCCAGATACCGCCCGAGTTCGAGCCGTGGCTCGCCCTCTCGGCCGAGCAGTGCCGCGAACTCTCACCCGCGGTCCTCGCCGCTCAGCTCAAACAGGAATCCGGCTTCACACCCGGCCTGACCAGCCCCGCCGGTGCCGAGGGGTATGCGCAGTTCCTTCCCGGTACGTGGGCGTCGTTCGGTTTTCCCGTCGACGACCAGGGAGTGGTCACTGGTGCAGCGGGGGAGGGGGATCCCAATGACATCGGTGATGCTGTCATGGCGCAGGGCCGCTACAACTGCTCGGTCGCCGACACCCTGCGACCGGGGATCGAATCCGGTGCCATCACCGGCGATCCCGTCGAGCTGATGCTCGCCGGATACAACGCCGGCCCCGGAGCGGTACAGCAGTTCGGCGGCGTCCCGCCGTACTCGGAGACCCAGAACTACGTCACCACGATCACCGCCACCGCATCCGACTACGACCTGGCCGGATAGGAGCATCCGGATGCGCACCCGAGAACGAAAGGCCACCGTCATGACCACCACACCGCCTCGCACCACGTACGAGCTCGTCCCCACCGATGTCCACCGATTACTGGTCGCGCTCGCCCTCACCTCGCTCACCGTGTGGCTCGCGTGGGCGGTACCGGTCGCCGACGCGGTGCTGGCCTCGACCGACTCGACCTCCGGGGAGCCTGGCCGGGTCGCGGCCGCCCGCGACGCCGTGACCCAGGGCTGGTGTGCGGTCATCGTCGTCACCGTCGCCATGACCATCGGCAGCGCGCTCGCCGTCGCCGTGGATCACTCACGAGGCCGAAACGCGGCCGTCACTGCTCTGCAGAAGGCCATCCGTCTGGCCTCGACGGTAGCGGCGATGTGGGCGATCTGGACGGTGGGCGTCCTCGCCGCAGCAGGAGTCCACACCATCGGGTGATGCTGCACCCACTCGCACATTGTTGTCGGTGGCCACCAGGACACTGGCACCATCACAGACCAAGGAGCACAGACATGGCACAGATCCTCGACCGTGACCAGGCGGACGCACCGATCGTCGATTGGCTCGCCTTCATCGCCAAAGCCGCTGCGCTGGGCCAGATCTCCGACACCGACGCGGAATCGGCCACCGACTTCGACTCGCAGGGGAGCACGAGATGAGCCGGCGAGCAGGCATCGTGTTCGCGTGTCTCGGCATCGTCGGTGTCATCGCCGTTGCCGCTGTGATCGTGTTCGTGTTCCGCGGCCCGGACACACCGCCGGCACCGGGCACGGATGCCGGAATCGCCATCGACCCCTCGGCCACCGACCCGGTCGGCGTCGCGACGTCGGTGATGTCCGCTGTGTACACCTGGCAACCGGCAGTGCAGGATTCACCGTGGGATGCCCTGCACGCCCAGCGCGACAACCTCACCGGCCCGATGGCCACCGCCGCCGCCACGCCACCCGATCCAGCGCCGCAACCGATCCCGGAATGGTCGGCGTGGGCACGCAGCGGCGACATCGTCACCGCCGTCGCCCAACCGGACACCAGCGTCTACACCGACGGCACAGCCGCCGAGATGGACGGTGACACCCAGGCCACCGTTGCCGTCACCATCGACCGCGTCGTCCAACACCGCAGCGGTGAGATCACCCCGTTCACCGGCTACACCGGAGCCGTCGACCTAGAACGCACCGACGACGGCTGGAAAGTCGCGAACTATCGCCTCGTCAGCGCGGGCCTCTAGCCGACTGGCCACCGGCAACACCCTCGCTGTCCACACGCCGCACGCACCGCAGAGAAGGATCCATTGTCATGGGAAAAGTCGGAATCCTCACCGAAAAGCCCTCCGCAGCATGCAACTTTGCCGCCGCACTCGGCGGTATGAGCGGCACGTTCGGGGGCACGGAGTACGTCATCGTCCACGCTCGCGGCCACCTGCTGGAGTTGAAGGATCCTTCCGCGATGGTGCCCGCGCCTCTCACCGACAAGTACAAGAGCTGGGAGCTCGAACACCTGCCGTGGAACGCCGACGACTTCCGCTGGGAGCGAGAAATCCGGCGCCGGGTGTCCGGCGGCAAGCTGGTCACCGATCCGGACGCGAAAAGCCTGCTCCTCGAACTGAAGACGACCCTCTCGGGCTGCGAGAGCATCTGCAATGCAGCCGATCTCGATCCGACCGGTGAAGGCTCACTCCTGGGCTGGGAGATCGTGGAGTACCTGGGCCTCGAGAACAAGAAGCTCGAACGCATGGAGTTCCTCGACGAAACACCGGCATCGCTGCGTAAGGCCTTCACAGCCCGTCGCCCGGTCACGGCGATCGCCGCCGAGGGCGACTACCGCAAGGCCGACTTCCGGTCGAAGTGGGACATGCTCTCGATGCAGTTCACCAGACTCGCGACCAAGACGACCGGCGCGAGCACGGTGCTGCGTAACGGACGGCTCAAGTCCGCGATGGTCGTCATCGTCGGTGACGGGCTCGACGCGCACCACGGATACGTCAAGAAAGCGTTCTACGAGAGCCGGTTTCGGGACGAGAACGGCGTGACGTACACCGACCCCGACATCGATCGATTCGAGAACGACAGCGATGTTCCCGGCGGCCTGCAGTCATCACCGGTCGTCCACGACGGGACTACGCGCAAGAAAACGGGACCGCCGAAACTGATGGACCTGGCCGCACTGTCGTCTCTGTTGTCGAAGAATGGTTTCGGGGCGAAGAACGTTCTCGACACCTATCAGAAGATGTACGAGGCGCAGGTGGTGTCCTACCCGCGCACCGAGGACAAGTTCATCTCGATCGAGCAGTTCAACGAGCTACTTCCATTGGTCGACGCGATCGCCGGCGTCGTCGGAGTGGATCCGGCGGCGCTGAGTCACCGCGGCCCGCGCACGAGCCATATCAAGTCCGGTGGCGCGCACGGTGCCAACCGTCCGGGGCCCAACGTACCGCCGAGCCTCGCGGCAGTGGAGAAGGCCTATGGCGAGCTGGGTCGGGAGATCTACGAGCTCCTCGCGAAGAACTACCTGACGATGCTCGCCCCCGATTACGAGTACGACCAGCATCGCGGACACGTCGCGAAGTATCCGAGCTTCGTCGGCTCGCTGAATGTGCCCGCAGTGCTCGGATGGAAAGGCGTGTTCGTCGTCGAGGAGGAGGACGGCGGCGAGCGCGACGAGCAACCCACTGGTGCGACGGCGTTGGGTACTGTCGCGGACCCGTTCGTCCACGAGGGCTTCCCCGCCCGGCCCCCGCACCCGACGATGGGCTGGCTGATGAAACAGCTCGAGAAGCGGAGCGTCGGTACCGGCGCGACACGGACGAGCACCTATGCCGAGGTCACGAACAACGCGGGCGGCAAGGCCTTGATGGTCGAGCAGCGCGGCAAGATCACCCTCAGCGCGATCGGTGAACTCAACCATCGGATCCTGCCGGGCACGCACATCGGGGATCTGACGATCACCGAGCAGGTCTTCGAGCAGATGGCGCAGATCGAGGCCGGCACCGGCGAGGCAGCCGACTATCTGTCCCTCGTAGCGGATCTGGTGCGCCGCGACCTCGAAACGATGACGGCGAATGCAAAGGCGTTGTCCGGCGAGCTCACGGCACGGATGGGCAAGGCCGGGGTGACCCGGGAAGCGGTGGAGATGATCGAGCTGCCACCGGAGCTGCATTTCACCCACGCAGGCACGGTCGTGACCCGCGCGAAGAGGGTCTTCGGTGGCCACCGGTTCACCGACACCGAAGTAGCGGCACTGCTCGCCGGTCAGGTCATCGAAATCGTCGCCACGAGCGCGAAGTCGGGAAAGACGTTCACCTGCACGGGAAAGCTCGAACCAGGAGTGCGGGAGAAAGACGGCAAGCAGTACCCACACGTGAGCTTCAACCCGCAGTTCGCCGAGCGGCCACCTCGGACCGACCTGGTCAGCGGAGTGTGGAAAGGCAAACCGGTCACGTTCAAAGGGCGCGGATGGGGTGCCAACGAACACTGGCCGGGTAAGGACTTCACCGAACAGGAACTCGAGAGGCTACTGGCCGGGGAGACCATCGAATTCGACGCCACAAGCAAGACAGGTAAGACGTACCGGGCCAAGGGTGCACTGGCCGCAGGTACCTACCAGGGCAGCAAGACATTCGGATTCAAGCTGAAGTTCGAGGACCGCAAATCCACCGCAGGCACCAAGAAACGCACCGCGCGTCGGTAAACGGGTGCCGCAGGACAGCAGCGGGGTCGTACGCCTGCACCCATCGGGAAACGAGTTCGAGCGGCGGGTTCAGAAGAAGGTCAGCTGTTCCTCGTCGACGCGGACACGTCCGGTCTTTGTCCGGCGGGGTCGGACCGGGGGAGCGTGCCGAGCTGGCATAACAGGGGCGGTACACCCTGCTATGTCGAGTCCGGCGAAAGCACGGCGCGCCAATTCATCCCGTACACGGGACCGTTCGGCTACGCGTGCACGTCCGATCGCCGTGTCTCGGGCACTCCACTCCGACTCCCACGCCGCCGATCCCGGCGGCGGCGCGCCCACAGCCCGATCGGTCACCCGATCGAGGAGTTGATCGATCCGGTCGATCAGCACCTCGGCAAGCCCATCGAGCACGTGATCGGGCACCGCAGCCACGCCGACGTTCTCGCTCATACGGGGCAATCTAGCGTTCCTCCGGACAGATTTGGGTCAGAGGGGGCGACGAGCACTAGAAAGCTTCCCTCTTTCGCGCTGTTGCTCAGCTGCAGAGACTCCACGGCCTGGTCAGTGAGCGGCGTTGTACGCTTCTTCGATGGCGGCCGGGATGCGGCCACGACTGCTGAGCTCGTAGCCCTCGTCGAATGCCCACTGCCGGATCGCGCGTGTCTGTGCCGGATCACGCGTGGCCGGTGTCCCGGTCTTCGCGGGCGTCGTCGCGCCGGCGGGGGAGGGCTTGCGCTTGCGGCCACCGACACGAACGGAATGCTCGATGTAGTAGTCGAGCTTCCTGTGAAACTCGGTGGCGTTCTTTGCTTTCAGGTCGATCACGTACTCGACACCGCCCACAGCGAATTCGATCGTTTCGCCGGATTCGTCGTCGATGACCGACCCGTCGATATCGTCCACCAATTGGGTTGTCACTCGTTTGGCCACAGCCGGAAAACCTTTCGATCACACGCAATGTCAGGGACTCGGTTACCGGCCAGCGTAGCCAACGAATGTGGCGATGAGCTGCAACCTTTCATTTCAGGACATCGCGGGGATCGATGTCGGATCGAATGCCTTTGAATGCGGGATGCCGCAAACGCCCCGTTGTCGATTGTTCGCGGTATTCCACGGTCGCCACCAATTCCGGTGCCACCCAGGACACTCCGACTGCGTCGGTGCGGGGAATCGGCCCGTGTAGCGCACTGTCCGGACGAGTGCGCTCGGCGAGTGTGCTCCGCAGCTCTCGGCGCATCCGATCGGTGAAACCCGTTCCGACACGGCCGATGTAGATCAACTCGCCCGCCTCGTCGTACGCTCCGAGGAGCAGCGCTGCCAGTGTTCCGCCGGCGCGCCCGCCGGTGGGAACCCATCCGCAGATCACGCCTTCGCGTGTGTTCCGGATCGGTACCTTGATCCACGACGGCGACCGGATCCCCGGCCGGTACACCGACTCGGCTTTCTTCGCGACGACCCCCTCGATGCCGTTGTAGGCGGCAATGCCCATCAACGTCTCGCCGTCGATTCCCGTCATGGTCGGCGGTACCTGTACCCGTCGCCCGTCGGCCACGCCGAGGCCTTCGAGCAGCGCACGGCGCTGCGTGTAGGGGAGCGTCCGGACCGATTCGCTGTCGACGTCGAGGACATCGAAGACGAAATACGTCACCGGGGTGGACCGCAGCAACGCCGCCGAGGGGCGCGCGACATGCATTCGGCGTTGCAGCAGCCCGAAATCGGGCCGACCGGCCGAGTCCAGTGCCACCAACTCGCCGTCGAGGGTCACCGATCGGCCTGCCATCGTCTCCGATAGCGCCGACGCCACGTCCGGGAACGAGGCGGAGATGTCGTTTCCGTTGCGGGAGAACAGCTTCACCCGCGATGTGCCGTCGACAACGCTGACACCGCGTTGGCCGTCCCACTTCCATTCCCAAACCCAGGCCGGTCCGGACGGGAGCGGCCCGGCGGTGGCGAGCATCGGAGACAACGGATTCGGCGGCATTCATGATGGATGCCCGCGCGAGGGGCAAACGAACCTATCCAGGTGGGTATATACCCGTCGCCGTCGCACGTTTGCGTGGACGACCTGTAGATCAGTGTGGCGGTTAGCATTGTGCAGGCTGAAACGACTCGTACACGTGGCCCCGAAGGGAATGAATAGTGTCCGAACCCGCGACACCATCGACCGGCGACGACTGGCTCGAGACCGAGCTACCAAGAGTCAAGGACGAACACGTTCATGACCCACGAGACGATTGGTACACCGAGGACGATCTCGTGGAGAACGGGTATCGCCGCGAGGCCCTGGTCGATCTGTTCGGTCACCCGATTCCAGGACATGATGGGGTCCCCGGATGGACAGTCTCATCGGTAGCGAAGATCGAGCTGACCCAGTTGGCACCTGCCTACGAGCTGCTTCGGTCGGCGTTCGGCACCTTCGACGACGAGGCCGACACGATGACCAGTCGCGTGTTCCATTACTTCAACTAGTTCCGCACGAGTCGGTCGACGGCCCGACGAGGCTAACTCCTTCAGCTCGGGCGTGCGCGTCTTGCCCGCGCAGCATCGCCTTCAGGGGACCGATCGCGAAGCACGTCCCGATCGTGAATCGCCGCGGCCCGACAATAACGATCACCGACCCAGCCTCCCCGCGAACTCCGCTTCCGATCAAGCAATACCGAACCCGCTGGTTGCGGTCGTGCGACAGTATTTTGAGACGCTAGTTACGCGCGTACGCACCGATAATGGGTCGCTGACGGGTGCTCGTCTCGGGCACCACGACTTCCGTCGGTGCCGCGCTCGCCGTCTAAATCCTGTTCGCGACGTTCACGGGCCTCGGCAGCGCCGACGCACCGGCCGCAACGCTATTTCCAGTCACGGGGTGCTGCGGTGGGTCCGCGACTATCGCCGCCATGGGCAAGTCCGATCGCGCAGGCCGCAAATAAAAGCAGGGCCCTGGATGTGCATCCGGGGCCCTGCTGCCTTCAGAAGAAGGAATGGGCCAATGGCGGACCGAAGTCTGCGACTGGACCCATTTACATCTGACACACTAGCACGCGTGCCGATCGAAGAAAAGCCCGGACAGACGGGGTTCGTATCACGGTTGAGCGAACTGACCTCAACCCACACCCATTGGCAGCGCCGGTTGTGGCAGAGCGGAACCCTACGCTTGGGTGACGAGCTACTCGACTCGTGCATCAACCCCGAGTTTCCCGAGTCCGCGCTGAAAGATATGAAGGCCGACCTGCTCGCCGTCACACGCGACGATCGTGGAATCGTCAACCGCAAACAACTGCTCGCAGCAATCGACAAGGTCAAAGCGGGCAGCGCTGACACAGGTCACGCCTGGCTAACTCTACGGGCGGAAGTTGACCGCGCGCGCACCGACTACCTCGAACAGTGGGCGACGGTGTTCGAGTCGGACAAGCCGATAGGGACGCAGGATGCGGCCCGCCGGATCGGGGCGCATCTGCTCGATCACGGCTATCACAAGTCCAGCATCTACACCTGGCTCGCTCAATACGCGAGGTCACCGCGTATGGCATCGGTGGCAGAGTTTCTACGCGACGGGCAGGAGCGGCTCGCGCGCCCGGAAAAGACTTACATCTTCTGTGTTCCAGTGGTGACCACACCACCGTTCGACGTCACCGCCGGTGCCGCGCCGGGGTGGTTCGACGCCACCGAGACCTCCGGATGGAAAGACGCCCACGCCCCTGATGCCGACACGATCCGCAATCAGGGATCGTTTCTGCTTACGGTGGACGCGCGTGAGATCAATACCGCCGTCGACCGGGCGCGGGCGGCGGTGTTCGACCTGCAAACAAAGTTCGTCCTGGGGACTCGCGCCACCGCCACACCGGTGACGATCTGTTCGCGGATGTGGTCGCGGGAGAAGAAACAGGCGTACGGCACGTCCGACACCGACCGAAGCATCGAGATCAGGGCATTCGAGCGACACGGCAGAATCAGCGACCTCACTGCACCCCCGGACCACATCGTCAACGCCCTTGCGTTGCTTCAGCCGCTGCGCACTAGCCCACCCCACATCGCGGTTATGAGCGGATGGTCGGCTATCGAATCGCTGCTCGTAGGGCCGGGCGACACCGACAACGTCGCCGCCGACCGCATCGCCGCCATTATCGCGGCCAGCGCCCTGCGCGCCGAATTCACCGATCTCGCCTGGGCGTACGCCCGAGAGAACACCGACACTCTCGCCACCGACATCGCAGAACCGCAGCTGACGAACCTCGCGCGGGCGAAACTGTTTCAGCAGCGCGCCGCCGACACCACCACACCGGTGCAGTTCGAAAACGATCGAGACCGACTCGCTCTCGACCGAGTGCTTCCGGCGCTGACCGACCCCAGCGGTGAGATTGGCAAGCTGCGCACAGTACTGCGCCGCGAGTTTGCCCGGCTCTACCGCAAACGCAACCTCATCGTCCACGCCGGACAGACCCGTGAACACACCCTGCACGCCGTCTCCGAGCGCCTAACTCCGCTAATCGGCGCCGGCATCGACCGCATCGTCGACGCCGGATTCACCCGTGGCACTACCCCGATCCAACTCGCCGTCCAGATCGAAACACGCACCCCGTACCTAACCCCAGCCACCACCACAGACGCCGGCAACTCACTCGACCTGTTCGACTAGTCGGACAGGCTAGCGGTGGATAACGACCGCAATACACATGCCAGTGGGTAAGATCGAAACACTCTGCGTACGAGCATCTCTCGACCAATACCTGACATAAGATCCGTTATCGGCAATGATTTTCGTTATCGATACCGGGTGTGCAAGCTAGCAGAGAGCCGAGGAGCCGGGGTCGCTAAAGGAATGCTGCGGTCGTGTCAGAAACCGGCGGGGTCGGCATCTACTGATTGCGAGCCATCACCTTCGATTTCGGTGGCCAGAAGCCTTTTTGCTTCCTCGGCTGCTTCACGGTCCGCCTTTCGTTGGTCCATGAATTTTTTGCACGCAATCACTCCGGTCGTAAGTACGACACCCATGCCAACGCCCTTGATGAGGAGGCCGGGCGTGGCTTCTGAAACAGCCCCACGCTCGATGTCCTTCATGTAATTCCCAACTCCTCCAGCCTCTTTGGCGGCGATGGTGAAGAGCTGATAGGGACCGAGGTTGTTCATGCCGATAGCTTAGCCTCGGGCGATCACGCCGGTAGATGAACACATGGGCGATAGTCCCGCCATGGCGGGACTGGCGCGTGACGGGGGCGGTATGGGCCCGCACGGGCCACCAATTTCGGCCGGACCCGATGCAGTACAGGCGATCAACCGGATGGGCTGTCGCCTCCATCTCGTTGACCACGAACAGCACCGATCGCTTCAAACACGATCGCGACCCCGCGACGCGGGCAGACCGGCCGGCAGCTGTAAACGTTCAGCGACCGCCGGCGATCGACTCAATACCCAGGCAACGGCCATCGACGGACGTAGCATCTGTGCCATGTCAGACGCTTCCGATTCCCAACTCGACATTGAGTATCGCGCGTTCGTGCGCTCGCTGCACACGGACACGATCAACACCGTCCTGGCCGTTGAAAGTTGGTGGCAGCCCGGTTGCTTCCGCATCGCTGCTCTTGGCGGGTACACCGAAGACGGGAATACCGACTCGAAAGATGTCGCCGAGGCGATCGAGCAAGACTGGCGTCAGATCATCCACCCCAGGCTGCTCACCCTGGTCAACGGCCACCCCGACCCTGACGTTCGGTTTGCTGCCGATGTTCTTGTTAAACGGCTGTGGTCGATGATCCTTATCGTGACTAGCCCACGCCACGGCCGGGGTAGAGACAGAGAAGAAGAGAACTCCGTAGCGGTTCACCTCGTACACGACGGCTTCGAGCGTCTCCGGCGAACTACCTACCACGCGCCATTTCGGATCAATCGTCCGTCACCTACATACACCGGCGTTCCAGTCGGAAACGCAGAGCCATTACCCGGGAAGATGTTGGAAACGATCAATGCGCTCCAAGCCGCCGGTGTACTCGAATCTGACGACGACTCGGCAATCATCCGAACGGCGATTCCAAATGCCGTTCGCCGCTTGTCCGACATCCTGTTCATGCCCGAGGAGGAACGCGCTGCAGCCTTCGCACGAAGTTCGGTGCCAGACCCTGCATCCTCACCTTCGCAGACTGAGAACGACGAAGCCAACAGGGTCAAGTTTGGGTTCTCACATTAGAATTTGACCCGCGCTCCTTCGCGGAGTTTGGGGTTACCGGTTCGGCCGCCGATGGCTGGATGCGAGGCACCAGGCAGCCCTCGACGCGACCATCCTCGATGAGCTCATATTCACTTGGACGCGGTCAAAGCGTTCATGGAGGTAGGGAACGAGGTGCTGATCTCACTGGACAACCTTGTGCCCTGTTCGATGTGGTGTTCGCACACACGCCGCGGCTTGCGGCGGCGTACGAAGTCAACCTCCGTCCACTAGACGAGGTCGACTCCGACGGCGGTGCCGTTCTATCCCTCCGACGACACCTCGAAGCTCAGAAGGTAATCCTGGCCGAGTCCGCATAATTGCATGCGCTGGTGGTTCGTGACGGTCTGAGCGCACGCCAATTCCTTGAGTTCTGAGGAATCTTTCTGCGCCAGAGGCGATGATGTCCCGATCATCATCTGCCTTACCTTTTGGTCCGTAGGCACAGCATGAGCGCATGTTCGGCGCGGGCCAACTCGTCCACCTGTGCTGGTGACGGTCCAGCCTCGGATGCGGGGAGGTATTCGACCAGCAGCAAGAGATCTGTCAGAGCGTCGCGTACTCGATTCAGCCATGGATCACTCCACACCCCCTCAATGGCGTATAGCCCGGCCCGCGTCATCGGGTCGTCGGCAATCGGTTCGAGGGGGATCGTGACCGAGATTACTTCGGCCTCCTGGACCCAGATCGCTCCGCCGACAATGGTGTCGACGATATCTATGACCGGCTCGAACGCCTCCGACCATCGCGCCCCTGGAAGATGAAGGACGACAGACCGACCGGTGGCATCGCTGCTGCTTTCGGTTTCGAGACGAACGCCAGCGGAATCTGCGACTGTATGCGCCTGCCGCTGCACGTAATCTAGGGTGGCTGCTACCCGGTCAGCGCCGCGGAGCATGGTCAATAGGTCTTCGAGCAGCGTCAGTCGACCCGGACCCGACCCGGCTCGCCAAGCAGCGATGTGGTCGGCGAGCTCCGTCGGCAGCACCTCCGCGCCGTGAAAGGGAGTGTTCTGAACACTCCACCGGCGGACCGCCGCCCGGCAGTGCTGTGTCAGAACTGCATTGTAGAACGCGGTCAGTCGGGCAACGGTCGCAATCGCCGAACCGGGGACCAAATGCGCTCGTGCTCGACTCCAGTGCAAATAACCGTCATAGTCCCTGGCAGCAAGCAGATCGACACCCAGCGTGCCGGAGATGACGTCCCTATCGAAATGGATCCACCGGTCGGGGTCGGCCAGGCGCAGCTCGGCAAGGAACGCTTCCCGCAGCAGCGCCAGACGGTCCCCGGTTGGCGACGGACCGGTCTCGTCGCGGCCGAAAACCCAGCCCAGTGCAATCGCTGCCGCCGCCTGTTTCGCCGGGGTCTTTCCAGAGCGCCATGGCCCGCGACAGCGCGGACTGCCGTCGACGGCGAATGTGATGGTTGCGCGCTGCTCCGATTGATGGTCGGGGCCACGACGTTCGTAGTCGAAGTCGTAGTCGACCCTCAGGCGCGCGCAATATTCCTGCAGCTGGGTCGATGAATCAACGGGCGGCTCGAAGGAACGGATCCAGTTCGCTACCGTCTGGGGTTGACGCTCCATGAGGAGGTCTCCGTTGGCGCGCCATGCCACAGCCGCGATGGCCTGCGCGACATCTTCCTTGACCTCCCGACTCAGCACGGGCATGCCCCTGCCCCGAAGCACCCCGGCTCCTACGGGCATCGCGTCGAACAAGGGCAGCACGACCTCGGCCGACACTGCCGGGTGTACAGCCACCGTCGTTGCCAGTCGGGACGAGGAACTCAGGGTCTGCAGCACATAATGATGACGCACCAAGGTGGTAAGAACCTCAGAGCCTTCAGCGGCCAGGGTCCCGTAGTCACGCTGGGCGGCTTCGGCCACCATCGCTGCATTCTCGTGAACCCAGGATCGGTGTGTCAGCGCCTGGCTCATCCACGCGGCGTCAGCCACCTCGAAGGCTTGCTGCGCCCACCGAGTCGCACGCATGTGTTGTGGGAAGTCGCCTCTGTAAAGGCGGGGCGCTGCTGTTGGTTGCGCACGACCGGGTGAGTCGTCCTGCGCTGCGCGGGGCAGATGCTGCAGGACGTACGAGCGTGAAGCGGCCTTACGCGCCGTCTTGAAGCTTTTCGCGGAGGCAGACGCCGAAAGCCCGTTAGCAGTCACCGTCACAGTGAAAGTCTTGTCGTGATCCGGGCCGGATGAAGAGCGTACGAACTCCGGTTCGCGTTTCAACGCTGAACCAAGGACCGTTGCCCAATCCGGTTCCGGGCGTTGAGGAGTGAACGAAATCCGCTCAAGAAGTGCATCTGCCGGTGCCTGAGACGCAGTGACCAGCGACAAGGCCCCGAGGATCTGCATCGCGACGCCCACTGGCGCGGAGCTTTTCCGACCGTTTGCAATCAGGGCAGCTTCGCCCTTGCCATAGAACGCGGCCTGGACGTCGCCGACCCAGGTGCCGAGAAGGGCCCGGGCGTGATGGTCCGAGGCGAGGACGCCGCTGACCTCATTGTTTGTAGCGAAATCGTCGCGCTGCGTGCGGACTCGATCGAGCATTGCCAGACGCATCCAGCCTCGTCCGAGGGCATCGAGCAGATCCAGCACCGCCGGGCTGACCGGGCTGTCGGGTACCGATTCGTAAAGGTAGCTTCTGTGTAGGCACGCCCACCGCACCCACAACAATGCATCCTCATCCAGGACCAAGTCCATCTTCCGTAGATCCTGCAACAGCCGCGGCGGCGGCGGCGGTACCCACGGAGACCGCGGTGCCTGCGGATACTGCGCCCACCCGGTGAGCACAATGCTTTCCGTCCGTGCCGTCGTTGTTGTAGCCGACGCGGCGTTGTCCTTCGGTAGTCGTGAGGGGAGCGGCGTGTGCACTTCGAGTAGTGCCTTGTTTATCCAAGGCCGTAGTACGGGGGTGCGCCCGGCGCGGAACTTGCGTTCCATTTCGAGGCATTCCTGTGACCGCGCATCCTGACCCGATACGGTCAGCTGCATTCGCAGTCGGGCCAGCGACTGCATCAGGGTGTCAACGGGGACCACAACGGTTCTATCGAGAGACACCGTGCGGGAAAGAAGCTTTGCGCGCAGGCGTAGCGCCATCCTGTGCAACGGTTCAGGGGGTGGCGGGGTACCCAGCGCGATGATTCCGACCCAACGATTACCGAAACTGTACGCAGTCATAGTGCGCGTCAGGCTAACCCGTGTCTCCGACAAACGCGACAAAGACACCACTCAGGGGCTCGACGTGCTGGGACGCCGCTTTTGAAGATTGCGACAACCAGATCTGGCTCGTCCCCCATCGAACCAGTTTCCTCACCGCACGTACCCACTGATCGATCAGAGGGCGACGATGATGATGCCTATGGTGGTCGACAGTGGCTTGACGAGGCCCTGCACAGAGCTCAAAACGAGACAAACATTTTGGCCGTCTCGCCCATTACCCGCGCGAAGACTTGATACCTCGTGACACCGATTCGAGATTGGTCGGCACTTACCAAACCGCAGTGACAACCGTTGCGGCACATCACATAAGGAGGTCTACCTGACAAAATATCTGTTATCGGCAATAAGTCAGTACGAGTACATCTGTTGCCTCACAGCGGTTTACGTGCATTTGAACAAGAACCTTTATGACCTGTGCGCGCAATCAAGGTCAGCAGGCTCACCCGCTGTTCTGGACGATCCCCAGTACGAAGTCAGTTGGCAGTTCAAGCCCGGTCAGCGCGGCGGTTGCAAAGCCGTCATTCGGCTGCATACAGCGAATGTCCACACTTGACCTACCCGATGTCGATATTGAGGCTCCACTCCTCACCCTCGCGCAGAACTGTGACGACGAGTACCTCGCTCGCGTTGTCGTACGTTCGAACGGTGCAGCGCGCGACGTCACCCTCACGGAAGTCTCGGCCCTCCGGACAGCGGATGGTGTCGGTACGGACCGGCGAACCCTCGGCCGCAGTAAGATTCGAGCGCAACATCGACTGCATGGTGCGACCACTCAAACTGGGCTCCGCCAAGTTTTGACGAATGCCCATTGCCACCCCGAATATCAGAGCCGCGCCGAGTACGCCGACCAAAACAAGATTTCGGGCCTTCTCCCCGGCGCTCGTGCCGCGAGGCTGGTGGGCTACGTAGAAGGCCGAACGACGCCACGATACGTATACAGCAACCAACGTCAAGGTGAGGACAACCATCAAAGCGATGTAGTCGGTCGACAATTCGTCTGGATTGCCCGCCAACCGCGTCAGACCCGCCCACAGCGCTGCGGCGAAGATGGCTGTCAGAAGGAGCACGACAGCATCGATCAACAATCGCGGCCAGTGCTGCTTGAAGAAAGGATGCTGGTCGCGTGGTGGGTTCGAGATGACAGAAGCAGTGCCAAGATCGGGACCTGATGGAGTCGATGGCGGCGGAGGTGGTCGATCATGTGATGGAACCGGCACGGTAGTGCCCGTCCACGCCGATCCATCCCACCAACGCAATGACGGGGAGTTCGGATCTGGATACCAGCCTGGAGGAGGATCAGGACTGTCTGGCGGACCTGCGAAAGAACTCATTCAGCTACGCTAACGGCCCGCAGCCGCCTCCAGGCCGGGCTCGCCAGAATTGACCAATGATCTACGCCGATCTAGCGCGTCTCTGTGCCAGCACGCAGTGCGGTGTGGCCTGGCCGAAACACCAACACCTGCCGGACAGTGCCCGCGTGGCAGCTCGCGACCGCCTGCTCATAGAACAGTCTTCGGCGCTTTTCAGCTGCTCTGTACGTCGAAACCTAACGGTCGCAGTGCGTCGAACGGGCATTGGGGTGCGGGGCTGGTGAAGTAGTAGCCGTACAGACCGTCGCCACCGACTGCTTCGCACTTCGTTCGACCGAGCGCGGCGGTGTTGCGTGCCGCTGTAAGTGAGTCATAGGTGGTCATGAAAATTCCAGCACCGCCGTCGCCGCGGCAATAGTCGACCAGGAGCGTTGCGCCGTCGTATCGTTCGCTCGACGGTCCTGGGGGTTGCGTGGTGCATAGCTGGGCGAGCCATTCATCCGGTGAACCATTGACGCTGTCGCTGGTCGGCTGCGCCGGAACGACCGGCTCAGCAGGCTCCGACGAAGCGCACCCTGCGAGCAGCGCACTACCGCAGAATGCGAGCAGTGGTGCACGGATCCCGGCTACCCGTAGGTGGCTCAATACGCTGTTGGACATACGCCCCTCGAAGACTTGAGAATCGAGTGCTCACCCAATGTGGCACCGGCAGTAGACATATCAAAGGTAGATACTGAATCGTTACGCCTATCGCCGTCATGCCCGGTGCACCGCTGGAGGATGCCTCTCAGAAGAATGTGGCTGGATCGAAGTCCGGGGCGTGCTTAACGGCTAACCGGTACAGCCACTCAGGCGGAGCCTCCGATACGGGTTGAGGCAGTCGTGCGCTCCATGTTTCCGAGTGCTGTCCTGACGAGGTCGCCCGATCAGCCCGACGCAGGTCCCGACCGTGGACGGTAGCCTCGACGAACTCAAACCGATAACCGTTCCCCTTGAACTCGTAGGTCAGTGCCACCACGTCGGGATTGAGCAGGATGGTGGAGTCTTGGATAGGCGTGAGCGGGTACCCATTGACGCGGACCTCGATTGTCCGCGTTTCCCCTACGACGTGAGACGTTTCCGGGGTTTCGATCGACCCACTCATCAACACCACACCTTTCTCGAACGCAGCTGCCGTCAGGCTACTCGCCGCGGAGATCAACGCCCGCCGCTCAATGCTCCCCAACTTCGGTGCAGACCTGAGGAGTCGGCGAGCATCACGTCACCGAGTAACCTCGACGGATCGCCGCCCATGCGCCCTAGCTCCGTCGCGCGTTCCACCTCTGTTGCAACCTCGTTCGAGCTGACTCGAAGGTCTCTGAAGCAGGCTGCAAGGGACGGGGTTTCTGCTTCGTGCGATTGCTGTCTTTTGCACTACCCCCGTGGGTTGATGCCTCACGCAATGGCTGATTCGTCGAGGCATTCTGCTCGGAATACGTTGCAGCCTCCTGATTTCGGGTCTTCTTCACCGCTACTGTTTTCCTTGCCCTGGCAGGGCGCTGGAGTACGGCGTTTCGCCGCCGCCGGACCAGAAGGCCTTCCCTCGCCGCTTCCGCGGCTTCTGCGGCGGTACGAGCGTTCGCAGCTCGCCGATCACTGATCTGCCGCTGCGCGTCTTTTCTTCGCTCGGCCGTGTTTCTCGCCGTCAGGATCGTGGTCCTGTTCATCCTGCACGGCATACACAGCCATTCAGATCGCAGCTTCTGAATGTCGCCGTACCCGTCGCAGGCCTGGCACTTAGATCCATATCGCGCGGATCCACCCCCGCTGGTCACTGTCACCCGTGGCATAGCTGGATGTTAACGGTATGTTCAAACATCACGGTGCCGGCTAGGCGGGCGAGTCACGTTATGTCGCCGCTGGTGGTGTCGCGCTCGCCCGATAGCGCTGACGGGCGGAATCGATGATCTCGCGATTGGTACCGCGCGTGTGCATGACGTTCAAGGGCGGCTGCAGCCGCTGAATGAGCGCTGTTTCGATCAGTTTCGGGTGCCCGAATTCGACCCAGGACAGCCGCAAATGCTCCTCCATCCAGTCGGTGAGACGGCGTTCGTCTTCTTCGACCAGCACCACTCGGTCGGTGCGCCGCGTGCTGTAGTTTTCTGTGTCCATCAGCAGCCCGGCCAGAGTTCGCCGCAGTGTCGAGCTCCCGCTCCGTCGTAGATGGTTCTGAGTCACACGCTTTCGCAAGTTCGATGCCAGCCCGAGATACAGCAGCCGGTCTGTCGAGTTCGTCGCTGCGGTCGGGCTGCTCAGTAGGGGGAATGTCACCGTGTCGGCCCACCAGGAGTAGATGCCCGGCGTAGAGGGCAACGCGGCCGCGCAAGTGTTGACTGGACGGGTGGTCGCACCGAGAGCAGCGGCAACCTCGCTCAGAACGTCGTCGTCGGTCCGGCCCAAGTTCTCACTCATGAACACACTTTTCCCGACGGTGTATCGGTGTCAGTGAACTTTGACGATCGCCGACTCGTCATCTGCCAAACAGCGCCCGCTCGATCACATCTGGATCGGTACCTGCTTCACGTGCCCAGTCGGCGGCCAAATCCAGGTAGCGCGAGTACATCTCAGGCGGCCCATCGACTTTCCACGTGTCGTTCGTCCATTTATTCAGTGCAGCAACAACATTGCTGTCATAGATCAGCGGTCGCCCCAGCAGTGGTTTGGTGTCGTACCCACCGAAGTACAGCAGCTTGGTGAAGAATCCAGCCGCAAGGTTGCGCACTTTGAAGCGCCCACCGCCGCTCAGTGCCCGGTAGGCACTCACTGGTCCTTCACGGTGCGCGAGATCCAACCCACCAGCGAGCTTGTCTGTCACACCTGCTTCATGCATGGGCTTCAAAGCCCGGACGAGCGGCTGACCGGGGTTGGTACCCCACGCGACACACGCAACATGTAACTGGGCAACAGAACAGGAAGACCCTTCCTGTACTGCTCTCTCGGCGATAGCGGAGACGTCACGACGAGCAATCAGTCGGTACTTCCTCCTACCGCCGGGAAGGTCATCCAGCTCGCCTGGCCACATCCGCGGGTCGGGCAACTTCGCACGAATATCTACTGGATCGAACCGAATCGTCTGCGACAGCACTCAATCACGCCTTGGGACTTCACTGGACGAGAAAAGGTCGGACGGCACACCCATAGCTGCACGCTACAACCCGATTGGATATGAGACTGGTGTCTCATATGGTCTGATCACAGTGACCGCTGCACGATGCAGCACATCCTCTTGAACACGCTGCTATCTCGGCAGCCCGAACAGACCTACTCACCGCGCGGACTGAACCGTCCTGGGACTGGTGGAGACTGTGATCTCACCAGGAGAATGCAGATATGGGTGCACCAAGGAAGTTCGATGCCGAGACGCGTGAGCGCG
>NZ_JBFBLH010000018.1:0-62087 GCF_040702585.1 Rhodococcus sp. NPDC079359
GACTACGAAAACGAGTACCGTCATCAATGCTCGACCGCCACCTCCGACCGCGAAGTGGCTTGAACCAGGTCTCCATCAGATCCAGGACGGTTCAGTCGCGTGCAGAAATCGGTGCCTACTTCGATCGCCCCGCCGATCACCAGCGTGTCGAGGTCTTCGAGCGTCTCGTACCGCTCGTGCGGACCGGGGGCCGCTGGCGGAAAAGAGGTAGATCGACATTCCGCGCAGCGGTTCTGCGTTTACCAACAGGTCGTGGGCGGCCCACCCCGCGTTGAGGGACCCGCCGAGCATATTGTCCGCTTTGCCGCCGTAACCGGCGACGATGCTTCGCAGGACGGTTTGCCCGAGTATGCCCTCGGATAGAAAGCACCCGCTGTACGCCGCGACGGCCGAGTACTTGTCCGGGTTCCGGGCGGCCAGCATCATCGCCGACTGAGCGCCCCTCGACAGGCCCGCCACACCGTCACTGCCGTTGCCCTCGAACTCCGCGTCGATCAGCGGCGGAAGCTCCTGCGTCAGAAAGGTTTAGAAGCGGTAGGGGCCGAGGCGGGGGTCGTTGTTCTCCCCGTCGGTGTAGAAGCTCGCTGGACCGACAAGCGGGAGAACCACGTTGATGTTCTTGTCACGGAAGAACTCCGCCGCGTTGCCCTTGCGAAGCCAGATGCTGCTCGACGGTTCGTTCTCCCCGGATCGGCTGAGCATGTACAGCGTCGGGCGCGGGCCTTTACGCTCCGCGGAGGTCAGAACCTGCACCTCTATGGTCCGATCCATGCTCGGCGAGTACACCGACAGCCACGTTAGCGTCGGGCCGGTATTGATTCGGTTCTCGATCCGCGCAGGCTGGCTCGGTGCAGGATTTTCAGTGTCGATGTCTTGAGCAGCGGCGGGCACGCCCGCTAGGCAGGTGAGCAGAACTGCGATCACCACCAGAACCGGCCGCACGCCGAGCATAGAACCCCCACTGCCCGCGGCGCTGTGGCCCGCTGTCGTCGAGGCAATCTTGCAAGAAGGAATGGCACGAATCGGACTAAATCGTCAGCAACTTGTGAAAAATCCGGGATTCAGCCTGTTTTGTGCCGCACCCATTTGAATAGTTCAGTACTTAACCTAGGCCGCGAGCTTCCAGTGGGCTCCCAACAAGTGACATGCCCGGGTGACCTACTGATGTCGCACGTCGGGCTAGACCTTGAAGCGGAACGCGAGCAAGACCAAACACAATCCTCCGACCAGGTAGAACGCATAGCGCTAGGTTCGAGACATTCCCGTTTCATCCCCCTAGCTCACGATGCCCCGCTCGGCTTACCCGCCGAGTCTGAGGAACGTCGGAGTGCTGTGCGAAGATCTGCGAATGACTGGAGGAGGAGTAGACATCATCTGGCCGGACCACTATCCGGACCAGTGCCCTCCTGCTGACGCCGCACGGGCGGTTGGTCTCTACTTCCGGCTGGTCGACGCGGCCCCGCCGACAGGCGAGGACACGCTCAGCCACGTGGAGCTTAAACGGGCAGGTGCCCGCTTTAAGAACAAGGACTTCGGCGACCAAGAGTGCATGGCGTCAGGGTTCAGCGTCTTTGACGAGCAACTTGCAGCGGAACGGACACGTGAAGCAGTAGGCCCCTTGCGCAAGAAGTTGATCGCCAAGGTAGACGTCTCAGGCTCGGGGGTCCTTAAACAAACGGGGGGCAACCAGAATCACCACACGTGGTGGAGGCCGGCGGCTGACAACGACTGGGGAAACTGCGAGGTCGTGGCATGAGTTGGGTTCCGGTCGGAACAGCACTTGGGCGTCTTGAGATTGATGAGACGTTCGAGTTTTACGACGGACCACGCCTTTTTGCAGCATCGTCCGCGTCGGGCCAGCGTTACTTGGCCGCTTGGGCCGAGGAAGCCCCCGATCACGACCTCTGGCTTTACCTGCCAATATCGAATGAACGGTTCAGCATTGCACGTTCCGGTGGGATAACAGTTCGGGCAGCATTCCTGAATGCCGAGGACTTCGTGTATCTGGTTCGCACCCCCACGGATGGTGAAAACGTGGACACGATCGAGCGACTAATTAGTGGACCCGAAATTCAGGAAGAATGGCTTCCCGGCACAAATTATCGGATAGAGCGACACACCGATACAGCACCCCGTGCAGAGAGGCCATCAGAACTCGCTCGTCGAGCGATGCGCGAGGCGCGGCCATTCCTTCGTGTCGAAGTGGAACCAACCGCCAGTCGACGGACGGTCGCTCCTACTCGAGCAGTTGGCAATCTCCTAGTCCTCACCCAAAACCTATTGGACAACATGGGATACTCACAAGCACTGTCTGGTAGAGAAGCTGCGCTGCGCGGACGCGTGCCAACGAATATTCAGGAAACAATGGCCAGCGAAATCGTCAGCTTGACAGCCGCAAGTTTCGTGATTGATATTGCATCAATGGGCTTCATGAATCTGTTTGGCTCCCCGTTCGAGGATAGCTCAAACGCTATAGTGTTAATTTTTTCCATGGACGACACGAAACTGGAATTCAAAGAACAAGTGAAGTCCCTCAATACTCGTGCGCAGAGAAGTTTCCGTAGCCTTGTAAAACAATTCGACAACATCGGGGGGCCGGTCAGCCTTGTTGCAGCCAATGAGTCAGCGGAGTTCACTGAAGCAAAGCTGTCCTCTTTGAAAATTCAACGAATGCTTGCGACCCTTAATTACTTAACCCCTGATCAAATCGAGCCGGAAGTTCGAGCGCGTATGCGCCTGTTCAGGGGCGACGTTGACCATTCGACATTCGGTGCGGATAATCCGTCCAGCGAACAGACATACACGGGATACGTTGATGAACAAGCACTTTCGGGATTCAAGCAGGCCCCTCTCGGGGCCTTCTACGATATGGTCCTGTCAGTGACGAGCGTGACCGACGAATTGACCAACGCCACGCAATACACATACCGCCTGATGCAAATTAACCCAGTCCCGACTGATGGCGCGACTGCCCCCTGAGCATCCACAAGTTCGATCTGATCGCTGTGCCAAAACAGCGAAGGCGGCACCGCTCACATCCGTGACCGCGTCTGAGACGTCGTCATAGAGGTCCCCGTAAATCTCCATCGCAACTTTGAAGGAAGATTGGCAAAGGTGAGCTTGAATGGCCTTCGCTGACACGTCGGCCGCAATGAGAAGCGCGGCGCAAGTATGTCGGAGATCGTGGGAGCGCAGCGTATCTGGCGACCCCGCGACTATTGCAGCATCTTTCGAGTGCGGCAAGTAGAAGACTCGGCACCAGTGCATCGGTGTCGACCCGCAGGGCTCTGCCTCAGACATAACCGGGGTCTGCCACACATACACGGCCGGGGCCGAGCGCACCCCGTTTCGCCTGCTCTTTTCCATCAGCCGCGAGTGATGATGCGAGGACGGGAGTCAACGGTACGTCTCAAGTCTGTTGGACTGCGGCGGAACCACCTACCACTCCCCAGAACTGCTCGTGCTGACTGATTCGCTAACCGCGACCAGCCGGCGCAACCTGTTGACGTTCTTCCCCCGCAGACCGCAGATTTCGCTGGCACGCATTCTGGTCTGCGCGGTGAACCGCACCAGCATGCCGTGGCCGTCGAGTCGCTACTGCCAGCGTCGATGGCCACGGACTCCAAAGCAACAGCCAACCGCTCTACTTGCGGCACCCTCAAGAACGTCACCTCTTCTCGATGGTGTCGGGGCATGTCGTCGCGAATAAGCCCGTTGGCTGGGCTACCGTGCCCGCACCGCAACATGCCCTCGCGCGCCGATCTTCAAGGCCTAACTTAGCCCTGTTTAAACCCCGCCGGCCCCCGCATCGGGGCTCAACCACTCCTGTTCGGGACTAGACCGACGCCGTCCGGAAAAAACCGTAGGCAAGCGGTTGTCGAGTCTCAGGTCGGTCCGAACTCGGCTTACCCGTCGCGCTGAGAGCTTCCTAGTCGTTGAAGCTGAACGCTGCCCAGGCCGCGGCTAGTCGCTTGAGCAGCAACAATGCGTCGTTCAACTGAGCACTTTGCACCAAACTAGCCCAAGACTCCCGAGGTGGGTTTTCCATAGTGCAGAATGCTCCAATGACCACGCAACTGTTGGCTTCCTTCTTCGAAGGCGGGGACTCGACCTGGCCACTTACCGCTGCCTCGGCGGCGGTTGGGATATCAAGTGCCGCAGCAGCTGTTAGCGCCTTTGTCCGCACCAGCAATCGCAAGGAACAGCTCAACGAGGCCGAGGAGTTAGTGGGAGACCTTGAGGCCATCGGGAAGAAGAACCGTGAAGAGCTATACGATTTTCTTGAACTTCACCTTGGTTCAATTGACGGTGGAAATCCAGAGAGTAGCGGCAGCGTCAGCGACATCTCTGCTGCAGACCTCGCCACACTGGATGATAAAGCGGCAAAATACGTCCAACAAGCCGAAATCAAATCGAATATAGATGAGTTTACGACCAAACGAGCCAACTTATACCTTAATCACCTTAGATCTGCAGAACGTCAAAATTCGATACTACGCTTGCTTTCAATCGCGAGCATCATCCTGGGGCTCGCGGTTGTAATTTTAGGAGTCGGATTAGCTCTATTCTCAGCACTTGACGTAGGCATATTCACAGGCGTCTGCGGCGCTGTACCGACCATTTTCGGGTCGCTAATATTCCAGCGCGCAGATGCGGCAGAGAAGGTAGCGAACGAGAATTTTGCGCACCTCAACCAGGCCGTCAATGATTCGAACCGGTTAAATCAATCGCTTTCCATTGCGGCAAATCTAAAGGACGAGGCTCAGCGAGAGTATGTCTTCTCTACCATCGCACTATCGCTAGTTATGCAAAGCAGCACTCAAAGTGGCCACCCTGAGGCTGTGTACCGATCTGCGTTAGAAAACCGGCCTTCGTTTTCCTAGACGAAGCTGAACGGCCGACGACCTGGGGCCTCAATCTCTGATCACCCTCGCATCCCTCTCCCAAATGCCAGGTGCGCCAAGGCCGCTCACATCGCATCCGTGACGGCAGCATGGGCGTCGTCGTGCAGGCCAGTCACTCCTGCCAACTGGACTCATAGAGCTGACTAGCGGTGGCCATCTAGCCTTGATCTTTCGTCAGGTTGAGGTGCTGGCTGAGCGGTTCGAGACTGCGGTTTTCGACCCGCCTTGCGCCGGGTGCGCAAGGCGATGTCGGTCGGCGGCGCTCGGTTCCTCGGTACGAGTCGGGGTCTATCGGGTTGGCGGTGCGGGCGGGTTGATGGTCAGGCGGGCGCAGTGAACGCCGCCAACCGGGCCAGGTCGATGACGATCAGCGCCGACCAGGTCGCAGTTTTCGACAGTCTCAAGTGCGTGTAGTAGGCGTGGATGGCGATGCGGCAGGCGACCGAGAAGATTCATAGACGAACATGTTTGGGTCCCGCCTGCTGGCGTCGTGGTCGGCGAATTCGGGGCCGTCTCTCATTCCGACCCGCTGCATCGCGAACACACCAGCTCCCACCAAAATTGCGAGGGGTGGGGCTGACAAGCACTGACCATCGCTCGAGTTTCACCCAGCCGTCACACTTGAATGGCGGCCTACACCCGGTAGTGCCACGAATCGACAAGGATCGTTCCGTGACCGACATCTGCAACCCCGCCTACAGACTCCACACCATCCTCACCAAGATCAGGAACGCCAACGCCGACATCTCCCTGCGCGACAACCTTCGTCCACTGCTCGATGCTGAAACTCACGCCGAGGTCTTCACCAGTATCGGCCGACTATTGGCGCTGCCGGACGAAACCGAAAAGGCGCTGATCGACGCCGCAAACCGCACCGGACTCGACGTCAACAGTGCCCAGTTCATGTTCTATCGCCGCTGGCACCCCACCGTCAGCAAAGCCCTCCACACCGCCTTCTACAATCTCGCCGGCCCGACCTCCGCCGTCAGCCGAGTCATCGACGTTGAAGAGATGGCAAGTCTCGAAGCCGCCCACTACTGGCTGCAGAACCTCACTACCCACCCACCTGTCACCACCGCGACCCTTGTCGAACTACGTGAGCGCGTCACACAGCTGATCGCCGAGATATACGGCTCCAACGACTTGGACGAGCAACTTCGCTACTTCGTAACCGAACAACTCGGCCGTGTCATCGCCGCCCTTGATGCGGCCGAGCTCGTCGGTACCCGCGTAGTCCAGTCCTCAGCCGACGAAGTCCACGGCGCAATGATCCGCACCCTCACCAACACAGGCATTCCCACCACACCCGAGGGCCGCACCCTCCTGCAGAAAGTCGGCAAACTGCTCGCTGCCATCACGCTCGCTACCGGAGCCGCAGGCGGAATGCTCGTACTCCCCAGCCAAGCCAAAGAGGCGTGGGAAGTGTTCGCCGGGGAAGCCTCTTCAACCTTGAGCGATCAGCCTGCAAGCACCGCAACGAACACCCAGCGATGACCGACGGCGATCCCGCGGTCATCGGATGGCTCGCGTCCGCGGCCGTCAACATTTGGAGGTCATTCACGGCATTGCTGTCACGGTTTGCGACGGTGGAGTGGATCGCCGACGTCGGGCTGCCCCTGGTAGTTGCCGGTCTTGGTCTTTGGCTTGCCGGTCGGTACTTCAACGGCACCCTTGAGGCGGACCGCAAAGCACTGAATACACAGCTCGAGGCCGACCGAGCTGCCCGCGAACTTGAGCGACGGCACGGATTTGGTCTTGATTATGCTGCAACAGCTCGTCGCATCGCCGACAACCTTCTGGAGGACTGCGCCAGTTTCGTCCGCGAGACCGACCTTGGAAGCGTCACTACGTTCATCAAATCTGCCACGCGTGCGAACGTGGATCTATCTGCTGCGGCTGCTCTACTCAGTTCGAGACTGGGGTCCGGCCCCTATGTTTGGGCCGCCTACCAAATCCCAAACGTCTCAATTGCTCAGGCGAAAGTACTGCAGCACCACAAGCTTCGGCTCAGTGGTGAAGACCGGGCAGAAGTCATTGGCCTTCGCCGTCTCGACGTTTCCCTCCGGACTGCAACGGTTACGATCGGGGCGATCCACAAACTAGCCCTAGAACTGGACAAGTGGGATGGCGGGACGCAGAATCCCTACCGGCCAACCCCCTTCGACTACCCCCTACCGACGGACACTGAGGAGCGCACTCACTCCGCTGAACTGTCTGAGCACGAGCTCAGCGACTACCTTGAGAATCGATGTACCGAAATGGCCGATGCCGATGCGATGTTCACTCCCAGAACGTCTGGGGACACCTCTTAACTATCGTGCTCAGTTTGTTCGAGCCGGTCTCAAGCGAATGAAGCCGACCAATCGGTTCGCCATCACCCGGCATTTCATCAATTGAACCCTTTTCCCACATTTTCCCAATGACCTACAGAACCGTGGGTCCTCGCCTTTAATTGCGTTTCCAGGGAAGCCTTGACACTTGCATTAACGGGCGCAGGCGCGGCCAAGTGCACGCGAGCAGTGGGTGCACTGAGCAAGCTTCTGACCTGTTGGACGGATGCTACCCGAGATGATCTCCATTGCGGGTGCGGTCGACCAACACGTCGAGTCAGTTGACCAGCCTTTGCGGACTTCGCCGGTCCAGACCGCCCGCTGAAGCAATCGTGCTGTGATCTTCGGATGCTCCAATAGACCGAAGCAACTAAGACCACCCTGATAGTTGCTGAATTGGTGACCAGACACAGGGTTCGTCGTACCACGCGATTCAATGTGGACGGATTAGATTCAGCTAGCTCCAGCTTCGATTGGCAGTTGCTAAGTACGCCGTCGAAATATGAGCGACGTTGGGAGGGGTCCCAAACGCAGCGTTCTGCGAATGGTCGGCAGTCGCCCGTTTAGTCAAGTCTCCGACAGTGTCCATCGACCCATCCGCGCGACGACTGACCAGCGGTTACACGTTGAAGCGGAACTCCACCACATCGCCGTCGGACATGATGTATTCCTTGCCCTCGATGCGCACTTTGCCTGCAGCCTTGGCCGAGGCCATGGAACCCGCGGCAATCAGGTCGTCGAAGGAGACGATTTCGGCCTTGATGAATCCGCGCTCGAAGTCGGTGTGAATGACGCCCGCTGCCTGCGGTGCGGTGTCACCACGATGAATGGTCCACGCGCGGGCCTCTTTCGGGCCTGCGGTGAGGTAGGTCTGCAGACCGAGAGTGTGGAAGCCGGCGCGGGCGAGAGCGTCGAGACCGGGCTCGGTCTGTCCGACCGACTCGAGCAGTTCCGCTGCCGATTCCTTGTCGAGTTCGAGCAACTCGGATTCGATCTTCGCATCGAGGAACACGGCGTCGGCGGGAGCGACGAGGCGCGCGAGTTCGCCGATCTTCGCATCGTCGGTGAGCACCGACTCGTCGGCGTTGAAGACGTAGAGGAACGGCTTGGTGGTGAGCAGCTGGAATTCACCGAGCAGCTCGAAGTCCAGCTTCGCCTTGGCCGAGAACAGCGTCTTGCCATCGTTCAGTACAGCCTGCGCTGCCAGCGCCGCGTCGAGTGCAGGCTTGCGATCCTTCTTGATCCGCACCTCTTTCTCGAGGCGCGGGATGGCCTTTTCTAGCGTCTGCAGATCTGCGATCGCGAGTTCGGTTTCGATGACCTCGATATCGGCGGTCGGGTCGACGCGACCGTCGACGTGCACCACGTCGTCGTCGGCGAAGACACGAACAACCTGGCAGATGGCGTCGGCCTCACGAATGTTGGCGAGGAACTTGTTGCCCAGACCTGCGCCCTCGGACGCACCCTTGACGATGCCGGCGATGTCGACGAACGACACCAGCGCGGGCACGAGCTTCTCCGAACCGAACACCTCGGCCAGCTTCTCGAGCCGGGGATCCGGCAGCGCGACCACACCGACGTTGGGCTCGATGGTGGCGAACGGATAGTTCGCGGCCAGCACATCGTTGTTGGTCAGTGCATTGAAGAGGGTGGACTTGCCGACGTTGGGCAGTCCGACGATTCCGAGGGTGAGGCTCACGGTCTATGGAGTCTACTTTGACAACACCACCAGCTCGGACAGTGCCCGGCCAGCAGCGATGCTCGACGCGCCGAGCGGCGCAAGAACGACGTGATCCGCCCCGGCCTCGTGGTGGGCGGCCACTCGATCGGCGATGTCGCCGACGCTCCCCCACACCACCAGCGCGTCGACCAAACGGTCGCTGAGCTGGTCGACGTCGGCCCCTGTGAATCCCATGCGCAGAAAGTTCTGCCGATAGCCAGGGACTGTGGCGAGAAAGCTCAGCGGCTCACGGGCGGCAGTACGGGCACGATCCGTATCGGATTCCACGACGACAAACTGATCGACAACCAGCTCGGCCGTCCCCAGAGAGTGCCGCGCCTGCGCCGTCCACTCGGGCGTCACGAGCAACCCGATCGCGCCGGCAGCGCGATCGCGGGCCATCTCCAGCTTCTTCGGCCCGAGCGCCGCGAGCAGAATTCGATCCGATGGCACAGCCAACTCGTCAAGGTAGCGATGCAATGCGGCCAATGGCCGCGCAGTCTGCGGCCCACCGAGCCCGAGGACGAATCGACCGCTGGGCGAGAGCTCGTCGAACAGCTTCCCGGTCTGCGCAGGCGAGTACACATCGACCGGCACGATGCCCGGAACGATGTTCGCTGTCTCGGTCGCCCGAACCAGATCGGTCAGCCTGCCGAGTCGATCGATCTGCCCGCCCGGCAGCCAGAACGAGGTGAATCCAAGTGCCTCCAACTCGCGCACGTCGTCGAGATACGATGGCGATACGTCGATGGAAATGCCGATTCTGCCGAGACCGAGTGTGTCCATGGCTACGACGCTAGAACCTCGAGTTATGTCGAGGTCAAGTGTCGGGACCTAGTACGAGTTCGCGACGACCAGTGCAATGAAGGCGAAGTACAGGACTATGAGGACGACGAAAATCCCCAGCGACAGCTTTCCGAAGAACCCGGCACGATTCGACGAATAGTGCGCGCCCTGAGCATCTCCCATCATCCACAGCGGGTGCACCTTCAGTGCGTGATTGAACGCCGGGATGGCCAACGGCCAGAAGAAGATGATGGCGACGACGGCCCATCCCGCATTGGACGACGGCAGAGTCGGTGCCTGCACATAGGACTGCGCTGCCGGATAGGGCTGCTGAAACTCTGACTGCTCGTACGGATTCGACATGACCATTTCCCCCGATTGTTCGATGACGGACAGCTAGTAGGACGCCGCACCGACCCGTTGGGTTCCACCGAATCGAATCCGGTCGATCCCGAGTTCAGGTGGTGATTGCCGAATTGGGGTCCCAGCTCGCCAGGATCGGCAGGATCTTGGCGGTACTCGACCCGTCCTCGACCGTGTAGACGATGAGACTCTGAGTCGGCTCGCTGGGCGAGGTCAGAAACTCGATACCGAATTCGAGGGTCCCCGCCGCCGGATGCTGAATGATCTTTGTTGCACGCTCGAATTCTCGAACCTCGTGGTCGCTCCACCATTGCTCGAAACATGGCTCGCTGGAACGCAATTCGTCGATCAACGCAGTGAGCGCACGGTCCCTGGGGCGACGGGCGAGGTCGCGGCGCAGATTGGCGACCGCGGCGGCCGCGAACTGCGACCAGTTGACGATTCGCTCGCGGGCGATGGGATTGCGAAACAGATAGTCGAACAGTGATTCTCCGGCCGCCGAGGGCAAACTCAGCACTGATCGAACCAATGCGTTGCTGGCCAGGATGGTGCCCGAGCGTCCGAGTAGCAGCACAGGAACGTGATCGAGCGTCCTCATCACCTGGAGCAATCCCGGATCCGGTCGCTCAGTGGCGTCATCGACGGATCCGGCGGGAGACGCAAGGTCGAGCAGATGAGCCGACTCCACCTCGTTCAACTTCAGCGCCCGAGCGATCGCTCGCAGCACCTCGATCGACACGTTCGCCTGACGACCCTGTTCGAGCTTGCTGTAGTAATCCGGGCTCACTCCGGCCATCGCAGCAAGTTCTTCCCGCCGCAGTCCAGGCACTCGTCGGGTACCGGGATACGTGCGCAGTCCGGCCTCGGTGGGGGTGATGCGGTCGCGCCGATCACGCAGAAATGCGCTGAGGGCGGACCTGTCGTTGCTCACGAATTCCACAGTAGCGACAACGATGGTTACCAGCCTGGTCATGTCAGACCTAGGTCGAGTGACGCCTGGATGGCCGTGTTCACCGCCCGTAGACATGACGTCATGACTTCTTCTACATCACAGCGACTTTCCGGACGGACCGCCGTCATCACCGGATCCACCAGCGGTATCGGTGCCGCAATCGCCTCGACTCTCGCCGCGCACGGAGCATCGATCGTCGTCAGCGGCCGCGACTCCGCGAAGGGTTCGGCGGTGGTCGATCGAATCTCCGGGGCCGGCGGCACCGCGAGTTTCGTGCCGGTGGACCTCTCCGGCAGCTACCAGGACATCCGCGGGTTCGCGGGCGTCGCTACCGCTGCACTCGGCGGCCGAGTCGACATTCTCGTCAACAATGCCGGCATCTATCCCGCCACCGCAACCGCAGATCTCGCCGACGAGGAGCTCGATGCGATGCTCGCCGTCAACGTTCGTGCTCCACACGTGCTGGTCGGTGAATTGGCACCGGCCATGGCTGAGCGCGGCAGCGGCGTCATCGTGAACATCGGATCGTGGATGGCCACGATGGGGAGCCCGTTCGCCGCGATGTACTCCGCAACCAAGGCCGCCGACGAACAACTCACGCGCAGTTGGGCCGCCGAGTTCGGTCCACGCGGCGTGCGGGTGAACGCCCTCGCACCCGGTGCGACGCTGACGCCGGGCAACGAGGATGCGCGGGAGGTGTTGGACGCCATGACGGCCGGAACGCCTGCAGGCACTGTTCTTTCGCCCCAGGACATCGCGAACGGTGTGTTGTTCCTGGTCTCCGACGACGCCGCGATGGTGCACGGCACAACGCTCTACGTCGACGGCGGTATCTCGGTCACCCGCGGATGAACGCGCGTACCGAAGACCGCTACTGAGCTGAGGTCTTCAGCGTCGAGGTGGCCTCGGCCAACCGAGTGACGGCGTCCCAATCCTCCTGCGCAACGGCCGAACCCGGAGTGAGCCACGATCCCCCGACGCAGCCGACGTTCGGCAGAGCCAAGTACGTCGAGGCATTTTCGGTCGAGATGCCACCCGTCGGGCAGAAGCGTGCGGCCGGGATCGGCGAGTGGATCGACTTCAGGAAGTTCGCCCCGCCCGACGCCTCGGCCGGGAAGAACTTGAGCTCGGTGTAGCCGGCTTCGAGGAGGGTGAGCACCTCGGACACAGTTGCGGCACCGGGCAGATGCGGTAATCCGGTATCTCGCATGGACTTCGTCAGGGAAGGCGTGCAGCCCGGCGACACCAGGAACTGAGCGCCCGCATCGGCGGCCTGCTTGGCCTGACCGGGGGTGATGATGGTGCCGGCACCGACGAGGATGTCGGGAACCTCGGCGGCGATGCGCTCGATGGCGTCGAGGGCCACCGGTGTCCGCAGGGTCAGCTCGATGACGGGCACTCCGCCCGCCACCAGGGCGCGGGCGATCGGAACGGCATGATCGAGGTTCTCGATGACGACGACAGGGATGACGGGGACGCGGTCGAGCAGAGATGCAGTCACGTTCTTACCTTCTTCTGGAGTTACAGGGGCTCAGCGCATGACGAACATTGCACCCTCGTCGGCAGGGCCGACGAGCGCACGCATGCCCGAGAACAGGTCCCGACCGGTGCTGGACCACTCGTCCTTGTCCAAGGCTCGGCCGGTGACCGGCCGTGCCTCGAACTCGTCGAGCGGTACGTCGATCGACAGTGTGCCACCGAGGGAATCGAGGGTGATGATGTCACCGTCGAGAATTTTCGCGATCGGTCCCCCACTCGCGGCCTCGGGCGTGAGGTGAATTGCCGCAGCGACTTTGCCGGAGGCACCGGACATTCGGCCGTCCGTGATCAGCGCGACGGAACGTCCCTTGTCCTGCAAAATTCCGAGAGCCGGGGTGAGCTTGTGCAACTCGGGCATACCGTTGGCCTTCGGGCCCTGATAACGCAGCACGGCAACGAAGTCGCCGTCGAGTAGCCCTGCTTCGAATGCCTCGAGGAAGTCGGCTTGATCATCGAACACTCGCGCCGGTCCGGTGACCACGCGATGTTCGGGTGCCAGTGCAGAAGTCTTGATGACGCACTTACCGATTGGCCCGGTCAGCATCTTCAGTCCGCCGTCGGCGCTGAACGGCTCGTTCGCGCCTCGTAACACGGTGTCGTCGTGGCTCATCCGAGTACCGTCCTGCCACATCACCCCGTCGCCGTCGAGCTTCGGCTCCTGCGTGTAGCGCCGCAGACCCGGCCCGGCAACGGTTTTCACATCCTCGTGCATCAACCCGGCGTCGAGCAGAGACCCGATGACGAACCCGAGTCCACCGGCCGCGTGGAAGTGATTCACGTCGGCCTTGCCGTTCGGGTAGATCCGGGCCATCAGCGGCACGACGGCCGACAGATCGGACAGGTCCTGCCAGGTCAACGTGATACCCGCGGCTTTCGCGATGGCGACGAGGTGCATCGTGTGATTGGTCGAGCCGCCGGTGGCGAGCAGTGCAACGCAGCCGTTGACGATCGACTTGACGTCGACGACCTCCCCCACCGGCGTGTAATTGTCGCCGAGCGACGTCAGACCGGTGACGACGTGGGCGGCCTCGCGGGTCAACGCGTCGCGCATCGCGGTTCCGGGGTTGACGAACGACGATCCCGGCAGATGCAGGCCCATGACCTCCATGAGCAACTGATTGGAATTGGCTGTTCCGAAGAACGTGCAGGTACCACTACCGTGATACGACGCGGCCTCGGCGTCGAGCAGAGCCTCGCGCCCCACCTTGCCCTCGGCGTAGAGCTGGCGCGCTTTTGCCTTCTCCCCGTTGGGGAGTCCGGACGTCATCGGCCCGGCGGGCACGAACACCGCAGGCAGATGGCCGAAACTCAGTGCGCCGATGAGCATTCCGGGGACGATCTTGTCGCACACCCCGAGCATCAGGGTGGCGTCGAACATGTCGTGAGACAACGCGATTGCGGTCGACATCGCGATGATGTCGCGACTGAACAGCGAGAGCTGCATGCCGTCACGGCCCTGGGTGATGCCGTCGCACATGGCGGGGACCCCACCGGCGAACTGCGCGATGCCGCCGGCGTCGATGACCGACTTCTTCAGCACGGCCGGATAGGTCTCGAACGGCTTGTGCGCCGAGAGCATGTCGTTGTAGGCGGAGACGATCGCAATGTTGGGCTTGACCATGCCGCGCAGGGCCTGCTTGTCGGCCTTGCCGGAGGCTGCGAAGCCGTGAGCGATGTTGGCGCAGGCGAGGCGGCCACGGGCCGGGCCTCGATCCCCGGCCGATGCGATTCGCGCGAGGTAGGCGGTGCGGTCGGACTGGCTGCGGTCTGCGATGCGGTCGGTGACCTGACGCAGGACCGGATGAAGTGTGTCCATGAGTATCTCCGATGTTCGGTCTCTCATCACTCACCCTAAGGCCAATTAGGTCGACCGACAACCCAACTTATGCTTTTCAAAGTTATAAGTGGCACTTCTTAGGCTGTTGCCGTAAAAGTTGCCAGTTGGTTGAATGGCGTTTATGACCATGCCGCGCCTGAGCGCTCCACCTGCGACGGCAGGTGAGGTTTTCGCTCTGATTCGCGACAGAGAAGCAGCTACTCGTGCCGAACTCGGCCGAATCACCGGACTCTCACGGTCGGCCGTCGCCTCCCGCGTCGCCGCGCTCACCGAGCTCGGCCTGGTCATCGAAACCGAGGACACGCACTCCACCGGCGGTAGACCCCCGGCGAGACTGTCCTTCGACATCGACGCCGGTGTGGTGCTCGCCGCCGCGATCGGACGCAGCCGCTCCCAGCTGGGCGTGTTCACCCTCGGCGGCGAGTTGCTCGCGAGCGATACCGTCGATCAGGAAATCGGCGTCGGCCCGGACGAGCTGATGCCGCAGATCACCAAGCGCTTGCAGGCATTGCTCGACGAATCGCACCGAACCGACCACCGCATCCTCGGCGTCGGACTGTCCATCCCCGGCACCGCCGACACCGACCGAGGGTGCAGCCTGGACTCGCCGATCATGCACGGCTGGGACGGAGTGCCGCTGGCACCGTTCTTCGCCGACACCACGTCTGCTCCGGTCTTCCTCGACAACGACGCCAACGCCATGGTGTTGGCCGAACGCCGCGACAATCGAGATCGCTTCCAGAACGCCCTACTCGTCAAGGCCTCGACCGGGCTCGGTGCCGGAATCGTCGCAGGCGGCGCATTGCAGCGCGGATCGTTGGGCGCTGCAGGCGAATTCGGCCACACCAAGACCGCTGCCGCGGCAGGGGTCGCGTGCAGGTGCGGCGACAGCGGCTGCCTCGAAGCCATCGCGGGCGGCTGGGCTCTTGTGCGCGCACTCAACGAGCAGGGCCGCGAAGTGGGCCACGTTCGCGGCGTCGTCGATCTCGCGGTGAGCGGTGACCCCGAAGCGCGCAGACTCATTCGCGACAGCGGACGCCACATCGGTGAAACTCTGGCCGGTGCCGTCAACCTGCTCAACCCCGAGGTCCTCATCGTCGGCGGCGACATGGCGAACGCCTACGACATCTTCGTCGCCGGCCTCCGCGAGACCGTCTACGGAAACGCAACCGCGCTGGCCACCAAGGCCCTCACCATCCAGGCCACCACCCACGGTGACCTCTCCGGGGTGATCGGCAGTGCGGCGCTGGTGCTGGATCAGGTGCTCAGCGCCCGGGCCGTCGACGACGCACTGGGCGGCTGACCGCGGGCATCGTCGCCGCGGTTGCCGCTCGTCGCACTCCAGCGACCGCCGGGCGCACCGCGATGCGTCGATTCGAGGACGCACACCGGCGGCCCACATAGGGTGATCGCAGTCACACCTGCGATCCTGGAGACCCCACACATGTCACTGAAAGCGGCCGACGAACCACACGTCGAATTGCTGAAGACAGATCCCGACCTACCGCCGGTCGGCGTCGTCGAGTCACATCCGATGACCCCGATCAAGCGCCTGATGCTCGTCGCCATCGGCCTACTCGGCGGTGTTGCGTGGACGATCATCGCGATCGTCCGCGGAGAGAATCCCAACGCCGTCTGGTTCGTCATCGCCGCGGTGTGTACGTACATCTTCGCTTTTCGCTTCTACGCCAGGCTGATCGAACGCAAGATCGTCCTCCCACGCGACGACCGCGCCACTCCTGCCGAGATTCTGGAAAACGGCAAGGACTACATGCCGACGGACCGTCGGGTGCTGTTCGGCCATCACTTCGCCGCCATCGCCGGTGCCGGTCCTCTCGTCGGACCCGTCCTCGCCGCCCAGATGGGCTACCTGCCCGGCACCATGTGGATCATCATCGGCGTCGTGTTCGCCGGGGCGGTCCAGGACTTCCTGGTGCTGTGGATCTCCACCCGCCGCCGCGGACGCAGCCTCGGGCAGATGGCCCGCGACGAACTCGGAGTCGTCGGCGGCACCGCCGCGTTGATTGCAGTGTTCACCATCATGATCATCCTGATCGCGGTCCTCGCACTCGTCGTCGTCAACGCCCTCGCCGAGAGCCCCTGGGGAGTCTTCTCCATCGCGCTCACCATCCCGATCGCGCTGTTCATGGGCGTCTACCTACGCTTCCTGCGACCGGGGGCCGTCACCGAGGTCTCGCTCATCGGCGTCGTCCTGCTGTTGTTCGCGATCATCGCCGGCGGCTGGGTGTCCGAAACCGATTGGGGCAACAACTGGTTCACGCTGTCGAAGGTGACCGTCGCATGGCTGCTCATCGGCTACGGTCTGCTCGCCTGCATCCTGCCGGTGTGGCTGCTGCTCGCCCCGCGCGACTACCTGTCGACGTTCATGAAGGTCGGCACCATCGCGCTGCTCGCCGTCGGCATCCTCATCGCCCGCCCCGAGATCCAGATGCCCGCGATGACGACCTTCGCCACCGAGGGCAACGGCCCGGCCTTCGCAGGCTCACTGTTCCCGTTCCTGTTCATCACCATCGCCTGCGGCGCACTCTCCGGCTTCCACGCACTGATCTCCTCCGGAACCACGCCGAAGCTGCTGGAGAAGGAAAAGCAGATGCGGATGATCGGGTACGGCGGCATGCTGACCGAGTCGTTCGTGGCCATCATGGCGCTGATCACCGCATGTGTTCTCGATCAGCACATCTATTTCGCCCTCAACGCGCCGACTGCACTCACCGGCGGGACCCCGGAGACCGCAGCGGACTACGTCAACGGACTGCCGATCAGCGGCGGCGACATCACCCCGGCCGAATTGAGCCAGGCGGCAGCCGATGTGGGCGAGGAATCGATCATCTCCCGCACCGGCGGAGCCCCGACCCTCGCCTTCGGCATGTCCGAGGTACTGAGCCAGGTCTTCGGCGGAGCGGGTCTCAAGTCGTTCTGGTACCACTTCGCGATCATGTTCGAGGCGCTGTTCATCCTCACCACGGTCGATGCAGGAACCCGCGTCGCACGTTTCATGCTCTCCGACAGCATCGGCAACCTGCCCGGAGCCTCGGCGAAGAAGTTCAAGGATCCGTCCTGGCGTCCCGGCGCGTGGATCTGCTCGCTCATCGTCGTCGCAGCCTGGGGCGCAATTCTTCTCATGGGCGTCACCGATCCCCTGGGTGGCATCAACACCCTCTTCCCGCTGTTCGGTATCGCCAACCAGCTCCTCGCCGCGATCGCCCTGACGGTGGTGCTCGTCATCGTCGTCAAACGCGGTCTCTACAAGTGGGCCTGGATCCCCGGACTCCCACTCGCCTGGGACCTGATCGTCACCATGACGGCCTCGTACCAGAAGATCTTCTCCTCCGTTCCCGCCATCGGCTACTGGACGCAGCACTCGCAGTTCCGCGAGGCCAAGGCCCAGGGACTGACCGAATTCGGCAGTGCCGCAACGCCCGAGGCGATCGACGCCGTCATCCGCAACACGTTCATTCAGGGCACGCTGTCGATCATCTTCGCGGTACTGGTCCTGGTCGTCGTGTTCGCCGGAGTGTGGGTGTGCATCAAGGCAGTTCGAGGCGACAACCTGCCCGACAACGAGGATCCCGAGGTGCCGTCGAAGATCTTCGGCCCCACCGGCTTCGTGCTCACCCCGGCCGAGAAGAAGATCCAGGCGGAATGGGACGAGCTGATCGAGGCGGGCACCGTCCGTCGACCCGGATCGGCGCACTAGATGCGCGGGCTGTGGTGGTGGATCACCTCGGTGATGGGCGATCACGATTACGACCGCTACGTCGCCCATCTGGCCCGCCACCATCCGGATCAGGAACCGCCGACCGTGCGGCAGTACTGGAAGGACAGGCACGCGGAGGCGGACCGGAACCCGGGTGCTCGATGCTGCTGACACGGTGATGTCCGATTTCCGCTAGCACCGACGCGTCCTCGCTGACACAGTAGGTGCATGAGCAGTGAACGGCAGGTGCAAGAACTGGACTTCGATCGGTGCTATCGCGCGGTCTCCTCGCGTGACGCACGGTTCGACGGCCAGTTCTTCACCGCCGTCTCCACCACCGGCATCTACTGCCGACCATCCTGCCCGGCCCGCACACCCAAGCCCGGCAACGTCTCGTTCCTGGCCACCGCAGCGGCGGCTCAACAATCCGGCTACCGCGCCTGCCGCCGCTGCCAGCCCGACGCCACCCCCGGTTCCCCACGCTGGAACATCCACTCGGACCTCAGTTCTCGCGCCATGCGGCTTATCTCCGACGGAGCCGTCGAACGCGGTGGCGTCGACGGCCTCGCCAGCACCCTCGGCTACTCGACCCGGCAGCTGACCCGAGTGCTCACGGCCGAGGTCGGTGCAGGCCCGCTCGCGCTGGCCCGCGCGCACCGCGCCCACACCGCCCGCACGTTGATTCAGACCACCGACATGCCGATGGCCGACGTCGCCTTCGCGGCCGGTTTCTCCAGCGTCCGGCAGTTCAACGACACCATCAGGGAAGTCTTCGCCGTCGACCCGTCGACGTTGCGTCGAGAAGCGCACCGCACCGCCGTACCGACCGCGGGCGGAACCGTCACCCTGCGGTTGCCGTACCGCCCGCCGCTCGACCGCGGCTGGATCGAGTGGTTCCTGCGTGGCCACGTGGTCGAGGGCATCGAATCGTTCGCCGAGGACGGCGAATACGTGCGATCCCTGAGCCTGCCGCACGCCGCCGGGCTCGTGGCGTTGCGGGTGATGGATGGATTCGTCAGCGCCGCAGTGACATTGCAGGACATGCGAGACCTCGCCCCTGCCGTCGCCCGAATCCGACACCTGCTCGATCTCGATGCCGATCCACTCGCCGTCGACGACGCACTGAGCGCAGACCCACAGTTGGCACCGAGCGTCGACGCCCACCCGGGCATTCGCGCCCTGGGAGTGGTCGACGGCGCAGAGATGTTGCTGCGAACCGTGATCGGACAACAGATTTCGCTGAAGGCTGCGGCCACTCACACCGCTAGACTCGTCGACGCTCTCGGCGCACCACTCGATCTCGGCAACGACTCCGTCACCAGACTGTTTCCCGAACCTGCCGTCATCGCCGAACGAGGCCACGAGGTACTCACCGGACCTGCCGCCCGGGTCCAGACCGTCATCCGCGTCGCCGACGCCATCGCGTCGGGAACCGTCGTGCTCCATCCCGCGCGAGAAGGCCCGGAACTGGAGCGAGAACTGCTCGCACTCAAAGGAATCGGACCCTGGACCGCCCGATACGTCGTGATGCGGCTGCTCGGCGATCCCGATGTTCTGCTCGATACCGATCTCGTCGTCAGACAAGGTGCTCAGGCACTCGACATCTCGTTGAACGATTCTGGCCGCTGGGCTCCGTGGCGTTCGTACGTCTCGATGCACCTGTGGATCACCGCATTGGAAAGAAGACAGCCATGACTGCCACCGCCGCCACCCAGGACACCCCGATCGGGCCGTTCAGCGCCATCGTCGACGCCGATCAGCGCGTCCTGGCATCCGGGTGGACCGCCGATGTCGACGAACTCCGCGTCCTGATCCACCCGACGATGCGCCCCGACAGCGTGCGCACGGCGGCCGATCTCGGCGATGTGACGCGCGCCGTCGAGAGCTATCACCGCGGTGAGCTGACCGTCATCAACTCCGTTGCCGTCGCGCAACGATCCGGCGAATTTCTCATGCACGCCTGGGGAGTTCTGCGCACCGTCGAACCCGGTGCGCCGGTGACCTACTCCGAGTTCGCAGAACTGTCGGGCAGACCGGCAGCCATCCGTGGCGCTGCGTCGGCATGCGCTCGCAATGCGGCCGCACTGTTCGTGCCGTGCCATCGGGTGGTTCGAATCGGCGGGGCCCTCGGCGGTTTTCGCTGGGGCCTGCCCGTCAAGCAATGGCTGTTGGCACACGAGGCGGCCTGAAAGGCCTCGCCTTGGACGGCGGTGACATACAGCTGGGCATACCGAGACGTTATGGTTCTTCACGATCCGCCATCCGCCGAATGTGAGGAAGCCACAGTGACCGAATCGGCAGTGCCCGGCAGTCCGTCGAAGTCCAAGACGTCCGGCAGTGATCGTGGTGACCTCATCGGGGTCGGCGGTATGTGGCTGGCCAAGTGGTCGCTGATCCTCATTGCGATCGCAGCCGGGGCGTGGGTGTTGGGCTGGCTGATCGGGCAGTTCTGGGTGATCCTGCTGCCGGTCCTGCTCGCCGTGATCGTCGCGACGGTGCTGTGGCCGCCGGCGAAGCTGATGATGCGTCTGGGATTTCCTCCCGCCCTCGCCGCGTCGGTATCGCTCGTGGTGTTCTTCGTCGTCATCGGCGGCATCATCACTCTGATCGTTCCGTCGGTCGCCGAGCAGGCACCGGAATTGGTCGACCAGGCCTCGGGCGGTATCGCACAGGTACAGGACTGGTTGAAGGGGCCGCCGCTCAACATCGGCGACGACCAGATCGACTCGGCCGTGTCGGCGATCGTGTCGCGGCTACAGGACAGCGGGGAGGTCATCGCCACCGGCGTGTTCACCGGCGTGTCCGCCGCCGGCTCGCTGTTGGTCACTCTGGCGTTGGTGTTGGTGTTGACGTTCTTCTTCGTCAAGGACGGACCGAAGTTCCTGCCGTGGTTGCACGGGTTCTCCGGTGGCCGCGCCGGGACTCATCTGGGCGAGGTGCTCTCACGGATGTGGGCGACCCTCGGCGGATTCATCCGAACTCAGGCCATCGTCAGTTTCATCGACGCATTCTTCATCGGTCTCGGACTGGTCATTCTCGGCGTTCCGCTGGCGCTGGTGCTGGCGACCCTGACGTTCATCGGTGGCTTCATTCCGATCGTCGGAGCGTTCGTCGCCGGCGCACTCGCTGTGCTGGTGGCCCTGGTTGCGAACGGGCTGACCACTGCACTGATCGTGCTCGCCATCATCGTCGCGGTACAGCAGTTGGAAGGCAATGTGCTGCAGCCCATTCTGCAGAGCCGCAGCATGAACCTGCATCCGGCGATCGTGCTGCTCGCCGTGACGGCAGGCAGCTCACTGTTCGGCATCATCGGCGCGTTCCTGGCCGTCCCGGCCGCGGCGGTTGCGGCCGTGCTGATCCGGTACCTGTCCGAGCAGATCGATGCGCGCTCGAACGAACCGGACCAGGACGAGTTAGAGGACAAAATCCCGCCGCCCGACGGATTGACCGAGGAGCAGGCCGGCCTCGACGAGGAGAAGAACTCCGACAAGAAGGACTCGGGTCAGGAAGCCACTACCTGAAGCGTGGATCCGGTGCGCTCCCGCTTGACGTAGAGGCGACTGGGAATGCGCTGACGCATCTCGTCGACGTGACTGACGACGCCGACGACGCGTCCGCCCGCACGTAGTTCGTCGAGAACCGCCATCACCGATTCGAGGGTGTCGGCGTCGAGCGTGCCGAATCCTTCGTCGATGAACATGGTGTCGAGGACGACACCACCGGATTCGGCAGCCACGACATCGGCGAGGCCCAACGCGAGCGAGAGCGACGCGAGAAATGCCTCACCGCCCGACAATGTCTTGGCCGAGCGCACCACACCGGTGTAGTCGTCCCTGATGTCCAGTCCGAGACCGCCCCGTTTGCCGCGGACGCCTGCCTCGTCGGAGTGCACGAATTCGTATCGTCCCGAAGACATTCGACGCAGCCGCGCGGATGCGGACTCGGCGACATCCTCGAGTCGAGACGCGAGGACGTACGAACGCAACGACATCTTGCGTGCATTCTGTCCCCGGCCTGCCACCACGTCCGCCAGGTTGGCGAGCTCGTCGAATTCCGCACGTTGCGGCGCGATGGCCTGGGCCGCGGTGAACAATTCGGCGATCAACCGTTCCAGATCGTCTGCGCGCCTTCGACATTCCGCCACCGCCGCGGCAGCGACCCTGACCTCGTCGTCCATCTCGGCGCACGCCTGCTCCAACGGGGCCAGATCCACCGGCGGCCGACCGGCCACGTCCACGATGGTGGGCTCGCGCAGCACGTGCTCGGCATGCGCACGCGTCTCCTCGGCGGTACGCAGCTCGGTCTCGATCTGCTCGACGCGGTCTGCGGTCAGCACTGCCCCGGCCGCGGCGTCGACGGACTCGAAGTTCGACGCCTCCACCCGACGGTCCAGTTCTGCTGCCAGCGAATCGGCCCGCGCAGTGGCGTCGAGCCAGGCGATGCGCGCTTCCTGAATTCGCCGGGCACCGTCGATCAACGCTTCTCGCTCCGCGATTCGGTCGGCCAGCGACGCGCCCTCGTCCACTTCCTCGGCCACCGACGCACGCATCTGCGTCAGCGATTCCTCGGTGGCCGCGATGCGCTCGTCCACAGCACTCCGCGAGGCAACCAGGTCGTGGAGCGTGATCGTCAGCGCGTCCGACTCGCTCCGCAGGCGATCGAGCTCTGCGGTTGCCGGTTCGACATCGGCAGCACGCGCACGGGCGTCCTGCACTGCGGTGGTTGCAGCATCGAGCGTCTGGGCCAGCTCTGCAGCGGAGGCCCCACCGGTGCGGTCGTGCAGCAGATCCACGTCCCGTTGCGCTCGAGCAACAACCGCGACCGCCTGATCGAGCACGGCAGCGGCCTTGCGTTCTGCAGCAGCGGTCTTGTCTTCCTGTGCCTTGGTCACCGTCGACGTCGACGCTGCGGCGGGATGCGGGTGCACCTCCGATCCGCACACGACGCACGGCTCGCCCGCCTCCAGACGGGCCGCCAGCTCGGCGGCCATCCCGTCGAGGCGTCGCTCACGGAGATCGAGCAGGTGCTCCCAGGCGGTGTTGTGCGCTGCCCGAGCGCTGTCGCGGACACGTTCGGCCTCGGCCAGAGTCGCGCGTGTGCGTACCAGTTCGAGAGCGGACTCGGCTGCCGCGCGGGCCCGACTGCAGCGCTCCTCTAGGCCCGGCAACTCCGCCACAGCCGAGGCGGCTCGTGCCATCCGTGATTCGACCGCTGCGATCTTCTCGGGCATCGAGGCCTGCGATTGCACGGTGCGTTCGATCGCCGCTGCGGTAGTACGTTGCTGCGCACGATATTCGACGAGGGTGCCGTCGAGCCGGTCGGCCTCGCGAGCGAGACCGAGCAGCGACTGCAACCGCGCGACGTCGGTGGTCCAGTCACGCACGAACTGTGCAACGACCGTGCGCTCGTCCGACGGATCCGCCGGCGCGGGTGGCCAATGCAACGCAGCGTGAAAGCGTCGCCCCTCCGCCGTTGCCGGCAGCGCACGCTCCGCCGCCGCGAGTGAGGAGGTCGCGGCCTCGGTGGTCCGGCGGGCGAGACGGAGGTCTGCGGCAGTGGCCGCGATCGGTCCGGCGTCCGCGGAATCGGCGAGCTCGGTTCTGCGCGCAGCTCGCGCCGTCTCGCCCTCCCGATACTGCACGAGCTGCGCCTCGGCGAGAGCCCGACGACGCTGCAGATCGAGAACGATGGTGGCCTTCGTCAGAGCTGCCGACGCACGCCGAGCTGCCGCGTCGATCAGCACCGCCCGACCTTGTGCGAGAGTCCGATTCTGCCGGGCATCGGCCAGGACGTCGGCCGCCCACTCGAGCGGGTCCGGCTGCTCGCCGTCCTCGCCCGCGGGCTCGGGTATCCCCGACGCCTGCGACACCCGGCCGAGCATGATGTCGATGGCGTGGTGAGCGTCGGCGAGTTCGGCGGCCAGCTCCCGGCGGCGCTGCGCGAACCATTCTTCGACATCTCCGAATCGGCCTGTGTCGAAGAGCCTTTCGAGCAGATTGCCGCGTTCGTCGCTGTCGGCTCGGAGGAATCGCGCGAATTCACCCTGCGGCAACAGCACCACCTGGAAGAACTGGTCGGCACTCATTCCGAGCAGCGCGTTGACGGCGTCACCGATCTCGTTGAGCCGGGTGAGGTTCTGCCCGCGGCCGTCGAGCCAGGTGAGACTGGCTTTGGCGTGCTGCTTGGTGGTGCCCGTGCTGCGGAGCTTGGGCCGCAGGAACTCCGGACTGCGCACTATTCTGATGCGTCGCCCAGCAAGTGTCGCCTCCAACGTGACCTGTGGCACCGCGCCTTTGGCTGCGTGATCGGACAGCAGTCGCTTGCCCTCGCGACGAGCTCCGGGCACTGTTCCGTACAGCGCGAACGCCACGGCGTCGAGCACCGTCGTCTTGCCTGCTCCGGTCTGCCCGTGCAACAGGAAGAGCCCGTCGGCTCCCAGTGCGTCGAAGTCCACCGTCTCGGTGCCCGCGAAGGGGCCGAAGGCGGTGATCTCGAGTGAATGCAGTCTCATGCAGCACCGCGGTCGGCGGTGGTGGCCGTCCCGCGGATGGCCTCGGTCTCGCGATGCACGGAGGCCAGCGCGCGAGCCAGGAGCCCGGACTCCGCTGCCGTCGGCACGCTGCGCATGTCCGTCACGAACGAGGTGGCGATGTCGAGATCGCTACGGCCGCGCACACGGTCGCGGTAGCGAAGCTCGCCGGATCCCTCCGGGCGACGCCATTCCAAATGGATCGCGTGCGGGAAACGCTGCTGCAACAAGCGCATTGCGTCGACCGGGCGTACCTCGTCGGTGAGCACGGCGGAGACGTAATGATCCTCGAACTCGCAATACGCTGTGTCCGTTGTCAATTGCTCGACCGTGCCTTCGATGCGGGCAAGTCCGCGTACCACCGGCAGGTCGACTCGCTCGACGGTGCCGAGCCCGTTGGCGTCGAGATCGAGGATCCATACCGCCTTGCGATGCGACCGCTCACCGAAGGAATAGGGCAGAGGGGAACCGGAGTACCGCACTCGATCGGTGAGGGTCTGGGGCGAATGCAGGTGCCCGAGCGCCACGTAGTCGACCCCGTCGAACGCCGACGCAGGCGCAGTTTCGATACCGCCGGAGGAAATCGACCGCTCAGAGCCGGTCGCCTCACCGCCGACGATGAACGCGTGCGCGAGTACGACCGAGCGATGATGTTGTCCCGCTTCGTTTCTCGTCGCGAGATCACCCCGGATCCGATCCATGGCAGCGCTGAGCACCTCCGCGTGCGTCCGCGCGGTGGGAACGTCGAGCTCGGCCCGCGTCGTCTCGGGCTCGAGGTAGGGAATGCCGTAGAACGCAACGCAGCCGTGCTCGTCCTCGATGACCACCGGGGTGGCGACGTCGCCCACCCGCGTCATCAGATGCAGCCCTCCGGCCGAGGCGAACGCGGCACCCGCGCCCAGCCGCGCGGGTGAATCGTGGTTTCCCGACGTCGCGACGATCACCGCGCCTGCCGCTCGGATCGCCTCGAGTCCGCGGTTGCAGACCAGGACGGCATCGGCACTGGGAACAGCGCGGTCGTAGATATCGCCCGGCACCACCACCACATCGATCGATTGTGCCGCAACCAGTTCCGCGATGGACTCCAGCACAGCGCCCTGATCGGCCAACAGGTCGACACCGTGAAAGGTGCGACCGATGTGCCAGTCCGAGGTGTGCAGAATTCTCATGCGTTCGACGCTATCGGGAACCACCGACAAACTCCTCGAGGCTCTTCGGCCTGTCGGACGTGAGCTGCGGTGCACGCCGTCACGAACCGAAGTTGTCGGTACCGTCCTGCATCATCTGCTCCATGAACATTCTCACCGCGTTCGGCCTGCTCGTCGCTCTCGGTATCGGTGCGGTCGTCGGCTGGTTGTTGCACGCCTCGCGGATGGGCGATCGTGCCGTTAGAGCCGAAGCCCAGCTGGCCGCGCTCCGCGAGCACGAGGGCATGCTTCGGCAGTCGTTGAGTGCGGTCAACGAGGATTCCGCGCGGCGCAATTCGACCGTGATCGGCCAACAGGTCTCGCACCTGGTCGAGCCGTTGCACGACGCCGTCGATGCGCTCTCCGAGCACGTGCGCCAGGTCGAGCACAATCGAATTCGGGCGTACGCGGGATTGTCCGAGCAGGTCACCGGGATGCATCGAGCGTCGATGCATCTGTCCACCCAGACCGGTCAGCTGGTCACGGCACTGCGCGCACCGCAGATCCGGGGCCGGTGGGGCGAGATCCAGCTCGAGCGGGTCGTCGAGCTCGCGGGCATGGTCAAGCACTGCGATTTCGACACGCAGGTGAGCAAGGACGGCATCCGACCCGACATGATCGTGCGTCTCGCCGGCGGTCGACAGATCGTCGTCGACGCCAAAGTACCGTTCGCGGCGTACCTCGATGCCGCCCAGGACGAGGATCCCGCCGCGCGGGAGAAGAATCTGCGACGCCACGCCAAGCAACTGCGCACCCACATCGACCAACTGGCCGACAAGGCGTACTGGCAGGCGTTCGAGCCGACGCCGGAGTTCGTCGTGCTGTTCGTTCCCGGCGACCCGTTTCTCGACGCGGCCCTGACCTCGGACACCGGTCTGCTCGAGTACGCCTTCGGCAGGAACGTGATCCTGGCCACCCCGACCACCCTGGTCGCGTTACTTCGAACCGTTGCCTACACGTGGAAGCAGGAGTCACTGGCCGAGGACGCTGCGCGCATCCAGCAACTGGGACGCGAGCTGTACACGCGCATCGGTGTCGTCTCGACACACCTGGACAAGCTCGGTGCCCACCTCGGCAAGGCCGTGGAATCCTTCAATTCCACCGTCGGGTCCGTCGATACCCGGGTGAGCGTGACGGCGAGAAAGTTGCACGAGCTCGAGCTGTTCGACGCCGATCCGGTGGACATCGCCCGAGTGGACGAGCGGCCCAAACTGTCCGATTCGTCCCGCTACCGGCACGACTTCGGTCATGTCAGCGATGCAGTGGGCTGAACAACGGCTAACCTCGGGGGGTGTCTACCTCCCAACGTGCCCGCTCCGGGGTACCGCTGGATCACCGATCCATCCTCGCGACCCTGCCCGGCGTTCCCGCATGGGGTGCCGTCGCGATCGCCGCGGGACTGACCTTTCTCGGATTCCTGATCGATGCCGCACGCGGTACCGAACTGACCGGTGCGTTCGCGTTCATGTACGTCCTCGGCTGCATCGCCGGCGTCCTCCTGGTCCGCTTCCGCGGACTGTTCACCGCGATGGTGCAAGCCCCGCTGATCCTGTTCGTGGCCGTGCCGCTGTCGTACCAGTACTTCACCGACAACGCAGGCACCAGCCTCAAGGACATCATCCTCAACGTTGCCATTCCACTGGTCAACCGGTTTCCGTTGATGTTGCTCGGCACCCTGGTCGCCGTCGGACTCGGAGTACTGCGCATCGTGCTCAAACGGCAGAACACGCATGCCCCCGCTGTGCGACGCAGCCCGAAGCCCAGCGACGACAAGCCCACCAGAGCACAGCGTCGGGCACAGGAAGAGCGCCCCGAACGCTCCCGCAGGCGAGCAGCCGCAGCCGATCGCAGCACCGACTCCGCGGCGGAGGCAACCGACATCGTGCCCGGGCCGTACGTCGGTCGCAGAAGCACCGATCCTCGCCCGCGTTCGACCCCTCGCACCGGCTCTCGTGCTGCGGCAGATCCCACCGTAAGCCCCCGGCGATCGGCTACCCCGACCTCGGCACCGCAGACTCGATACTCCGCCGACTCCCCGCGTCAGGACCACAAGCCAGAGCACCAGAAGCCCGAATACCCACGAACGCAGTATCCGCAGGCACAGTCACGTGATGCCCGGCGGCCGCAACCTTCCGAGTCGCGTTACGCGCCGGAGCCTCGCTACTCGGCAGAGCCGCGGTATTCGACCGAACCTCGTCGCGAACGATCGACTCGGGTCAATGCTCCGCGGGAGGCTGCCGATCCGTACGGCTCCGGAGCTCAGCCGGTCGTTACTCCTCGGACGAGCGCCCCCGCCGCCCCCGCCGGCCCCGCTGCCACCGACTACATCGCCGGAAACAGCCAGGGCAGCCATTCTCTGCCTGACCCGCGCCGGGACGACATTCCCCCGCACCCGGTGCCGAAGGTTCGCTACCGCGACCGTCACAGTGACTAGTTCGAACAAGAAACGCCCCGTACAGGAATTCCTGTACGGGGCGTGAATCCTTTCCCGCTGCTAGCGGGCTGGGCGCAGCTCGCGGGGCAGGGAGAACACCAGGGTCTCGTTGGCCGTGGTGACCGGCTGTACGTCGGCGTAGCCGTGCTCGGCGAACAGTTCGATGACGCCCTGCACCAGGATCTCCGGTACGGATGCACCCGAGGTGATGCCGATCGTCTCGACCCCGTCGAGCCAGGCCAGGTCGATTTCCTTGGCGTAGTCGACGAGGTAGCTCGCCCGCGCACCCGCGCCCAGTGCAACCTCGACCAACCGCACCGAGTTAGAGGAGTTCTTCGAACCGACGACGATCACCAGATCGCATTCCGGTGCCATCGCCTTCACCGCGACCTGACGGTTCTGCGTGGCGTAGCAGATGTCGTCGCTCGGCGGGTCCTGGAGCGTCGGGAAGCGCTCGCGCAACTTGGCGACCGTCATCATGGTCTCGTCGACGCTCAGCGTGGTCTGGGAGAGCCAGATGACCTTGCTCTCGTCACGGACGGTGACGTTGGCGACCGAGTCGGGGCCGTCCACCAGCTGAATGTGCTCGGGTGCCTCGCCCGCGGTGCCCTCGACCTCCTCGTGGCCCTCGTGGCCGATGAGCAGGATGTCGTAGTCGTCGCGAGCGAAGCGCTTGGCTTCCTGGTGCACCTTGGTCACCAGCGGGCAGGTGGCGTCGATGGTGCGCAGGTTCCGTTCGGCCGCGGAAGTGTGCACGGCGGGCGAGACGCCGTGCGCGGAGAACACGAGCAGTGATCCCTCGGGCACCTCGTCGGTCTCTTCCACGAACACCGCACCGCGATCGGACAACGTCTCGACCACGTGTTTGTTGTGCACGATCTCCTTGCGCACGTACACCGGCGCACCGTGCTGCTCGAGCGCTTTCTCGACGGTCTCGACCGCACGATCGACACCCGCGCAATAGCCCCGCGGCTCCGCGAGCAGCACTCGCTTACCCCCCGCGTACGAGGACTTACCCGTACCGGCGGACTGTGCAATACCAAGATTCAGAGGAACAGCCGAAGACATACCTCCCAGGATACGTGCACCGAGCTCGCCTGCCTCGTTTCCATGTCCTCCGGCCCCGGCTGCAACGGGTCGTACAGCCTGTCGGCTACCCAAAGTTCACCGTTTCGGGCAGTCTGGTGCACATGACTCGAGTCCCCTTTGCAGCGCGTGTGGCTGCAGGCGTCGCCGTGACCGTCGTGGAAGAGGCTCGTAAGCTTCCCGGTTCCGCTCTGATGCTGCCGATGACGGTCGTCAGCGAAGCGCTGGCCCGCGGGATGCGATTTCAGCAGCAGGTGACGGCGTTGGCCATCAAGGGCGATCTGATCATCGCGAGCTTGCCGGTGATCGGGACCCCGACCGAGGAGCAGCCCTCCTGGGCCAGCTTCGACGAGGACGAAGACGACGTCTTCGACGCCCCGGTCGTCACCGACGACGTCGACGTGCCCGACGCCCCCGTAGCCGAACCGGTCGCGGCGAACGGCCGCTTCGCGCTGTACTCGACGCCTCCGCTGGACGAGCCGGTGCAGGACACCTCGGCCAAGCGCGCGCCCTCCGCCGACAAGCCCGAGATCGTCGAGATGATCGACTTCGACACCCTCGCCCTTGCCCAGCTGCGCGCACGCCTGCGCACGCTCTCGATCGAAGACCTCGAAACTCTGCTGGACTACGAGAACGACACGCTCGCCCGCGCACCGTTCCAGACCATGTTGGCCAACCGCATCACCACCGCCAAGGCCAAGTGAGCACTCCCTCAACCCAGTCCGGTCCCACCCAGCCAGGCTCGAGCACCGCCGAACAGCCATGGCCGGTGCGTACCGTCGCCATGAAGGTGGCGGGCTGGATCGACAAGCTCGGCTCCATCTGGGTGGAGGGCCAGCTCACGCAGATCAACGCGCGTCCCGGCACGAGGACGGCGTTTCTGACGCTGCGTGATCCGTCGGCCGACATGTCGTTGTCGGTGACGTGCTCGCCGCAACTGCTCGACCGCTCTCCGGTTCCGTTGACCGAGGGTGCGCGCGTCATCCTCTACGGCAAGCTGTCGTTCTTCACCGGCCGCGGAACCATTTCGCTGCGCGCCACCGACATTCGCGCGGTGGGCGTCGGCGAACTGTTGGCCCGCATCGAGCGGCTCAGAGCGCTGCTCGCCGCAGAGGGGTTGTTCGACCCACGCCTCAAGCGCCCGTTGCCGTTTCTGCCGGGCACCATCGGCCTGATCACTGCGCGCGCCAGCGCAGCCGAGAAGGACGTGCTCACCGTGGCGCAGAGGCGTTGGCCCGCGGTTCGATTCGAGGTTCGCAACACTCCGGTCCAGGGGCCACAGTCGGTGCCGGCGATTCTGGATGCGCTGAAAGATCTGGACGACGACCCCAGCGTCGACGTCATCATCCTCGCCCGCGGCGGCGGAAGCGTCGAGGATCTGCTGCCGTTCTCGGACGAGGCCCTGTGCCGCGCCATCTCGCGCGCCACCACGCCGATCGTCAGTGCCATCGGCCACGAGCCCGACAGCCCACTGAGCGATCACGTCGCGGACCTGCGCGCCGCAACCCCAACCGACGCCGCCAAACTCGTGGTGCCCGACGCCGTCGCCGAACAAGCTCTGGTCTCGGAGTTGAAGTCGAGAAGTGCTGCAGCGCTGCGCAATTGGGTCGAGCGCGAGGCACGCGGACTGGACATGCTCCGACACCGGCCGGTACTGGCGGACCCGTTGGCCTCGCTCGAGCAACGCCGCGAGGAGGTTCGACGTCTGCTGGAGGCGGCGCGACGCGACGTGCAACGCGAACTCACCACCCAGGACACGCTCGTCGAACATCTGCGGGCCAGGCTGTCGACGCTGGGGCCTGCTGCCACACTTGCTCGGGGCTATGCCGTCGTACAGCGGGTGGTTGCGGGTTCGGATCCCGAGGTTCTGCGTTCGGTCGAGGACGCGCCACCGGGTACACAGATCAGAGTGCGAGTGGCCGACGGTGCCGTCACCGCCGCAGTCATGGGGCGAGTCAAATGACAGAAGGAGTACGTATGAGCGAGAACGAAGACAAGCCGGTATCGGAATTGGGCTACGAAGAGGCCAGGGACGAACTGGTGGGCGTGGTGAAGATCCTCGAGCAGGGCGGGCTCGATCTCGACGCCTCCCTGGCCCTGTGGGAGCGCGGAGAGCAGCTGGCCACCCGCTGTGAGGAGCAGCTCGCCGGAGCCCGCAAGCGGATCGAGACCGCACTCGCGAGCACCGAGAAGGACAGCTAGGGCTCCAGCGGTTCGGCGACCTCGAGGGCCTCGGCGAGCGTGGTGAAGTCTGCGTCGTTCGCGGTACCGCCCAGCAGGATTCGCACATCGCCGAAGTCCGAGACCCAGTACTTCCGCGAACCTTCCTCGCCGTAGACGACCCAATCTCGACCCGACACGTTCTGCGAGCCCGACGCGTACACCGTCTCGTCGCCGGCCACGAAGGGAACCAACACTTCCTCGACGGCGCTGGTCTGGGTCAGCTGCAGATACGCACCCGATCCGGTGATGTACCCGACAGTCGACACCGGTCCGCCGTTGTCACCGGAGATCGTCGGACGACTGCCCGAGTTGGGCGTCCAATCCTCCGGAACAGCCGGATTACGCACCGGAAAGCCGATTTCCGACGCGTCGTACTGCAACGCGGTGTCCACGTCGAAGTTGGGGATGGGCCCCTGCTGGGGCCCGCCGGGGCTCAGCGAGCACTGACTGGCGATGCCCGCAATCAACAAACACGCGATGACCAGCGGAATGAGCGACCACACCATGTCGCGACTGTTGTTGAGAATCCGAGGTTTGCTGTTCGCCACTCCACCAGTATCCCCTCTGCGCAGCAGTGCTCGGTCGGCGCGTGCCTCACAGACCACCCGACCCCACGGCAGGCATCACAGAAGTGAGATAATCGCGCCTGGGTAACACCCCACCAACCAGGAGGCTACAAACCGATGACGGCCAGCACCGAGTCCACTCGCGCCATGGCGCCAGATCGCAACCTCGCACTCGAACTCGTACGCGTCACCGAGGCCGGTGCGCTCGCCTCGGGTCGCTGGGTCGGTCGCGGCGACAAGGAAGGTGGCGACGGAGCAGCAGTCGACGCCATGCGTCAGTTGGTCAGCTCGGTCTCGATGCGCGGCGTCGTCGTCATCGGCGAGGGCGAGAAGGACGAAGCGCCGATGCTCTACAACGGCGAACAGGTCGGCAACGGCAACGGCCCCGAGGTCGACTTCGCCGTCGACCCCGTCGACGGCACCACGTTGATGGCCAAGGGCATGCCCAACGCCATCTCGGTTCTCGCCGTCGCCGAGCGCGGCGCGATGTTCGATCCGTCCGCCGTCTTCTACATGAAGAAGATCGCCGTCGGACCCGACTTCGCCGACGTCATCGACATCACCGCACCGGTCGCGGAGAACATCGCCCGCGTCGCCAAGATCAAGAAGGGATCCACCTCCGACGTCACGGTGTGCATCCTCGACCGCCCCCGTCACGCCGAGCTGATCCAGCAGGTGCGCGACACCGGCGCTCGCATTCGACTGATCTCCGACGGCGACGTCGCCGGTGCCATCGCCGCCGCGCGTCCCACCTCCCCCATCGACATCCTCATGGGTACCGGTGGAACTCCCGAGGGCATCATCGCCGCGGCCGCCATGCGCTGCATGGGTGGCGCGCACCAGGGCATGCTGGCTCCGACCGACGACGACGAACGCCAGAAGGCGATCGACGCAGGACACGATCTCGATCGCGTCCTGTCCACCGAAGACCTGGTCTCGGGAGAGAACGTCTTCTTCACCGCCACCGGCGTCACCGACGGCGACCTGCTCCAGGGCGTCCGATACTCGGGCGGCGGCGCGCACACGCAGTCCATCGTGATGCGCTCGAAGTCCGGCACCGTCCGCATGATCGACGCGTACCACCAGCTCAACAAGCTCAAGGAGTACTCGACCATCGACTTCGACGGCGACACCTCCGGCGCCATCCCGTCCTTCTGACCGTCCGCTCGACGAAGTTTCCGCTCCCCTACCGAGGCAAGAGGTCAATGACAGAGAACGAACAGCAGTTCCGGATCGAGCACGACACCATGGGAGAGGTTCGCGTTCCCATCGATGCGCTCTGGCGTGCCCAGACGCAGCGTGCGGTGGAGAACTTCCCCATCTCCGGCCGTCCGCTCGAACGCACTCAGATTCGCGCGATGGGTCTGCTCAAGGCAGCCTGCGCGCAGGTCAACAAGGATCTCGGTCTGCTCGACGGCGCACTGGCCGACGCGATCATCGCCGCTGCCACCGAGATCGCCGACGGCAAGCACGACGACCAGTTCCCGATCGACGTCTTCCAGACCGGCTCGGGCACCAGCTCGAACATGAACGCCAACGAGGTCATCGCGTCGATCGCGAAGGCGGCCGGCGTCGAAGTACACCCCAACGACCACGTGAACATGTCGCAGTCCTCCAACGACACGTTCCCGACGGCCACTCACGTCGCCGCCACCGAGGCCGCCGTGACGTCGCTCGTGCCCGCACTGCGCCACCTCCACGAGGCTCTCGTGGTCAAGGCCACCGAGTGGAAGCACGTCGTGAAGTCCGGCCGCACCCACCTCATGGACGCCGTTCCGGTCACCCTCGGTCAGGAATTCGGCGGCTACGCCCGTCAGATCGAAGCAGGCATCGAACGCGTCGAGGCCACCCTGCCGCGCCTCGGTGAACTGCCCATCGGCGGCACCGCCGTCGGCACCGGCCTCAACGCACCCGACGGCTTCGGCCCGAAAGTCGTTGCAGCACTGGTTGCGTCGACCGGAATCGACGCACTCACCGCAGCCAAGGATTCGTTCGAGGCACAGGCTGCACGCGACGGACTCGTCGAGGCATCGGGCGCACTGCGCACCATCGCGGTCTCACTGACCAAGATTGCCAACGACATTCGCTGGATGGGATCGGGACCGCTCACCGGACTCGGCGAGATTACCCTCCCCGACCTGCAGCCCGGTAGCTCCATCATGCCCGGCAAGGTCAATCCCGTTCTGCCCGAGGCTGTTACGCAGGTCGCGGCTCAGGTCATCGGCAACGACGCCGCAGTCGCATTCGGCGGCGCGTCGGGCGCATTCGAGCTCAACGTGTACATCCCGATGATGGCGCGCAACGTGCTCGAGTCGTTCAAGCTGCTCGCCAACGTCTCGGTCCTGTTCGCCGACAAGTGTGTCGTCGGCCTCGAAGCCAACGTCGAGCACCTCAAGACCCTCGCCGAGTCCTCGCCGTCCATCGTGACGCCGCTGAACTCCGCGATCGGCTACGAGGAAGCTGCCGCCGTCGCAAAGCAGGCACTCAAGGAGAAGAAGACGATCCGTCAGACGGTCATCGACCGCGGACTGATCGGCGACAAGCTCAGCGAAGCAGAACTGGACAAGCGCCTCGACGTCCTCGCCATGGCGAAGGTCAAGGACTAGCTTTCCCGTTCGCCCCGCCGGACCCCCGAACGCGTGAATGGTCCATTGCACCGCCGAGACGTGTGCAATGGACCATTCACGCTTTCGAAAGGGGCCGAACCTCAAGCCAGGTGAGCGAGTTCCTCGCGTGCCTTCAGGCCGTCCTCGCCCAGATCGGTGCGGTCGAAGATCTTCCAGCCTGCGAGCAGCGGCTTGAACACCTTGTCGCGTTCCTGGTCGGCGTCGTAGATTCCGGCTTCGGCGAGCGCGGCGGTGCTGCTGCCGCGGTCCGGGAGGTTGACCTCGGGAATCTTGAAGCCGTTGATCCGGTCCGCGATGGCGCGAGCGGCCTGATCGGGCACCACGGCGAATGCCTCGTCGAGGATGCTGGCGAAGAATGCCGACTGCAGCGCGTCGTCGTCGGCGATCCGGCCGAGGATGGTGGCGAGCACCGGATCCTTGCCGAGGGCGACGGTGTTGCGGTTGCGCAGCGAGGCTGCAGCTTCCTCGATGGCGAAATGCGCGAGGATGTCGAGCAGATGCTGGCTGGGGGCGTCGTATCCGAGCGTCATGTGCTCCATCCGAACGCGCTCGAGGGCGACCGGATCGACTGCGCGGGTAAGCACCAGGAAGTTGCGCAACACGATCGACTGTCGGTTCTCCTCCGACGTCCATCGGCCGGTCCACTTCCACCAGGCTCCGAGACCGGTGAGGGCGTGGGCCAATTCGCGGTGGTACGCGGGCAGGTTGTCGGCCACCAAAACGCCGACCGTTGCGGACAGGATTTCGACATCACTGAGGTGCGACTGCTCCGGCGTCCAGTCCTCGCCGCCGAGGAACGCGAAGTTCTTGCCCTCGTCGAACGGCGCGAGATCGTGGGGATGCCAGTCGCTGGCTGCCTCGATGTGGCGTCGTAGATTCTCTTCGACCGCGGGCTCCAAACGGACCAGCAGATCACCGTCGGACAGGTTCGTAGACATGCGGTAACCGTAGCGCCTACGCCCGAGCGCCCGACGCCGTGCCCCTGACCATTGTGAATTCTCCTAACGCCAGGTCGTTGCGGGTCTATTCTCAGGTGCATCCAGTCATCGAAGTGAGGACTCCTCATGATGCGGTCGGGGCGAAATTTTCTGTGTCTTGCTGTCGTGTGCTCGATGGTCGTGCTGGTCGGGTGCTCGAACGACGCACCCACCGCTGAGAGTCCGCCGACATCGGAGCCCGCGCCGCCCAGCGACCTCTCCCCCGGTCAGGTCGCAGGCGTCGATGTTCCGACCGGCCGCGTCGACGAGGCGGTCGGCAAGCTCGACGGCATCGCCGAGGAGCTGATGGCGTCGTCGAACATTCCCGGTATGGCCATCGCCGTCGTGCACGGTTCGGACGTCGTCTACTCGAAGGGCTTCGGCGTTCGCGAGGTGGGTGAGGACGACCCCGTCGACGGTGACTCGGTGTTCCAGTTGGCCTCGTTGTCCAAATCGGTCGGTGCGACGGTCATCGCGTCCCAGGTGGGAGCGGGCGTGGTCGACTGGTCGACGCCGGTGGTCTCGCAGTTGCCGTGGTTCGCGCTCGACGATCCCTGGGTGACGGAGAACATCACGGTCGGCGACTTCTACGCCCACCGAAGCGGGCTTCCCGAGCATGCCGGTGATCTGCTCGAGGACCTCGGCTACGACCGGCGCCAGGTTCTCGAACGCCTCAGGGAGGTGCCCCTCGACCCGTTCCGGTCGACGTACCACTACACCAACTTCGGAATCACGGCCGCGGCCGAGGCCGTCGCTGCGGCGTCGGGCAAGGACTGGGACACCCTCAGCCAGGACACGATCTACGGCCCGCTCGGCATGACCTCGACCAGCTCGTCGTTCGCGGACTACATCGCGCGGGCCGACCGAGCCGTACCTCACGTTCTCGTCGACGGCGAGTATCAGGCGAAGTATCAGCGGGAACCCGATGCACAGACTCCGGCCGGTGGCGTCAGCTCCTCGGTGAACGATCTCGCGAAGTGGCTGACGATGCTGGTGGCCGACGGTACTCACGACGGACGAGAGATCGTCGATCCCGACGCCCTCCTGCCCGCCGTCAGTGCGCAGATCGTGTCGAGTCCGTCGGCGACGCCGGACTCACGCGCCGGCTACTACGGGTACGGGTTCAACGTTTCCACCAGTGCGGCCGGCCGCACGACGGTGAGCCACTCGGGAGCGTTCGCGCTCGGGGCAGGCACCAACTTCCTGTGGATTCCGTCGCTCGACGTCGCCATCGTCGTACTGACCAACGCCGCGCCCCTCGGTATCGCCGAAACGGTGACTGCCGAGTTCGCGGACCTCGTTCAGTTCGGTGAGGTGCGGGAGGACTGGCGAACGCTGTACAAGAATGCGTTCGCCGGCATGAGCGAGCCGGAAGGCGAACTCGCGGGCAAGACCGCTCCCACGAATCCCACTGCGCCGCAACCTCTCGCGTCGTACACCGGGGTGTACCAGAACAGCTACTGGGGGCCGGCGACGGTGGCGGAGGTCAACGGCGAGTTGGTGTTGTCCCTCGGACCGAACTCGACGTCGTACGAGTTGTCGCCCTGGGACGGTGACACGTTCACGTTCGAGCCCACCGGCGAGAACGCGCCCGACGGAACCATTTCCCAGGCGATGTTCGACGCGAATACGCTGACGCTCGAGTTCTTCGACGGCGATGGATTGGGGCGGTTCACGAAATGACCGAGACACAGCAGGCAACCGAGACCGTGCTGGATCTGTTCGACGCGTTGCGAAGTCGAGACACCGATCGCGCGATGTCTCTGCTCGACAACCGCATCGTCTGGCACAACGTCGGGTTGCCCAAGGTGCGCGGCCGCGCGAACGTGGGCAAGTTCATGGCGATGCTGGCCAAACCCGCGTTCGGCTTCGACGTGATCGTGCACAACATCGCCGCCGACGGGAATGTCGTGCTCACCGAGCGCACCGACGTTCTGATCTGGCGGCGACTCCGAATCGAGTTCTGGGTGTGCGGAACCTTCGAGCTGCGCGACGGCAGAATAGCCGTGTGGCGGGACTACTTCGACACCGTCGACTTCCTGAAAGGCGTTGTGCGAGGTAGCTTCCGGGTCGTCGTCGGCCGGTGACCCAGGTGAGCGGAACCTCGTAGTGGGCTACGAGGTTCCGGTCACGAGGGGGGTCAGGCTCCCGACGGGCCGAACTCTTCGAGCATTTCCGTCACCAGTGCAGCGATCGGTGAACGCTCGCTGCGGGTGAGGGTGATGTGCGCGAAAAGTGGGTGTCCCTTGAGCTTTTCGATCACTGCGGCAACGCCGTCGTGACGTCCGACGCGGAGGTTGTCTCGCTGAGCGACGTCGTGGGTGAGTACGACGCGTGAGCCCGAGCCCAGCCGGGACAGCACCGTCAGCAGCACGTTGCGCTCGAGTGACTGTGCCTCGTCGACGATGACGAAGGAGTCGTGCAGCGATCGACCGCGAATGTGCGTCAGCGGCAACACTTCCAGCATTCCGCGGGCGATGACCTCCTCCATCACCTCCGGGCTCGCGAGCCCTTCGAGGGTGTCGAAGACCGCCTGACCCCAGGGGCCCATCTTCTCGCTCTCGCTACCGGGGAGGTAGCCGAGCTCCTGGCCGCCGACGGCGTAGAGAGGCCGAAAGACAACGACTTTCCGATGCGAGCGACGTTCGAGAACGGCCTCGAGCCCTGCGGTCAGCGCCAGAGCGGACTTGCCGGTGCCGGCCTTTCCGCCGAGCGAGACGATGCCGATGCTCTCGTCGAGCAGAAGATCCAGCGCCACGCGCTGTTCCGCCGAACGGCCGTGCAGGCCGAACGCCTCACGCTCACCGCGAACGAGTTGGATCTGCTTGTCCGGCGTGACGCGCCCCAGCGCACTCTGCCGTCCGGCAAGCAGTCGAACTCCCGTGTGGCACGGCAGGTCTCGCGCCTCCGCCAGGTCGATGACACCGTCGTTGAACAGCGTGTCGACCGCGTCGGACGGTACGTCGAGCTCGGTCATGCCGGTCCAACCGGAGGGAACGACGTCGTGAGCGTGGTATTCGTCGGCGGGGAGACCGACAGCACCGGCCTTGACGCGCAACGGAATGTCTTTGCTGACCAACACCACGTCCTTGCCCTCGGCCGCCAGATTCAGGGCGCAGGCGAGGATACGAGAATCGTTGGAGTCGGTGCGGAATCCGACGGGAAGAACCGAAGGATCGGTGTGATTGAGCTCGACTTGCAGTGTGCCACCTGAGGTTCCGATGGGAACCGGCTGGTCGAGTCGGCCGAATTCGACGCGCAGGTCGTCGAGCATGCGCAAGGATTCCCGCGCGAACCATCCCAGTTCGTGATGGTGGCGTTTGCCCTCCAACTCGCTGATGACGATCAACGGGAGTACCACATTGTGCTCGGCGAATCGGATGACTGCCCAAGGGTCCGACAGCAGGACCGAGGTGTCGAGCACGAATGTCCGAAGAGGGGCGGAAACGGAGCGTGAAGTGGTCACGTGGGGCTCCTACGTCTGCGCGGCACCGCGCAAACTCTGTCGCTCGGCCGGTCGGGTCCGATGTGTCAGGTGACACGAGGACCGGGTACCGGCCCTCTCGCGCTCACTAGCTCAGTCACGTATCAGAACCTCCCGCACAGGTAGCTTCCCCGCTGCCTGTTACTGCCGACGGTACCGCCGAAATCGGGTATCGGCTCGCTGGAAGTCTGGCGTGTCGGTGAACAACGCGTTACGTCGACATCGCCCCAGGTCGCCGGCCGACCGGTGCCGAAAGTGCCCTCCCCCGGGGTGAATCAATGCGACTTCGTTGCACTCGGATCGACTGAAAGCCACATTGATCCACCGAGGTTGGGTGAATGGACCACCGCATACGTCTGGGCGGTGCAACGGTCCATTCACGCAGATCAACGTCCGGCGTTAATGGACCACTGCAGACGTCTGGGCGGTGCAATGGTCCATTGACGCGGGCGAGGGGCACGCGGGCGAGGGTGCACGCGGACCGGGTGGGCGAATCTGCAGAAGAACCAGCGTCAGCCGAGCAATCCCCAGTCTTCGAGGCCCTCGTACAGCGGCTTGCTCTGTGCCAGTTTCACGACGCGGTCCTTGAGGGAATCGCTGGCTTCACCGGTGGCCAGGGCGGTGGCGATGATGTCGGCGACCTCGGTGAACTCGGCTTCGCCGAATCCGCGGGTTGCCAGTGCGCCGGTGCCGATGCGCAGGCCGGAGGTGACCATCGGCGGGCGCGGGTCGAAGGGCACTGCGTTGCGGTTGACGGTGATGCCGACCTCGTGCAGGAGATCCTCGGCCTGCTGGCCGTCCATCTCCGAGTTGCGCAGGTCCACCAGAGCGAGGTGCACGTCGGTGCCGCCGGTGAGGACCGACACGCCCTTGTCTGCGACGTCGGCACCGGTGAGACGCTCGGCGAGCAGTGATGCACCGAGGAGGGTGCGCTCCTGGCGTTCCTTGAACTCGGGCGTCGCAGCGATCTTGAACGCAACTGCCTTGGCGGCGATGGCATGCATCAGCGGGCCGCCCTGCTGGCCGGGGAACACTGCGGAGTTGAGCTTCTTGGCCCATTCCTTCTTGGCCAGGATGATGCCGGAGCGGGGTCCGCCGAGGGTCTTGTGCACGGTGGAGGAGACGACGTCTGCGTACGGCACGGGTGAGGGGTGCACGCCTGCGGCGACGAGTCCGGCGAAGTGCGCCATGTCGACCCAGAGCAGTGCGCCCACTTCGTCGGCGATGGAGCGGAACGCGGCGAAGTCCTGGTGACGCGGGTAGGCCGACCAGCCGGCGATGAGCACCTGCGGCTTGGCGGCGATGGCCTGCTTGCGCACCTCGTCCATGTCGATCCGGTGGTCTTCCTTCGACACCCCGTAGGACTCGACCTCGTAGAGCTTGCCCGAGAAGTTGAGCTTCATGCCGTGCGTGAGGTGGCCGCCGTGGGCGAGGTCGAGGCCCATGATCTTGTCGCCCGGGTTGATCAGTGCCATCAGGACCGCGGCGTTGGCCTGCGCTCCGGCGTGCGGCTGCACGTTCGCGAACTCGGCACCGAAGAGTTCCTTGGCGCGGTTGCGCGCGAGATCCTCGACGATGTCGACGTGCTCGCAGCCGCCGTAGTAACGGCGGCCGGGGTAGCCCTCGGCGTACTTGTTGGTCAGGACGCTGCCCTGGGCCTGCAGCACCGCGCGGGGAACGAAGTTCTCCGAGGCGATCATCTCCAGCGTGTCGCGCTGACGCCCCAGCTCACCGGCCATCGCTTCGGCGACCTCGGGATCGAGTTCGGCCAGTGACAGGTTGTTGACGTCAGTCATAACAGGAGTCTCCAAGGGACAGCAGAATGAAGGGGGCCAGGCCAGTTTACGAGACGCGCAGTGCACCGGGTGTCAGTGGCTCGTCGAGCAGCCTGCCGAACAGTTGCGCGCGCTCACTGGCCGTCTCACCTCGGTCCATCCAGCCGGCGAGCAGCTTGTAGCCCTCGACGTAGGTGCTGATGTACGCCCGCCACAGCGGGGAGGACAGAAACCGCAGGCTGTGCCGGGCGCGCTGCGGCGATGCCAACGACCATCGCTCCAGGTAGGCGGCCACGTCGTCCTCGCTCTTGTGTTGATCGTGCAGCAGCAACGCGGCGTCCTGCCGCACCCCCAACAGCTGGCTCGACGCGGCCGCGAGACGCTCGGCCTTCTCGCCGTCGAATCGCAGTCCCAGATCGGCGTAGATCTCCTGTGCCCACAGGCCCCAGCCTTCGCCGACGACGGCACCGAGCGCGTGATCGGCCAAGCCCTCGGCCATCAGGCACTGCGGGGTGTTCACCACGAACAGTGTCTGCTCGAGTTGGCCCGCACCGACCAGTCCGGTCTCCTTGCGGCAGTGTTCGGTGTGGTGGCCCGGGTAGGACTCGTGCGCGATCAGGTGCGGCAGGTTGGCCATCTGCTGTTCGATATCGGAGTTGATGGCAACGGTGGACTGGAAATTGCCGAGGTAGTAGTTGAATCCGGACCACGGCTTGTCTCCGACGACCTCGTAGGTGACCTTCTCGGTGTCGGGCAGCGTGTATTCGGCGCGGACGCGGTCGCGCAACGCGGACGAGAACGCCTCGACGCAGTCCTGTAGTCGGTCGGCCGGAATGACGTCGGCACGGCGATGCGCGATCAACCGTTCGCCGAGCGACCCGGGACCGGCGAGAACCTCGTCCATCTTGCGGTGTGCCTGCAGGTACTGGTCCTGATCGCCGGCGGAGATTCGGACGTCGAAGTAGGCGTGCACCTCGTCGACGAAGCCGATGTCCTCGCCTGCGAACTTGCGCGCCGAGCATTCGAGTGCGCGCAGGTGGACGTCGAGGAACGTCGTGCGCTCGGGTGTCAGATCGACGTTGCCGAGCTCGGCGCGCAGTGTCTGTGCTCGACGGATCAGCTCACGCGGCTCGGGAGCCGGGGCGTTCTCGGTGATACGACGCAACTCGGGATCGCCGGTGTACGCGTCGACGAAACCGTCTTCGAGCCGGTCGAAACTCAGGCCCAGCAACAGGTATTCACGAACGAGGGAAGCAGCATCCATATCCGAACCCTAGTACGGCGAACGACCCCGCCCGTGCGCGATCCACCGGCACCGAGCACAATCTGGAACCATGCGACTCGCGCTCGACAGGAGCTCAGCCGAACCCTCTGCAGCTCCGATGTGGCAAGAGTGGAGCCTGCGGAACGATTTTGGTCGGAGTCGTGCGTGAGCGAGTCCAGTCCGTATGTCGAGTTCGACCGTGTGCAGTGGCGCACGCTGCGTCAATCCACGCCGTTGGTGCTGACCGAGGAGGAACTCGTCGGTCTGCGTGGTCTGGGTGAACAGATCGATCTCGACGAGGTGGCCGAGGTCTACCTACCGCTCGCCCGACTGATTCACCTCCAGGTCGCGGCCAGGCAACGGCTGTTCGCCGCGACCGCGACGTTCCTCGGTGAGAAGCACCCCGACCGTCAGGTCCCGTTCGTCATCGGTGTCGCAGGGAGCGTCGCCGTCGGAAAGTCGACGACGGCCCGTGTGCTGCAGGCACTCCTGGCCAGGTGGGACCACCATCCGCGGGTCGATCTGGTCACCACCGACGGATTCCTGTACCCGACGGCCGAGCTCATGCGTCGAGGCATATTGCACCGCAAGGGTTTTCCCGAGAGCTACGACCGGCGCAAGTTGCTCAGATTCGTCACCGAGGTCAAGTCCGGGACCGAAGAGGTGGGCGCACCGGTCTATTCGCACGTCTCCTACGACATCGTCAAGGGCCAGTACCACATGGTCCGGCAGCCCGACATCCTGATCGTGGAGGGGCTCAACGTATTACAGACCGGGCCACGGTTGATGGTCTCCGATCTGTTCGACTTCTCGATCTACGTCGACGCGCGAATAGAGGACATCGAGAGCTGGTACGTCAAACGCTTTCTGGCATTGCGCAAGACGTCGTTCACCGACCCGTCCTCGCACTTCCACCACTATGCGGGCCTGTCCGACGACCACGCGCAGATCGCGGCCGAGGATCTGTGGCATTCGATCAACCTGCCGAATCTGGTGGAGAACATCCTGCCGACGCGACCGCGAGCGACGATGGTGCTGCGCAAGGATAACGACCACGCGATCAACCGGCTGCGGCTTCGTAAGTTGTAGAGCTCAGATACCGAAGCGCCGATGTCTGGCCGCGAAGTCACGCAGCGCCCGCAGGAAGTCGACGCGTCGGAATTCGGGCCAGTAGGCCTCGGTGAACCAGATTTCCGAGTAGGCGCTCTGCCACAGCAGGAAGCCGGAGAGTCGCTGTTCGCCCGAGGTGCGGATGACGAGGTCCGGATCGGGTTGGCCGGAGGTGTAGAGGTGGCTACCGATCTCGTCGACGTTGATCGACGCCACCAGCTCGTCGCCGCTGACGCCTTCGGCGATCTTCTCGGTCACCAGGGACTGCACGGCGTCGGCGATTTCCTGCCGACCGCCGTATCCGACGGCAACGTTGACGTGTGTGCCCGACCGTCCCTCGGTGAGCGCAGCCGCTTCCTTGAGTCGACGCGCGGTCGACGCGGGCAGCAGATCGAGGGTGCCGACGAGTTTGACTCCCCAGTTCATCTCGGGTCCGCAGATCTCCTCGACGACGTCGGTGATGATGTCGAGCAACGAATCCAATTCGTCGGCGTCGCGGCGGAGATTCTCGGTGGAGAGCAGGTAGATGGTCGCCATCTCGATTCCGGCAGCGTCACACCAGCCGAGCATCTCGGCGATCTTCAGTGCGCCCATGCGGTGCCCGTGCGCGACGTCGGTGAACCCGTTCTCGCGAGCCCAGCGGCGATTGCCGTCGCACATCACCGCAACGTGCCGCGGGTGCTGGACGCCTTCGAGCTGGCTCAGCAGACGCCGCTCGTACACGTTGTAGAGAACGCCGCGGACCTTCTGCGGAATGATCACCACTGCTTCGTCACCACTGCCCCGTCACCGCTGCTCTCATCACCACGAAGGATCACCTTACGCCGACGTCTGCGAGGCGGTCGCCGGTACAGTAGCGTCAGAACCTACGGTTGCGTAGGTTCAAGGCGGCGGCACGGGAGGCAATCGACATGACGATGTTCGGACTCGACGAGATACCCGTCAAACCTCGCATGCGCGGCTGGATTCACCTGTATGCGTTCGGCGTGGCGGTGGTGTGCGCGATCACTCTCGTCACGCTCGCGTTCAGCATGGTCTCGGTCAGTGCGGGTGTGGCCGTGAGCGTGTATTCCATCACCGTCTGCGGCGTGTTCGGGGTCAGTGCCACTTACCACCGCGTGCACTGGAAGACCACGGCGTCGCAGATCTGGATGAAGCGCGCCGACCATTCGATGATCTTCCTGTTCATCGCGGGTAGCTACACCCCGTTCGCAGTGCTCGGTCTACCCGGATCCACCGGACGCACGTTGCTCGTCGTCGTATGGGCCGGGGCCCTCGCCGGGGTGGCCCTGAAGATGTTGTGGCCCACCGCTCCCCGCTGGGTCGGGGTACCGCTGTACCTGCTCCTCGGCTGGGCGATCGTCCCGGTCGCACCCACGCTGATCGACCACGTCGGCTACGCGCCGTTCGTCTTGCTGCTCGTGGGCGGAGTCTTCTACAGCATCGGAGCCGTGCTGTACGCCACCAAGTGGCCGAATCCATGGCCGACGACCTTCGGCCATCACGAGTTCTTCCACGCGGCAACGGTATTGGCGGCAACCTGCCACCTGGTTGCCGTCTGGCTCGTACTGTTCTGATCGACCTCAGGTGGTTCGGGATGCCTTGTCTCGGTACATCAGTGCGTCGGCGCGCTGAATCAGCCGGTCTCTCGACTCCCCCGGCTCACGTACTGCAACGCCCACGCTCACCGATACCCCGAGCAGATTCGATCCGAACGGCACCGGCTCGCCGCAGATCGCCGACCGCACCGATTCGGTGACTTCGGCGGTGTCGAGGCCCGCCGACCCGTCGAACGTCACCGCGAACACGAATTCGTCTCCCGCGTATCGGCCGACGACGCTCCCGCGCGGCGACCACTGGTGCAGTCGACGGCCCGCTGCCTCGAGCACGGCGTCACCTGCCGGATGTCCGTGCGCGTCGTTGATGGATTTCAACCGATCGACGTCGACGAAGGCCAGGGCAACCGGCAGATCCTCGGCGATCCATTCGTCGACGTGGGCGAGCAGAGGACCTCGTCGCAGCAATCCGGTCAGTTCGTCGCGCTCGGCGCGATCGCGCCAGTGAACGGTGTCGTCGACGACGGGATTGACCAGGTCCAGCAGTGCGACGATGAACCGTCGCCCGGCGATCGTCGAGATTCCGACGTGCATCCAGCAGGAGACGACCTCCCCGTCGACGCGCCGCACTCGACGCAGAGCTCCGATCGGTCGACCGTGGTCGGTGGGGCCTGCCTCGGGGTAGCGGTGCTCGAGTTGGACCGCGATACGCGTCGCCGACGCGCGATCCCCGAGCGGCACGAAATCTGCAACGGGGCGACCGATCATGTCGTCCACGGCGCACCCGAGCACGCCCTCGCACAGGGTGTTGGCACCGACCACCTCGTAGTGCATCGAGTGCACCATGGCCGCCATCGGAACCGCGGCCACGAACTGGGCGACAGCAGCGCGCTGGTCGTCGGTCACTGCCTCGTGCACGGTGTCCGCACGCACCACACCCTCATTCATGACGCCTTCACTCATGACACCGTCGATCCATTGGTAGACGCTCGACCGCCCCAGGCCGAGGAAACTCCCGGCAACAGTACTGTTGCTCCGTCGAAGCATCGACGAGCGTGGTCAACTCCGCAGTGCGAACGGCAATTCTTCGGCAGAGGTCACAGGACGGTCGCACACGAAGCCACGACACACGTACGCCGTTTCGAGGCCGTCGACCGGTGGACGGTCGCTCAGCAGCACCGACGAATCCGTCACGCCTGCGACCACCACGGAACCGCCAGGGGCCAGAGCCCGGACGGCCGAGAGCAGGTCACCGCCGGGTGCCGTCGACACCGCGACCTGAATGGGACCGCGAACGGACGCTTCCGCGACCGCCAACCAGTGGCCACCGGACCTGGGTGCTCGTTCGAGAATCGAGGCCGATCGTGCCAGCGACGCAGCCGCCAGTTCTCCGTACCGCGCCGAGGAGGTGTGATCGACCAGCGCCGCCGCGGTGAGCAGCGCCTCGGCCATCGTCGACGCGCCCGACGGGGTGGCCCCGTCGATCGGGTCACGAGGCCGGGTCACGAGAGTCTCGGCATCGTCGGCGGTGTCGAACCACGCGCCGACGTCGTCCGGGTCGGCGAAGTGGTCGATCGCGGCATCGACGATCGACGTCATACGCTCGGTCCAGACCGTGTCTCCGGTGGCCTGGAACAACGCTGCCGCCGCGACCGCGAGAGCCGCGTAGTCCTCGAGCACACCGGTGGCCTCACCGACTGCACTGCCGAGCGAGGCGCGGCGGACTCGGCCCGACTCGACGTGGCCGGCGAACAGTTGCTCGCCGCACTCGACTGCCGCGTCGACCCATCGCGGTTGCCCCAACCCGGTCCCGGCCTCGACCAACGCCGTGATCGCCAACCCGTTCCACGCGGTGACGACCTTGTCGTCGCGGCCCGGTTGCGGCCGAGTCGCGCGAGCGGCGAACAACGTGCTGCGCACTCGGGCGAACCGGTCGTAGTCCTCGGGTTCGGCGGGCAGCTGCAAGACCGACATGCCGGCCTCGAACGTGCCTGCCGAGTTCACCGCGAACAGCCCTGCTGCCCACACACCGTCCTCGAAGCCGAGTGTCTCGGTCAGTTGCTCCGGAGTCCACGCATACGTCAGACCCTCGATGCCCTCGGTGTCGGCATCGAGTGCCGACGCGAAACAGCCGTTGGCCGTGCGTAATTCACGCAGCATGAACTCCGCGGTGTCCGACGCCACCCGCCGGGCGAGCGCATCGTCGTCGACTCGCGCTGCGTGCGCGTAGAACCGCAACAGCAGAGCGTTGTCGTAGAGCATCTTCTCGAAGTGCGGGACGATCCACTCGGCATCGACGGAGTAGCGCGCGAATCCCCCGCCCAGTTGGTCGTAGATACCCCCGCGCGCCATGGCCGACGCGGTACGGCGCACGACGCCGAGAACCTCGGAGTCGCCGGTGCGCTCGTAGTGCCGGAGCAGACCTTCGAGCAACGCGCCGGGCGGGAACTTCGGTGCCCGGCCGAAGCCGCCGTAGAGGGTGTCCTCGTCGGCGCAGATCGCGGAGACCGAGGCCGCCAATGCATCGGCGTCGATAGGGCGACCGCCTGCGGGCACGCCTGCACTGTGCTTGCGAAGTTCGGTGACGATGTCGGCGGAGGCGTCGAACACCTCCTGTCGCCGCGTCGACCAGGTGTCGGCGATCGCGGTGAGCAACTGCTGGAACGACGGCATTCCCTGACGCGGAGCCGGCGGAAAGTAGGTACCGCAGTAGAAGGGTTCGGTGTCGGGGGTCAGGAAGCACGTCATCGGCCACCCGCCCTGGCCGGTCATCGCAACGGTGGCGTTCATGTACACCGCGTCCAGGTCGGGTCGTTCCTCGCGATCGACCTTGATGCACACGAAATTCTCATTCATCAGCGCCGCGGTCGCCTCGTCCTCGAACGACTCGTGTGCCATGACATGGCACCAGTGGCACGCCGAGTATCCGATCGACAGCAGGATCGGAACATCGCGATCGCGAGCGGACTGCAGTGCCTGCGGTCCCCACTGCTGCCAGTGCACCGGGTTGTCCGCATGTTGCTTCAGATACGGGCTGGTGGACTCACCGAGGGCATTGGCGTCGAGCATCAGGGCTCGTCGGAGACGACGGGTTTGGTTCGGTTCTGTTCCGGTGGAAACGGATCTGCCAATCCGCCGCGATCGGTGCCCTCGTCGAGAGCCTGATCCAACGTCGGATCCTCCTGCTCGAACGTGGCGGGCAGACGCTTGATCTTCTTGTTCATGGACCAGATCAGCAGTGCCGTTCCGACCAACAGCGCGACCAGGATCACCAGACCGATGGGCGAGGACTTACCGAATTCGGGACCGGTCGGCTGCTGGGCGAGGATCGAAACGATCATTTGTCGGTCTCTTCTATTCCGGCGAACAGGTCCGTCTCGGGCAGCGACGTCGTGACCCGAGTGCGGGCCAGCTCGAACTCTTCGGTGGGCCACAGCTTGCGCTGCACGTCCAGCGGCACGGCGAAGAACGAGCCGTTGGGATCGATCTGCGTCGCGTGTGCGCGTAGGGCGTCGTCGCGCTGCTCGAACCAGTCACCGACGGTGACCTGAGTGGTGATGCGGCCGATGATCTCGTCGCGCTGGCCGTCCCACCGCTTCAGCCAGTCCACGAACGGGCTCTCCTCGCCGCGATCGATGAACCAGTCGTGGAACAGCTGCATGCGCTTACGGATGAAGCCGTGGGAGTAGTACAGCTTGAGCGGAGTCCAGGGCTCACCGGCGTCGGGGAAGCGTTCGGGATCGCCCGCTGCCTCCCATGCCGCCATCGAGACCTCGTGGCACCGGATGTGGTCCGGGTGCGGGTACCCGCCGCGTTCGTCGTACGTGGTGATGACGTGCGGCTTGAACTCGCGAACCACCTTCACGAGCGCCTCGGTCGAGACCTCCAACGGGACCAACGCGAAACAGCCGTCGGGAAGCGGCGGGAGCGGATCGCCCTCGGGCAACCCGGAGTCCTCGAACCCGAGCCACGTCTGCTGCACGCCCAGCACTCGGGCGGCCTCGGCCATCTCCTCACGCCGAACCTCGTGGATGCGCTCGTGCACGCCCGGAATGTCCATCGCCGGATTGAGGATGTCTCCCCGCTCGCCACCGGTCAGGGTGACGACCAGAACATCGTGTCCTTCGGCTGCGTAGCGAGCCGTTGTCGCAGCGCCTTTGCTGGATTCGTCGTCGGGATGGGCATGCACTGCCATGAGCCGCAGTCCGGACACGTTCTTCCTCACCTCGGATTCGCCTGATTCTTGCCTGCCCCTATAGTTCCATCTGACGCCGACAGGCCCCCAGCGGCACCCCCGAATCGATCCCGAGAGCGGCCATGACCAACGCACTTCCCGCAGGTAGATACCCGTCGGGTTCAGGCCCGAGCGGTATTCGACAGGCCCCCAAACGTGCGACGAAGATCGCACTGGTGGCACTGGTCCTGCTGGTCGGGCTGGGCGTGGCCTACTACGCGTACAGCAAGTTCTCGGTCAAACCGATCGAGGGCAGTCAGCTCTCGTTCGACATCGTCGACGAGGACACGATGTCGATCAGGTTCAGCGTCACCCGGCAGGATCCCGAGCAGCCCGCTGTCTGCATCGTCCGCGCTCGCTCGCGCGACGGCTCCGAAACCGGCAGGCGCGAGGTGTACATCCCACCGGAGTCGGCGTCCACCACCGTGGAGATGACCACCGAGGTGACGACGTCGGCCGCCCCTGCCGTCGGCGACGTCTACGGCTGCACCCTCGATGTTCCCGAATATTTACGAGCCCGATAGGCGAACTGCCTGTTCGTGGTAAGGTCGGGTCATACACGGCCACCGCAGAAGGTGCCGTGTATTGCTGCATTGCGGGCAGGGTTCACCTGCGAACGATGACGACGGCTCCAGGATGTGGGCCGACCAAGGGGATCCAACCATTGGAGTCCCCTGTTCGTTGCGTGCCCTACCTGCTCAGAAACCGGAATCCGAGCTCGAGATTCCGACTACGAGGGAGTGATCGAGATGACCGAGACCCAGGTGACCTGGCTTACCCAGGAATCACACGACAGGCTCAAGAGCGAACTCGACCAGCTCATTTCCAATCGCCCCGTCATCGCCGCCGAGATCAACGAGCGTCGCGAAGAGGGCGATCTGAAGGAGAACGGCGGCTACCACGCTGCGCGCGAAGAGCAGGGCCAGCAGGAAGCACGTATCCGCCAGCTGCAGGAGCTGCTCAACAACGCGAAGGTCGGCGAGGCACCCACCCAGTCCGGTGTCGCACTGCCCGGCTCGGTCGTCAAGGTCTACTACGACGGCGACGAGTCCGATACCGAGACGTTCCTGATCGCCACCCGCGAAGAGGGTGCCCGCGACAACAAGCTCGAGGTGTACTCCCCCGCGTCACCGCTGGGCGGATCGCTCATCGACGCCAAGGTCGGCGACACCCGTGAGTACACGCTGCCCAACGGCAAGACCATGAAGGTCACCCTCGTCAGCGCGGAGCCGTACCACACCTAGGCCTGCTCACGAGAAGACATGAAAGCACCCCCGGTCGCCGAGCGACCGGGGGTGCTTTTCTGCGTGGATGTCAGGCGGTCATCGTCTTCTGGTACTTGCGCACCGACAGCGGCACGAACACCACGAGCATCAACACGACCCAGATCAGGGTGTAGAGCACGGGGTTCTGCAGTGGCCACACCTCCGGCGGCGGTGCCATCGGGTTGGTGTTGCCGAACTGCTCTCGCACCGCCAACGTCACCGACGAGATCGGATTCCACTCCGCGATGGTCTTGAGCACGGTGGGGAAATTGTCGATCGGGACGAAGGTGTTGGCGATGAACGTCAACGGGAAGATCACGATGAACGACGCGTTGTTGAAGATCTCGGGCGACCGCACGATCAGACCAACCAGGGCCATCACCCACGAGATCGAGTACGCGAACAACAACAGCAGCACGTACCCCAGCAGGGCGTCGAAGAACGAGGACGTGATGCGCCACCCCACGAGGAGTCCGGTGAGCGACATGATCGTGATGGTGACGAGGTTGTTGCCGACATCCGCTGCGGTCCGCCCGATCACCACGGCCGATCGTGCCATCGGCAACGACCGGAACCGATCCATCACGCCCTTCTGCAGATCCTCGGCCAGCGACGACCCGGTGAGGGAGGCACCGAAGATCATCGTCTGTACGAAGATGCCGCCCATCAGGAAGCTCTTGTAGTCGATTCCGGGGACATCGATCGCACTACCGAAGACGTACGCGAACAGCAGGACGAACATGATCGGCGAGAGCGTCGCGAAGAACAGTAGGTCGGGAACTCGCTTGAGCTTGATCAGATTTCGCTTGGTGATGATCGCGGAATCCAGAAGAACGTTGCTCATTTCTCTTCCTCCGCCGTCTCGGGTTCGCCGGTGGTCTGACCGGTCAGACTCAGGAACACATCGTCGAGGTTCGGTCGCCGAAGACCGACGTCGACGACTCCGATTCCGTTGTCCTCCAGCTGGGCCAGCGCCGTGGACAGGTCCTTCGATCCCCCGTTGACGGGCATGACGATCCGGCCCACCTGATCGTCGAGGGTGGGTGGCTCGACGCCGATCGGAGCGAGGATCTGCATCGCTCGCTCGGCCTGGGACCGATCGGTCAACACGAATTCGACTCGCTCGCCGCCGGTTTGGGCCTTGAGCTCGTCGGCCGTGCCACGCGCGATGATCTTGCCCTTGTTCAGCACGATGATCGAATCGGCCAACCGGTCGGCCTCCTCCAAGTACTGGGTGGTCAACAGAATGGTCGTGCCGTCGCGAACGAGATCTGCGATGAACTCCCACATGGTGATTCGACTACGTGGATCGAGTCCGGTGGTCGGTTCGTCGAGGAACACCACCCGTGGTCGACCGATCAGGCTGGCCGCGATGTCGAGTCGCCGACGCATACCTCCCGAGTACTGCTTGGCTGTCCGGTCACGTGCGTATTCCAGGTCGAATCGTGCGAGCAGTTCGTCGGCCCGCTTCTTGGCCTCGGCCTTGCGTAGGCCGAACAGTCGGCCGACCATCTCGAGATTCTCGTACCCGGTCAGGTACTCGTCCACGGCCGCGAACTGACCGGTCAGCCCGATCGTGCTGCGCACCTCGTTGGCCTGCGTCGCCACGTCGAGCCCGAAGATCCGGGCCGAGCCGGATGTCGCTTGCAGCAAGGTGGCGAGAATACGGACCGCCGTGGTCTTTCCCGCGCCGTTGGGGCCGAGCACACCCAGCACCGTGCCCTCGGGAACGGTGAAATCGATCCCGTCGAGCGCGACGTTCTTGCCGTACCGAAGTACGAGGTCCTCTACTTCTATAGCGTTCGCCATGGCCCTCTCCCCGTTTCTCTACTGGTCGGTGTAAGGACTTCCGAACGCGTAGAGATTAACCGGTCTTGATCGGACCGGGCGTCCACAGACCCGAACGCTGGACCTCTTCTGCTGTGATCTGCGCCGCCTGCGCCGTCTCGTCGTACGGGATGTACTGCTCGATCGATCCCCAGTCGCGGTCCCAGTCGCCGTCAAGATACGACGGGATGGTGCGGGCGGAGGCGACGATGTCGATCCACCCGAGCGGCCCACCGCCGAAGTGGTCCTGCCACGCGTTGGTGATGACGGCACCGCTGCGGTCCGGCAGCACCCGGTACTGCGGAACTTCGGCGACCCCGAGGCGGTGATCGAACGGATGCTGGCAGGGGAAGTTGAAGCCGACCTCCCAGTCCAGCATCACCGGAGCGTCACGGCCGACGACCTCGTTCAACGTCTGGGTACGCGGAACCCGCGGCGGCGTGATCGCCAACCACTGGTCGGAATCTCGATCGTTGTCGGCCAGCACGAGCCGAATCGTGTTGGCACCGTTCGGAATCTGATCCATCGGCACACGCAGGTTGCGCCACGACGGCGTCGGGCCGATGTCGATGGGGGTCACCCGACCCTGCGCCTGCCCGTCGACTCCGTACTCGAGTTCGAGGCTCTGCCCGTACGTGACGATGCCGTCGGAGTCCACCGAGCGGATGCGTCCGGCAGCGGCGATCGAGATCAGGTCGCCGGGATCGGCAGGCAGCGCGTACCAGCCGGTCGTCAACGTGGCGGGGGCGTCGGATCCGAACGAACCGAGCACCGGCACGGTGGCCGGATCGAGGCCGAACGGCAATGCGCTACCGCCGGTTCCGGCCCCGGTGGTCGACGTCGGCTGCTGCTGCTCGTCGGTGTCGACGGTGTTCGAGGTACCCGACGCCGAGGACTCCTTGTCTGCGGTGAGATCGCCCGCCACACCGTCGGGGGTGAACCCGTCGTTCTCTTCGCCCAGCGCGGCGAACGCATCCCCGGTGACCGGTTGCAGCACATCGGCATTGGGGTTCGTCTCGAGCAACACGTCGTTGGCAAGGCCGCACGTGTCGCCGGCAAGCGCCGAGAGATTCGATTTCGCGACCGAGTACGACGGCCACTGCGCCACGGCACCCTTGGCCATCGACGCGACGGCCACCAGCACCATCAGTGCTGCCCCGACAGCGATCGGCGGCACCGACCACCATCGCGCCATCGGTTTGTCGGTGCGCACGTACGGCGCGCGGAGATGGAACCAGACGGCTGCGAGCAACAGCAGCAGGGTCAGGCCGAGGAACATGGTCGAGATGCCGAGACCGGCAACGAGGATCGGCTTGTCCCAGAACGGAACTCCCCAGGCCGAGACGTACCAGTACCCGTTGGTTCCGGTGAACGCGACGGCCATCACGAACGAGACCGACGCGGCGAACAGCAGTCGGTTGCGCCGCGATCGCAGTACCGCCGCGCCGGTCGCCACGGCTGCGAGCACCGCAACCGATGCGGCGAGTCCGGCGAAGACCCCGAAGTGGTGGGTCCACTTGGTAGGGGTGATCATCATCAAGGCCATAGCCCCGACGGTGATGCCGACGATCCGCCGCGCCGGTCCCGTTGCGGTACCGGGGATCTTGCCGCCCTTGCGCAGCATGGCGACGACGACCGCGATCAGCGAGACGATCATCACGAACACTCCGAAGCGGCGCGCGAGCGAGCCGTCGATGTCCATGTTCATCAGCCACTGGTAGCGCAGGTACTCGTCGAACCAGGCCTGGCTCGGCCCGGCCGCGTTGTGCACCCGCTGCATCTCGAGCATGCCTGCCACGGTCTGGTTGCCGAATGCGAACACCAGAACCACCGTGCCCGACGCGATCAGCGGGGCGAGCAGTGTCAGCGCGCCCAGTGCGGTACTGCCGAACTCCCGGGCGCGGGCGACGACGATCTGCAACACCGGCCGAGCCCCGGCGATCAGCGGTGCGAAGCAGATGAAACCGGAGGGGCCGCACGTGACCGTCAACGCCGCGATGAGTATCGCCGCGGCCGCGGGCAGCAACCTGCGGGTCGCGATCGAGCGCTCCACCGAACACCACGTCAGTAGTACTCCGAGCGCCACGAACGGCTCCGGACGCAGGCCGTTGTTGTACGGCAGCCAGAACGCGAGCAGCACCAGCCCGCCGGTCCACAGGGCAGTCTTCGAGGCGCGAGCCGCAGCACCGAACCGCGGAATCACCTCGCGACTGATGACGAGCCACGCCACGACCGCGCAGATCAGCGTCTGCAGGCGCATCCAGACACTGGCCGTCGAGACGTGCGACATGATTCCGAACATGTCGTACAGCGGCGTACCGAACGGTGTCTCGGGCACACCGAAGTAGCGGAAGTAGTTGGCCATGTACCCGGCGTGATCGGCCGTACGCGCCATGCCCAGCTGGTAGCCGTCGTCGGAGGTGTTCGCGCCGATCAGATGCCACACCAGCAACGTCCCGATCACCACCGCATCGGCAGCACCGAACGTCCACCAGCGACGCGGCAGGAACCGTCGGGCACGTCGGCCGTCGGACAGGTCGAGGCGGTGCAGCGCCACCAGCGAGATGCCCGTGGCGAGGACCCCGACGATCATCGCGAACCACTTCAGCGCACTGGGTGTGGACGAGAATCGACTGTCGAGCTGCGCTGTCAGCGTCAGACCGTCGACGGTGCCGCGAAGATCGCTGAACACTCCGACCAGCTGCGGCCGAACATCGCCCTCGCGCGTCACGGTGTCGGCACCGGTCAGCCCGACGGTGGTCGCCGTGCCGTTCGAGGTGATCGTCAACGCGCAGTCGTCCGCAGTCGAAGGGCTCAGCTCCGAGATCGGCTTCTCTAGGATAACGGAATCACGCAACGTCACCTTCAGTTGCGATGCCTCACCACCCGTGACCTCGGTGACGAGACCGTAGCGATAGGCGTCGGGCGATCCCTCGGGCGAGGTCGACAGCAACAGCCCGCCGTCGGGCAACAGATTCGCGGCAGCACACGGGACGGTCGCGTCGACGCTGATCGGGGTGTATCCGACGAGCGGAGCCTCGACACTGGCGATCGTGTCCGACTGCGGCCACGTCAGGGAGGACTGTTGCTGCTCGATCGGCAACAGCGGTATCGCGATCGTCAGCAGGATTCCCAGGACTGCGGAGACGATCGCGACGAGCCGAGCCATGCAAATATCTCCCACCGATGTCCTGGTCCAAGTCGCTGATCAAGGTACCAGCCGGGGTCGAGCGAACCCGGCACGCTGATCGTGCGGAAATGTGCTCGACGCAGAACAGTTTCCTTCCGACCGATACTCCGGTTCGGACAACCTTCGCTGTGGCACACTCAGCCCGATGATCAGCCCGATGACGGTGCATGTCGACGACACCGGTGCTGATTCCATTGCCGCGCGAATAACGACCCCATCGGGCGTCGAAGTGCGAGTGAGAACCGAGTCGAATTACTCGCTGGACCATTCCTCCAATCCCTGGCTTCCTCCGCTCCTGACCGCCGGGATGCGCAAAGGGTGGGATGTCGCTTTCGACGGACCCGTGGATTCGACGGCACTTCGAGGTGCATCCGAGGCTCAGAAGATCTTCCTGGACTGGTATCCCAAGCGTTTTCGAGAGGTATCGATGTCGGCGGAACCCGGCCGCGTTGCCACCGGCGCGACGGGAGTGGGTTGTTTCTTCAGCGGGGGCGTCGACAGCTTCTACTCGGCAATCATGGAATCCGACCGCATCACCCACCTGGTCTTCGTGCACGGTTTCGATATCGGTATCGACGACGAGAGTTTGGCGGCCAGAGCCTTGGCCGGAGCCCGAGAGTCGGCGGCGGAATTGGGAAAGCCGTTGATCGAGGTGAAGACCACGATCAGGTCGGCCTTCGCCGACCGACTGCCTCTCGATTGGGGATACGACTTCCACGGTGCCGCGTTGGCGCACGTCGGTCTGGCGTTGTCGCAGCACCTGAGCACCGTCATCATCCCGTCCTCGAACTGCCGCGAGGAACTCGCACCGTGGGGCTCTCATCCCGACCTCGACCCGTTGTGGTCGAGTAGCTCGGTCGCCTTCGAGCATCACGAACTCGATCTGCACCGTTTGGGCAAAATTCGTCGAATCGGCGAGAACCGGACCGCGATGAACCATTTGCGGGTCTGCTGGGAGAACCTCGACGGGGAATTCAATTGCGGCCGATGTGCCAAATGCGTTCGCACCCAGATCGGGCTGGCGGCCGCGGGTGCGCGGTGCACGACTTTCCCCGAAACCATGGATGTGCGCGCTGTGGCTCGAATGCACATGAGAAGCCGCGATCGCGGCTACCTGAGAACCTCACTCGCGGCGATGCAGGATGCCGGTGTCACCGACACAGAACTGCAGCGGGCCGTGAACACAGCAATACGCCGAAGCCATTGGACCCCGGCGCTTCTCTACGTGCGTAGTGCAGGTTCGTATATCGGCCAGGTGATCCGTCGAAGTCTGCGGCGTTGAATCGGTTGTGTCGACCAGCAGGTCAGTTCTCCACGTGCACTGCGTATCCGGCCGCACCGAGAGCATCGAGCACCGAGCCGCGGTGGTCCGGTCCGCGGGTCTCGACGGTCAACATCACGTCGACCTCCTCGAGCCCCAGGCGTCCGCCCGTACGGGAGTGGACGACGTCGACAACGCTGGCACCGGCGTCGCGCACCACGCCGAGCACCCCGGTGAGTCCGCCCGGCTTGTCCGAAATCGTCACGCGCACAGCGAGATAGCGTCCACCCGCCCGGAGACCATGAGTGATGACGTGGGTGAGCAGCAGCGGGTCGATGTTTCCGCCGGAGAGGACGGCGCACACCGAACCGGTCAATCCGAGCTCGTCCGCGGAATGCGTCATCAGCGCTGCCACCGCTGCCGCCCCGGCCGGTTCCACGATCAGTTTCGCGCGTTCGATGCACAGCACCAACGCCCGCGACAGCGCATCCTCGCTGACGGTCACCACGTCGTCGACCCATCCCTGCACGTGATCGAACGGCACCGATCCGGGCAGGCCGATCGCGATGCCGTCGGCCATCGTCGACATCGATGTCAACGCGATCGGATGACCCGCCTTCAGCGATGCAGGCCACGCGGCAGCACCCTCGGCCTGCACGCCGACGATCCTGATACCGGGCTTGGTCAGCTTCACCGCGGCGGCGACACCGGCCAACAGTCCACCGCCGCCGGTGGGGATCACGATGGTGCCGACGTCCGGCATCTGCTGCAGCAGTTCGGTACCCAACGTCGCCTGCCCCGCGACGATGTCGAGGTGGTCGAACGGATGAATGAGAGTGGCACCGGTGCGTTCGGCGAATTCCCTCGCCGACTTCAGCGCCTCGTCCACCGTGTTGCCCACCAGATGAACAGTCGCGCCGTAGGCCTTGGTGGCGACGAGCTTCGGTAGCGACACGCCTACCGGCATGAACACCGTCGAGTCGATCCCAACCTGAGAGGCGGCCCACGCCACACCCTGAGCGTGATTGCCCGCGCTGGCCGCGACGACACCGCGGGCGCGCTGCTCGGCGTCGAGCCGGGCAATGCGGTTGTACGCCCCGCGCGGCTTGAACGATCCGGTGCGCTGCAGGTTCTCGCACTTGAGCCGCACCTCGTGGCCGGTCAGGTCCGACAGAATTCGCGAGGCCACCACAGGGGTCCGGCGCATGACCGGCTCCAGCAGCTCCTCGGCCGACGCGATATCCGACGCGGTCACCCGCACAATTTCCGACACGGTCGCAGTATGCCAGGAACAATTACTCTCGTGACGTCATCCGCCACCGGTCGTCACTACAGTTGTGGAGCGCGTGCCGCACCACGGCGAGCCGCGACGGGCGCAAAGGATTCTCTGAACATGACGCAGGCTGGATCCGACGAGGTCGACGACGGCCGCGAAGTGCGTGGCAGCGTCGAGATCAAGGATCGGGCCATGTCGCGGACTGCCATCGCGGCGGCATCGAAGGATCCTCGGGTCACGCGCACCACCGGCGGCTTGTCGCGACTGACCGGGCGAGAACTCCCCCGCGCCGACGTCACCCTCGGCGAGGACACGATTGCCGTCAACCTCTACATCGGGGTGACCTGGCCGTCGCAGATCACCGAGGTGACCGAATCCGTGCACGCCACCGTCGAGGCCGCGTTGGCGACGATGACGGGCCTGCACGTGCATCGAGTGAACGTCCTGGTATCGGACACCACACTGGACACCGGCCCCTCGCCCACCTCGAATACCGAAGCATCGCAGCCCATCTCACCTCGACCACCCACTGCTGGCCCGGCCGCGATGCCGTTGGCACTGTTGTTCGGGTTCGCCCTCCTCGGTGTGGCCTTTGTCGCCGGCCGGGAATTCCTGATCGCACACGGCAACCTCGGTGGTAGCCCGTGGATCGCCGACGCGGTGTCCTGGATCTCCCGATTGCACTGGCAGAGTTGGATGATCGCCGCCGCGACCGGAGCCGCCGTCGTCGGGTTGTTCGTCGTGTTCATCGGGGTCAAGCCCCGAACGAGAACGCATTCCGGCCTGGGCGAGTCGGCGTCGACCGTGTGGGCCACGCCGACCGACATCGCTCGATTGTGCAGTGCTGCAGCACAGTCGACCCGCGGAGTCGTGGACGCGCACACCGTCGTCACCCGGAAGAAGATCGAAGTTCGGGTAGAGCGTGACGCTGCGTACGATGCCGACCGTATCGACGTCGGCGTGCGCGAGGCACTCGCTCCTGTGCTGTCCGTTGCTGCGGGCGAGCGCCGGCTGACGGTGAAGCAGTCGGTGGCAGCACCGACGAGGGTCTCGTGATGAAGACCTTCGTTGCCGGTGTCGACCGACTCCTCGCCATCGCGGCCGGGGCCGGGTTGATCGCGGGAGGTAGCTTCGCGCTGGCCTGGCATTACGACGTCCCCTGGGCACGAGAGATGCTCTCTCGCTTCGATCGTGCGCGAATCGCCGCCCTACCGGAACAGGGCTGGTGGGTGCCGACCCTGGCCGTGGTCGGCTGCATCTCCGTTGTCCTGGCACTGCTTCTGTTGGTCGGCAACTTCTCTCCGCGCACGACCGGAACGGCAAGCGTCATCGAGAAGCCCCACTTCTCGGCGCACGTGGACCTGAGCGCCATCGCGTCGGGCGTCGCCGCGGAGCTGGCCGAGTTCCCCGGTGTCCGACGCGCCCGCGGTACGGCGATCGACGATCGGGGAATGCCCACCATCACCGTATCGGTCCATGCTGCAGCCGATTTCGATGTCGTGGCCTTCACCGCCCGGGCCGAAGCCCGTGCCGCCTTCGTGGCCGAATCACTCGCCGGTGCACACGTCGCCACTCGCATTCAACTGCACGTCGACAAGCGGCGGTAGCGCGGCCGCGCAGCGTTGCGACAGGCCTGGCCACCTGTCCCTTCTGTCGGATTCACCGGTACGGTGTCGATACACGGCCCGAAGCAGGGAAGATCCGCGGAGCTCGACTCGAGTGGAAGGGAGTCCGCCTCGATGGGGCGTAGGAACGGCGACTGGCTGTTGATTCTTCTCGAACCGGATTCGGTGGCGTGCGTGGTGGCGGTAGGGACGACGCAGAAGAGCAAGGTTCCCATGGCGGTGTTCCTGAGGAGGTCGTCCGACTCGATCCACGCACGCGATGCGGTTGCTCGGTGCGCAGAATCGGGCAGGGATGTGGACACCGAATGCGGGCCGGGCAGGTACGTGTCGGCTCGTCCGATTCTCGGTGACGACGGTACGGTCCAGGCGGTGTGGGCCAGACTGCATCCGGGCACGTGCGACTCTCCGCCGTCGAATGCTTGGGCCTTTCGCTGGAATCTGACTCGCGGCACTGCCCACTCCAAGGACTCCCCGGCGCTGAATGCCGATGTGGCGCACTTGTCGGTAGCAGAAGCGATGGCAACGTTGGATTTCGGATTGCGAGCCACCGACGTCCTCGCGATGCTGGTATCCAGCACAGTCGGCGACACAGTGGATCTCGACGCCACTCAGCGTTGGACCACGGACGAGCTACATCGAATTCGCGTGCTGGCGCACACCACCGTCGAAGGGGAAGCTCGTCACCTGCGTGGCATCGCAATCGACCGCGGTCCGTTCGTCATGAACCATCCATCCCCTACCGGAGTCCAGGAGACGATGAGCGGGCTCGTAGCGGGTGCCTCGGTCATCGCACGACGCCACACCGCAATAGTCGATCTGTGCACCCTGGAGACCTTGTACTGGCACGGCCCGCCGCCACCGTCCATCGCCTGGAATCTCGACCCGACCGACCCGCGACCGCGAGTGCACCCGGACGACGACGGAGCAGTCGACGCACTCGCGAAATCAGTGTCCCGGGCCGACGGCGCAGGAGACGAACCGAGCATCACCGTCCGGTTCAGAGACCGAAACGGTGGCTACACCACCCACTCGGTGACCGCGTGCGCTCTGCCGATTCTCCCTGACGACGAAGAACCTCGGCTCGCGCTGGTGACGGTGACCGAGGCCTGTATCTGATCGCGCGCAGCGCTGGCGCTTCGGCACCGACGGGTTTAAAGTTCGGTGTGTTACGCAAAGACTCGGTCAACGAGGCGTAACCCGCGACCTACCTTGTGTCTCTCGGGATGGTCCGCACAACTACAGATCGCCGGACGAGCGTGCGCTCTCGTTCCAGGCCGATCCCATCGAGTACGCAACCGGCCCATATCCGTTGTGGCCCCATATTCGTTGTGGCACTGCACCCGGCTCGGTCCGAACGACAGCCACCATCACGTCGCCGAATCGCCCCCCTACTCACGAACGGGAGACATCATGAACCGCATTTCTGCTCGGACTCGCACCGCATCCATCGCCCTGATCGCCGGCTCGATGATCGCCGTGACGTCGATGAGCGGAGCCGCTGTTGCTCTTGCTCAACCCGCGCCACCCGCGGTGTCCGCCACCGTCGAGGAATTCGTCCCCGTGAGCGCAGAAGAAGTTGCCTCGCTCAATGCTTCGCTGGCAGAACAGGGCCGCAATCCACTCCCCGCCGGCACAGCCGGCTTTCAGATCAGCGATGATGCGACTGTGACGATCGTCGACGAGACCGGCAAGGTCCTCGACCGGCAGCCGACTCCCACGGGACCTCAGGCCCGTGGAGTCACCGATGAAATCAAGCGAGTAGTCGGTGCCTGCCTCGGAATCGACTTCTTCGGCGCAGTCGGTGCTTGGGAGGCGATCGAAAGCCAGGTGAACTCGTGGGACAAGGCTGCCAAGTTCGTCCTGAGGCGAGTCGGGCTGATCGCCGCATTGTCCTGCGGCGGCGGAATATTCGCGGAGTACCTACTCTGACATGCCCTTCTCCCCAGGAAAGGAACGATTGCCATGACAGCTCCCACCCGAAACAAGTTCGAGCGATGGTCCGGCGGGATGCCCCTCGCCGCCCCGGTGGCATTCGGGGCAGTGCTGTTGATCGCCAGTGTCTCGTCGAAGCTCGGTGGCAGCTCCCTCTTCTTCTTCGCCCCTCTGGCCCTCGTCACCTCGGGAACGATGGTGTGGCTCGGAGCCCGACGTGATCCGACGCGAGACCACCTCGCTCACGTCACCGTCGGGTCGGGACTGCTGGTGGGATGCGGCGTCGTCGTCGCCGTGTGTGGTCTCGCAGGCGGACTGATGCTGGACTCACCGACGTTCTGGGCGTCCATAGCCGTCGTTGCAGCAATTGCGGCACCGATCAGCGCAGGCATCAGTCCATTCTCGTCGCCGAGGGGCTAGTGCCTGCGGCAGTGGTGGGGGGGGGGGGGGGGCGGCGGGCCCGGCCGCGCCCCCCCCGCCCGGCCCCGGAACACCCGCCCCCCGGCCCCG
>NZ_JBFBLH010000019.1:0-59602 GCF_040702585.1 Rhodococcus sp. NPDC079359
GGTTACCTCGCGGCGCTGCCGCCGTTCGCGCCGCACCCCTCCACACCCCCCCACCCCCCCGCCCCGCCCCGTCGATTCGACGGAGCGGGCCGGTGGTGTGTGCGGCGTGCAATCAGCGGACGGTGTGCACGATCAGAACGTCGCAGGTGGACTTGCGAGCGGCGTCCGACGGAACCGAACCCAACAGCCGGCCCGTCAACGAGTTCAGGCCGCGGTTGCCGACGACGAGCAGGTCACCCTTGACCTCGTCCACGAGTGCCAGCAGCGACTCGACGGGAGCACCGACGATCGCCTTCTCCTCGATGTTCTTCGCACCGGCCTTGGTGGCGTGCTCGCGCGCCGTGCGCAGAATCTCACGCGTCGGTGCCGATCCGGTGATCTGGTAGGCGTCCTCACGCAATGCGTCGGCGGCAGCGGACGTGTCCTTCGGATCGGCCGGGTAGTACGCACAAGCGATCACCAGGGTGGCAGCGGCGTCTCCCGCCAACGCCGCGGCCTTCTCCACTGCCCGCAGTGACGATTCGGAGCCATCGGTCCCGACGACGACGGTGCGGTAGGCGCTCATTCATTCCTCCATTTGTCGGTCACACACACAGATGTGACACTTCTGCTCGAACTCGATTGGTGCAAGTCACAGGACCGAAAAACGTGGTCCGGGGACTGATTCGCTGACATTAGCCGGAACCGGCCGATCGGCACGTGAACTTGGGGAACAACACGATCCGCGCCACTCACATACATTGGTTTCCATGCCGATTCCCCGCCCGCCACTGTCGAGACGGGCCATGACTGTCGGTGCCGCCGTGATTGCGGTTCTGGCTGTAGCCGCCCTCGCATTCGTACTCCTCCCCCAGGATTCGAGCGCCGACACATCCACGCGTGATGCGCGCATCACGCTACCGGACAGCCCCGGATCGACGGGCACCGTCGACATCGACGCTCGTCTGTACGTCCCCGCCGTCACCCCCGCACCGACGGTGCTGCTCGCCCATGGCTTCGGCGGCAGCAAGGACTCGGTCGACGGCGAGGCACGTGACCTCGCCGCCCGCGGGTACACCGTGCTCGCCTACAGTGCACGCGGGTTCGGCGACAGCACGGGTTCGATCTCGCTCAACGACCCCGACCGCGAGGTCGCCGACGCACGCGGACTCATCGACTGGCTCGCCGAACAACCGGAGGTGGAACTCGACGCCCCCGGTGACCCGCACGTCGGTGTCGCCGGCGGATCGTACGGCGGCGCACTGGCTCTGAGCGCAGGCGGCACCGACCCCCGGATCGATTCGATAGCCGCAGCGATCACCTGGAACGACCTGGGTCAGGCACTGTTCCCCAACTACGGCGTCACCTCCGCCGAGGGCCGAGAAGCCCTCGGCGACACCGCCACCCCCGCAGCTGCCGAATACGGCGGACCCGGCGTCCTCAAGCGCGGCTGGGCCGGAGTGTTCTTCGGAGTGGGCGCCTCCAGTGCAGCACCGGCCGGCGACGGAAACGGCAACGGCACCGGAACCGGAACCGACGGCAACGAAGCCGGCACCGCCGAGGAGACATCCGCCTGCGGACGGTTCGCACCCGAATTCTGCGACGCCTACGCCCAGTCCGCAGTGACCGGAATCCCCAGCCAACAGCTCCTCGATCTGCTCACGGCCCACTCGCCGGTCGCGGTGGCGTCGAACATCACCGCGCCGACCCTGCTGGTTCAGGGCAGCCAGGACACGCTGTTCGGTCTGGATCAGGCCGACGCGACGGCTCGTCAGATCGCGGCGGCCGGTGGGAACGTCACCGTGCGATGGTTCGACGGCGGTCACGACGCAGGTGGGACGGACGGCACGAGCGATCAGGCCATCGCCGACTTCTTCGACACGACCTTGCGTGAGAGCGATGCTGCTACAGACAGCCAGCCGTTCGTCTACTCCACTCAGCGGGCAGCCGACGAACGCGGCGGCGACCGCAACCGCCGAATGACGGCTCCTGACTACCCGGGGCTCAGCCCCGACTCCGACCCCACCGAGACTCGATCGGTGACGTTCACTCCCGCTGCGGAGAACCAGTCGATCATCCGTCCGCCCGGGGCGTCGCCGTCGGCGATCTCGTCGATACCCGGTTTGGGCTCGGTGCTCTCGACCCTGGGATCGACCGGGGCCGGAGCAGCCCTGACCGCGGACCTGCCGGGCCAGTCGGCAACGTTCACCAGCGAACCCGTCGATTCGTCCGTGACGGTCACCGGTGTGCCGCGGGTGAATCTGCGCGTGGCGTCGCTGGCCTCGCCGGGTCAAGCGGTCCTGTTCGCGAAGCTCTACGACGTCGCGCCGAACGGCACGAGAACGCTTCCGGGCGGGGCCGTCTCGGCGATCCGCCTGCCAGACACCGAGGGCATCGATCCCGTCGACGTCACCGTTGCCCTGCCTGGCATCAGCTACCTCGTCCAGCAGGGTCATCGCCTCGAACTGAGCATCTCCACCACCGATCAGGCGTATGCCGTGCCGCTCGAACCCGCACAGTTCAGCGTGGCCATGACCGACAACACCATTGCGTTGCCCACCGTCCCCGCGGAAGCGAGCGCGAACAGCACTGTTCCGGTGGCACCACTGATCGGCATCGGGGTCGTCCTGCTCGCGGTCGCCGGTGCGATCGTGGCCGGAGTCGTGCAGACCAGACGCCGCGCGGTCGCCGAAGTGGACGAGAGTCTGATCGACACCCCTCTGGTGATCACCGATCTGGCCAAGACGTACTCCAACGGTTTTCGGGCAGTCGACGGCGTCAGCTTCGAGGTGAAGCAGGGCCAGGTTCTGGGTCTGCTCGGGCCGAACGGTGCAGGCAAGACCACGACCCTGCGCATGTTGATGGGCCTGATCACTCCCACCGGTGGTGACATCAGGGTCTTCGGTCACAAGGTGACGCCAGGAGCACCGGTGCTGTCCAGGTTGGGCTCCTTCGTCGAGGGATCGGGCTTCCTGCCGCACCTGACCGGAACACAGAATCTGCGGCTGTACTGGGAAGCGACCGGTCGCCCGATCGAGGACGCCCATCTCGAGGAAGCCCTCGAGATCGCAGACCTCGGCACCGCGATCGAACGCAAGGTCAAGTCGTACAGCCAGGGCATGCGGCAACGGCTCGCCATCGCCCAGGCCATGCTGGGGTTGCCGGATCTGATGGTCCTGGACGAGCCGACCAACGGACTCGACCCACCGCAGATCAGGACGATGCGCGACGTGCTGATCAACTACGCGAAGACCGGACGAACCGTGTTGGTGTCGAGCCATCTCCTCGCCGAAGTGGAGCAGACCTGCACCCACGTGGTCGTCATGAATCGCGGATCGGTGATCAGTTCCGGCACTGTCCGCGAACTGACCGCGGCAGGCGGACAAACGGAGATCAGGGTCGACGACGCCACCCGCGCGCAGTCCGTGCTTGCTACCTCCGGCCACGACGGCGCAGTCGTCGTCGACGACGGCACGGTGACCGTCGACCTGACCGACGCGGATGCCGCCGTCGTGATCCGAGAGCTCGTCACCGCGGGGATCTCGGTGCGCGGATTCTCGCAATCGACGCGCCTCGAAGACGTGTTCCTAGACCTCGTCCACCGAGACACCCCAGGGTCTTCCACCAGCAAGGATCGTTCATGAGCACCACACACGCAGACGGGCGCGCTGCCGGATACACCGGCGGCAGCACCTTGCCGTTCCGTACCGAGTTGCGCAGGCAACTGGGACGTCGACGCACTCAGCTGGCGATCGGCTTCCTGGCGCTGCTGCCGGTAATTCTGGCCATTGCGTTCACAGTCGGCAGCTCGGATGCGGACTCGGACGCCGGTGGGCTGATCGAACTCGGCACTCGCGGAGGCATGAACTTCACGGTCTTCGCTCTGTTCATGTCCGTGGGATTTCTGCTGATCGTGGTGGTGGCCCTGTTCTTCGGCGACTCGGTGGCAAGCGAAGCCTCGTGGTCGAGTCTGCGATACCTGCTGGCCATTCCTGTGCCCCGGAGTCGACTGCTGACGCAGAAGGCATTGGTGTCGGCGACGCTGTCCAGTGCTGCGATTCTGGTGCTCGTCGGGGTGTCCCTGCTGATCGGCACCGTGATGTACGGCGCGGAGTCGCTGATCACCCCGCTGGGCGAGGGGCTGCCCTACGGCACCTCACTGGTTCGGCTACTGATCGCGGTCGCGTACATCGGCATCAACCTGCTGTGGGTCGCGGGCCTGGCCATGCTGCTGTCCGTGCTCACCGACGCCCCTCTCGGGGCCGTCGGCGGCGCGGTGATGACATCGATTCTGATGCAGATTCTCGACCAGATCACGGCACTGGGATCACTCCGCAACTACCTGCCCGGGCACTACGCCAATTCGTGGATCGATGCATTCGGCACGAGCATCGACTGGAACGACATGGTGGTCGGCTCGTTCTCGGCCGTCACGTACGCGGCACTGTTCGGGTTGATCGCGTGGCGACGCTTCGGCACCAAGGACATCACCAGCTGAGGCGGGCTACTTCTTCTTCATCGCGGGCCCGAACACACCATCCGGAATGACGCCCGCACCGACGATCGACTCGCGCCACGGCGTCGCGAGCGAAACAAGCCGCGCCGCACCGTCCTCGCCGAGCGCAGCCCACGGCGCGGCGGCGAGGTCGTTGGTGATGTCCTCGACCAACGTCCGGAGATCCTTTCCGTCCTGAGTCAGCGCGCCGTCGGACGAGAGCAGCTCACGGTCGGCCAGAGACGCAACGGCCCCGTCCCACTGCTCGGTCGACCATCCGCGACGCTTGCGGGCGAACTCCTTCTCGAATCCGTAGCCGGTGGCGGTATGGGTGATGAGCGCTTCGAGACCGCTCAGTCCCGCCGTCTGCAGCGCCGCGAGGTGACCGTCGCCGCGGTATTCGCGGATCAGAGTCAGGGCGTGCCACAGCACGAGATGCGGAGCTGTCGGCCAATCGAGTTCGGCATACGCGGCGTACAGGGGTCGGCCGTCGTCACCGGGAATGCCACGGGCTGCGATCGATGCCAGGTCTGCGGCCTCGGCCATATCCGCGGACGTCAGGACCTCGGGCCCGAGCAGTCGGGCGAAGGCGGCATCGAGCGTGTCGTACCGGATTGCCATGATCTCGTCGGGGGACGCGATGTCCCAGGCGGCCGGAATCAGCGGCGCGATCAGTTCACGATTGAAGTTGTAGAACGTGGCGGTGACGACACCTGCACCGACCCGCCCCAGAGGCGCTGCCCGGCCCGCGAAATAGCAGGCCCGCGGCGGCAACCCGGCGGCGACGAGAGCGTCCTGCGTCTCCGGAAGGAAATAGGTCATCGAGTGAATGAGCTCGAGCGCGCGAGAGGTGCGGCCGGCGGTGGTTGCGTCCATCGTTGAACCGTAACCGAACCTATTTGAGGCCGGCCGCATCCATCCCGCGCAGTTCTTTCTTCAGATCCTGGATCTCGTCGCGCAGTCGGCCGGCGAGCTCGAACTTGAGCTCGCGTGCCGCGTTCATCATCTGATCGGTCATGTTCTTGATCAGATCGGCCAGTTCGGCGCGCGGCATCGACGAGACGTCCTGGCCCTCGTACACCCCGGTGCTGACCGACCTGCCCGCCTCGCCCTGCGCTCGCCGGCCCCGGCTGGCGTTGCGACCGGACCCTCCGACTTCGACGACGGAATCGGTGTCCTCGGCTTCCTGGTAAACCTGGTCGAGGATGTCGGCGATCTTCTTGCGCAGCGGCTGAGGGTCGACGCCTCTTTCCTTGTTGTACGCGATCTGCTTCTCACGCCGACGCTCGGTTTCCTCGATCGCGTAGGTCATGGAATCGGTCATCTTGTCGGCGTACATGTGTACCTCGCCGGAGACGTTTCGGGCGGCACGACCGATGGTCTGGATGAGGCTGGTGCCGCTGCGGAGGAAGCCTTCCTTGTCGGCGTCGAGAATCGCCACCAGCGAGACCTCGGGCAGGTCTAGACCCTCACGGAGCAGGTTGATGCCCACCAGCACGTCGTACTCGCCGAGTCGGAGCTGCCGGAGAAGTTCGACGCGGCGCAGCGTATCGATGTCCGAGTGCAGGTAGCGGACACGAATGCCCAATTCGAGCAGGTAGTCGGTCAGATCCTCCGACATCTTCTTGGTCAGCGTGGTCACCAGCACACGCTCGTCTTTCTCCGCGCGTTCTCGGATCTGATGGACCAGGTCGTCGATCTGGCCCTTGGTCGGTTTGATGACGACCTTGGGATCGACGAGTCCGGTCGGACGGATCACCTGCTCGACGAACTCTCCCCCGGTCTGGCCCAGCTCGTACTTGCCCGGAGTTGCCGAGAGGTAGACCGTCTGACCGATCCGCTGAGTGAACTCCTCCCACGTCAACGGTCGGTTGTCGGTCGCGGACGGCAGGCGGAAACCGAAGTCGACGAGGTTGCGCTTGCGGGACATATCGCCCTCGTACATCGCCCCGATCTGCGGAACCGTCACGTGAGACTCGTCGATGACGAGCAGAAAGTCCTCGGGAAAGTAATCGATCAACGTTGCAGGCGCGGTACCTGCACCGCGTCCGTCGATGTGCCGCGAGTAGTTCTCGATACCCGAGCAGAATCCGACTTGCTTGATCATCTCCAGGTCGTATTGCGTCCGCATCCGCAGCCGCTGAGCCTCGAGCAGCTTTCCCTTGCCCTCCAGCTCCGCGAGCCGACCCTCGAGTTCGGCTTCTATGTCCTTGACGGCTCGTTCCATCCGCTCCGGCCCGGCAACGTAGTGCGTGGCCGGGAAGATGCGCACCGAATCGACCTGCCGAACGATGTCGCCGGTCAGCGGATGGAGGTAGTACAGCGCTTCGATCTCGTCGCCGAAGAACTCGATGCGAATCGCCAGTTCCTCGTAGGACGGAATGATCTCGACCGTGTCACCGCGAACTCGGAACGATCCGCGGGTGAAGGCCATGTCGTTGCGGGTGTACTGCACGTCCACGAGCAACCGGAGCAGCGCGTCACGCTGCACTTCGACGTTGACCTCCAGCTCGATCGACCGATCGACGTACGACTGCGGAGTACCGAGACCGTAGATGCACGACACCGACGCCACCACGACCACGTCGCGGCGCGAGAGCAGAGATGCCGTCGCCGAGTGCCGCAGACGCTCGACATCGTCGTTGATCGACGAGTCCTTCTCGATGTAGGTGTCGGTCTGCGCGATGTACGCCTCGGGCTGGTAGTAGTCGTAGTACGAGACGAAGTATTCGACTGCGTTGTTGGGCAACATGTCTCGCAGCTCGTTCGCCAACTGCGCCGCCAAGGTCTTGTTCGGTGCCATCACCAGAGTGGGGCGCTGCAGCTTCTCGATCAGCCAGGCAGTGGTGGCCGACTTACCGGTACCGGTGGCACCGAGCAACACGATGTCCTTCTCGTCCGCCTTGATCCGCCGTTCCAGCTCGGCGATGGCGGTCGGCTGATCGCCTGCCGGCGTGTGTTCGCTGACGACCTCGAACGCCGGTCCGGTGCGCTCGATTGCGCCCACCGGACGGTGCTCGGAGTGCGCGACAACGGGATGTTCGGATGCAAACGCCATTTCACAAGCGTAGACGCGACCACCGACAAGTTCCGTCGGGCAGACCCCGGACGTCGGTTCCCGGTAGCTTCTACAGGCATGGTCGCTCACACGTCAGCCGGTGCGCACACCGTCGTTCATGCCCCCAAGCACGAGACGTTCGACCTCGTCGCCAAGACGAACGTGGATCCCAAGGGGTTCGTCCGGGTCGTCGACGAATACCGCGTCGAGCCGTGGGGGCTGTACATGGCCCGCCCGTCCGATCACGCCCACTTCGACTACCTGGAGTCCTGGTTGCTGCCCGCTCTGGGGCTACGGGCCTCGGTGTTCCACTATCTGCCCGCGCACGCCCGCGATCAGGACTACTACGTCGACATCGGCGAGTACACCGCAGGCACCACCCGATGGACATCCGTCGACCACTATCTCGACCTCAGCGTGCGTACCGGCCGCGATTACGACCTGCTCGACGTCGACGAGTTGTTCGACGCTCGGGTGGCGCACCATCTCGACACCCCCACGGCCGAGCTCGCGCTGGCCAGATCGATCACGGCCATCGAAGGACTGACGCGGCACGACTACGACCTGAACGCGTGGCTCGCATCCCTCGGAATGCCGACCGAGTGGAACGGCAAGCCGTCCTGACTCGGTCGGCCCCGATTCACGCGGTCCAGTCGGTCTGCTCCGCCCACTGCCATGCCCGACGGTATGCCACGTCGAACCATGGGGCTTTCGCGTTCTCGTAGGCCTCGATGGCCGATTCGAAGTCGGTGATTCCGGCAGCCGCCTCGGAGGCGCGTCGCTTGATTCCGGCGTACTCGGTGGTGATGTTGTCGTCCGCCCGCAGCCAGTCCCGGAACAGCAGGGCGAACGTCTGATTCGGCCAGCCGTCGACCCGGATATGTACGTTCGCCGGCCGGCCGGGGTCCGCGCTGCCGTGAAAACGCTTGGCCCACACGGCAGGATCGGCTTCTCCGCCGATTCCGTATGCGGGCTTTGGATAGTCGAAGTTGCTGGCCTCTCGCCGAGGGAACCCTGCCACGCGCAGCTGCTCGGCGACAGCATCGGCGTCGTCGAGCCCGCGCACGGTGATCTGGATGTCGATGACATCCTTCGCGTCGAGACCGGGCACCGCGGTGGAGCCGATGTGGTCGATTCGGACCGCTTTGTCCGCGCAGGCAAGGGCCAGGCGCGAGATGATGCGTCGGGCCTGCGATTCCCACGTGGGGTCGGCTGTCACCTGTTCCGGATGAACGCGCGCGATGATCCCCTCCCTGATGTTGCGCTCGAAGGGAATCAGACGTTCGCTCCACAGGGCTCGGACGACGTCGTCGACGCTGCCCAGCGCACCGGTGTTGTCGATCCACACGTCTGCTGCGGCGCGGCGCGCATCATCGGTTGCCTGTGCTGCGATCCGCGCGCGAGCGTCGGCCTCGGGCATGCCTCGCTGTCCCGTCAGACGACGCACCCGTTCCTCGGCGTCGACCCACACGATGACCACCAGGTGAAAGAACGGGCCCATCGATCCCTCGACGAGGAGCGGAATGTCCTGCACCACTACGGCATCCGGCGCTGCACCGTCGATGATCGCGGCGGTGCGCTCGCCGACCAACGGATGAACGATGGCGTTGAGCTTCTTGCGGGATTCCTCGTCGCCGAATGCCTTGGCCGCCAATGCCGGACGGTCGAGCGAGCCGTCGGGTGCGAGAATGTCGGCTCCGAAGGTGTCCGTCAGTCGTTGCAGCCCAGGTGTTCCCGGCTCCACGACTTCACGGGCAAGCACGTCGGAGTCGACGAGCACTCCCCCGAGCTCGGTCAGCACCTTGGCAACGGTCGATTTTCCGGCACCTATTCCACCGGTCAGTCCCAGTCTCAGCATGCACCCAGTCTGACACTCGAACACGCCGAATCACACCAGCCTCAAATGCACCGTTTTCGGAGGTGGGTCGGTTATCTTCGACGAGCGCGACCTCGATGTGCCGACCCACAGCTATTGAAAAGGACACCCATGCGAAGCAATCAGATCCAACCGGGTCGGCACCGCCTTGGCATGGATGCAGGCGTTCATTGCATTCTCATCCCGGAAGTAGCCTCGGCGTTGGCCGACCATCGGCGTAACTGGTTCACCAACCTCCTGACCCCCGCCCGCCACAGCTTCGCCAGCATGCGCAAGCGCACGGAGAGCGTCGGCCAGTGGAGTCCAGCCACCGCCGCGTAGTTCGCACTCCCCCTCACACATGGGCCCGGTTCATCGGAACCGGGTCCATTGTCGTGTCCGCAGCTTCTCTGCTCCCCTGATTCGAAACGAGAAAGCCCCGGTTCTCACGTGGAGAACCGGGGCTCGGTGTCACACCCTCACGGGTGGACCACTTCTATCAGGCGTTGCCCGACAGCTTCTCGCGAAGTGCAGCGAGCTGCGCATCGCTGGCCAGCGAACCACCGGTCGAGGCCGGAGCCGACGCTGCGGGAGCGTCGCCTTCTGCATCGGCGGGGGCCTGACCCGACTCGGAGGAGTAGTTGGTGTTGGCGGCTTCGGCAGCTTCGTCCTTGGCCGTCTTCTCCATCTGAGCGGTGTGCATCTTGTGGCGACGCTCCGCCTCGGCGTAGCGACCTTCCCACTCTTCACGCTGCTTCTCGTAACCTTCGAGCCATTCGTTGGTCTCGGAGTCGAAGCCCTCGGGGAAGATGTAGTTGCCACCCTCGTCGTACGAGTCGGCCATGCCGTACTTGGACGGATCGAACTCTTCTGCGTAGTCCTCGTTGGCCTGCTTGAGGCTCAACGAAATCCGGCGACGCTCGAGATCGATGTCGATGACCTTGACGAGTGCGTCGTCGCCGACACCCACGACCTGGTCCGGAACCTCCACGTGGCGCTCGGCCAGCTCGGAGATGTGCACGAGGCCCTCGATGCCCTCTTCGACGCGCACGAATGCACCGAAGGGAACGAGCTTGGTGACCTTGCCGGGCACGATCTGGCCGATCGCGTGGGTGCGAGCGAACTGGCGCCACGGATCTTCCTGAGTTGCCTTGAGCGACAGCGAAACACGCTCGCGGTCCAGGTCGACGTCGAGAACCTCGACGGTGACCTCGGTGCCGACCTCGACAACCTCGGACGGGTGATCGATGTGCTTCCAGGACAGCTCGGAGACGTGCACGAGTCCGTCGACGCCACCCAGGTCCACGAAGGCACCGAAGTTGACGATGGAGGACACGACGCCCTTGCGGACCTGGCCCTTCTGGAGCTGGTGCAGGAACTCGCTGCGGACCTCGGACTGGGTCTGCTCGAGCCATGCGCGGCGCGACAGGACCACGTTGTTGCGGTTCTTGTCGAGCTCGATGATCTTGGCCTCGATCTCCTTGCCGACGTACGGCTGGAGGTCGCGGACGCGACGCATCTCGACGAGCGAGGCGGGAAGGAAGCCACGAAGACCGATGTCCAGGATGAGTCCACCCTTGACGACCTCGATGACGGTGCCCTTGACGGCCTCGTCCTTCTCCTTGAGCTCCTCGATCGTGCCCCAAGCGCGCTCGTACTGAGCTCGCTTCTTGGACAGGATCAGACGGCCTTCCTTGTCCTCCTTGGTGAGGACGAGTGCTTCGATCTCATCTCCCACGGAGACGACCTCGTTGGGGTCGACGTCGTGCTTGATGGAGAGCTCGCGGGAAGGAATGACGCCTTCGGTCTTGTAACCGATGTCGAGTAGAACCTCGTCACGATCGACCTTGACGATGGTGCCCTCGACGATGTCACCATCGTTGAAGTACTTGATCGTGGCGTCGATGGCGGCGAGAAAATCCTCTGCGGAGCCGATATCGTTGACGGCTACCTGCGGTGAGGTTGTGGTTGAGGGCATGTGTTGAGTTGCTCCGGACGGGTTGGGTATCGGTTGATGGATGTTCGGTCGGACTTGGTGAAACGTGTGCAACACGAGCATCTTCGGCGAATCCGTTGCCGGATCCGTGTGCGCCGAGGTCGAGGGAACCCGACCTGGGCGCAGCATGAACACACTCGCGTTGAACAGGGTACGCGATGCCGCAGTACCAGCACAAACCCGGTTAGAGTCGGCGTGTGACCGATCTTTCCACACCGTCGTCCACTCCCGGCCGCGGCCGAATCGATTCGGTCGCGAGCGACCGCGCGAGTCGTCTCTGGTGGGATTCCGACGCCGAGAGCTACCACCGTACGCACGGCGCGTTTCTCGGAGTGTCGACCGAATCCGGGGAGTTCGTCTGGTGCCCGGAGGGGCTGCACGAGGGCGACGTGCATCTGCTGGGCGACGTCGCGGGCAAGGACGTCCTCGAAGTGGGCTGCGGCAGTGCACCGTGCGCCCGCTGGCTCGGAACCCAGGGTGCGCGCGCGATCGGTCTCGACATCTCGATGGGCATGTTGCAGCGCGGCGTCGATGCAATGACCGCGGGCGGGTCGACGGTTCCGCTGGTGCAGGCCAGTGCCGAGTCCTTGCCGTTCGCCGACGAACGGTTCGACATCGTCTGCTCGGCCTTCGGTGCGGTGCCGTTCGTCGCGGACTCGGCCAATGTGATGAAGGAAGTCGCGCGGGTACTCCGGCCGGGCGGGATCTGGGTGTTCGCCGTCAACCATCCGATGCGCTGGGTGTTTCCGGACGATCCCGGGGTCGGCGGTCTGACCGCGACGATTCCGTACTTCGATCGAACCCCGTACGTCGAATACGACGCCGACGGGACTCCCAACTACGTGGAGCATCACCGCACGATCGGTGACCGCGTGCGCGAACTGGTCGCCGCAGGTCTCGAGGTGCGCGACATCGTCGAACCGGACTGGCCGGAATGGCTCGACCGCGAGTGGGGACAGTGGAGCCCACTGCGCGGCCAGCTCTTTCCGGGCACCGCGATCTTCAGCAGCCGCAAACCGCACTGACGGAGTCCGCCGCGATCAGCGCCGGTGCACCCGGGCTTCCACGGCCTCGGTGAATGCGCTGGTCGACGCCTGCCCACCGAGGTCGGCTGTCGCGACCCCGGATTCGACCGTGGCGTCGACGGCGTCACGGATCCGGCCGGCGGCCGCGGCCAGCCGATCGTCCCTGTGCCGCGGGGCGAGCCACTCGAGCAGCATTGCAGCGGACAGGAAGAGTGCCGTCGGATTGGCCCGGTTCTTCCCTGCGATGTCCGGGGCCGATCCGTGCGAGGCCTGCGCCATCGCCTGGGTTTCCGAGGAATTGATCGACGGCGCGGTGCCCAACGACCCGGACAGCTCACCCGTCAGATCCGACAGAATGTCACCGAACATGTTCTCGGCCACGATGACGTCGTAGTCCTCGCCCCGCCGAACCAGGTGCGCCGCGAGCGCGTCGACGTGCTCCTCGGTTACCTGGACGTGCGGAAATTGCTCGCTCACGGCGCGGCACGCATCGCGGAACAGCCCCGTCGTCATGGACAGCACGTTGGTCTTGTGCACGATGGTCAGTTTCCTGCTGCGTCGCTCAGCCAGCGAGAATGCCTCACGTGCAATGCGTTCGCAGGCCGCACGCGTGAACACTCCGACGGCCAACGCCACATCGGGAGTGGGCATGAACTCCCCGCTGCCGACGAACATGTTGCGATCGGCGTAGAAACCCTCGGTGTTCTCCCGCACGACCACAAGATCCATCCGCGGAGACACCGCCCGTACGCCGGGCAGTGCCTTCGCCGGCCGAATGTTGGCGAACAGGTCGAATTTCTTGCGAATCCGTCCGCCTGGAGTCAGTTCGGATCGGAACGGCTCCGGATACGACGCGCTGTCGTGCGGTCCCAGAATCCAGCTTTCGAGCTCACCCAATTCGTCCAGCGTGTTCCCGGGTATCGGCGTTCCGTGGTGGTCGATGGCGTCCATGCCCAGAGGGAGGCGCACCCAGTCCACGGCCGGTCCGCCGACGGACGCCAGGGCCGCGTCGACCACCCGGATCGTCGCGGGCACGATCTCGTGGCCTATCCCGTCGCCGGTCATGGCCCCGATCCTGAGCGTCGTCGTATTCCGTGCGTCCGTCTGCGACATCATGGGCTCCATGGTGCAGTCCGCTGAACTACTACTCGACTCCGGCCTCGACGCAGCGGTGCGCCGCGAGTGGGCGGCGCTGTCCGAGGCCGGGCTCCCGAGTCAGAACCGCCACCGCGGTGAGTCGAATCGCCCGCACGTCACCGTCGCAGTGGCGTCGTCGATGCCGGCCGCGGGGGACGACGGCGATGCGGTCCGCTTCGATCCGTTCGATGTGCGCCTGGGCGGGCTCGTCGTGTTCGGCGGTCGAACGATCACCCTGGCGCGACTGGTCGTTCCGTCGAGCGAGTTGCTCGATCTGCACGCCCGGATGCACGAGGCAGTGGGCGAACGTTCGCTCGACCACCTCGAACCCGGCCGATGGACGCCGCACGCGACGTTGGCTCGACGGTTGACGCCCGAGGAGGCAGGAGCGGCGGTGCGCCTGCTCTCGGCGGACATCGATGATCTGGTGGGATCTGCGGTGGCGCTGCGCCGATGGGACGGCGAGGCCAAGCGCGAATGGCGGATCGGCTGACCCGGGGCACTCTAGAACCGGAAGTCGCCGAACTGGGTCACCTCCGCGTGGGTATCGGGAGCGAAGCCTGCGAGCACGACGGCGTCGAGGGCCAGGAACAGCAGCACAACTACCAATACAATTGTCATGCCGCAAGCTTCCAACCTGCGAAGAATGCGCACGAGTGGCAGTAAAGCCATATATCGACGACTTTCTGCCATACTTCTTTTCATGCTGAAACGAGTGGTTGTCGCGCTGATGCCGTTGACCGAACAGTTCGAGCTGGGCGTCGCCTGCGAGGTGTTCGGATTCGATCGCTCGGACGAGGGCCTACCCACCTACGACTTCTCTCTGATCGCAGGTGTCCCCCAACCGATCCGCACCCGCGTCGGTTACACCATCGACGTCCCTCACGATCTCGACAGTCTCGACAGCGCCGATCTGATCATCATTCCGGCCGGCGGCACCGAAGCCGCCGAGGACGGTACATACGTCTGCGGAGCTGGATACAACTCGTCCATCGAGCCACTACTGGCCAAACTTCGCGCGGCCGTCGACAGGGGTGCCATGGTCGCCAGCCTGTGCAACGGCGCGTTCGTACTGGGCAAGGCCGGACTGCTCGACGGCCGCCCCTGTACGACGCATTGGCGGCACTCCGCTTTGCTGGCCGCGAAATATCCACTCGCGCAGGTCGATCCGAACGTCCTCTACGTCGACGACGGAAACGTGCTGACAAGCGCGGGCACAGCGGCCGGAATCGACCTGTGCCTGCACATCGTGCGCAAGTACCAGGGCAGCGTCGTGGCCAACGGGATCGCTCGCCGGATGGTCGTTCCTCCGCATCGTGACGGCGGCCAGGCTCAATTCGTCACCAGTCCCCTGCCCGCCACTCGTACCGAGACACTGGCTCCGCTGCTGGACTGGATGACCGAGAACCTCGACTCCGAGCTGACCATCGGTCGACTGGCGGCGAGGGTGAACATGTCGGCGCGAACCTTCGCCCGCAAGTTCGCGGCCGAAACCGGAACCACGCCCGCGCGCTGGCTCAACGACCAACGAGTACTGGCGGCGCAGCAGCTGTTGGAGAACTCGGATCTGCCGATGGATTCGATCGCCGAGGTGGTCGGTTTCGGAAATGCGGCAGCCTTGCGGCAGCATTTCGTGAGGTTGCGATGCACCACGCCGAATGCGTATCGCCGCACGTTCCGTGCCGCACCCCAGCCCGCCTGACGCAGGCGCTCCGACCCGGCCGGGATGATTCCGGTGAGTACCTGCGTTGGAACACTCCAGAAGCGCAATCAATCGAAAGGGACCGCGTGGCCACTCAGACTTTGACCCAGCAGAATTTCGACGAGATCGTGACGAACAACGACGTGGTGTTGGTCGATTTCTGGGCGTCCTGGTGCGGACCGTGCCGCCAGTTCGCGCCGACGTTCGAGAAGTCGTCCGACGCGCACCCCGACGTGGTGCACGCCAAGGTGGACACCGAGGCCGAGCAGGGACTTGCTGCCGCGGCGCAGATCCAGTCGATCCCGACGATCATGGCGTTCCGCGAAGGAATTCTGGTGTACGCACAGCCCGGTGCACTGCCTGCGCCGGCGCTCGAGGACCTCGTCGGTCAGATCAAGGCACTCGACATGGACGTCGTGCGCCAGCAGATCGCCGAGCAGGCTCCCGCGGCGGAGTAGTTTCTCGCCGCTGCACACGACGCGAAGGGCCGCTCACCGAATTCGGTGAGCGGCCCTTCGTCGTTCGTCCTGCGCGGCCTCGAATCAGTGCGCAGCGGCATCCCAGCTGCGGCCGGTGCCGACCGAGACTTCCAAGGGCACCGACAGTTCGATGGCCGAGGACATCTTGTCGCGTACGAGCGCTTCGACTTCCTCACGCTCGGATTCGACGACCTCGAGCACCAGTTCGTCGTGGACCTGCAACAGCATTCGTGACTTCAGCGTCGACTCCGCCAGTGATCGGTGCACGTCGATCATCGCGACCTTGATGATGTCTGCGGCGGTGCCCTGGATCGGGGCGTTGAGAGCTGCCCGCTCGGCGACCTCGCGGCGCTGACGGTTGTCGCTGTTGAGATCGGGCAGGTAGCGGCGCCTGCCGTACAGCGTGGAGGTGTATCCCACCTTGCGCGCTTCCTCGACGGCGTTGCGCAGGTAGTCACGGACGCCGCCGAACCGCGCGAAGTACGCCTCCATCTGCTGCTTCGCCTCGTCGGTGGAGATCTTGAGCTGCGCGGCGAGACCGAATGCGCTGAGTCCGTATGCCAATCCGTACGACATCGCCTTGACCCGGCGACGCAGTTCGGGGGTGACCTCCTCGATCGGCACGCCGAACGCCCGGGCACCGACGAAACTGTGCAGATCCTCGCCGGTGTTGAACGCCTCGATCAGACCTTCGTCGCCGGATACGTGCGCCATGATGCGCATTTCGATCTGGCTGTAGTCGGCAGTGAGCAGTGTGTCGTATCCGGCCCCGACGACGAAGCCGTCACGGATGTGGCGTCCCGCCTCGTTGCGCACCGGAATGTTCTGCAGGTTCGGCTCGGTGGACGACAGTCGTCCGGTGGCCGCGACCGTCTGGTTGAACGTGGTGTGAATGCGGCCGTCGTCGGCGACGGATTTCAGCAGGCCGTCGACCGTCACCTTCATCCGCGTCGCGTCCCGGTGATCGAGCAGGAACTTCAGGAACGGATGCTCGGTCTTCTCGAACAGCCCCTGCAGCGCATCGGCATCGGTGGTGTACCCGGTCTTGGTCTTCTTCGTCTTGGGCATGTCGAGTTCCTCGAACAACACCACCTGCAACTGCTTCGGAGACCCGAGGTTGATCTGCTTGTCGATCACGCCGTAGGCGGAGTTCGCGGCCTCGTCCACCTGCGCGGCGAATCCGGATTGCAGCGCGCGCAGGTGATCACCGTTCACGGCGATACCCGTTGCCTCGACATCTGCCAACACCGTCAGCAAAGGCAGCTCCATCTCGGAGAGCAGGGTGGTCGACTCGATGGCGGCGAGCTCGGCGTCCAGCGCATCGGCCAGGTCGATGACGGCCCGCGCCTTGAGAATCTCGCCCTCCGCGAACGCCGCATCGGCGGTGTCCTCCGCGTCGAGCAACGACATCTGACCTTCACCCGCATCCTCCACCCGGAGTTCGCGCTTGAGGTAGCGCAACGACAGGTCGTCGAGATTGAACGATCGCTGACCGGGCCGCACCAGGTACGCCGCCAGTGCGGTGTCGGTGGTCAAGCCGCCGAGGGTCCAGCCGCGCCCACGAACCGCATGCAGAGCCCACTTGGCCTCGTGCAAGGCCTTGGGTTGCGCTGCATCTGCGAGCCAGGCCGCGAGTGCCTGCTCGTCGGATTCGTCCAGAGCGGTCGTCGTGACGAACGCGCCCTCGCCGTCGGCCGCGGCGATCGCCACCGACGTCGCATCGCTGTCGAACGGCCGACGCGCGCCGAGAATCGACAGCCCACTGCGCCTGCCGTCGGCTGCGTGTTCCGCCAACCAGGCGGCCAGTTCACCCGGTGCGACGATGCCGCCGCGGACGTCGAACCCTTCCTCCGCCTCGGGTTCGACCGACGCGAGTGTCTCGAACAACCGGTCCCGCAGAATGCGGAACTCGAGGTCGTCGAACAAGGCGTGGATCTTCTCGCGGTCCCACGGAGCGAGTTCGAGCTGATCGGGGGTGTAGGGCAACGGCACATCTCGGACCATCTCGGTGAGCTCGCGGTTGAGCACCACACTGGACAGGTTGGCGCGCAGTGCGTCTCCCACTTTGCCCTTGACCTTGTCCACGTTGTCGACGAGGGCGGTGAGGGAACCGTATTCGATGATCCATTTGGTGGCCGTCTTCTCGCCGACCCCAGGAATGCCAGGAAGGTTGTCGCTCGGGTCTCCGCGCAGGGCCGCGAAGTCCGGGTACTGCGACGGCGTCAACCCGTACTTGGTGGCGACCTCGTCGGGAGTGAACCGAGTCAGATCCGAGACGCCCTTGCGCGGATACAACACCGTGACGTTGTCGGTCACCAGCTGCAGCGCATCGCGGTCGCCGGTGACCACCAGGACGCGGTAGCCGAGCGCCTCCGCCTGGGTCACCAGAGTGGCGATGATGTCGTCCGCCTCGAAGCCGGCCTCTGCCATCACCGGGATACCCATGGCCCCGAGTACGTCCTTGGTGATGTCGACCTGGCCGGCGAACTCGTCCGGAGTCTTGCTGCGGTTGGCCTTGTACTCGGGGAACCGCTCGGCGCGGAAGGTCTGCCGCGAGACGTCGAACGCCGCCGCGATGTGCGTCGGTTTCTCGTCCCGCAGCAGATTGATCAACATCGAGGTGAACCCGTACACCGCGTTGGTGGACTGACCGCTGGTGGTCTTGAAGTTGTCCGCAGGCAACGCGAAGAAAGCACGGAACGCCATCGAGTGGCCGTCGATGAGCAGCAACGTGGGCCGCTCCCCGCCCGCCTTCGCGTCGGTCTCGGCTGCGGGCGCTGCACTTTTCTCCGTTACTGGGCTCACGGTTGACCAGTCTAGGGAGCGGGTCCGACAACTCGAAGCCGGATGCAGGTGCCGCGACGCGATCGCTCTCACGGCGCGCGTCGTGCACCGCGAAACACAACCGATACTTTCCGGAAATCTCAGTCGCCGATTTTGCGTCGTTTCAGCGGATAGAGTCCGACAATTGCAGGAAACCCCACATACCCGTGGCTCAACGACAACCCGTCCGGAGGACGTGCGTGGCTCCAAATGTTCGATGGACCAGAAAGGTGCAACCGCCGAGGTTGCGCGCAAGATCTGCCGTTCGGCTCTTCCAGCGAACACTCCTACTCGCCGTTCTGAGTTCCATTGCCGCGCTGCTGTTCAGTGCGCCGGCATTGGCCCAGGAACCTACCCCCACTCCCCCGGCAGCACCGGGGACCAGCGCCGAACAGGCACCGCCGGCGGACGCCGTCAGCGTCGCCGGATCTCTCAACAACGGTGGCGAACGACTCATCGGAGTCGACGTCGCGGCGCTGGACGCGTCCGGCGCCGAAGTCGCCCGCACCACCAGTGAAACCGGCGGTCGGTGGACCCTCGAATTGTCGCCCGGCACATACACATTCCAGGTGGTTCAGGAAACGCTCCCCGACGGCGTCAGCGTCCAGGGCGAGGTCCAGCGCGATGTGCAGGCCGGGCGTTCCAACACCGTCATCTTCTCGTTCGGTGAGGCCAGAACCGCCACCAGCATTCCGTTCTACGAGAAGTTCGTCCGCACCACGGTCGACGGCTTTCGTTTCGGCCTCGTCATCGCGCTCGCCGCGGTCGGACTGAGTCTGATCTTCGGCACCACCGGTCTGACGAACTTCGCGCACGGAGAAATGGTCACGCTCGGTGCCGTCGCGGCGTGGTTCTTCAACGTCAGTGTCGGGATACAACTCATCCCGGCCACGCTGCTGGCAATCGTCGTAGGAGTCGCGATCGGCTGGCTCAACAACGCCCTGATATGGCGGCCGTTGCGCAAGCGACGGACCGGCCTCATCGCGCAGCTCGTGGTGACGATCGGCCTCGCAATCGCACTGCGCTATCTCATCCTGATCTTCTTCTCGGACCGCTCCGAACCCTTCGACGACTACCAGGCTCAGACCGAGAACAACTGGGGTCCGCTCTCGATCACCAACGTCAACCTCGCCTGCATCGTCATCAGCATCGTCGTCCTGGTCGGCGTCGCACTGATGTTGCAGCGCACCAAGATCGGCAAGGCCATGCGTGCGGTTGCCGACAACCGGGACCTCGCTGCGTCCTCCGGCATCAACGTCGAGCGCGTGGTCACGTTCGTCTGGTGCCTCGGCGGCGGCCTGGCTGCCCTCGGCGGCGTGTTGTTCGGGCTCTCCGAACTCGGCGGTCGCGTCCAGTGGGAGATGGGCTTCAAACTCCTGTTGCTCATGTTCGCCGGCATCACACTCGGTGGACTGGGAACGGCCTACGGCGCCTTCCTCGGTTGCGTCATCGTCGGTCTGCTCGTGCAGTGGTCGACGCTGGTCATCAATCCCGATCTCAAATACATCGGAGGGTTGCTCGTCTTGATTCTCATCCTCGTCGTCCGTCCACAGGGCATCCTCGGCTCGCGACAAAGGATCGGGTGACCTTCACATGGATATCATCGGCGCACTTCAGATCTCACTCGCTCAGCTGGTCGGCCCGTCGGCCATCTTCTACGCTCTACTCGCCATCGGCCTGAACCTGCACTTCGGTTACGCCGGACTGCTCAACTTCGGTCAGATCGGCTTCGCACTGCTCGGCGGCTACGGCGTCGGCATCACTACGATCACCTACGAACAGCCGCTGTGGCTGGGCATTCTGGTCGGCCTCGCTGCAGCCGGATTACTGGCCCTGGTTCTCGGCATTCCGACCCTGCGACTGCGAGCCGACTATCTCGCGATCGTCACCATCGCCGCCTCGGAGATTCTCCGATTGGTGTTTCGTTCCACCGCAACGGATTCGGTGACCAAATCCACCAACGGCATCACCGGCTTCGCCGGCCCGTTCACCAGCATGAGCCCGTTCGAGGGTGGTAAGTCCTACGAATTCATCGGCGTGCGGTTCCTCGGCAACGATCTGTGGGCCATGCTCGTCGGCTGGACGCTGGTCCTGCTGCTGTGCGGCGTGGTCTACCTGCTGACGCACAGCCCGTGGGGACGCGTCCTCAAGGCTGTCCGTGAGGACGAGGACGCAGCCCGTTCGCTGGGTAAGAACGTCTTCGTCTACAAGATGCAGGCACTGGTTCTCGGTGGCGTCATCGGCGGTATGGGCGGTGTGTTCAACGCACTGCAGACCCAATCCATCAACCCGGACTTCTACTCGACAGCCCAGACGTTCTTCGCCTTCGGCGCACTGATTCTCGGTGGGGCGGCAACAGTGTTCGGCCCGGTACTGGGCGCGATGCTCTTCTGGTTCCTGCTGTCCATTCCCGATGCGATTCTGCGGCAATTGATCTCCGGCGACGACCCGGTGCTCAACCTCACCGGTGCCCAGGTCGGTGCCACGCGATTCGTGCTCCTGGGAATCCTGATCGCCGTCTTGATGGTGTTCAGACCTCAGGGCATTCTCGGCAACAAGCGAGAGGTTCAACTCAATGCCTGACCCGAGCAAGGATGCTGCTGCAACGGCCGCACCGAGCAAGAAAGCAAGCACACTCGAATCACGCGCTGCGCAGGCGTTGTCGAGCGATCAACGCGCGGCCCTGTTCGCCGGTGTGCCCAACGAACCCGGCGCACCGAAACCGGACGCCACCATGGTGGTCGACGGCGTCTCGCGCACCTTCGGTGGCCTCAAGGCCGTCGACGTGGCGCACCTGGAGATTCAGCGTGGCTGCATCACCGGCCTGATCGGGCCCAACGGCGCAGGCAAGACCACCCTGTTCAACCTGCTCACGGGATTCGATCGACCCGACACCGGGACCTGGTCGATGGACGGCCAGGAACTGGGCCGGATGCATCCGCATCAGGTGGCCCGCAAAGGTGTGGTGCGCACGTTCCAGTTGACCAAGGCACTGTCGAAACTGACTGTGCTGGACAACGTTCGGCTGGGTGCAACCGGTCAGCGCGGTGAGCGCATGATCAACACCTTCATGCCGTGGACATGGAAAGCCCAAGAACGTCAGATCACCGAACGCGCCTACGAGCTACTGGGCCGCTTCAAGCTCGACGCCAAGGCCGACGACCTCGCCGGCTCGTTGTCCGGCGGCCAGCGCAAGCTGCTGGAGATGGCGCGTGCGTTGATGACCGATCCGTCGGTGGTCATGCTCGACGAGCCCATGGCCGGGGTCAATCCAGCTCTGACGCAGTCACTTCTGGGGCACATCAAGTCGCTTCGCGACGACGGTATGACGGTGGTGTTCGTCGAGCACGACATGGACGTCATCCGCGACATCAGTGACTGGGTGGTGGTGATGGCTCAAGGCAGCATCATTGCCGAGTCCACCCCCGAGGAGCTCTCCAACAACGGAGCCGTCGTCGACGCGTATCTCGGTAGCCATCACGATCAGGCTCTCGAATTCGATGCCGACGGCAATCCGGTCGGGGCAACCGCCGAACTGGCGGAGGCACTGAAGCAGGCCGAGAAGGAAGAACTCGAAGCGGGAGGCGATCTTTCGGAACCGGAGTTCGTCAGCCCAGTGACGCCCGACGTGGCCGAGGGCGGCTCACACCGGGCCAAGGAGGACAACTGATGAGCGAACAGACATTGACGCCGGCGGAATTCGCCGCGACACCCGAGGAACATGCTCGACTCGCCGAAGGTGCACTGCTGCGCGCCGACGGACTGGTGGCCGGATACATCCCCGGTGTCAACATCCTCAGCGAGTGCAACTTCTTCCTCAACGACGGCGAGATCGTCGGCATCATCGGACCCAACGGTGCCGGAAAGTCGACCCTCCTCAAGACCCTGTTCGGGCTGGTCGCCGTCCGTGAGGGCAGCGTCAAACTGCGCGGCGACAACATCACCTCCGCGGAAGCGCATGTGTTGGTCACCAAGGGAGTCGGCTACGTTCCGCAGACGCAGAACGTGTTCCCGTCGCTCACCATCGAAGAGAACCTCGAAATGGGAATCTATTTGCGTCCCAAGAAGTTCGGTGAGCGTTTCGAGTTCGTCAGCGAGCTGTTCCCGCTGCTCGGCGAACGCAAGAAGGTCAAGGCAGGTGCGCTGTCCGGCGGTGAGCGACAGATGGTCGCCATGGGACGCGCTCTGATGATGGAGCCGTCGGTACTGCTGCTCGACGAACCGTCGGCCGGATTGTCACCGATGTTCCAGGACGAGGTGTTCATCCGCTGCAAGAAGATCAATGCAGCGGGCGTCTCGATCATCATGGTCGAGCAGAACGCCCGTCGCTGCCTCCAGATCTGCGACCGTGGCTATGTACTCGATCAGGGCCGCAACGCCTACACCGACACCGGTCCGGCATTGATGAACGACCCGAAGGTGATCGAGCTGTACCTCGGCACACTGGCGGGAAGCAAAGAGAAGAAGTAGCTGCTCGGCAAACGATGAAGGCCCCGGTTCGATGTCGAACCGGGGCCTTCGTCGTTGCCGTCGAACGTGCGACACCTACGAAAACCTCTGGGCCCGAGTCCTGATCGAGGACTCGGGCCCAGAGGCTGTGTGACAGTTACAGATCACTCACCGACGACGATGTAATCTTCCGTCGTCAGGGTGTTGTCCGGTCCGAAGACCAGGTTGCCGTAGGAACCGGTGGCGGGCTCTCCTGCGTCACTGAAGTTCAGCGCGCCGGTGATTCCGTCGTAGTCGATGTCGGTTCCGGCCTTGACGAGCGGAAGGCACTCGGCGTAGCTGGTGCACTTGGTGCCGTCCTTGGTGACGCTGTTGATGTTGGCAGCGATGTCGGTACCTGCCGTCGACTTGGCCTGCTCGGCAGCGAGCGCCGAGATGATCACTGCGTCGTAGGACTCACCCGCGTAGTTGAAGTCGACCAGAGCCGGATCGACGACCTTGAGACGATCCTGGAATCCGGTGCCGACATCGGTCAACGGAGTGGTGCCGCGCATCGTGTCCAGCAGACCCGCTGCGACCGACTCACCGAGAGCGTTGCCCATGTTGCCGTCGACGCCGTAGACCAGCGTGCCGTCGGACGGTCCGATGCCGATCTCGTGCATACGGGTGATGATCTTCGCGGACTCCTCGAAGCCGATGATGGCCACGGCGTCCGGGTTGAAGTTCTTCACACCGTCGACCTCGGCGTTGAACGACTGTGCGTTCGGGTCGTAGATCGTGGTCTGGATCTGGTCCGCCGCGATGCCTGCCTCTTCGAGGTTGTCCGCGGTGTTCGCAGCCAGGCCCGTGCCGTACGGGTCGTTGAGCGCGAGGATGGCGACGCGCTGCGCACCGTCCTGGGCGATCAGCTGGGACAGGGCCTGCGCCTGCAGCACGTCGGTGGGTGCGGTACGGAAGTACTGACCCTTGTCCGGGTAGCAGACGAACTGATCGGACGTGTTGGCCGGCGAGAACTGCACGACGCCTGCGCTGGCGATCTTGTCGATGACCTTGAGCGAGACCGAGGACGACGCTGCACCGACGATGACGTCGGAACCGCCGGCGAGCAAGCGGTCCACCGTGGTGTTGGCGGTATCGGTCGTCGTGTCGCCCGAGTCACCGGGGATGAGCGTGACGGGCTGCTCGAGGACGCCACCGGCTTCGTTGACGTCGTTGACGGCCAGCTGCACACCGGCAACTTCGGGCGGGCCGAGGAAGGCCAGGGTTCCGGTCTCGGGGAGGAGGGTTCCCACCACCAGCGGGGCCGTGTCGGGGGTTGCCCCGGCAGTGGCCTGCTCGGGCGTGCAGTCGGTGGAGACGGTCGTTTCCGCGGCTGCAGTGCCGCCGCTGGCACTGGTGGAGTCGGTCGAGCCCGAGTCGTCGCTCGACGAACAGCCGAACAGTGCGAGCGAGGTAACGCTCAGCACCGCAGCCGTGCGGACATAGGTCCGAATTGCCATCTAGGTTCTCCTTGAAATTGCTCGTCGATGAAGCGCACCTGAGTTACATGTGGCTCACGTGTGGGTCAGACGCTAATGCTCGGAGCCGATTCGCAAGGCCTAGAACGACGCTCGTGACCTGACTGTGACCTAGAGAGTCGAAGTTTTACGTGGCCGTAGCTTTCGCCGGCCGATCAGCTTTCTCCCGCGGGCTTGTTCGCAGGGGTACCGAGCGTGTCGATCACGACCTCCGCGACGGCCTTCATCGTCGTCCTGCGATCCATCGCAGCGCGCTGAATCCACTTGAACGCCTGCGGTTCTGTGAGCGATTGCGATTCCATCAGGATGCCCTTGGCCTTCTCGATGAGCTTGCGCGTCTCGAGCCGATCCTGCAGATCCACGATCTCGGATTCGAGGGCGGAGATCTCACCGAAACGGCTGGCGGCCAACTCCACCGCAGGCATCAGATCGGCTTTGGTGAACGGCTTGACCAGATACGCCATGGCCCCGGCATCGCGCGCCTTCTCCACGAGCTCGCGTTGACTGAACGCGGTGAGAATGACGACGGGCGCAATGCGCTTCTCGGCTATCTCCGACGCCGCATCGATTCCGTCCCGACGCGGCATCTTCACATCCATGATGACCAGATCGGGACGCAGTTCGACGGCCAACTCCACCGCCTGCTGACCGTCGGCCGCTTCACCGACCACGTCGTACCCCTCCTCGCGGAGCATCTCCACGAGGTCCAATCGGATCAGGGATTCGTCCTCTGCCACCACCACACGAAGCGGGGGCTTGCCAGTACCGTGCGCACCAGGAGCATTCATCTGTATCGGTCTCCTTTGACAGTCATCGCCCATCAGGGCCGTCGAGCATCTGAAGGGTACCGGTGCGCGAGGCCGAAAGCGCATCTTCTAAACTCGTCAATCGTTGCTTGAAAGACGCCAGCCCTCGTATCCCAATTGGCAGAGGAAACGGATTCAAAACCCGTCCAGTGTGAGTTCGAGTCTCACCGAGGGCACCACAGCAGCCACGAATCGGTATCGGTAAAGGCCGCTCGTGATCGCGCCTACAGTGGAGTGATGTACATACCCAGCAGTCTTCGTTGCCACGACACCAGTGCGGGCAATTTGTGCGCAGCGAAGGTCGACCATCGTTTCGGGGATTCGGCGGACCAGTCCGCCCAGTGGGTCTTCTACACCTGCAGCGCCGATTCCACCCACGAGACCGGTTACGTGGACCGCCTGGTCACTGCCTGAAACATGTTCGTAGAACGCGCGTACGTCCATGCCGACGATGTCGGATCGGACTGGCCCTTCACCGTGCCTGCTGTCGCCGACCTCGCTCGCGACGGACTCGAGTTCCTGGCACCGGTCACAATTCTGGTCGGAGACAACGGTTCCGGTAAATCGACTCTCGTCGAAGCAATTGCCGAGGGATTCGGAATCGATGCCCGCGGCGGTCGGGCGGCGCAGCAGTCGCGTCGACTCGACGAGGTGACCAGCGCGCTCGGAGAGGTACTCGAACTCGAGACCACTCCACGAGGTTCTCGAATGCTTCGTGGCCCACGACTGAACAAGCGCGGCTTCTTCCTGCGCGCCGAGACCGCGTTCGACATGGCCGAGAACCTCGGCGGCGTGCCGGGTTTCTGGGACGAGAACACCGCCGAGATGAGCCACGGTGAAGGCTTCCTGACCATGTTCGGTGCAATGTTGGCCGAACCCGGTTTCTACGTTCTGGACGAGCCCGAATCGGCCCTGTCGTTCACCGCGAGCCTGCAGCTCGTTGCACTGATGTCCGAGCTGGGCAATGACGGCGCGCAGATCGTCTGCGCCACCCACTCACCGATTCTGGCGTCGACGCCCGGTGCGGACATCGTCGAAGTAGGCGAACACGGTCTACGCCGAAGCACTTGGGACGAACTCGAATTGGTACAGCACTGGCGCCGCTACCTCGACGACCCGAACAGCTATCTCCGTCACCTGCTCGACTGACCGTCGGCCATCGACACCTCACGACGGCGACGCACACTTCCCGGCGAGACGCCCGTGGCGCGCTTGAACGCCTTCCCGAACGCAGCCTCCGACAGATACCCACTGCGCCGGGCCACTTCGGCCATCACCACGTCCTCGGATCGCAACGTGCCGTACGCGACCTGCATCCGCCACGTCGCGAGATAGCTCATCACGGAATCACCGACCAGCTCGGTGAAACGTGCCGAGAACGCCGAGCGAGACATGTTCACCCTCGATGCCAGACCCGCAACGGTCCACCGCTCGTGCGGGTGTCGATGGATCAGCGCCAACGCCGTTCCGATCCGATCGTCCTGCAATGCACCGAGCCAACCCGACTGCGCACCTGGCGTATTCGCGATCCACGACCGCAGCGCATGGATCACCAGAATGTCGGACAGCCGGGTGATCACCGCTTCTCCCCCGGGCTCGAGCACACGCGCCTCGTCCGCGACCATGGCCAGCACGTTCTGCATCCTCGATTGCCTCGGGCCCGGATCAGCGTCGACCACCACCAGCGCGGGCAACAGGCGAACGAGCTTCTGCGCGGCAGGATGATCCAGCCGCACCGCCCCGCACACGAGAGTCGCAGCACGGCCGGCACCGCCCGCGTCGTGAGTGAGCACCGCGTAGCGATCGCTGATGTACTCGTGCGGGAGATCGTGAACGCTCGTCGCCCGAACCGAAGCGTCGCCGGCTGCAGTGAGCACGTGCCCTCGCCCGTGCGGTACCAACGCGAAATCGCCGGGGACCAACTCACGCGTCGGCTCGCCGGGAACCGACAATGCGCAACTGCCGTCGACGACCGTGTGAAACCACAGCGCATCCTCCATGGCGGGCAGTGCGAGACCCCAGGATCCGCTCATCTCGGAGCGCACGTAGAACGATCCGGTCATCCGTAGAAAGTGCAGCGCTTCGCCCAGAGGGTCGGACGACTTCCAGGGATCTGCGCCGCGCATGCACCGATCGTCCCACGAAATGGACGATCGGACATCGAATGCGGCTGTGTGCGCATTGCTCATCCCGCCCCTCGGGACGAGGGTGGACAACTGAACGCTCACCTACTGGAGGGAACCACCGTGTTGGATCGAATGCTCGCAGTCGCGACCGCCGTTGCCGCCGTCGGATGTGGGCTCGTTGCCGGAGTGCTGCTCGCCTTCTCCATCAGCGTGCTCCCCGGCCTGGCAGCACTGCCGGCACCCGACGCGATTGCCGCCATGCAGAGGTTCAATGCTGCAATTCTGAACCCACTGTTCCTGACACTGTTCGTCGGGACCGCCGTATCGTGCACTCTCGCAGCGATTCTCGCCGTATCGACCGGTCGGGGTTCACCGGTGCTGGTCGTGAGCGGAGCCGTTCTCTACGTTCTCGGATGCCTCGCGATCACGGCCGTTGCGAACGTCCCCCTCAACGACGCGTTGGCCGGGGTGGATCCCGGCAGTGCTGCCGGCACCCAGGTGTGGCAGAACTTCACCGAGAAGTGGACGCGATGGAACACCGTCAGAACAGTGGCCGCGACTGCGGCCTGCGCCGTTCTGATCCTCGGTCAGGGTAGATCGGCGCTGGGCTGATCGGACACCGAGTCCTGGTGTCGCTTACGGATTTCTTCCTCGAACCGCGCGATGAGGTGGTCGGTGTCTGCCGTGGACACATCGCGCGCGCCCTCGTCCATCGAGGCGTCACGACCCCGACGCAATGCAGCAAGTTCGGCTTCGAGTTCGTTGTTGTCGAGTACACGTGGATCCAGCATGACCTCCATTGTGGTCCCCCGTCCGGTGCCCCCGCGGGGATTTGCTGTAATCACGCAATGAACGTCGTGCACAGCTTCGCACCGATTCTCGGCCGCGGCGCGAACACCTTGATTCTGGGATCGATGCCCGGCGTCGCGTCGCTGGCCGCGCAGCAGTACTACGCGCACCCACGAAATGCGTTCTGGCCGATCATGGGAACGCTGTTCGGTGCAGGCCCCGAACTTCCCTACGATGCGCGCACCGAGCGTCTGCGCAGCCAGGGCGTCGCGATATGGGACGTGCTGAAGCTGTGCACGCGCGAAGGAAGCCTGGACTCGGCGATCGTCGAATCGTCCATCGAGACAAACGATTTCGAGCAATTGTTCGCCGAGAATCCCGGCATCGACAGGGTGTTCTTCAACGGAGCCAAGGCCGCCGAGACTTACCGGCGGTACGTGAAATCGGCAACGCCCCAGGTGGAATTCACGCGACTACCGTCGACCAGTCCGGCGCACGCAGCACTCGATCTGCAGGCGAAGACGCGAATATGGGCCGACGCACTCAGTCGCGGACCCGTTTCGGGAAGTGCCGGATGAGACCTTCCTGAACGACGGTGGCGAGCAGCTGCCCGTCCATCGAGAAGAAGCGGCCGGTGGCCAGTCCGCGCGAGCCGGCCGCGACCGGCGACTCGGTGGCGTAGAGAGCCCATTCGTCGAACCGGAACGGCCGGTGAAACCAGATGGAGTGATTCACCGTCGCCGCGACGATGCGGTCGAGTCCCCACGACAGGCCGTGGGTGGTGATGATCGAATCGAGCACGGTGGTGTCCGACGCGTAGCCCATGGTCGCGGCGTGGAAGATCGAGGCGTCGGGCAGATCCCCGTCGGCCTTCATCCACACGCGATTGTGATTGAGCTTCTCCCCGGTGCCGTGCATGATCCACGCGGGATCGTTCGCGTAGCGCATGTCGATCGGCTTGAGGGCGTCGACGAACATCTGCAGACGGTCCTCGTACCCCACGAAATGATCGCCGAGCGGAGGCAGTGCGTCGGGATACGGAACCTCGGGAACCTCGACGCTGTGCTCTAGGCCCTTACCGAAATCCTGGAAGGCCGCGAGCATGACGAACAGCTCGTTGCCGTCCTGTACGGCGGTGACCTGCCGGTTGGCGAAGGCTCGGCCGTCGCGCTGACGCGAGACCCGGTACTCGATGGGCTTCTTGACGTCACCCCCGCGAATGAAGTGCGCATTGATCGCGTGCACGTCCCGCGACGTACCGGATACGGTCCGGCCCGCCGCGATCAGGCCCTGAGCAACGAGCTGCCCCCCGAACGTTCGACTGCCCACCTGCTCGGGGTGAACCCCGACGAACACGTCCTCCTCGATCTCCTCGAGTGCGAGGAGATCGAGGAGCGTCTCTAGATCTGTCCTGCGTACAGCTGTACTGCTCGGCGCGCTTTCGCTGACGCCGGTTCCCCCCGCTTCGACCACTTACCGGTCCTCTTCTCCGATTCGGTGCACATGGATCAAGTTGGTCGAGCCTACTGTGCCGGGAGGGGCACCGGCCACGATCACGACCTGATCGCCCTTGTTGTACCGACCGAGTTCCAGCAGCGCCTTGTCGACCTCTTTGACCATCGCGTCCGTCGAGCCCACATCGGGGACCAGGAACGTCTCGGTTCCCCAGCTCAGCGACAGCTGGCTGCGGACCTCGGAGATGGAGGTGAAGGCGAGCAACGGAAGCTTGGTGTGCAGACGAGCCAACCGTCGAACGGTGTCACCCGACTGGGTGAACGCGACGAGTGCCTTCGCGTCCAGGCGCTCGCCGATGTCGCGGGCGGCGTAGGAGATGACGCCACGCTTGGTGCGCGGGACGTGCGTCAGCGGGGGAACACTGTCGCCCTCGGTCTCGACCGTCTCGACGATGCGAGCCATGGTCCGCACGGTTTCCATCACGTACTTACCGACCGAGGTCTCACCGGAGAGCATGACCGCGTCGGTACCGTCGAGCACTGCGTTGGCGACGTCGGACGCCTCGGCGCGCGTCGGGCGGGAGTTCTCGATCATCGATTCGAGCATCTGGGTCGCGACGATGACGGGCTTGGCGTTGGCGCGGGCGATCTGGATGGCACGCTTCTGCACCAGCGGTACCTGCTCGAGGGGCAACTCGACGCCGAGGTCACCGCGGGCGACCATGATCGCGTCGAATGCGAGCACGATGGCTTCGAGATTGTCGACGGCCTCGGGCTTCTCGAGCTTGGCGATGACGGGAACTCGACGGCCCACGCGGTCCATCACGGCGTGGACGAGTTCGACGTCCGCGGGAGAACGGACGAACGAGAGCGCGATGAAGTCGACACCGAGGGCAAGGGCGAACTCGAGGTCGGCGATGTCCTTCTCGCTCATGGCGGGGACGGACACATCCATGCCCGGCAGGGACACGCCCTTGTTGTTGCTGACCGGTCCGCCTTCGGTGACACGGCACAGTACGTCGTTGCCTTCGACGCCGGTGACCACGAGGCCCACCTTGCCGTCGTCGACGAGGAGGCGGTCGCCTTCCTTGGCGTCCTGGGCCAGCTCCTTGTACGTGGTCGACACCCGGTCGTGAGTGCCCTCGCACTCCTCGACGGTGATGCGGATCAGCTCACCGGCCGCCCAGGTGGTCGAGCCCTCGGCGAATCGGCCGAGACGAATCTTCGGTCCCTGCAGGTCGGCCAAGATACCCACGGCTTTGCCGGTGGCGTCCGATGCTGCGCGGACCCTCTCGTAGTTGGCCTGATGATCGGGGTGATCACCATGGCTGAAGTTCAGTCGTGCGACATCCATTCCACTCTCGACGAGTTCGCGGATGCGCTCTGTGGTTGCGGTTGCGGGTCCAAGGGTGCAGACAATCTTCGTACGTCGGCTCACGAAGGCGAGCCTAGCCGCTGGACGCCGCGTTCTCTATCGCAGACGCATCCACCCGAATACTACCGACGGGTAGCCGCACTACCCTGCTGCTGGGACGGTCTGTACCGGTTCAGAGACGGGAGTCACACGACTGCCAGAGGCAGTGCGGTCGGGTGTACCGGCGACGGCAATTCCGAGTGTCCGGTGAGGAACGCATCGACTCCGTGGGCCGCGGATCGACCCTCCGCGATGGCCCACACGACCAACGACGCACCGCGATGCGCATCCCCGCACACGAACACGCCCGGTGCCGTGGTCTGCCAGTCGGGACCACACGAGAGCGCACCCCGCTTGGTCAGCGCCAGGCCGTACTCGTCCAACAGCGGACCGTGCTCGACACCTTCGAAACCGATCGCGAACAACGCCAGATCACAGGGCAATTCGATCTCCTCCCCGATGGGCGTGACGATGCGTCGACCGTCCGCGTCGCGCTGCACCTCCACCTCGGCGAGCACCATCGCACGAACGTGCCCGCGCTCGTCACCGAGGAATCGCTGCACCGCGACCTGATGACGCACGACGCCACCCTCGGCGTGCGCGGGTGAGGTGCGCAGCACCAGCGGCCACGACGGCCACGGCGAGAGACTGTCGTCGCGAGCCCCGGGCAGAGCCGGGTTGTAGTCGAGCTGAGTGACCGATGCGGCACCTTGGCGGTGCGCCGTTCCCAGGCAGTCGGCTCCGGTGTCGCCGCCGCCGATGATGACCACGTGCTTGTCCGCAGCGGAGATCGACGTGGGACCGTCGCCCTCACATTCCTTGTTCGACGGCACCAGATGCTCCATGGCCAGGTGGATGCCGTCGAGTTCGCGACCGATGACCTCGGCGTTGTCACGGGCCCGCAGAGCTCCGACTGCGAGAACGACTGCGTCGAAGGATTCACGCAGTTGCTCGACGGTGAAGTCGATCCCGACCTCGCAGTCGGTGACGAAGTGCGTTCCCTCGGCCCGCATTTGCATGAGCCGCTGATCCAGCACGGACTTCTCGAGCTTGAACTCGGGAATGCCGTAGCGCAGCAGACCGCCCAGACGATCGTCCCGCTCGTACACGGTGACGTCGTGCCCGGCGCGCGTGAGCTGTTGCGCCGCAGCCAATCCCGCAGGACCGGATCCGACGACGGCGACCCGCTTGCCGGTGGTGATGGTCGGCGGCTGCGGAACGATGCTGCCGTCTTCCCAGGCCAGGTCCGCGATGGTCTGCTCGACCCGCTTGATCGTCACGCTTCCGCCGGTGGCCGCCTCGGAGATCGACAGCACACATGCCGATTCACACGGGGCCGGGCAGACCCGCCCGGTGAACTCCGGAAAATTGTTGGTCGCGTGCAGTCGGTCGCTGGCCGCATCCCAGCGGCCGCGGCGCACCAGGTCGTTCCATTCGGGGATCAGATTTCCCAGCGGGCAACCCGCAGTCCCCGAGTGGCAGAACGGAATACCGCAGTCCATGCAGCGACGCGCCTGATCGGAGACCTCGGCGGCACGTTCGCTCGTCGGCTGGTGCGAGTACACCTCGTTCCAGTCCTTGACGCGCTCGCCGATCGGACGCTTGGCAGCCTCACGCTTGACGACTTTCAGAAATCCCTGTGGATCAGCCACGTGCAGCCTCCATGATCGCAGCATCGACGTCGCGCCCTTCGGCACGCGCCATTCTTGTCGCCTCCAGCACTCGCTGGTAGTCGACGGGCATGACTTTGGTGAACAACGCAGACCGGCGGGGCCAGTCGGCCAGCAGCGAGGTCGCGACGGTGGAACCGGTCCACCGGCGGTGATTCTCGACGGTCTCGCGCAGCCACACCAGATCGTCCGGGTTGGGCACCTGCAGTTCGACCATCGCCATGTTCACGTCCGCCGGATCGAGACCGAGGACGAACGCGATGCCACCGGACATACCCGCAGCCATGTTGCGACCGGTCGGCCCGAGCACCACGACGCGACCGCCGGTCATGTACTCGAACGCGTGGTCGCCCACGCCCTCGTTCACCGCGATCGCTCCCGAGTTACGGACCGCGAACCGCTCCCCTGCCTTACCGCGCAGGTACACCTCGCCCGAGGTGGCACCGTAGAGAATCGTGTTTCCTGCGATCACGTTGTCCTCTGCGACGAACGGTGCGTCGTCGGCAGGGCGCACGACTATTCGGCCGCCCGACAATCCCTTACCGACATAGTCGTTCGCGTCACCGACCAGATCGATGGTGATACCCGGCGGCAGGAAAGCCCCGAGAGACTGGCCGGCCGATCCGGTGAACGCGATGCGAATGGTGTCGTCCGGCAACCCGACCGCGCCGTAGCGCCGGGTGACCTCGGACCCCACCAGCGTTCCGACGGTGCGATTGACGTTGCGTACCGGCAGCTCGAGCTTGACCGGATGCGCGTCTTCGAGCGCTCCCTCGGCCAACTGGATCAGAGTCCGGTCCAGCGCGAGATCGAGACCGTGGTCCTGCGCGCGGAGGCGTCGACGCTGTGTCATCGGGGCACCGTGTCGGTCGACGGGCATCGCGAAGATCGGGGTCAGATCGAGTCCCTTGCTCTTCCAGTGCGCCACTCCGGCTGCCGTCTCCAGCACGTCGGCGTGACCGACCGCCTCATCGATACTCCGGAAACCGAGCTGCGCGAGGTACTTTCGCACGTCCTCGGCGATGAACTTGAAGAAGTCCTCGAGGAACTCGGGCTTGCCGGTGAACCTCTTGCGCAGCTCCGGGTTCTGGGTGGCGACACCGACCGGGCAGGTGTCCAGGTGGCAGACGCGCATCATGATGCAGCCCGCCACGATCAGCGGGGCCGTCGAGAACCCGAACTCCTCCGCGCCGAGCAATGCCGCAACGATGACGTCGCGTCCGGTGCGCATGCCGCCGTCGCACTGCACGGTGATGCGATCACGCAGCCCGTTGAGCACCAGCGTCTGCTGGGCGTCGGCGAGGCCGATCTCCCACGGAGCGCCTGCATGCTTGAGCGAGGTCAACGGCGCAGCACCGGTTCCGCCGTCGTATCCGGAGATGAGAACGACGTCGGCGTGTGCCTTGCTGACGCCCGTCGCCACCGTGCCGACGCCGACGGAACTGACGAGCTTGACGTGCACGCGCGCCTTCTCGTTGGCGTTCTTCAGATCGTGGATCAGCTGCGCGAGATCCTCGATCGAGTAGATGTCGTGGTGCGGGGGCGGCGAGATGAGGCCGACACCCGGCGTCGAGTGTCGGGTCTTGGCCACCCACGGATACACCTTGTACCCGGGCAGCTGACCGCCCTCGCCCGGCTTGGCACCCTGCGCCATCTTGATCTGAATGTCCGTGGCGTTGACCAGATAGTCGCTGGTGACACCGAACCGACCGCTGGCGACCTGCTTGACGGCACTGCGTCGCGTCGGATCGTAGAGCCGGTCGACGTCCTCGCCGCCCTCCCCCGAGTTGGACCGTCCGCCGAGATTGTTCATCGCAACGGCCATCGTCTCGTGCGCCTCGGCGGAGATGGATCCGTAGCTCATCGCGCCGGTGTTGAACCGCGTGACGATCGACTCGACCGATTCCACCTCGTCGAGCGGAACCGGCGGCCGGACGCCGTCCTTGAACTCGAACAGACCGCGCAGCGCACCGCCTTCGCGAGCGAGCCGGTCCACCTCGTCGGTGTACTTCTGGAACACGTCGTATCGACCGGTGCGCGTGGCATGCTGCAGCAGGAACACCGTCTCGGGCGTGAACAGGTGCAGCTCGCCCTCGCGTCGGAACTGATACTCGCCGCCGATCTCCAGCCGGCGATGGACGCGGTCGGTCGGATTCTCGGGGTACGCCCGACGATGGCGCAGCTTGACCTCCTCGGCGAGCACGTCGAGACCGACGCCACCGAGCTTGCTGACCGTGCCCTTGAAGTACTCGCGCACCACCTCGCGATCGAGACCGACGGCCTCGAAAACCTGTGCGCCGGTGTAGGACCCGACGGTCGAGATGCCCATCTTCGACATCACCTTGAGTACGCCCTTGCCGAGACCGTACAGATAGTTCCGTACCGCGATCGTCGGTTCGACTCCGGTCAGTTCGCCCTCGCCGACCAGATCCTCGATCGACTCCATCGCCAGATACGGGTTGACCGCTGCGGCACCGAAGCCGATGAGCAGGGCCAGGTGGTGCACCTCGCGCGCGTCACCGGATTCGACGACGAGCGCGATCTTGGTGCGCTCCTTGGTGCGAACCAGGTGATGGTGCACCGCCGAGGTGGCCAGCAGGGACGGGATCGGGGCCCGAGTATGGTCCGAATCGCGATCGGAGATGATCAGCGTGGTGTACCCCGCAGCGATCGCCTCCGAAGCCCGGGCCCGCAACTCCTCGATGGCCTCCGCGAGACCTTCGCCGCCGCGCTCCACCTCGTACAGCCCACGCAGCACCGTGGCCGACAGTCCCGGATGGTCTCCGTCGTCGTTGATGTGGATTATCTTGTTGAGCTCGTCGTTGTCGAGCACCGGCCACGGCAACACGATCTGCCTGCACGACGCCGCAGTGGGCTCGAGCAGGTTCTGCTCCGGGCCCATCACCCGCGCGAGCGAGGTCACGATCTCCTCGCGGATCGAGTCCAGCGGCGGGTTGGTGACCTGTGCGAACAGTTCGATGAAGTAGTCGTAGAGCTGACGCGACCGCTGCGACATCACCGCGGCCGGGGTATCGGTACCCATCGATCCGAGCGGCTCGCCCCCGGATGCGGCCATCGGCGTCAACACGACGCGTAGGTCTTCCTCGGTGTAGCCGAAGGCGACCTGCCGACGCACCACCGAGTCGTGGTTGTACTGGATGTGAGCCCGCTCGGGCAGGCTCTTGATCTCGAGCAGGCCCGCGTGCAGCCACTCCTGGTACGGATGTTCGGTTGCCAGTTGGAGTTTGATCTCCTCGTCCGGCACGAGACGTCCGGCGACGGTGTCGATCAGAAACATCTTTCCTGGCTCGAGGCGACCTTTGGCAACGACCTCGGATTGGGGAACGTCCAGCACGCCTGCTTCACTGGCGAGGATCACACGGCCGTCCGCCGTCTGCCACCAGCGGCCGGGGCGAAGGCCGTTGCGGTCCAGCACAGCTCCGACATAACTGCCGTCGGTGAACGTCACGCAGGCCGGACCGTCCCAGGCCTCCATCATCGACGAGTGGAACTGGTAGAACGCTCGCACCCGCGGATCCATCGTGCGGTGGTTCTCCCACGGCTCGGGCACCATCATCATCACCACGTGCGGCACGCTGCGTCCGCCGAGGTGCAGTAGTTCGAGCACCTCGTCCAAGGACACCGAGTCCGAGGCATCGGGGTTGCAGATCGGGAACAAGCGCTCCAGGTCGCCGGGGATCAGGTCGCTCGACAGCAGCGCTTCGCGAGCCCGCATCCGATTTCGGTTGCCCTTGACGGTGTTGATCTCGCCGTTGTGCGCGACGTAGCGATGCGGGTGCGCCAGCGGCCACGACGGGAACGTGTTGGTCGAGAATCGACTGTGCACGATGGCAATGGCGCTCTTGCACAACGGGTTACGCAGTTCCGGAAAGTACAGCGGCAGCTGCATCGTGGTGAGCATGCCCTTGTAGACGATGGTGCGCGAGGACAACGACGGAAAGAACAGTCCCGACCCCTCGGCCTCGATCTCGGGGGTGACCCGCTCGGAACGCTTACGCAATCCGTAGACGAGACGGTCGAGAGCCAGACCGGCCGGACGTGTGCCGTCGACCTCGGGAGCGGTGACGTAGAGGTAGCTCATGTACGGCATGCAGCCGAGGGCGGTGAGGCCCACATCGGCTCGATCGGGATCGACCTCGACCGGAACCCAGCCCAGGATGTCCAGACCTTCCTCGGCCGCAACGGATTCGACGCGCTCGACGGCGATGGCCCGCTCACGGATGCCCTGCGGCAGAAAACACACTCCGGCCGCGAACGTGTTGTCACCGTCGGCTCCGGGCGCGGGCAGGTCGAACGGCGCGAGGGAGTCGAGGAGTTCGACAGGGAGCTGAATCAGAATGCCCGCGCCGTCACCGCTGTTGGGCTCGGCACCGGCAGCTCCGCGATGTTCCAGGTTCTCCAGTGCCAGAACCCCGTCGGCGACGATCGCGTGGGAACGGCGACCCGCGATGTCGGCGATCATCGCCACGCCACAGGAATCCTTCTCCGAGCTCGGGTCGTACAGACCTTGCTCCGCAGGCATCCGAGAAAACAGCACCACGATCACCTCCACGTAGGCCGGTGGGGTGCGTGCAAGCGGTGCAGTGTCTACGACCCTGCATCGGAAGTCTCGGCAACCCCGTCGGCTGGTCGGCTCGGATCGACCGAAACGGTCGGATGAGCCGAGTTGAACTGCCTATCGGGAATTCACCGGGACAGCTCTGGCCCGCGAAAGAATCCGGGATCTCTCCCGGATGGCGAAATCGTAGCAGCTGGCATTCGCATCGATGCAATCGCGAATGTCGGCTGTGACGAATGTGATCGTCAGTCGCGCAACGGCCGACCGTGCTGATCACGCACGCTGCCGGTGAGCATCACGATGCCGTCGATCAACGGCCAGATTCCGCCGATACCGCAGGTGAGCCACGTGACGGCTATCTGCGCCACCGCGATGCCCGGCTGGTTGAGATAGAAACGCCCGGCTCCGAACGCGCCCAACAGGATGCCGAGCAGACCTGCCGTCAGCTTCTGCTTGTCCGAGAACGGCTCACCGGTGACCGGGTGCCGACCGTACGGAGCCATCGGGTCCATGTATCCGGGCCCGCCCGCGTACTGGGGACCACCGTATTGGGGAGCGCCGTACTGAGGACCGCCGTACTGGGGAGCGCCGTACTGACCGTCCGCATAGTGCGGCGGCGCACCGTACTGGCCGGAACCCTCGGACGGCGGTGGGTAACCGGTGCCGGGCGGAGGTCCGAACTGCTGACCCTGATCACCGGCACCGGCACCAGGGGTGTTCGGGGTGCCGTGGTTCGGGGTCGTGTACTTGGGGTCGGGTGCGCCGTAGACGGGACCCGATCCTGTAGGGGCGTTCTTCTCGAACGAGATCGTCGGCTCCGTCGAACCGGATCCGTCTTCCGGCGAACCGTTGGACGGCCATTTACCTGAGTCACTCACTTCGGGCTCCCTTGTGCGGATGCGGTGCGAACAAGGGTTCAGTCTCTCAGTTTTCGCCCCTGAGGGTCCGTCACATTGCCCACCAGTATCAGCACGCCGTCGACGAGGTGCCAGACGAACAGCCCGAACAACACGATCAGTCCGAGGCCGAACACTGCGGTGAGCAGCACCCCGAAGAAGAACAGGAGCAGCTGGGCGACACCGATCCCGATACTGCCGAGATAGAAGCGACCGACACCCAACCAGCCGAGAAATATCTGCAACAGGCCGCCGACGATCTTGGACTTGTCCGACAGCGGCTCGCCGGTCATCGGATCACGCCCGTACGGCGCATCGGGGCCTACACCGAACCCGGGTCCGCCCTGGTAGCCAGGGGGTACGCCATAGCCCTGCTGACCGTAGCTCTGTTGCGGGAAACCCTGCTGGCCGTACCCCTGCTGTGGGTAGCCCTGCTGTTGATAACCCGGCTGTGGGTAACCCTGCTGACCGAAATTCTGTGGCTGGCCGTACCCCTGTTGCGGATAGCCCTGTTGCGGATACCCCTGTTGCGGATACCCCTGTTGCGGATAACTCTGCTGGCCGTAACCCTGCTGCGGGTAACCGGGGGGTGGCGGAAATCCACCCAGCGGATTATCGGTACTGCCGTCCGGACTCGGTGCCGGGTAGCTCGGCGTGCTGGACCAACCCGGCCCGTTTCCGATACCCGAGTACGTGTCCCACCCCGGACCCGTGGGGCCGGTCGGACCGTGCGAGGGCGCGGACTCCGAGGTTCCAGGAGGCTCCGAGAGCGACGCTTCGGCAGTGGCGTCGTAGTCGAACGGCGTGCCGAACGACGCGGTCGGCTCGGTCGCGTTGTCGCTGGAATCGGCAGTGCCGGAACCCGGCTCGGGCTCGGGTCCAGGGGTCTTGTCGAAATCAACCACGCGTACTGCCTTCTTCCTCGGCTTTCTTGTCGGACTTCCCAGCGGGCTGCACGTCGGCGGTGCCCGCGTCCGTGGTGTCGTCGACCGGCGTCGGGCGCGAGCCTGTCGGATCCGACGAGGTGACCTCGGAGACCTCACGATCCTCGTCGTCGTTCGACCTCAGCGTCGCCGGTTCTTCTCGGCCCTTGGTGGCGATCACGAAGTACGCGACCGCCAGAACGAAGATGATGGCGGAGGTGAAGGTGTTGATGCGGATACCAGCGATCGTCGTGGCGAAGTCGTCGCGCATGAGCTCCACCCAGAACCGCCCCGCGCAGTATCCGGCAACGTACAGCGCGAACAGTCGACCGTGGCCGATCGCGTACTTGCGGTCCACGAGAACCAGAAGGACTACGACCGCGACGCTCCACAACAGCTCGTACAGGAACGTCGGATGCACCACTTTTTCCACGAAACCGGTCGAGACTCCGTTGAGTGGATCGAGCCGTCCGTTGGCGTCGACCCGTTCGTAGATCTCCAGACCCCACGGCTGAGTGGTGGCACGGCCGTACAGTTCCTGGTTGAAGTAGTTACCGATGCGGCCGATCGCCTGGGCGAGAAGAATCGGTGGGCCGACAGCGTCACCGAATGCCGGCAACGGAATTCCGCGTCGACGGCAGGCGATCCAGGCACCGACGCCGCCGAGGAACACCGCTCCCCAGATTCCCAATCCGCCGTTCCAGACGTACAACGCTTCGATCGGGTTTCCGCCGGGACCGAAGTAGGTCTTCCAGTCGGTTGCGACGTGGTACAGACGCCCGCCCAGCAACCCGAACGGGACGGCCCAGACTGCGACGTCGAGGACTGTGCCCTTGGTTCCGCCTCGGGCCACCCAGCGCCGATCACCCCACACCACGGAAACGACGATGCCGATGATGATGAACAGGGCGTAGGCCCGCAGAGCCAACGGTCCGACGTGCCACACCCCCTGCGGCGGACTGGGAATGTAGGCCAGGATCGCGGTCGAAGTCACGACGCTACGTTAGCGGAACGGACACCCTCGGCGAGTTCCGTCGTCAGGTCACGCACGGCGTCGAGTCCCTTGTCCACGGCACTGACCAATGCCGAACCGACGATCACGGCGTCGGCATAACGGGCGATCTCGGCAGCCTGCGCACCGGAACGGACACCGAGGCCGACACCGATCGGGATGTCGGAGTGCTCACGAATGCGCGCCGAGAGCGCGGGGGCCATCGAGGACACCGCGTCGCGGGCTCCGGTGACGCCCATCGTCGAGGCCGCGTAGACGAAGCCGCTACTGGCTTCGACGGTGCTGACGAGCCGCTCCTCGGTCGACGACGGCGCGACGAGGAAGATTCGGTCGAGTTCGTAGCGGTTCGAGACCTCGATCCATTCCTGCGCCTCGTCGGGAATGAGATCCGGAGTGATGATTCCGAGCCCACCCGCGCCTGCGAGATCCCGCGCGAAGTTCTCGATGCCGTACTTGAGCACCAGGTTCCAGTAGGTCATGACGACCGCTTTTCCGCCCGCGGCAGAGACCTGCTCGGTCACTGCGAACACGTCCTTGACCCGAGCACCGGCTCGCAGCGCAACGTCGGCTGCGGCCTGAATCGTGGGGCCGTCCATCACGGGATCGGAATACGGAATACCGACCTCGACAAGGTCGCATCCGGCGTCGACCATGGTCTTGAACACCTCGACCGAGCGCGGCACGGTCGGAAAACCCGCGGGTAGGTATCCGACGAGTGCTGCGCGCCCTTCGGCGCGGCACTGCGCGAAGGTCCCGGAGAGGCGAGAGTCGTTGTTGCTCATGGCTTGATACCCACTTCGTCGTCCACGTTCGCTTCGCCGTCTCCGTCGATCAGCCCGAACCATTCGGCCGCGGTGTCGACGTCCTTGTCGCCACGCCCGGACAGGTTGACCAGGATGATCGCACCTTCGCCCAGCTCCTTGCCGAGTGTCAATGCACCGGCGATCGCATGCGAGGACTCGATCGCCGGAATGATGCCCTCGGTGCGGCACAGCAGCTTGAAGGCGTTCATGGCTTCGGTATCGGTGATGCCGCGGTACTCGGCGCGCCCGATGTCGTGCAGGTACGAATGCTCCGGACCGACGCCCGGGTAGTCCAACCCCGCCGAGATGGAGTGGGAATCGACGGTCTGACCGTCCTCGTCCTGCAGCAGATACGAGTACGCACCGTGCAGCGCTCCGGGGGTTCCACCGCTGATGGTCGCGGCGTGGCGACCCGTCTCGACGCCGTCACCTGCCGCCTCGAAACCGATCAGTCGAACGTCGGCGTCGTCGATGAAGGCATGGAAGATGCCGATCGCGTTGGAGCCACCTCCGACGCAGGCAGCGATGGCGTCGGGCAGCCTGCCCGTGGACGCGAGCACCTGCTGCCGCGCTTCGAGGCCGATGATGCGTTGGAAGTCGCGCACCATGACCGGGAACGGGTGCGGCCCGGCGACAGTGCCGAAGCAGTAATACGTGTTGTCCGCGTGGGTGACCCAGTCGCGCAGCGCCTCGTTGATCGCGTCCTTGAGAGTGCGTGAACCGGACTTCACTGCGACGACTTCCGACCCGAGCAAACGCATTCGTGCGACGTTGAGGGCCTGGCGCTCGGTGTCGACCTCGCCCATGTAGACGACGCAGTCGAGACCCATCAGCGCACAGGCCGTGGCGGTCGCGACGCCGTGTTGACCGGCACCTGTCTCCGCGATGACACGAGTCTTGCCCATCCGCTTGGCGAGCAAAACCTGGCCGAGAACGTTGTTGATCTTGTGAGAACCGGTGTGGTTGAGGTCTTCTCGCTTGAGCAGAATACGAGCGCCGCCTGCGTGCTCGGACAGCCGTGTCGCCTCGAAGACCGGTGACGGGCGACCGGTGTAGTCGCGCTGCAGTCGGTCGAGTTCAGCGAGGAACTCGTTGTCGCTGCGCACCTTCTCGTACTCGGCGGTGACTTCCTCGATCACACCCATCAGAGCCTCGGGCACGAATCTGCCGCCGTAGACGCCGAAGTGGCCACCCACATCGGGCTCGTGCGCGCTGCGATCGGTGAGGCCGATGCTGCTCTGCGGCAGATCAGCGCCCTTGAAACGGACTGCCTGCGGGGCGTCCGTGGTGGAAGAAGAATTGCTGGTGCTCACCGGTCCAGTGTGCCCCAACGGCGGACCGCAGCCGCGCTCGGGTCGGGTGCCGGGTCGGTCGCGTTCGGGTCAGCGTGCGGGCTTGGGGCACGACGGATGTGTTCCCGCCGTCACCAGGTCCGAGACGGCCGTGCGTGGATCCCCTGCCGTGACCAAGCCCTCGCCGACGAGTACCGCGTCGGCACCGGCACCGGCGTAGGCGAGCAGATCTGCAGTGCCCCGCACCCCGGACTCCGCGATACGGATGATCTCGCTGGGCAACCCGGGCGCGATACGGCCGAAGCTGTCACGGTCGATCTCGAGCGTCTTCAGATTGCGGGCGTTGATACCGATGACGCTGGCACCGGCTTCGAGGGCGCGATCCGCTTCGGCCTCGGTGTGCACCTCGACGAGCGCAGTCATACCCAGCGACTCGGTGCGGTCGAGCAACGAGGTCAACGCATCCTGTTCCAGTGCCGCGACGATCAGCAGGATGACATCGGCACCGTGGGCCCGAGCCTCGTGGATCTGGTACGGACCGACGATGAAATCCTTGCGCAGCACGGGAATCGAGACGGCGGCACGGACCGCGTCGAGGTCCGCGAGTGAACCGTGGAACCGACGCTCCTCGGTGAGAACGCTGATGATGCGAGCGCCGCCCTGCTCGTATGCGCGAGCGAGAACAGCCGGATCACCGATGTCTGCCAACGCGCCCTTGGACGGGCTCGCCCGCTTCACTTCGGCGATGACGCCGATGCCGTCCTCACGGAGGGCAGCTGCCGCGTCGAGGGGGGCCGGGGCTGCTTTCGCTGCTGCTTTCACGGCGGCGAAATCGACCACCGATTCACGCGCGGCCACGTCGGCTCGCACACCGTCGAGAATCGAGTCGAGAACAGTCATGGTGCCCCCAGTCCTTTCTGAGCGTCGACGTCCGATGTGAGGAATCTCATCGGGGTCGGACCTAGCGTAGAGGTCCGTTTCAATCCGACGAACGCCGGGTACCGGACTCGTCGGTAGGGTCTTCGCCTGCGTCGAGCGCGTCCCACATCATGCGTTCGGTGAGGTCCTCTCCCTCGTCCTCCGCGCCGGCACCGGATGCCGTGGTACGCGCGCGCCGAGCGACCTCGTCGCGACGCACCGCCGGGGCGTCGTACTTGGACGAGAGTACCTGCGGGGCAAACGTTTTCCGAATCGACACCACAGCAGCAGCGAAGGCGCAGACTGCACCGACGAGGGTGACGATCGCCGGCAGAATCGAGACGTCCGTCATCGAGACCTGGGCGCGTGCAGGGAGCTCAGCCAGCGCCGCGGATTCGGAATCCGAAGCCCCGGCAGTGAGCAGTCGAACTGCCGGAATCGCGGCCGCCACGGCTACGACGGCGATCAACAGGGCCAGCACCCGAGAGGCCCACCCTCGCACGGCGAACGACGCTGCGATCGCTGCCACCAGCACCAGCGCGAGCGGCGTCGTGGCAGCAGCCCAGGTGCTGCCGAGCAGCTCGTCGGTCCGGCTCTCACCGAGGCCGTCGAACGATGTCACCCGAACCCAGGTCATTCTCGACGCGCCCCACAGGCACGCCGCTGCAACGACCAGAAGGGCGACGGGAAGAGCGGCCGACCCGCGGCGACCGGATCGCTCGGTCATCGGCCGCCGACCTCACGGAGCGATTCCGCTGCCGCGACGGCTCCCAGCACCGCCATCGCCTTGTTCCGTGCCTCGTCGTCCTCGTATTCCGCAACCGAGTCGGCCACGACGCCTGCCCCGGCCTGAACGTAGGCGGTGCCGTCCTTGATCAGAGCGGTGCGAATCGAGATGGCCGTGTCGGCGTCCCCCGCGAAATCGAGGTAGCCCACGATGCCGCCGTAGATACCGCGTCGCGTCGGTTCCAGCTCGTCGATCAGTTCCATCGCGCGCACTTTCGGGGCCCCGGAGAGGGTGCCTGCCGGGAAGCAGGCCTTGACCGCGTCGAGGGCGCGCTTGCCCTCGGACAACCGTCCGGTGACCGTCGACACCAGATGCATGACGTGGCTGTATCGCTCGATGTGGCGGTAGTCGCTCACGCGAACGGTGCCGGGAGCGCAGACGCGTCCGAGATCGTTGCGGCCCAGATCGACGAGCATCAGGTGCTCGGCGTTCTCCTTCTCGTCGGCGAGCAGGTCCTTCTCGAGCAGCACGTCCTCTTCCTCGGACGTGCCGCGCCACCGCGTACCCGCGATCGGATGTGTGGTGGCCAGACCGTCGACCACCGTCACCAATGCCTCGGGGCTCGATCCGACGATGGAGAACGCCGTCTCGTCGTTCTCGCCCGGTACGTGCATCAGATACATGTACGGGCTGGGATTGGAGGCGCGCAGCATTCGGTAGACGTCGAGGGGTGACGCGTCGGTGTCCATCTCGAAACGCTGCGAGAGCACAACCTGGAACGCCTCTCCTGCTTCGATCTCCTCGACCAGGCGAGCGACGTCGGCACCGAAGCCCTCGGACGTGCGCTGACGCCGGAACTGCGGCGCGGGCCTGGAGACGGTGGAGACGGTGGAGGCCGCGGGCTTCGACAGGTCCGCACACATGCGATCGAGGCGACGCACGGCGTCGTCGTACGCCTCGTCGACGTGCTCGTCGGTGCCGTTCCAGTTCACCGCGTTCGCGATCAGGGTGATCGCTCCCTCGTGGTGGTCGACGGCCGCGAGATCGGTGGCGAGCAGCATGACCATCTCCGGGACACCGAGGTCGTCCTGCGCGTAGTCGGGCAGTTTTTCGATGCGCCGCACCGAGTCGTATCCGAGGTAACCCACCATGCCGCCGGTCAACGGGGGTAGACCGGGCAGCCGCTCCGAGTGCAACAGCTCCAATGTCCGCGCCAGCACTTCGAGAGGATCACCGCCGCTCGGCACGCCCGCGGGGACGTTGCCGCGCCACGCGGCCTCACCGTCGATGACCGTGAGCGACGCCGGAGCGCCTGCACCGATGAACGACCACCTGGACCACGAGCTGCCGTTCTGCGCGGACTCCAGCAAGAAGGTTCCGGGTCGGTCGGCACCGAGCTTGCGGTATGCAGACAGTGGAGTCTCGGAGTCGGCGAGCACCTTTCGCGTCACGGGCACCACGCGGTGCTCTGCGGCGAGATGCCGGAACACCTCACGTGAGGTGGTCGAGTCCGAGTTCTCGGTATCGGGAGTGGGGCTGGGGTCGGTGGTCGTCTCGCCGTGCATTTCTCCATCCTCCCAGGTGCGGCAGGAAGGTCGGTGCTCGCGGTAACCTGCCGAGCATGAAACCAGGCGAGCTCGTTCCCGATTTTTCCCTGCCGGACCAGACCGGAGAGACCCGAACACTGACCGAATTGCTGGCGAACGGTCCGATCGTGCTGTTCTTCTACCCCGCGGCCTTCACTCCCGGTTGCACCGCCGAGGCGTGCCACTTCCGGGACTTGGCATCGGAGTTCGCCGAGGTCGGAGCAACCCGCGTCGGCATCAGTGCCGACGCCGTCGCCAAGCAGGCAGAGTTCGCCGCCGCCAAGTCCTTCGACTACCCGCTGCTCTCCGACGAGGACGGCAGTGTCGCCACCGCATTCGGCGTCAAGCGCGGTCTGCTGGCAAAGCTCTCCCCGGTCAAGCGCGCGACGTTCGTGATCGGCACCGACCGGAAGGTACTCGAGACCTTCTCGAGCGAAGTACGGTTCGAAGCCCATGCGGACAAGGCTCTGGAGTACCTGCGGGCACATCGCAGCTAGAGCACTGTCCGACGCGATGCCTCGGGTGGGGGGAACCTCGAGGCATCATGTGCAGGCGACAACCAACTCGATCGAGAGGTTCCCCGCGATGAATACGTCGGCGACACCGCAACACACGGTGGATCCCCGTTGGCTCACCGAGAGTCAACAGGAGGCCTGGCGATCACTCGTCGCGCTGGTCACTCGGTTGCCGGCAGCGTTGGACGCTCAGCTGCAGCGCGATTCGCAGCTGACCCACTTCGACTACTTCGTCCTCGCGACGGTCAGCGAGAATCCCCAGCGGCGGATCCAACTCCGCGACTTGGCCGAATACGCGAACGCGTCGCTCTCGCGCCTCTCACACGTGGTGACGAAGCTCGAGAAGGCCGGGTGGGTCGAGCGCGAGAGTATCCCGGGCAGCCGGGGATCCTATGCGGTGCTGACCGACGCAGGTATGGCCAAAGTCGTGGAATCGGCACCCGGGCACGTCGGCACGGTGCAGTCGCTGGTGTTCGAGGGTCTGTCCGACGCGGAGGTCGAGCAACTCGGGACCCTGAGTTCGACTCTGCTGGCGCAGTTGGACAAGGGAATAGCAGCGGGAACCGGTCACGCCTGAGTGTCGGGTCCCAGCAGGACGTCGCTATCGAAACAGGTGTGAGTGCCGGTGTGACACGCCGCGCCGACCTGATCCACGACCAAGAGCACGGTGTCGCCGTCGCAGTCGAGTCGAACCTCGTGCACGTACTGCGTGTGACCCGACGTCTCACCCTTGACCCAGTACTGCTGCCTGGACCGTGAGTAGTACGTGCCCTTACGGGTGTCGATGGTTCGAGCGAGTGCCTCGTCGTCCATCCACGCAACCATGAGTACCTGACCGGTGGATCTTTCCTGAACGACAGCGCTGAACAGCCCGGCCTCGTTGCGCTTGAGCCGCGCGGACAGCGTCGGGTCGAGTGTCATCGGAAATCCTCTTCGCTATCGAACGACGATGTGCTCGGCGCGCATCGCATCTTTGACCTGGCCGATGGTGAGATCGCCGAAGTGGAAGACACTCGCGGCAAGAACGGCGTCCGCTCCGGCGTGCACAGCCGGCGAGAAGTGCTCGACACTACCGGCTCCACCGCTGGCGATCACCGGCACATGCACCGCAGACCGAACGGCGGCGATCATCGGCAGATCGAATCCGGCCTTCGTTCCGTCGGCGTCCATCGAATTGAGCAGGATCTCCCCGACGCCCAGTTCTGCACCGCGTACTGCCCATTCGACGGCGTCGATGCCGGTGCCGCGTTTGCCGCCGTGCGTGGTGACCTCCCAGCCCGACGGGGTGTCCTGCTGCCCCTGAGGGACGGTTCGGGCGTCGACCGAGAGCACGATGCACTGTGAGCCGAACCGTTCGCTGAGCTCGCGCAGCAACTCCGGTCGGGCGATCGCAGCGGTGTTGACGCTGACCTTGTCCGCACCGGCTCGCAACAGCCGATCCACATCGCCGACGGTGCGCACTCCCCCGCCGACGGTGAGCGGGATGAAGACCTGCTCGGCGGTGCGGCTGACGACGTCGAGCATCGTGCCCCTGTCCGAGGTCGACGCGGTGACGTCGAGGAAGGTCAGTTCGTCGGCACCCTGGGCGTCGTAGACGGCCGCTAGCTCCACGGGATCGCCTGCGTCACGGAGGTTTTCGAAGTTGACTCCCTTGACGACCCGTCCGGCGTCGACGTCGAGGCACGGAATCACTCTGACCGCGACGCTCATCGCACCGGTCCTTCCAGATAGTCGACGGGATCGCCGAGTTCGGTGATCACCTTCAGCAATTCTTCGTGCACGCCCGGTCCGGCTGCCAGGACCGATGCAGAGTCGACGGTCCAGGGTTCACCCGCGAGGTCGGTGACGATTCCGCCTGCTGCGCGTACCAGCAGCGCACCGGCCGCGTTGTCCCAGGCACGGTGACCGAAGACGACTGCTCCGCCGAGTACTCCGCTGGCCGTGTAGGCCAGATCGACCCCGGTGGCACCGTGCATCCGCAGTCGCGAGGAATGCATCGACAACTCTTCGAGAATGCGGAATCGGAACCGGCCCGGCAGCGAACCGCGGCTGGCGACGTTGAACGCACCGAATCCGATCATGGACTCGCGCAACGCTTTCGGCTTCAGCGCCGGAAGGGCGACACCGTTGAGCAGCAGGGGCCCGCCTGCCACAGCGGCGAAACGCTGATCCACCAACGGCAGCCAGGTGAGCCCGAGCACCGGCTCGCCGTCGTCGAGCAACGCCAACAACGTTCCGGCCGAGGGCAATCCCGACGAGTAGTTGAAGGTGCCGTCGATCGGGTCCAGCACCCAGACGAGTCCCTGGTTCAGGTCCGGTCCCCCGAACTCCTCACCGTGAACGGCGATTCCGGTGGCCTCGAGTAGTTCCGCACCGAGCCGCCGCTCGAGTTCCAGGTCCACCGCCGTGGCGAAGTCGTCGGGGCCCTTCTGCACTGCGCTCGGCGCGCCGACACCGGCGACGAACCGATCGTGGATGCCGTCGAGCAGACCACCGGCGATCTCGAGCAGACGAGTCGGGTCCTCGGGAAGGGTCATTCTTGCGTTACCGAGACACCGCGGCGAGGGCGTCCGGGAGCGTGAAACGTCCGGCGTACAGCGCCTTTCCGACGATGGAACCCTCGACCCCGCGGTCGACGAGTCCGGCGATCGCTTCCAGGTCTGCAATCGTGGACACGCCACCCGACGCGATGACCGGCTTGTCGGTCTTGGCACACACATCGGCGAGCAGTTCCAGGTTGGGTCCGGTCAACGTGCCGTCCTTGGTGACGTCGGTGACGACGTAGCGCGAGCACCCGTCGCGCTCGAGCCGCTCGAGAACCTCCCACAGGTCGCCGCCGTCGCTCACCCAACCGCGACCGCGCAACCGCGGCGCTCCGTCGACGATGAGCACGTCCAGACCGACGGCGACACGATCGCCGAACTCGCCGATCGCGCGGGAGCACCACTGCGGATCTTCGAGGGCTGCGGTGCCGAGATTGACTCGCGCGCAACCGGTCGCCAGCGCCGCGCGCAGCGACTCGTCGTCACGAATTCCGCCGGACAGCTCCACCTTGACGTCGAGCTCGCCGACGACCGACGCCAGCAGCTCGCGGTTGGATCCGCGGCCGAACGCAGCGTCGAGATCGACGAGGTGGACCCACTCGGCACCGTCGTTCTGCCACGCGAGTGCGGCGTCGCGAGGCGACCCGTACTTCGTTTCGCTTCCTGCTTCTCCTTGAACGAGACGGACAGCTTCGCCGCCTGCGACATCGACAGCAGGCAATAAGACCAGGCTCACGTGCGGTTATGCTACGGGCCGAGCGTGTGTGAACTCAAAACGGGTCGACTGTGGTGCTACCGGAGTTCCTTGCGCGTCATGCGTGTGGACACCACGCCCATGGCCGCGATCGCGCCGACCACACCGGCCAACGCGATGACCAGACCCACCCCGGCGCTCGGCTGCAGCACCGCGATCAGTGCCGTCGCGAGGGCGAGCACGATCACAGCCGCACCGAGTGCTCGAAAGGCCAAGCGCCCGAGTGAGAACTCGCGCTCGCTCACACCGATCGGACCCAGTTCTCCAGCAGCGCGGCCCCGGCGTCACCGGACTTCTCCGGGTGGAACTGAGTCGCCGAGAGCGCACCGTTCTCCACTGCAGCGAGAAACCGGCCGCCGTGATCGGCCCAGGTGAGCAACGGGGCAGCGATGGTGTCGCTGGGTTCGAGCTCCCACTGCTGCGCGGCGTAGGAGTGGACGAAGTAGAACCGAGTCTCGGGATCGATGCCGTCGAACAGCACGCTCTTCTCGGGTGCCTCGACGGTGTTCCATCCCATGTGGGGCAGCACCTCGGCCTGCAAACGCTCCACCGTTCCCGGCCACTCCCCGCAACCGTTCGCCTCGACGCCGAACTCGACGCCGCGGTCGAACAGGATCTGCATTCCGACGCAGATGCCGAGCACGGGACGTCCGCCGGCCAGGCGACGGCCGATGATGCGGTCGCCCTTCACCGCCAACAGACCTTCCATGCAGGCGGCGAACGCACCGACACCGGGAACGACCAACGCTTCTGCGTTCAGAGCCTCGTCGAAGTCCGAGGTCACGGTCACATCGGCACCGACCCGGGCGAGAGCCCTCTTCGCCGAGTGCAGATTGCCCGAGCCGTAATCGAGCAACACCACAGAAGTCATGTGGGAAGTCTATCGGGGCGTGGTCTCGCGATGAGCGCCACCGCCGCGACGACGACCACCGTGGCAGCAGCAGCGGTGAATCCAGCGGTGTACCCCACACTTGTCGCCAGGACGCCGAGGGCGAGGGCACCCGCCCCGGTGCCCGCGTCGAAGCTGATGTTCCAGACGGCGCTCGCGCTGCTGTAACGGGCGGGGCCGGCTGCGTCGAACGCCATGACGAGACTGTCGTTCTGGCATGCGCCGTACCCGATTCCGAACAGGACGGCTGCGACGAAGAACAGCGCCGCGGGCATGTTGCCGAGCGCGGCGATTGCGAAGAGTGCGATCCCGATCGCCGCGGACACCAGCGCCGGAAACACGGAGCGTCCGATTCCGATTCGATCCGCCACCGACCCTGCGACGTATCGCCCGACGAGCATCGCGGCGCTGACAACGGCCAGTGCGAGTCCGATCATCGCGGCTCGGTTCGATTCGGCGATCGGCAACAGACTGGTGATTCCCCCGTATGCCGCGGACACCGAGGCCACGACGAGACACGGCACCAGGAATTGACGTACGTCGAGGCGAACCCGCTCGATCCTCGGCGGCTGCGGTGCGGGCCGGGTCGGCGGCAACAGCGCCACTCCGATCAGGCCGGCTGCGGGCACCAGAGCACCGAGGACGAACACGGCCGTCGGACTCGCCGCGAAAATCACCAGACCCAGTGGCAGCGTGACCATCTGAGACAAGGCGACGGCGATGCCCTGCGCGCCCGTTGCCCGGCCGAGCAACGCCGTCGGAGCGAGCTCGGCGACGATGGCGGCACCGGCGACCGTCAACATTCCGAAACCGGTGCCCCGCAGGGCGGACACCGCCAGCGCCGGTGCGGCCTCGACGGAGACGATGAACAGCAGGGCGGGTAACCCGAGGAGCAGGCATCCGGCCGCGAGGACCGCGCGGTGGCCGACCTTCATCAGCATGCTCGGCACGAACAGTTGAGTGATCACCGTCGTGGCCATGAAGATCGCGGTGCTGGCAGCCGCCACCGCATCCGATGCCCCCGACTGGGACACCGCGAGGGGGACCACCGGAAGCAGCAGTCCCCAGCCACCGAACGACGCCGCACCCATGGCCATCGCGGCCGGAAGACCGCGGATGGAACTCGGGCTGCTCAATGCACGAGCGCCGATCGACCGATCACAGACTTCCCTTGGTGGACAGCACACCGGTGACGCGAGGGTCGTACTCGGTGGCCTGACGCAGTGCACGAGCCACGGCCTTGAACTCGGCTTCGGTGATGTGGTGCTGGTCGCGGCCATAAATCACTCGGACGTGCAGTGCGATCCGAGCGTTCGAGGCCAGCGTCTCGAACACGTGCTTGTTGATCACCGTGGAGTACGGAACACCGGGGTAGCCGCCGATCACCGAGTGCACCATGTAGTCCGGCTCGCCGGTGTGTACGCAGTACGGACGACCGGACACGTCGACGGCCGCGTGCACGAGCGTTTCGTCCATCGGAATGAACGAGTCACCGAACCGAGTGATGCCCGCCTTGTCGCCGAGGGCCTGACCGAGGGCCTGGCCGAGCACGATCGCAGTGTCCTCGACGGTGTGGTGCGCCTCGATCTCGATGTCGCCCTTCGCGCGCACCGTCAGGTCGAAACGAGCATGGGTGCCGAGCGCGGTGAGCATGTGGTCGTAGAACGGAACGCCGGTGGAGATGTCGACGATGCCGGTGCCGTCGAGGTTCAGCTCGACCGAGATGTCGGATTCCTTGGTGGTGCGCTCGATCTTGGCGATGCGGGGAGCGGGTGTGGTCACTTCGGTGCCTCTGCTGTTTCGGTCGATGCGAGTGCTGCGCTGACGGTGAGGAATCGGTCGTTCTCGTGCGCCAGTCCGATGGTGACGCGAAGATATCCGGGAATTCCGACGTCCCGGATGAGCACGCCTTCGTCCAGGTACCGCTGCCAGGTCGCGGCCGCATCGGAGAACCGGCCGAAGAGCAGGAAGTTGGCGTCGGACGGCACCACGTCGTACCCCTGGCGGCCGAGAGCCGCTGCCACCCGATCTCGTTCGGCGGAGAGTTCGGCCACGCTCCCGAGGGTGTCCGAGGCATGCCGCAGCGCCGCTCGCGCAGCTGCCTGCGTGACGACCGATAGGTGATACGGCAAGCGCACCAACAACATTGCGTCGACCACGGCCGGGGCAGCCACCAGATATCCCAGCCGACCGCCGGCGAACGCGAACGCCTTGCTCATCGTTCGGCTGACCACGATCTTGCTGGGGTAGCTCTCGATCAAGCCGATCGCGCTCGGCGCAGAGGAGAATTCCGCGTAGGCCTCGTCGACCACCACGATTCCCGGTGCCGCGTCGAGGATTCGGCGCAGATCAGCCTCGTCGATGCTGTGGCCCGTCGGATTGTTGGGGCTGGTGACGAACACGACATCGGGTCGACGTTCTTCGATCGCCTGCACTGCGTAGTCGACGTCGAGAGAGAAATCTGCCCGACGCTTCGCCGGAATCCATTCGGTCTGCGTCCCGGAGGAGATGATCGGGTGCATCGAGTACGACGGTACGAAGCCCAGCGCGGTGCGATCCGGTCCCCCGAATGCCTGCAGCAACTGCTGCAGAATCTCGTTGGAGCCGTTGGCCGCCCACACATTTGCCGCGTCGACCGCGAAGCCGGTCTGCTCGGTGAGATAGCGGGCGAGGTCTGCCCGTAATTCGTCGGCATCGCGATCCGGGTAGCGGTGCAACTGCCCGGCGGCGAGCCGAACGGAGTCCGCCACATCGTCGATCAAGGCCTGCGTCGGCGGGTGCGGATTTTCGTTGGTGTTCAACTGAACCGGCACGGTCAGCTGCGGCGCACCGTACGGTGACTTGCCGATCAGTGCCTCACGCAGTGGGAGGTCGTCCAGCGAGACCGCTTGTCCCAGAGCATCGGTCATGACGGATCACCGGTACGCAACCCTTCGAACCGCAGCCGCACCGCTTCTCCGTGAGCCGGCAGATCCTCGGCGTTCGCCAGCGCAATGACGTGTGCTGCAACATCTTTCAGCGCGGATTCGCTGTAGTCCACCACGTGGATTCCGCGCAGGAACGTCTGCACACTGAGGCCGGACGAGTGGCGCGCGCATCCCGCCGTCGGCAGGACGTGATTGGAGCCGGCGCAGTAGTCGCCGAGGCTCACCGGAGACCACGCCCCGACGAACACGGCACCGGCGCTGCGCACCCGGGCTGCGACGTCGGACGCGTCCTTCGTCTGGATCTCGAGGTGCTCGGCGGCGTAGGCGTTGACCACGGCCAATCCCTGCGTGACGTCGTCGACTAGCACGATGCCGGACTGGCTTCCGTTCAGTGCGGTGGCCACGCGTTCTGCATGCCGGGTGGTCGCCATCTGTGCGTTGACGGCCTCGTCCACGGCATCGGCCAGTTCGATACTGTCCGTGACCAACACACTGGCCGCCATGACGTCGTGTTCGGCCTGGCTGATGAGGTCCGCTGCCACGTGAATCGGGTCCGCGGTGGCGTCGGCGAGAATCGCGATCTCGGTCGGTCCTGCCTCGGAGTCGATTCCGATGAGCGAGCGACACAGTCGCTTGGCGGCCGTGACGTAGATGTTGCCCGGACCGGTGATCAGATCGACCGGTGCCAACTCGCCGCCGTCGGTGTCGACGCCGCCGTAGGTGAGCAGCGCGACGCCCTGTCCACCGCCGACGGCCCAGACCTCGTCGACGCCGAGCAGCTGCGCCGCAGCCAGGATCGTCGGGTGCGGCAGACCGCCGAAGTTCTTCTGCGGCGGCGATGCCACCACCAGAGAGCCGACGCCTGCGATCTGCGCGGGCACCACGTTCATCACGACCGACGACGGATACACGGCGTTGCCGCCGGGCACGTACAGGCCGACGCGATCGACGGGGATCCAGCGTTCGGTCACCGTGCCGCCGGGTACCACCTGAGTGGTGTGGTCGGTTCGACGCTGATCCGAGTGCACCAGACGGGTTCGTTCGATCGCGACCTCGAGAGCAGCGCGAACATCGGAATCGAGCTCGGCGAGGGCCTTGACCAGTTCTTCCTGCGGGACGCGAATGCGATCCGGCCGGACGCCGTCGAACTTCTCACTGAACTCGAGCGCAGCCTCGGTGCCGCGTTCGCGGACGGCATCGACGACGGGGCGAACCTGATGCAGCACCGAATCGACATCCACTCCGCCTCGAGGAAGTGCGCCGCGTAGTTCGGCGGTGGATGGAGTTCGTCCGCGTAGATCGACGCGGGCGAGCTCGATGCGGGCAGGCATAGTGGGCCCCTTCGTGAAGTCGGTTCGGTGCCGGGGTTCGGTCGTAACAGTGTGGTTCGAACACCCAGGATAGTTCCACCGAATTCCGCTCAGCCCCGCACGTCCCACAGATGATGGATGGGGTCGTGAATGTAGTAGGCGGCCAGTGATTCGACCGAGAAGTTCGATCCGTCGCTGCGCCGGCCGGTCCGATGCCGATTCTCGGGCAGAACGGCGGCGAAATCGTCGGCGAGGGCGCGCGCGGCGTCACCGAGTTCCGACGCCACTGTCGCGGGATCCTGGGAGTTGTAGTCGTCCGCCAGCGCAGTGGCGTCCTGGTCCCAGTTCGCGAACTCGGGATCGTCCTCGGTCAGCACCAGCGCCAGCCGGGTACGGAAGACGCGGTGCGCGTCACGTACGTGCGCGGCGTACTCGAGGTCGGACCACGTCGAGTCGTCGGGTCGCAGTGCAACGTCTTTGCGCCGCAGAACCGCTTCCCAACGCTCGACGTCGGCGCGAATCAGGTCCGGGATGTCGTCGTATACGACGGCACTGGAGTCGAACCCGCAATCCGGGCACGCTCGTTCGAGTACCCAGGTCCAGTTCTTGGTGTCGGGATCGATCGGCATGCCGGTCAGAATAGATGCAGGTCAGGCGTAGCGGGCAGCCAGGTTGTGCAGCGTGCTCTTGATGCCCTGGGCGTTCTTCTGCGGCATCTTGAACAGTTCCAGCATCTTCGGGGACTTCGCCGTTCCGTACTTGAAGCTCTCGGTGACCGTCGTCAGTCCCGGCTGCTTCTCCTCGAACTCCCAGCGCCAGCTGTGCCCCAGCGGATGCTGCCACTCGACGACCTTGTGCTTGTCCGCGTCGACGAACTCGGTGACGGTGCTGGTGATCTTGTACGGCACGCCGTACTGCTTCATGCCGACCGAGAATGTGGCACCGCTACTGAGACGATCGGGACCTTTGACGGTGTCCTTGACGGTTCCGGACCCGTCGAGTTCGCCATGGCGGCGCGGATCGGCCACGATCGCGAACAATTCGGCCGCAGGCGCTCGAACCTCGGTCTGCTTGGAAACTTGCTGCGGTCCTGTGTCGATGGATCTGATGTCTGCCATTCGGGAGGTCTACCCCGTCGCGCTGCGTTCGACACCCGCGGCCGGGCGGAATCGGAGTTGACGGGCGTAGTTCAATGAACGCATGTCCTGGTCAGTGTGGCTCGCATTCCTCGGCGCGAGCATCGTCATCAGTCTCTCCCCCGGTGCCGGTGCCATCGCGTCGATGTCCACCGGGCTTCGCTACGGCCTACGCCGCGGATACTGGAACATCTTCGGGTTGCAGATCGGGTTGCTCCTGCAGATCGGCATCGTCGCCGTCGGGCTCGGAGCTGTTCTGGCGAACTCCGCGCTGGCCTTCACCGCCATCAAATGGTTCGGCGTCGCCTACCTGGTCTATCTGGGCATTCGGCAATGGCGTGCGGCCCCCACCGACGTCGCCGACGCTCCAGCGGTGGCCGACCGCGGAACGACGATGCTCGCCCGAGGATTCCTCGTCAACGCGAGCAACCCGAAGGCGGTCGTCTTCATGGTCGCAGTGCTCCCCCAGTTCCTCGACCCGGCTCGGCCCCTACTGGCCCAGTACCTGGCGATCGCGGCCACGATGGTGGCAGTCGACATGCTGGTGATGACCGGATACACATCCCTGGCATCTCGGGTGCTGCGGCTGATGAAATCGCAGCGCCAGCAGAAAACGATGAATCGCACGTTCGCCGGGATGTTCTTCGCCGCTGCGACGTTTCTCGCGACCGTCCGGCGCGTGACTCCGTGAGGAAATACCGCGTGATCATGAAGAACGCACTCGGCGGCGACCCGATCCCACTGGGACTGTTCGACACACTCCTCGAGGCCAACACGTGGATCCAGGACGTCGGCAAGCGAGACGAGCACGAACTGGGCACTTACACAGTGGAAGTGGAAGCAGCGGAGTGAGTCGGCGGTGTCCGTGTTCGAGCGGTGACACGTTCGACGCATGCTGCGAGCCGTATCTGCTCGGAGTAGCGAACGCACCGACGGCGGAGACACTGATGCGTTCGCGATTCACCGCGTTCGCCGTCGCAGACGTGGACTACCTCCGCAGATCGTGGCATTCCGACACCGCACCGTCCGAGCTGGAATTGGACCCCGATCAGCGGTGGTATCGACTCGACATTCTGGCAACCGACGCCGGTGGATTGTTCGACGACGCAGGAACCGTCGAATTCCGAGCTCGGTACAAGCATCCCGATGGGGCGGGCTCGATGACCGAGGTGAGCCGCTTCGTTCGAGTGGACGGCCGCTGGCGTTACCTCGACGGGGTGGTCTCCCGCTAGAGGTTGCGGAGCTTTGTCGGCCGATTACCGGCGGTACGACGTGCTTCTTGCTTCTCCTTGATGCGTTCGGCATCCTTGCGCACCTGAATCTGGGTGCGACGCTCCCGGACGAGCCACTGCGGCGGGCTGGCGACGAGCTCATCGATGGCATCACTGGTCAACGCTTCGGTGACACCGCCGCGGGCCAGTCCTGCGATGGACACGCCGAGCTTCTTCGCGATGACGTCGCGCGGGAAGGGTCCGTTGGTCTGCAAGTCGGTCAACCACTGAGGCGGATCGCTGCGCAACGCGTCCAGTTCGGACCTGCTGACCATCGAACTCTGGAATTCTTCGGGTGCTGCGGGAAGATAGATGCCGAGCTTGTTCGCCGCGGTCAATGGCTTCATGGTCTGCTGCTTGTTCTCCGGGCTCACCGGAACAGCTTATCCGGCCATGAGCGCTCTCGACGCCACGGTCGCTCGCGGCCCGCGTCGTCCCATAGGGTCGACACCGTGAACATCGATGTGCAGACACTGCGCTGGTATGCGGCCGTGGCGCAGCAACTGCATTTCGCGCGCGCTGCTCAGTCGCTGGGAATTTCGCGAATCCGATTGAGCAAGACGGTCGTGGAACTGGAGGAGCAGCTCGGCGTCGACCTGTTCGTACCGGGTGCCTCGCCCACCGAGCTCACCGCGGACGGCCGCGATCTACTGGAGCGGGCGCTGGCGGCGATCGCCGAGGACGACCGGCTGTCGGAACTCGCGCAGGTTGCTGCAGCCGAGCCGACGACCTTCACCATCGGGTACGCCGAGGGGGTCACGCTCACCAAGTGGACACGCATCTGGGCCGATCGGTTCCCCGATGTCACTCTCTCCGTGGTGGCGACAACCCCGGAGACACAGGTGGCGGCCTTGCACGACGGCACGGTCGATGTGAGCTTCGTTCGTCCGCCGATCGATCGCGAAGGCCTCAACGCGATCGGTCTCTATCAAGAGGTGCAGGTCGTGGTGGTACCGAAGGACCACGCAGTCGCCGCATTCGATTCGGTCACCGCCACCGACCTCGCCGACGAACATCTGCTCGCCGACCCCGCGACGGTGCCCGAATGGGCAGCTGTGGCAACCGAACTCGTGACCGGCAATCGCCCGGAACTTCCGCCGATGAATTCCGCCGCGGAGACGTTCGAGTACGTGGCCGCCGGGTTGGGGGTGGCGATCGTGCCGCACTCGGTGGCGCGTTTCAACGCCCGTAAGGACCTCGTCTACCGCCCGGTGACCGACGTCGAGCAGTCGCAGATCGCACTGGCCTGGGTCGCCGAACGCGAGGACGACCGCATCGAGGAATTCATCGGCATCGTCCGCGGCCGCTCGACCCGCAGCTCACGCGGTGCATCGGACGAGGCACCGGTCAAGAAGAAGAAAGCGCACCCCTCCAAACCTGCTCGCCCCGTTGCCAAGACGAAAACGAACGCCCGACGCAGCGGGAAGCGTCGCTGAATCTGCACTGTTGCGCCGGCCCGAATCGTGACAAACGTGTGTTCGAAAGTTTGTCGGTGGGTCGCGGTAGATTTTGTTCATGCTTTCGGGGGACGGCGGATCAGGGGTGGACGGCATCGATGTGGTGCCGCCTGCCCCTGACGTGTCCGATCCCGAGTTGTCGGCATTCGTGGAGCGGGTCGAGTCCGCGGTCGCGGAGTTGGCGCGGCAGGCGTCGGTGTCGTGGACGAACACCGACCGGCGTGCGGTGATCCAACGCATGGAGATGCTGACACGGTCGCTGACCGCGTACTCGTACACCTGGCTGAACGAGTTGATTTCTCAGCATGGCCTCGACGTGTATCCGGGCTCGGTGCCGTCGTCGGTGGCGTGGATGCTGCGGATCACCCCACGAGCAGCAGGAGCACGAGTGCGTCTGGCTGCGGAGTTGGGGGATCGCACCTCGTTCTCCGGTGAAATTCTGGCCCCGTTGCTGCCGCATACCGCCGAAGCACTGCGGGCGGGGTTGCTCGACGCCAAGCACGTGCAGATGATCCGCGAATTCTTCCGCCATCTGCCCTCGAGTGTCGATCCGCAGACCCGCGATCTCGCCGAACAACAGTTGGTGGAACAGGCAGTGAAATTGCGGCCGGACGATTTCGCGCCGGTGGTGGCGTGCCTGGACGCGATGCTGAACCCGGACGGCGACCACGACGATGATGATGATGACGATGACGACGGAAACCCGCCGAAGCCACGGAAGCGGAGGGATGCGTTCTTCTACCTCGGCGAGCAAGGGGTCGACGGGATGTCGGAAGGAAAATTCTGCGTCGACCCCGAACTACGCGCCTACCTCGAAGCCCTGTTCTCCAAAGCCGCGAAACCCGGCATGTACAACCCCGCAGACCCGACATCGATCGTCCACGACGAGACCGAAGGGGACGGCAGTGCCACTGCGCCGCAGCCCGAGTCGACGTCCAATGATGCACGGTTGTGGGACAACACCGGCTGTGACGGTGAGGGCGAATGCGGCGAGGGTGCCGACTGTGGTTGCGGCACTGAGTCAGGTGACACGCCTGACACCGGCGACGACGACAGCGACACTGGTGTCGACGATCCTGCCGCGGACAAGACAGCAACGCGGGACGCGGCCGCCGCACGCGATCTCCGCACCCAGAACGAACGTCGTCACGACGCCCTGAAACTGGCACTCCGGCAGGTAATGGCATCCGGAACCCTCGGCACACACCGAGGCCTGCCCGTCACCGCGATCGTCACCATGAGCCTGAAAGATCTCGAAGCCGGCTGCGGTTACGCGAAGACCGCCACCGG
>NZ_JBFBLH010000020.1:0-55034 GCF_040702585.1 Rhodococcus sp. NPDC079359
ACTACGAAAACGAGTACCGTCATCAATGCTCGACCGCCACCTCCGACCGCGAAGTGGCTTGAACCAGGTCTCCATCAGATCCAGGACGGTTCAATGCTCCCAGTGACCGCTCCCAGTTTTCCCGCTGACCGACGCAACCCACGCCTTCTAGCCGCTCACGCTTGATTGCGTGAGCGGCTGTCAGGTGACCTCACTGTCGGGGATCAGTCGGCGGTGAAGCTCCCACGGCCAAGTCCGCAGGATTGTCAGCACTTACTTGGAGTGGTCGGTTTACGTCGGACTCACCAGATAGCGACGGTTTCAATCGAACGATTGAGAAGGCAGGTCAGAGACTCAGCAGACCGTTCAGGCGCGGGTCCAATTCACCCTCAAGCGCCTCCAACACGGTGACCGCGCGGGCCAGCGAATGGAGCAAAGCGCGGGCAGTCGTCACGGTCAGTTCCTCGCGGCCAGCGTCCACGTACAGGCGCGACACGTTGTCTGCGTCGTGCCAGGTGGTGACCTCGACAACGATGGGGTGGCCTTCCGGCTGGGTGATAGTTTCCGAGAAATGGTTGGTGCAGTTCGACACGGGTACGGCTCTTTCTTTTCGGGGTTGCGGACACAACAAACAGAGGGGCTATGTCTGGCATAACCCCTTGCGGGCTAGCGGGATTTGCAGGCGAGGCAGAGAACGCGCACAGGTGGTGCCGGGGCGGTCACGGTCACCAGATAGGCGGCGCAGCGGGCGCAATGCACGGCTACGCGCTCAGGGGTCATGCGTGCCAGCCCAATGCGAGGGCGGCGTGGCAGAGGCCTACGAATGCCGGGTAGAGGCTGAGGCCGGCGAGGATGGTGCAGACGTACGCGCGGCTGTAGGCGCTGTCAGTGGATACAGATATGCTGCGATGACGGCTCACGACGGTTCCTGTCCGTTGTTGCGCTGAGGTCCGCACGAGAGCTGCAACTCTCAACCGGGCCGCACTGCGTTCGAGTGCAGCCCCTATCGTTCAGTGTCGTTCTTGAACTTCTCCACGTGGGACGGAGTCAACGGAATCTATCTGGAGGATCTCTACGTGCAACCCGCCGCGCGGGGAGAAGGCTTCGGAACTGCACTGCTCGCCGCGTTGGCCGCCGAATGCGTCGATCGGCAGTACACGCGGTTGGCCTGGTCGGTTCTGGACTGGAACACCCCGTCGATCGGCTTCTACCGATCGCTCGGGGCAGAGCCACAGGACGAGTGGACCACGTTCCGCCTGACCGAGGATGCATTGGTCGAGTTGGCCATCCAGGCGCGTTGAAGCGACTACGTCATCGGAAGTCGTCGTCGACGTCGCTGTATTCGGCGGCCATCCACCGAGAGGACGGCGGGCTGAACAGCAAGACGAGCACGCCGACGACCACGACTCCGAGGGCGACGCCGTAGACGGTCTGATGCGATCCGGTCAACAGCGACCACACGACGGGCAGCAGCAACAGCTGTACGACCGTGGCGATGGATCGTCCCCAGCGTTTTCCGAGGACCAGGGCAACGCCTGCGGCTCCGACTCCGATGCCCAGGACGCCGAACCATCCCGCGGTGCCGTACCCGTTGGCCACTGCGTTCTCCCCCTCTCCGGAGAACGCTCGGACGAGTAGGACTATCGCGGCCACCAACGACGCCACGCCCTGCGCTGCGACGAGCGCCCCGGCGGATCGAAACGTGGCCGGCGGGGTGAGGTTCTCGGGTGAGGTGGACACGCGACCAGCCTAGGCAACCGGGAGTGGAGCATGCGGAACGACCCAGGGGCGGGAGTGGAGCCTGCGGAACGACCCAGGTGACCGGAGTGGAGCCTGCGGAACGACCCAGGTGACCGGAGTGGAGCGTGCGGAACGACCCGGTTAGTGTCATTGCTCGTGCGTGCGCTGCTGATCGTCAATCCCAATGCGACTTCTACGACTGCTGCGGCTCGGGATCTGTTGGCTCATGCATTGTCGAGTCGGGTGCGGGTGACGGTTGCGCAGACGACTCATCGTGATCATGCGTCGGAGCTGGCTCGGGGTGCCCGTGAGGACGGGATGGGTTTGGTGATCGTTCACGGTGGCGACGGGACGGTCAACGAGGTGATCAACGGTTTGCTCGGGGTGCCGTTGCCGACGTCGATGCAGGCGGTGACGATCGGTGCGATTCCGCCGATCGCGGTCGTTCCTGGCGGTAGTGCGAATGTGTTCGCTCGTTCGTTGGGTATCGAGGCGGATCCGGTGGCGGCGACGAATCAGTTGATCGGGCTGCTCGATGCACGGGCGCGGCGGACGATCGGGTTGGGGCATTGCGACAATCGCTGGTTCACTTTCAACGCGGGTATGGGTCTGGATGCCGATGTGTGTCGGGCGATCGATGCCGGCCGTAAGGACGGCAAGCCGGTGTCTGCGACGCGGTATCTGCGGTCGGCTGTGCAGGAGTTCTTCAAGCACAAGCGGCAGCCGGCTCGGTTGACGGTGGAGGTTCCGGGTCGGGATCCGTTCGAGGGAGTCCACTATGCGTTCGTGTCGAATTCGAGTCCGTGGACTTATTTGAACCAGAGGCCGGTGCACACCAATCCGGGTACCGGTTTCGATTCGGGTCTCGGAGTGTTCGGCATGCGCTCGACTGCGTTGTTCCCTACGTTGCGGGTCTCTCGCCAGCTGCTTGCCAAAGGTGCAGAACCGAAGTCTCGCAAGCTGATTCGTATCGACGATGTACCGAGCGTCCGTATTTCCTCAGCAGAACCGGTCGGTTTGCAGATGGACGGCGACTACCTGGGCGAACGCACCGAGGCCGAGTTCTTCTCCACTCCCGACGCGCTGCAGGTGGTTGCGCCGAGCATGTGAGGGGCCGCGTGTGCCGAGTACCACTGAGGCGCAGAGCGCACTTTCTGTGAAATCACGAGCGAAATCTGTTCACTCGGGGTACAAAGGAGCGCAGAAGGCTAAAGCGAGCCTAACAGAGTGAGCTTGACCACGGTCACGCGCGTACCCCTTGACTTCACCTGAGTTCGTGAAAGCATTCACAAGCAACAGTGCGGAAACATTGGTTACCCACTCGTGAACAGAAGAGAAACGAAACGGCGCTTCGGCGCCCGGTAAGGAGCAGAGGATGGACTGGCGCCACAAGGCAATTTGTCGCGATGAAGATCCGGAACTATTTTTCCCGGTGGGAAACAGTGGTCCGGCGCTCGCGCAGATCGCCGATGCCAAAGTCGTCTGTACTCGGTGCCCCGTCACCGCTGAATGCCTGTCCTGGGCACTCGAATCCGGCCAGGACGCAGGAGTATGGGGCGCAATGAGTGAAGACGAGCGCCGTGCACTCAAGCGACGCAACGCACGTACGCGCGCACGCAGCTCCGTCTAGGACGCGAAACCAGCACACGCTCGAGGCCCGGTATCCGCTGTAGCGGATACCGGGCTTTCTGCGTTCCACGGGCCTCCAGGGTCCCTCTGGCGGTCGACGAGCCCGTTACGCACTGTTCACCGAACGTGCATCAGGGCCTGGGCACACGCCGTCCCAGAGGAACCCTCAGCATCGCGTCGGTTCCCCCACCCGCCGCGGGATGCAGACCCAGCGATCCGTTCAGCTCCACCGAGACCAGAGTGCGCACGATCTGCAGCCCGAGGCCGTCCGAGCGTTCCAGCGAGAACCCGGTGGGCAAACCGCGCCCGTCGTCGTGGATGACAACATCCAGCCATTTCGCGGATCGGTCGGCTCCGATTCGGACGACACCGGCCGACCCGGCGTCGAATCCATGCTCCATCGCGTTCTGCACCAGCTCTGTGAGCACCATCACCAAGGGCGTCGCGCGTTCGGCCGAGAAGACTCCGAGTTTGCCCTCGCGCACCACTCGCACCCTCGGATTGACCGTGGCGATGTCCAGCATGATCGGCACCAATCGATCGACGATCTCGTCGAGGTCCACTTCCTCGTCCACCGACATCGACAGCATTTCGTGCACGAGTGCAATGGACGTGACTCGGCGGACCGACTCGGACAACGCCGTGCGCGCTTCCTCGTTCTCGAGTCGGCGCGACTGAAGTCGGAGCAGCGCCGCCACCGTCTGCAAGTTGTTCTTCACCCGATGGTGGATCTCCCGAATGGTCGCGTCCTTGCTGAGCAGAGCACGATCGCGGCGCTTGACCTCGGTGACGTCGCGGATCAACACGGCCGCCCCGGCAGACCTTCCGCGCGGCTGCAGGGCCAGCGTGCGCACGAGAACGGTGGCACCGCGGGCATCGACCTCCATCCGGTGTCCCACGTTGCCGTTGAGCGACGACCTGATGTGATCGGCCACTTCCTGCGAGTCGAAAGGGTCGGTGACCAGCGACCGCGTGACCGACGCCAGATCCCGGCCGGACAGCTCGGTCGTCAATCCCATCCGGTGGTACGCCGAGAGGGCGTTGGGACTGGCGTAGTCCACCAGCCCCTCGGTGTCGACGCGAATGAATCCGTCGCCTGCGCGGGGGGACGAGTTCACATCGGTGCGCTCTTCGGGGGTGGGAAACGTGCCTTCGCTGATCATCAGACACAGGTCGTCGGCGCATTCTCGATACGCCACCTCGAGGGCACTCGGCGGTCGGACCTGCGCGGGATTGGTATCGCGGGTCAGCACCGCGATGACGTGCTCTCCGCAGCGCACCGGAATGCTCTCGGTTCGCGTCACCACGCCTCCGTGCACGATCTTCCGCTGCTGCAGCGCGACCATCACATCGGGGTGCTCGGATTCGGAGATCGTCGTTCCCACGATGTCGTGAGTGAAGACCGTGGGCGCGGTCGTCGGCCGGCACTGGGCCACACACAGTACGTCGGCAGTCCCACTGGACACGTCGTCCGTGCCGACCCACAGCAGCACATCGGCGAAAGACAGGTCGGCCAGCAGCTGCCACTCGCCTACGACGCGTTGGAGATGGTCCACCGCAACACCGGGGAGGTCGGTGTGCTCGGCCAGAAGGTCACTGAGGGTCGACACGAGATCTCACGTGATCGTTGCTCAGGACACGACGGCGATGAGGTCGCCCTGCTGAATGACGTCGCCCACCGCGACGTCCACCGACGTGACCGTCCCTGCGGTCTCGGCCAGCACAGGAATTTCCATCTTCATCGATTCCAGTATCACGAGGGTGTCACCGACCTCGACGGCATCGCCTCGGGCCACGACCACCTGAAACACAGTGGACACCATTTCCGCGCGAACGTCCTCGGACATCGGCGAACCCCTCTCTCACGTCACCACGAACTGCGCTGGACACCCACACGAGACCAGGCCCGTCACAGTAAGCCAATCACACGTGGGAGACTGTAGTGAACAAACGAGAGGAGCCCATCATGGGAAAGCGTGGACGTAAGAAACGTGCTCGTAAGGGCAACAAGGCCAACCACGGCAAACGTCCGAACAGCTGACGGTTTGCCACAAGCCGCGAGGGGCCGAGAAGCATGTGCTTCTCGGCCCCTCGTCGGTTGTTCGGCCCTGCGGTTATTCGGAGTCCGTCTGACGTATCAGCACTGTTCGTCGAATCTCGACACTGAGTCGTTCGCGTAGTCCGGCCGGAGCCTGATCTCCCCCGCACTTACGCGAGATGAGCCGCTTCACCTTCTCTTCGATGCCGTAGGCCTCGAAGCACGACCCGCACTCGTCGATGTGCTTCTGCAGACGGGATCGACTGGCCTCGTCGCACTCGTTGTCGAGCATGACCCATACGTCCGCGATCACCGCGGAGCAGTCGAGACGCTCGAACTGTGCGTCGCCGTCGTTCCCGCTATCGATCTTTCCGGTGCCCGTCACTGGACTACCTCCTGCTCGTGCCGGTCGACTGCGCCGTCCCGGTTGAAACCACGCTCGCGTGCAACCCCTGCCAGCAGGCCCCGCAGCTGCTTGCGTCCGCGGTGCAGACGCGACATCACCGTGCCGATGGGAGTGCCCATGATCTCGGCGATCTCCTTGTACGGGAACCCCTCGACGTCGGCGTAGTAGACAGCCATCCGAAACTCTTCGGGTAGAGACTGCAGCGCCGCCTTGATGTCGTCGTCCGGCAACGCGTCCAGAGCCTCGACCTCGGCGGAACGCAGCCCCGTCGACGTGTGTTCGGCGGTGGCGGCGAGCTGCCAGTCACTGATCTCGTCGGTCGGGTACTGAGCGGGCTGACGCTGCTTCTTGCGGTAGGAGTTGATGTAGGTGTTGGTGAGAATTCGGTACAGCCACGCCTTGAGGTTCGTGCCCTCACGGAACGACCGGAAAGCCGAGTAGGCCTTCACGAACGTCTCCTGAACCAGATCCTCGGCGTCGGCGGGGTTGCGCGTCATACGCAGAGCTGCGCCGTAGAGCTGATCGAGCATCGGCAGCGCGTCGCGCTCGAAGCGCTCGGTCAACTGCGCCTCGGTCTCGGCAGCTCTGCGCTCCGCGATCGCCTTCTCGTCGTCCACGTCAGCGACGGGATTGCTGGCTTCTGTCACGCTGATCCCTTCGATAGCTTCCACCGCCCAGGCTACCGCGCCCGAAGTCGACTTCTGCGAAGAGATCACCCCCTTCAGCGCGAGGGGACGTCCCGCGGTCAGCACTGCCATTCGTCATTCCTTCCACCTGCATTCGTATCTGTTGTTGCACAACACGGCGTCGTGCCGCCGTGTTCCCGCCCGATCGCTAGAGTCCCGTGAATGGCTGCGTCCACACCTGCTCTCGCGCTGCTCACCGCACGAAAGGTGGCGCACACCGTGCATTCGTATGACCACGACGCACGGGCGCAGTCCTACGGCGAGGAGGCGGCACAGATACTCGTCGAACGACTCGGCGTTCGGCCCGAACAGGTCTTCAAGACTCTCGTCGTCGAACGAGCGGATCGCTCGCTGGCGGTGGCGATCGTCCCGGTGACGACGACGCTCTCGCTCAAGGCCGCGGCCGCCGCGCTGTCCACCAGAAAGATCACGATGGCCGACAGGACTGCCGCCGAGCGCTCCTCCGGGTACGTCTTCGGCGGTATCTCACCTCTCGGCCAACGCAGATCCCTGCCCACCGCGATCGACGTTTCGGCCCTCGGTTTCGAGACGATTCTGTGCAGTGGAGGTCGGCGCGGACTCGAGATCGAACTCGCACCGGCCGATCTCGTCCGGCTCACAGCCGCTACATCCGCGCCCATCGCCGCGCGCTGATCCCGAATGAGAGAAGATGGACGGGTGAGCAATTGGACAGCCCCCGCCGCCGTCGCACCCATCGACGCGACAGTCACTCTGCCCGGATCGAAGTCGATCACCAATCGCGCACTGATCATCGCCTCGCTCGCCACCGGCTCGTCGACGATCACCGGTGCCCTGCGCAGCCGTGACACCGATCTCATGATCGACGCCCTGACAACCTTGGGCATCGATATCGAGGCCGCGGAGGACGACAGGACGTCGTTGCGGGTGACTCCGGCACCGCTGCGCGGAGGAGCCGTCGACTGCGGGCTGGCAGGTACCGTCATGCGCTTCGTGCCACCCCTGGCTGCGCTCGCCGCAGGCGAAGTGTCGTTCGACGGCGACGAGCAGGCACGTATCCGACCGCTCGACACGATCCTCGACGCTCTGCGCGCGGTGGGGGCCGAGATCGACGGCAGCGCGCTGCCGTTCACGATGCGTGGCACCGGTTCGCTGCGCGGCGGATCGGTCGAGATCGACGCCTCGGGCTCTTCGCAGTTCGTCTCCGGTCTGATGCTCTCCGCTGCGGCCTTCGACGAGGGAATCGAAATCCACCACATCGGCAAGCCCGTTCCGTCGATGCCGCACATCGACATGACCGTGGAGATGTTGCGGCGTGCGGGCGTCCGAGTCGATACCCCCGAGTCCGGTGGTGACGCGAACACCTGGCGGGTGCACCCAGGCCCGGTCGCGCCGATCGACTGGACCATCGAGCCGGACCTGTCCAACGCCACCCCCTTCCTCGCTGCAGCGGTGGTGACGAAAGGCAGAGTGCGCGTGCCGAATTGGCCCGAATCGACCACTCAGCCCGGCGACGCATTCCGCGAGATACTCACCCTGATGGGCGCTCGAGTCGACCTGACCGCAGGTATCCTGACCGTCGAGGGCCCGGATACGTTGCGCGGCATCGATTTCGATCTCCACGATATCGGCGAACTGACCCCAACGGTCGCGGCGCTCGCCGCATTGGCCGAGGGGCCGTCGATTCTGCGTGGCATCGCCCATCTGCGTGGCCACGAGACCGACCGACTCGCTGCACTGACAACCGAGATCGTCCGACTCGGCGGACGCGCCGTCGAGACCGACGACGGCATCCGAATCGATCCGGCACCGCTGCACGCAGGCGTCTGGCACTCCTACGCCGACCACCGGATGGCGACGGCAGGCGCGATCGTCGGACTGCGGGTACCCGGGGTCGAGGTGGACGACATCGGCACCACCGCCAAGACGCTCCCCGGCTTCGAAACGCTATGGGACGCAATGCTGTCCGCATCGACACCGAGTGGGGTCGGCTCCTGACCGCGCGCCGGTACGACGAGTCCGACGTTCGGATCCGACCGGGCAAGAGTTCGCGACCACGGACCAAGACTCGACCCGAACACAACGACGCAGAAGCAGGCATGGTCGTGTCCGTCGACCGCGGCCGATGGGGATGCGTGCTCGACGGTGACCCGGAACGGCCGGTCGTGACGATGCGCGCCCGCGAGCTGGGCCGAACTCCGATCGTGGTCGGAGACGAGGTCGGTATCGTCGGAGATCTGTCGGGCAAGGTCGACACTCTGGCTCGCATCGTGCGCGTGGCCGAGCGGCGGACGGTGTTGCGCCGCACCGCGGACGACACCGACCCGTTCGAGCGCGTCGTGGTGGCCAATGCCGACCGGCTGCTCATAGTCGCCGCGCTCGCCGACCCACCTCCTCGCACCGGCTTCGTCGAACGAGCACTCGTGGCGGCGTACGTCGGCGGACTCGAACCCGTTCTGTGCCTGACCAAGAGCGATCTGGCCGACCCCGAAGAATTCACCGCCGCCTTTGCCGATCTCGACGTACCGGTGGTGCTGGCGGGCCAGTCCGAGGACCTCACGGAGCTGACCTCGATGCTGACGAACTCGGTGACCGCGCTCATCGGACACTCGGGCGTCGGAAAGTCCACGCTCGTCAACCGGCTGGTGCCCGACGCCTATCGCGCCACGGGGGTGGTTTCGGGCGTCGGCAAGGGCCGCCACACCTCGACGCAGTCGGTGGCGCTACCGCTTCCCGGCGGCGGCTGGGTGGTGGACACTCCCGGGATCCGGTCGTTCGGACTGGCGCACATCTCCCCCGAGAACGTCGTCGCAGCGTTCTCCGACCTGGCCGACACGATCGAGAACTGCCCGCGTGGATGCACGCACCTCGGCCCGCCCGCCGATCCCGAGTGCGCGCTCGACACCCTCACCGGCGATGCTGCTCGACGTGTCGCCGCCGTGCGTCTGCTCCTCGAAGCCGTTCGAACGAACGACGCTTGGTAGCTATGGACAGGTAGGAACTCGGCAGCGGTCGAAGTCTGTGTCTGGACTCGGATGGTGACGGTGCCGCAGCCGGTCGTGCGCAGGGCCCGTGCACCTGCCGAGAGGGCACGGAATCGAGCCACCAGACCACCACCATGTGCGGCACGGTGAGCGCGAGCAGGAGGCGAAGCACCTCGGCCACCATCGTCGTCGGGTTCGGTGACGCAACGGTGAACCAGCCGAGGGCGAGCACCGCTGTCAACGCCGCCAGCGACGGCACTGCGGAAAGCCGAACCAGCCGCCAGGTCGCCGCGCGCCCCCGACCATCGCCGAGGAGTGCGGCGCAGCCGGGCTCTACCGTCAACAATCGCGCGGTGTGGCGCAGCGCGTGCCAGCAGCCGAACCAGACTGCGAAGGCCACCAGCGGTGGCGCCGCCATCCCGAGGGCACCGATGAGTACGACATCGAGCGCCACGGTTCGATGCCCCGACCGCAGGGCGGCGGCCACTGCGACGGACGCCGCAACGCACCACGTCGACACCAGTGCCATCTGAACCGGCGCAGCCGAAATGAGAACGGCCAACTCCGGCGAAACAGCTGTCGCCACTCGAAGGAGCTGATCGCCCGAACGCGCCAACGGCAACACCAGAGCACCGGAGCCCGCTACGACGATCGCAGCAGCCGGAATCCGTCGTGGCAGCCACCCGGTCAGCAACCGGGAGACCTCGAGTTCCCCCATTCCGAAATGCACCGCGCTGAACAGCACGGCCGCGACCAAGGCGATCGGACCGACCCACTCCAGCAGTGCCCATGCTGCGGCAGCCGCGCCCGCATAGACCGCGGCTACCGCCAGTAGCGGTGCACCCCCCGACAATCGCTTTGCCATCAGATGGTCGATCGCCCCGTGCGGGATCCCTGCGAGGAAAGCCACGCCCGCGACAACCAACGCCACCGGCGCGGTGATGGCGGGCAGCCCGATCAGGTGGCCGCTCGACATCACCACCGTCCCCACCACCAACCACCGCGACCATGTCGCAGCAGTCAGCAATGGGGCGGTGGTGCTTGTCGTCGAGTCGCCCGATTGTTCCGTGAGACTCACGATCGTGCGCTACGAGCCGTTCTTCCCGGCCGACGCGGGCCGAACTTCGAGCTCATTTTCCCGCGCCGCGAAATCGGGGTCATCGGCGAAGGACTTCAGGCGAGCGATCTTGTAGATCAACAGGCCGTACAGCACCTTGGCGAGGATGTCGGCGATCGAGTATCCAGCCTGCTTCGCAACCCATGCCGTGGCACCGGTGTCCGAGAAGTACAGCGGAATGATGTAAGCGATCGGGTATACACCCCAGGTGGCCAGCAGAAGAATCCTCATCCGACTGACGGTTTGGCGCACTGCCGGGGGCTGCCGGTCGAGCGAACGCGTCAGCTCTACGAAGAGCACGTAGAGGATGTACAGGAACGGGATGGTGGACAGCAATCCGAAGACGTTTCGAATGGTGTTGTCAGCACTGATCTCCCCCGGGTAACCCAGTGCGATCATCAGAGCAGACGCCGGAATCAGTCGGTAGAGTAACGAAGCCTGCAGCTTCTTGGCAAGTGCCAGAACGACGATGAGCTCGGTCAGCAGCAGCGGGACCGTGAGCAACCAGTCGACGTAGCGATACCCCTCGTTGAAGGACTCGCCCACCGCCTGAACGTACGTTCCGCGCCCACCCTGGGCGTCGGTGACGAACGCGGACTTGAAGGATTCGAAGATGCGGAAGTAGTGGTACGCAGCAATGCCACACACGATCGCAGAGATAACCAGGGCCTGGCGATACCGCGCAAGCACCCGCGGCTGAGCTGCGAGCAGAAACAGCGAACCGAACAGCTGCGCGGCGATGACCAGGGACAAAAAGTTGTACACCGTGTCGAACTGTGACTGAGTTAGTTCCTCGGGAATCATCTCTCACCTCTGAGCGCGTGATACTTACCGGACGAACTAACCGTACTGTACTGAACTATTAGTTCACTAGTGATTAATCGATCCAGAACTGGTCTTTCTGTACATCAGCTATTTTGGACGCTGCGGCGTATAGTCAGCCGCTTCACACGTGAGGCGAGGTGAAACACACATGACATCCGTACAGAAGCTCGAGCAGCTCACGGTGCCCGCCGAACCGCGGGTGGCCCGCACCCGAGCGGACGTCGCGCGTAGCGCTTTGGCGGTTCTCACCCAAGAGGGTTCGGACGCGTTGACCCACGCCCGAGTAGCCGAGATCGCCGGGTACTCCAAGACGACCCTGTACTCACATTGGCCTTCCAAAATCGACCTCGTGCTCGTCGCGCTCGATGCCCTGGGAGACATGCCTCACCACGAGGCCACCGGCGACCTGCGGAGCGACTTGATCGCCGAATTGAAATTGTTCCGCCACGCAGTGATCGAGCTGCGGCTCGATCGCGTGCTCATCGCCATGGCCCAGTGGGCGAGCGTCGAAACCGTGGGTCGACTGCGGGACGCCATCAACACCAATGCACAGCGTCCGGTCCGGCAGATGCTCGAAAAGTCCTTCCAAGGACCACGATTGGAAGCGGCCATCTCCATGCTCGCCGGCGTGGTCGCCTGCCCGTCGCTGATGTTCGACACCGTCCCGAGCGACGACGTCATCGAGGCGGCCGTGGACATGATCGTCCGCAGCGACTGACGGGCCTCCGCGCCGAAAGCCCGCGATCGGACGCAGGTCGACGACCACACCTTGCCGGCGATGATGTCATCGCGTCGATTCACCAGCTGGGCAGGCTGACCCGACAGAACGGGCAACGCCCCCGGAGGGTGTCGTTTCGGTCCGCCTACTGTTCGAGGCCATTCGAACGAACGAAGCCTGGTAGGCAACCACCCGCTTCGGGGTCGATTGCCACCAGGCTCCAATTCGGTGCAGGGCTTACGCGGCCTTACCGACCAGCCTGCGGATTCCCTTGCGCTTCTTCGTTTCTGCGATGGCGGTGCGCAAACCACGACGCTTGCCGGTTTCGGGATCGACGGTGAACAGGCCCGCCGGCGCGTCGGCCCACTTACGCTCGGACGCAGTCTCGGGAGCGTCGTCGCTGGTCGCCCTCAGGTACTTGTTCGGCAGCGACAGCTTCGCGATGGTTCGCCAGGACAGGAAGTACTGGTGAACGATCGAACCGGTCGTGTACGGCAGGTCGTACTTCTCCGCCAGTTCGAGCACTCGAACCTTGATCTCCCGCAGGCGGTTGCTGGGGAGGTCCGGGAACAGGTGGTGCTCGATCTGGTAGCAGAGGTTGCCGCTCATGAACTCCATGACGGGACCGGCATTGAAGTTCGCGCTGCCGAGCATCTGACGCAGGTACCACTGCCCCTGCGTCTCACCCTCCATGTCGGACTTGGTGAACTTCTCCGCACCGTCAGGGAAGTGGCCACAGAAGATGACGGTGTTGGTCCACACGTTGCGCATCATGTTGGCGACGATGTTCGCCGTCAACGTGCTCTTCCAGGCAGGTCCGGTCAGCAACGGGTGCAGGATGTAGTCCTTGCCGATCTGCTTGCCGACCTTCTCGAGCACCTCGCGCCGCTTCTGCTCGAATTCCTCGCGCGGCACTCGACCCTTGGCGACCTTGCCCAATTCGAGGTGCTGAAGCGCCACTCCGTACTCGAAGAACAACTGCAACAGCAGGTTGTAGACGGGGTTGCCGATGTTGAATGGCTTCCACCGCTGATCGCGGGTGACGCGGAGCAGACCGTAGCCGACGTCGTCGTCCATGCCGAGCACGTTGGTGTACTTGTGGTGGATGTAGTTGTGCGTCTGCTTCCAGTGAGCCGACGGGCCCGTGTTGTCCCACTCCCACGACGTGGAGTGGATCTCCGGGTCGTTCATCCAGTCCCACTGGCCGTGCATGACGTTGTGGCCGAGCTCCATGTTCTCGATGATCTTCGCGACCCCGAGCATGGCGGTGCCGACCAGCCAAGCGGGACGCTTGCGGCTGGCGAAAAGCACGGCCCGGCCACCGATGTCGAGGGATCGCTGCAGACGGATCGTGTTCTTGACGTACCGGGCGTCGCGTTCGCCGCGGGACGCTTCGATGTCACGTCGGATGGAGTCGAGCTCGTGGCCCAACGCCTCGATGTCGGCATCGGTCAGATGCGCGTATTCTTTGACGTCCGTAATCGCCATGGGATACAACCTCCTGGCAGTCGTGAACACACAGCTCGCGTAATCAGGCCATGTGCAATTCCGTCACCTACCGTATCGTAAGTTACGGTCCCGTAGGTTAGTGGCGGAAATCTGTGTGACGATTCACAACGGAACGCGGTCACCCGAGCGACGCAGGCCCTTGGCCTGACGCTTGGCTTCCTTCTTGGCGTTGCGCAAGCTCACGCGTGCCTCTTGCATTGCCGAACGCAGACCTCGACGCTGCCCGGTGAGCGGATCGATTCTGAGCGCGTGGACGGTAGGCGAATCGCCCTCCCGCCATCGTCGCTCGGACGACGTCTCGGGAGCGTTGTCGGACGTGGCGCGCAGCCACGAGTCGGGCAGCGACAGCTTGTGGATGGTCCGCAGCGCCAGCAAGTACTGCTTGCCGAGCGATCCTGTGGTGTACGGCAGATCGTACTTCTCACACAGAGCGTGCACCTTCTCGGCGATCTCCGAGTACCTGTTGCTCGGCAGATCCGGGAACATGTGGTGCTCGATCTGGTAGCAGAGGTTGCCGCTCATGAAGGCCATGACCGGACCGGCCTCGAAGTTGGCACTACCCAGCATCTGACGCAGGTACCACTCGGGGCGTGTCTCGGTCTCGAACTGCCCGATCGTGAACTTCTCGGCGCCATCGGGGAAGTGACCGCAGAAGATCACCGCGTAGGCCCACAGATTGCGGACCAGGTTGGCCGTGGCGTTGGCGGTCAACGTGGATTTCCACGCCGGGCCGGACAGTGCCGGGAACAGGACGAAATCCTTGCCGACCTGCTTGGCGATCTTGCGCGCGAAAGCGCGGCTCGCCGGAGACTTCAGCAGACCCTTCTGATCCTCGCCGTCCAACTGCTTCTGCGCGTCGTAATCGTGCAGCGCGATGCCCCACTCGAAGGTGGTGGCCAGCACGATGTTGGCAAGCGGCTGAACGAGATTGATCGGCTTCCACGGCTCGTCACGAGTCATGCGCAGAATTCCGAAGCCGATGTCGTCGTCCATGCCGACGATGTTGGTGTAGGTGTGGTGCGAGTAGTTGTGGGCTCGCTTCCACTGCTCGGACGGCCCGGTCTGGTCCCACTCCCACGAGGTGGAATGGATCTCCGGATCGTTCATCCAGTCCCATTGCCCGTGCATCACATTGTGACCGAGCTCCATGTTCTCGATGATCTTGGCGACACTGAGCATCGCTGTGCCGGCGATCCAAGCAGGCCGATACTTGCTGCCGAGCAGCACCGCGCGGCCGCCGAGCTCCAGCAACCTCTGCAGTCTGATGGTCCGACGGATGTATGCGGCATCGCGCTCGCCACGGCTGTCTTCGACGTCTCGACGAATCGAATCCAGTTCGCGACCGAACGCTTCCATGTCCGCTTCGCTGAGATGAGCGAACTCTTTGATGTCGGTGATGGCCACCGGGTCCTCCAACAGTTGAGTGCAGTGCCCGAAATATCGGGTTTCGACGTGGGCAACCTACGTAAGCGTAACCGAACAGTCTGAGAAGGCAGTGTGCGAGAAACAGACCTACAGTTCCAATGTGCAGTCGCCCGCAGCTGCGGAAATGCACGTCTGGACGCGGTCGCCCTCGCTGTGTTCCTTACCGGAACGCAGGTCTATGACATGCCCCGAAGTCAACGGCACCACACATGTCTGGCAGATACCCATCCGGCAGCCGAACGGCATCTGAACTCCGACGTTCTCGCCTGCTTCGAGCAGACTGGTCGCGCCGTCGACAGTGGTCTTCTTGTCCGACTTGGAGAACGTGACGGTGCCGCCGGCACCGGAGGTATCGGCGCGCGAGATCTCGAACCGCTCCAGATGAAGCCGGTCCTCGATTCCTTCTCGCTTCCAGGTCTTCTCGATCTCCTCGAGCAGTGCTGCCGGTCCACACGCCCAGGTGTCGCGCGTGCGCCAGTCGGGATAGAGCTCGTCGAGCGAGGCGAGTGCGAACTTGCCGTCCGATCGTGTCAGCTGCACATGCGAGGTGAAGTTCGGATGCGATTTCTCGAGCGCAGCGATCTCGGCCGCGAACATGACTTCGTCCTCGGTCGGTGCCGAGTGGATGTGCACGGTGTCGGGCATGTCGCCGTGGCGATCCAAGGCCCGCAGCATCGAGATGATCGGGGTGATGCCGCTACCGGCCGTGACGAACAGGATCTTGTTCGGCGGCGGCACGGGCAGCGCGAAATTGCCCTTCGGGGCGGCCAGCCGAACGATGGTCCCCTGCGGCACACCGCCGACCAGATGCGAGGAGAGGAAGCCTTCCGGCATCGCCTTGACGGTGATGGAGATCAGCTTGTCCTCCCAGTTCGGCGGGGAGGTCAACGAGTACGAACGCCAGTGCCATCGCCCGCCGAGGTGCAACCCGATCCCGATGTACTGGCCGGGCCGGTAGTCGAAATTGAAGCCCCAACCCGGCTGGATCACCAGGGTCACCGCCGTGGCGGTCTCCTTCTCCACTCGCACGATGCGGCCGCGGAGTTCGCGTGCCGACCACAGAGGATTCGCGAGATGAAGGTAGTCGTCGGGCAACAAGGGGGTGGTGATGCGGGTGAAGGCACCACGCACCATGTTCAGTCTCGGACGCTTGGGGGCCGATACTCCGGCCGCCGGAGCCTCCAGCCACTTCTTCAGATCCATCGGGTGTTCCATCCCCTCGATCGAGATACTGAACCGCTTGCGGTCATCGAGGTTACGCTACCGTAGGTTCGGGTTCGGGAACACCTGTGTCGGTGTGAATCGTGTGCGAACGAACACGACGGAATCACAGCAGTTCGAGCAGAAACGACAACTCTTGCGGGGCGTACCACGCGAGCGTGTGATCCTCGGCATCTCCCAGCACGAACTCCGCATCCTCGTCTCCCATGTCCGCGGCATCGACCGCGGCTACGGCCTTGGCGACCGCCGATTCGGCCCCCTCGAGATCGACGTGGACCGACGCGACCTGATCCATCCGCAACGGCTCCTTAAGGCGGACGACGGCGTCGTCCAAATCGGGACGCAGAGTGGGATCGTCGACATCGGCCGCGATCACCGCCCTCCGGTACACCACCCCTTCGGCGACTGTCCCGGTGTCGGTCTCGTCGTCGACCGCTGCGGCGATCAGCCGCAGAGAGGCCCGAGCGGCCTCCCCCATCGCCACCTCGGAGAGCTCCTCGTCGTCGCCGGACGAATAGGCCTCACGCAGTGTCGGTGTCACCGCGAAGGCCGTGCGCGAGACCGGGCTGAACTCGCCCTCCGCCGACAGCACTTTCAAGAACTCCAGCGTCGCCGGAACGTAGACACGCATGACAGAAGACCTCACACTCTCGATTCGTTACTCGCGTCGACCAACTCTTCCAGAGCCTCGTGCAGAAGCGCCGTGACGACGTCCACATCGGGCATGGCACCTCGATCTGCATTGAGCCCGAAGAACACGTAGCCGTCGTAGGACGTCAGCCCGATGCTCATCGCCTGGTTCTCGAACAGCGGCGACACCGGATACATCTCGAGCATGCGCGCACCGCCCACATACAGCGGGAACTGTGGTCCGGGGGCATTGGTGACGATCAGATTGAACACCCGCTGGGACAGCCGACTACCCGCTCGCGCGCCCATCGCGTGCAGGCTCGCAGGCGCGAATCCGGAGATGCGCATCAATGTCTGAGCGGTGACGCCGCGGCTCTGCTTGGAGTGGGCCTCGGTGGCGTGCGCAATGTGCGAGAGCCGCACCACGGCATTGGATTCACCGACGGGCAGGTCGACGAGAAACGACGAGACCTCGCTGCGATCTTCCTCGGCCGCCTCGACCGGCCGATCGGCCGCGTCTCCGAAACCGACCCGATCGGCCGAGACGTACACCGACATGGGCACCATGGCCCGCACCGTGGAGGACGCCGTGACGGGCTCGCCTCGAGAGAGCAACCAATTGCGCAGTGCCCCGGTGACGACAGCGAGCACCACGTCGTTGATCGAGCAGCCGAACCTGTTGTGAATTCTGCGGTAGTCGGCGAGCTCGGTCTTGGCCACCGCGAATCTGCGGTTTCGCGAGATCGGGGCGTTCAGCGGACTCGACGGCGCGCTCTGGGTCGCGGTGCGCAGCACGGCCGCGACCTTCGCTGCGGCCCGCAAGGCTCCACCCGCGACACCGGCAGCGCCGTGGACCGCGCCGCGCAGTGCCTCGACGCTCTCCCCCGGACGTACCACCAAGTCGGTGAGAGCATCGAAGACCAGCGCCGAATCCTTCGGCTCGCGCGCGGGCATCCAGAGTTCCTCGGCCATCGGCGGCGGATTCTTGCTGGCATCGAGAATGACCTGACCGATGTCGAGCGCGTGTTCACCGTCGACCAGCGCCGAGTGAGACTTGGTGAAGACGGCGAAACGATTCTTCGACAACCCCTCGACCAGGTACATCTCCCACAGCGGACGGGTGCGATCGAGTGGGCGCGAGGTCAGCCGCGCGATCAGATCGTGCAGCTGATCGTCCGAACCCGGCTTGGGTAGTGCCGAACGGCGGATGTGGTAGGTGATGTCGAAATCCGCGTCGTCGACCCACACCGGCCTGGCCAGCCCGAAGGCGACCTCACGCACCTTCTGCCGGTACCGGGGAACCAATGCCAGGCGTTGCTCGACCAACGACAGCAGACGGTCGTAGCTGAATCCACTGCGCGGAGTCCGGAAGATGGCGAGCGACCCGAGGTGCATCGGGCTGCTACTGGCCTCGAGAAAATAGAACGACGCATCCTGCGCTGTCAGCCTGGTCGCCATCGCGTGTTCCAGTCCCCGTCCTCGCGTGAAGTACGCGCCGATTCCTGTGGCCGAGCGCGCAGTGTGCTCGAACCTAGAGTACGTGGCGGACGAATGTCGGTCTCGGGGTCGTTCGAGGACCGTGTCGTGTGTTGTTCCCGGGTTTCGACGGGAACCGAACGCGCGCTCGGACCGTCAATGTCGGTGTGAGCGTCATCGAATCGAACGACCCGCCGCACATCGCGGACACCTCGGCCCCGGGCTCGCAACTCCGCGCCGAACATCATTGCTTCCTCTCGCGTGCCGCTCCGTTCGAGCCGCCGCTCAGCTCCGGTGCCGTGCACACGTGGGATCCAGCGGCGATCACCGATTCGCTGCCCGCCCGGCACCGACCCTCCGTGCGCAGCAACCGTTCTCGACGGCGCATCGAGCCTCCCGGCCGGCCGACGGTGCCCGCCGATGCGCGCTCGAGTGCCGACCGGGCGATGCGCATGATGATCGAGGTGATCGATCGACGACGCAGCGCAGACCAGCTGTCGCCTTTGTTCACCGCCTCGATGATCGACCTGGTGCGGACCATAGTGCGAAACCCACCGCCAGGAAGGCGACTCGGATTCGCCGCAGTGCGTCGAGTGCATGTGGCGTATCAGTCGGATGTCTCGGCGGAGATCTTCGGCTCGTACACTCGCGGCCCACGTATGTTCGCCTTCGCAGGCCGAATCGAGCTCGCCATCGACCCGCGCCGGCCCGGGTGGACGGTCACGTCGTTGCGAGTGGGGTGAGTTTCGAGTCGCCCCGCGGCGACGCGACCGTCGTGTACTACCGCTTGCGCTTGGAGCGAGCTGCCTTCTTGGGGGCCTTGCTCTGAGTTCTCGCCGCCTCGCGACGCTCGCGGCGGGTGCCCTCGGCCGCGGACTCGCTGCCGGTCGGGGTCGGCCCGGACCGACGAACGGCAGTGCCGCCGCCCTCGGCCGGACCGGAGAAGGTCAGTCGCTGGTCTTCCTGCTCGTCGAGACCCTTCGCCCGCAGCGCCGAGGGCACCGCAGGAGCAGCGGGTGCAGGAGCGGTGGGTGCGGGAGCCGTCGGTGCGGGAGCCGTCGGTGCAGGTGCCGTCGGTGCAGGTGCTGCGGCGGGTGTCGCTGCCGGGCGGCCGGAGCCCACCGGAGAGGACAGTCCGGGAGCCACTGCGAGACCTGCCGAGGCTGCCGGACCTGCCGGAGCCGGTGTGGCTTCGACCTGCAGGTTGAACAGGAAGCCGACCGACTCCTCCTTCAGGCCGTCGAGCATGCCCTGGAACATGTCGTAGCCCTCACGCTGGTATTCGACCAGCGGGTCGCGCTGCGCCATCGCGCGCAGGCCGATGCCTTCCTTGAGGTAGTCCATCTCGTAGAGATGCTCGCGCCACTTGCGGTCGAGAACCGACAGCAGAACTCGACGCTCGAGTTCGCGCATTCCGTTCTCGCCGGCGATACCGTCGATCTCGGCCTCGCGCTTGGCGTACGCCGATCGCGCGTCCTCGAGCAGCGCCTCACGCAATTCGTCGCGGGTCAGGTCGCCCTTCTCGCCGTCCTCGTTCTCGCCGGAGAGGACCTTGTGGTCGATTCCCACCGGGTAGAGAGTCTTCAGCGCGGTCCAGAGCTGTTCCAGATCCCAGTCCTCCACATAGCCCTCGACGGTGGCGCCGTCGACGTAGGCGGTGATCACGTCGGTGATCATGCCCTCGACCTGGCCCTCCATGTCCGCACCTTCGAGGATGCGGCGGCGCTCCTCGTAAATGACGGTGCGCTGCTGGTTCATCACCTCGTCGTACTTGAGAACGTTCTTGCGGATCTCGAAGTTCTGCTGCTCCACCTGCGTCTGAGCACTCTTGATGGCCTTGGACACCATCTTGGCTTCGATCGGGACGTCGTCGGGCAGGTTGAGCCGAGTCATGATCGATTCGAGTGCGCCGCCGTTGAATCGACGCATCAACTCGTCGCCGAGAGAGAGGTAGAAACGCGATTCGCCGGGGTCACCCTGACGACCGGAGCGGCCTCGCAACTGGTTGTCGATGCGGCGCGAATCGTGCCGTTCGGTACCGAGGACATACAGGCCACCGGCCTCGCGCACGGTATCGGCATCGGCCTTGACCTGCGCCTTGACCTCTTCCAGCGCTGGCTCCCAGGCAGCCTCGTATTCCTCGGGGGTCTCGACCGGGTCCAAGCCCCGCTTCCGGAGCTGCAGGTCGGCGAGGATGTCCGGGTTGCCGCCGAGCACGACGTCGGTACCACGACCGGCCATGTTGGTCGCCACGGTCACCGCGCCCTGCCGGCCCGCCTCGGCGATGATCGTCGCTTCCTGCTCGTGGAACTTCGCGTTCAACACGTTGTGTGCGACGCCGCGCTTGGTGAACTGCTTCGACAGGTACTCCGAGCGCTCGACGCTCGTCGTGCCGATGAGGACCGGCTGGCCCTTGCCGTGCCGCTCGACTACGTCGTCGACGACCGCGTCGAACTTGGCCTCTTCGGTCTTGTAGATCAGGTCGCCGTTGTCCACTCGGACCATCGGACGGTTCGTCGGAATCGGAATGACGCCGAGTCCGTAGATCTGATGGAGCTCGGCGGCCTCCGTCTCGGCGGTACCGGTCATGCCGGAGAGCTTGTCGTAGAGGCGGAAGTAGTTCTGCAGTGTGATCGTGGCCAGAGTCTGGTTCTCGGCCTTGATCTCCACCTTCTCCTTGGCCTCGATCGCCTGGTGCATGCCCTCGTTGTAGCGGCGTCCCACCAGGATGCGGCCGGTGAACTCGTCGACGATGATGACCTCGCCGTCGCGGACGATGTAGTCCTTGTCCTTGGTGTAGAGCTCTTTGGCCTTGATCGCGTTGTTGAGGTAGTTCACCAGTGGTGAGTTGGCGGCCTCGTACAGATTGTCGATGCCGAGCTGATCCTCGACCAGTTCGACGCCTGCCTCGTGTACACCGATGGTCCGCTTGCGGATGTCGACCTCGTAGTGGGTGTCGACCTTGAGCATCGGCGCGATGCGGGCGAACTCGCCGTACCACTTGCTCGACGCATCGGCCGGTCCCGAGATGATCAGCGGTGTACGGGCCTCGTCGATGAGGATGGAGTCGACCTCGTCGACGACCGCGAAGTTGTGTCCGCGCTGCACGAGGTCTTCGAGCGAGTGCGTCATGTTGTCGCGCAGGTAGTCGAAACCGAACTCGTTGTTGGTGCCGTAGGTGATGTCCGCGGCGTACGCGGCGCGGCGTTCCACCGGGGTCATGCCGGAGAGGATCACGTCGACCGAGAGACCGAGGAAGCGGTGCACGCGGCCCATCCACTCCGAGTCGCGCTTGGCGAGGTAGTCGTTGACCGTCACCACGTGCACACCCTCGCCGGAGATGGCATTGAGGTAAGCCGGGAGAACACACGTCAGTGTCTTGCCCTCACCGGTCTTCATCTCGGCGATGTTGCCGAAGTGCAGAGCGGCACCGCCCATGACCTGTACGTCGAAGTGCCGCTGCGACAGCACTCTCCAGGACGCCTCACGGGCCACGGCGAAGGCCTCGGGCAGGAGCTGATCCAGGGTCTCGCCGGCGGAGTACCGCTCCTTGAACTCCGCGGTCTTGCCGCGCAGTTCGTCGTCGGAGAGGCTCTCGACGTCCGGAGACAGGGTCGAGACGTGGTCGGCGATGCTCTTGAGCCGCTTGACCATGCGACCTTCACCGACACGGAGCAGCTTGGAAAACGACAGCGACGGCACGGGCTTTCTCGTCCTCGATCCTCGGTTCACGGGTACTGGTACGAACAACACTGCATACTGCACGAGCTCACGGGTTCGTCACCACGACATCTGCGCGGCGGGTAACCCGAACGCGTCCATGGTAGGCGGTGTCGCTGTGAACCCGGCAGCCCGACTATCGGTCGTCGGAGATCGCCGGTCGGCCATTCGGACAACACCGACACAGCACTGCAGGCTCGACGTGGGGATCGAGTCTCCGGCGTCGAGCCTGCAGCGGTGAAAATATTTCACGGACGGCGAACGTGTCGAACCGTCCCGATCGGTCCGGTCAGGTGAGTCTGATCAAGCCGTAATCGAAGGCGTGCCGTCGGTACACGACCGAGGGGCGATCGGTTGCGCTGTCGTGGAACAGGAAGAAATCGTGGCCCACGAGTTCCATTTCGTACAGTGCGTCGTCGACGCTCATCGGTGCGGCCGAGTGGGTCTTCGTCCGCACGATGTGCCCCGGGCCGCTCTGGTCGTCCTCGAAGGAGTCGAGTTTCGTCTCGGGGTCGAGTGCCAGCGTGTCGTCCTCGGCGAGTTCGGCAGTGGCCTCGGCGACGGATACGGGCCGCTTCTCGCCGTAGTGAACCTTGCGACGGTCCTTGGTGCGCCGGAGTCTGCTCTCGAGTTTCGACGTCACCGCTTCGAGTGCGGCATAGAAACTGTCGGCGCACGCTTCGGCTCGAACGACCGGGCCCTTGCCCTTCGCGGTGATCTCCACGCGTTGACATGCCTTGGCCTGGCGGCGATTTCGTTCGTGCTGCAGTTCGACGTCGAACAGGTAGATGGAGGGATCGAAGCGCTCGAGGCGAGCCAGTTTCTCGGAGACGTATATCCGGAAATGATCCGGTATCTCGACGTTGCGGCCCTTGACCACGACGTCCGCATTGCTCTTGGCGGGTTCTTCAGAGGGCTTCTCGTCGAAGAAAACCGAGGCTTGTGAAGGGGTCGTCACGCGTACCTCCCGATATCGGCCACGCCCACTGTTGGACGTGGCAAGTGTGCATGCCGAATGGGGAACCTTCCGGCATCAAAGTCCGGGGCATCACCTCACATCTGGTCCAGTCGGTGCGTGTCCGCGACGTTAGTCGGTCATCGACTCGTGTGCCACCGTTCACCCCGAATTGGTTGTCGGCGTGTCCTTCCACTCCGCAGTCACGCACTCGCCACCACCAGCGCTCCGGCCACCGGCACTCCGAAATCGGTTAGCACTCTTGCCGATTCGGCCAACGTGGCCCCGGTGGTGACGACGTCGTCGATCAGCAGAACGGTGAAGTCCGCCGAAGGCGTCGCACGTGCGTCGGCGCGCGAACGAGCCACCCCGACGGCCTCGATCCGCCCTGCCACGTTGTGCTGCCGCTGGCCCGCCGACAGTCCCACCGAATCACGTACTCCACCGGTCATGCGGAGCAACTCGGGAACGAGCACACGCTCCGGTGCCAACTGTTCGGCAGCGACTCGAGCGCATCGCAGAACGGGATCGCCCCCACGAGCCCGCGCCGCACGAGCCCGAGAGGGTGCGCAGATCAGAATCAGCGAACTCAGCTCCGGTGGATCGATCTCACCCGCGTCGCGTAGATGTCCGACGGCCTCGGCGAGCGCTCGCCCGAAAGGCCGGGCCACCGACCGCCGACCTCGCTCTTTCAGTGCGATCACACCACTGCGGCGCGGCCCGCTGTACGTACCCAAGGACCAGCAGGGCACACCGGGATCGACTCGTGGCCGAACGGCGACGGGCGGAACGAACAGGGCCAGAGAACACCCTCCGCACCAGTGCTCCCCCGGCACACTGCACCCGGCGCACTCGAGGGGCAGAACCAGATCGAGGAGCGTCCGCATGGATGCGGAGTCTGCCCCGGCCCACCGACAGACATCTGCGACCGACGTCAGCCGGGCAGAATGGGCACAGCTTTCACTCCGGCCAGACCGGTGACCTCACGCCAGTACCGGTCGCCGACCGGATCGGAGTTGTTGAGGGCGAACACGGCCCGTGCATCGGCCACGTACTCCGTTTCCGGCGAGGCATCGACCGCCAACACCGGAGTGGTCAGGTTGCGTGACGGCAACGGATCCATCCGGGATCCGTCGACGCTCACCTGGACCACCGGTGTGTCGGTGGCGACCCGCGCGATCACGATGGTGTCGCCGGTACTCCAGTCCAAACTCGTGGCGTCGCTACCGAGTCCGATGGCCACGGCCCTCGGCTCGGTGAGGGAGTACACGCCCGAGGGCTCGCGCACCACCGTTGCCACGTACACGACGCCGTCGACGATGAGCGCCGCTCGCACTCCGTCTCGAGCCAGTCGCAGTTCGGTGACCCGGTTGCCGAGTGTCGTGACGGCGGTGGCCTCGACGGGTATCACCGACACCTGGCCGGTGGAAGGATCGCGGGCGGCCCGGATGACGTTGGTGCCGTCGATCACCGCCCAGGCCGCGTTGTCGTCGGCTCCCCAGGTGGGCCGGGTGATCGATTGCCCCTCGGCCACGGGAAACGCGCCGCCGTCGTAGCTGCCGACCATGAGCGTGCTCGACGGCGCAGGGGCGGGCCGTCCGGTGTCCGCGACTCCTGCCACGAGCGTGCCGTCGTTGGACAGGGCCACCGAGCGCAGATTGCGGGCCTGCCCGAAGTACCCGGGAGCGGGAGTGGTCTCCGCCTCGTCGACGCGAAGCAATTGGCCGGACGCGAGTGCGTGCAGTCCGACACCGTCGCCGGTACTACCCAGCGGATCGAAGGAGTCGACGCCTGCGGTCGTCCACCCGTCGGGCTTGGTCGTGTCGATCGGTTGACCGTCGGCGAGCAGCACGTAGGGCCCGGCGACCTCGGCCGAGGCGAGGGTCCAGATCACCTGCGCAGCAAGCAGTTCGCGGTCGCGATCACCCTTGTTCTGCAGGCCGCCGAAGTCGATCCTGATACCACCGAGTCCTACCCCAACCTGTGAGGTCTGGCCATCGGCCTTGGTGATGGGCCCGCGGATACTCACGTCGTCGGACAGTTCGTTGCTCACCGCGGCCGACAGCGCGGACTTGGGGCCGTCGATGAGCAGTTGCACGAGTTGGTTGGCGAGCTGGTCCTGCGATCCGCTGGTCCACCGCACATCGGGCACGAGTACGCCACCGAGCGGGTCGACGAAGTAGAGCGATCGCTGCTGGTAGGTGTTCAGAAAAGCGGACCGATCGATGACGACACCGGGCGGCAGTTTCGAGATCCGCCACTGACCGTCCACCCGTGCCATCTCGATCGCGGCGTCGAAGGTGTCCGATCCTGCCTGGTACTCGCCGCCCGAGGCCAGCATCCCGGCCGTCGCCGAGCGGATCGTGAACTGCGCGGTGTCTGCGGTTCTTGGACCGGACAGGGTGTCGATCCGATCCGCCACGACCGTCCGTGCGCCGTCGTCCCAGGTTCCCGACGCCTCCTCGGTGAGAAACTGCCGGGCGGCCTGGTGTCTGTTGGCAGAGACGGCGCTGGCCTCGAAGAAGTCGTCCAGCAGGCGGTCGGGCTCGCGTCCCGGCTCCGGGGCCGGGGCGCTGGTGGGCACGGCACCTGCGGTCAGGGTGCCGATGGCCTGGGGGCTGGACGACTCGGGAAGGCTGGCGCATCCGCTCACTAGGGCGACGACGAGCGCGCACATCGCCAGCACTCGGGTGCGACGGCACGAGAAGATCACGTCGCGGGCTCCGACGTGGCTGTCTTGGCTGCGGTGATCGCGGGAATCGGTTGTCCTTGTGCGAACTTCTTGGTGCTGGGTTTGAGGGGCAGTGGGGATCCGATCACCTTGTGCCCGCGCACGAGCGGCAGAGTGAGTCGGAAGCATGCGCCTTCGCCCAGTGCTCCCCACGCCTCGAGCTTACCGTCGTGCAAGCGGGCGTCCTCGACGCTGATCGCCAGCCCCAGGCCGGTGCCTCCGGATCGTCGAACGCGGGAGGGATCCGAGCGCCAGAACCGGTTGAACACCAGCTTCTCTTCGCCTGGTCGCAGACCGACTCCCTGATCACGCACGACGAATGCGGCCGCGTCGGCGTCCGAGCGGAGCCGCAGCAGGACCGGCTTGCCTTCGCCGTGGTCGAGTGCGTTGGCCAGCAGATTGCGCAGAATCCGTTCCACCCGTCGGGGGTCGACCTCGGCGATGACTGCGGTCTCGGGCATGTCGACGATCACTTCGGTGCCGGTCTCGCGCGCCAGGTGCCGCACGGTCGACACTGCCGCCCGGGCGCACATTCGCAGGTCGAGCTGTTCGGCGGCCAGCTCGGCCACGCCCGCGTCGTGCCGGCTGATCTCGAGCAGGTCACCGAGCAGGGTTTCGAACCGGTCGAGCTCGTTGACCAGCAGCTCCGAGGATCGCTTGAGTGCAGGCTCCAGGTCGTCGCTGGCGTCGTGGATGAGGTCTGCGGCCATCCGAACAGTGGTCAGCGGGGTGCGCAGTTCGTGGCTGACGTCGGAGGTGAATCGGCGCTGGAGGTTGCCGAATTCCTCGAGCTGGGTGATCTGTTTGGAGAGACTCTCGGCCATCTCGTTGAACGACATCGCGAGTCTGGCCATGTCGTCCTCGCCGCGGACCGGCATGCGCTCCTTGAGCCTGCCGTCGGCGAACCGCACCGCGATCCTCGACGCCGAACGAATGGGCAGAACCACCTGACGTGCGACGAGCATCGCAATCGCCGCGAGCAGCACCAGCAGCACCACTGCGCCGATGAACAACGTGCCGCGTACGAGCGAGAGCGTGCGATCCTCGCTGGCCAACGGAAAGATGAGATAGAGCTGCAGGGCCGAGATGTCGGATCCGGTGGGCGATCCCATGATCAGCGCCGAGCCGGAGTACCCGCCGTCACTGTCGGTCACCGTCGCGTACTGCGAACTGATCAGGCCCTTCTTGACGAAGTCGCGCAGGCTGTTCGGGATCTGATCGACCGGGCCCACCGAGGCCTCCGCGCGGGTGGCGTCGCCTTCCACGATCAGGACCGGATCGAACGATCCCGCCGACCCGGTGGTCGACGCGGCGTCCAGGTCCTGATTGGTCAGCGCCGCCCTGGCTCGTTCGAGGCGCGTTGCGAGCCCGCTCGAATCGTCGGCCCCGGCGAGGTTGCCCTCGACGGTGGTCCGCGAACGGTCGAGTTCCTCGGTGGCGGCGGATAGCTTCGCTTCGAGTAGTCGGTCGGTGATCTGAGAGGTCAACACCACCCCGAGGATGAGGATGACCACCAGGGACAGCGTCAGCGTCGACACGACGACGCGCAGCTGCAGTGATCGACGCCAGGCATGGCCTAGCGACGTACTCAGCGAACGAAACCAACGCAGTACGGGAGAGAACTTGCCGTTGATTCGCCGCCGAGAATGGGAAAGACGGATCACGGCGGTCCGGCCTTGTAGCCGACCCCCCTCACGGTCAACACCACCTCGGGGTTCTCCGGATCCTTCTCGACCTTGGCGCGCAGACGCTGCACGTGCACGTTGACCAGCCGGGTGTCGGCCGCGTGGCGGTAGCCCCAGACCTGTTCGAGCAACACCTCTCGGGTGAACACCTGACGTGGCTTGCGCGCCAGTGCCACCAGCAGATCGAATTCGAGCGGGGTGAGGGAGACGAGTTCGTCACCGCGACTGACCTTGTGGGCGGGCACGTCGATGACGATGTCCGCGATGGACAGCAGTTCGGCGGGTTCGTCCTCGGTCCTGCGCAAGCGCGCACGAACACGAGCGACCAGTTCCTTCGGCTTGAAGGGCTTCATGATGTAGTCGTCCGCACCGGACTCGAGACCCAGTACGACATCGACGGTGTCGGTCTTGGCCGTCAGCATGACGATCGGCACGCCCGAGTCGGCACGCAGGACGCGGCAGACGTCGATGCCGTTCATGCCGGGAAGCATCAGATCCAGCAGCACCAGATCCGGCCGGTTCTCGCGCACGGCCGCCAGTGCTTGGGTACCGTCGCCGACCACGAAAGGCTCGAATCCCTCACCGCGCAACACGATGGTGAGCATCTCCGCCAGAGCCGAATCGTCGTCCACAACCAGAATCCGAGGCTTCATGGTCCTATGGTGTCACTTTCCGAACGCCTGATGGCTGATTGAACATGTCGGCGGCGAGTCGATCGGGATCGACGTCGGCGGTGACGACTCGCCACGGTGACACCCAGTGCGAGGCCGCGAGCCTGCCGTACGCAGCCGAGGTTCGGCTCTGCAGTGAGCCGTCCCTCTCGTAGGCGTCCCGGGTTCGAGCGACGTCCGCACTCTCACGGGCCGCCGCACGCTCGGCGGCGAGCGCCACCGGGACGTCGAGGAGAATCTGGACATCGGGAACGGGCACTGCGAATCGATCGAATTCGAGCGACCTGATCCATTCGACGGCCTCGCCGTCCACGGACTGCTCCAGCCGAGCCGCGGTGTAGGCGGCATTGGATGCCACGTACCGATCGAGGAGAACGATGTCGTTGTCCGAGAGCAACTTTCGGATCTCGTCGCCCGCGTCCCGGCGATCGAGCGCGAACATCAGAGCCATCGCGTGCACGCTGCCCGCGGTGTCACCGTGCTCGCCGTGCAACGCCTCGGCCGCCAGATCGGCGTGCACCGACCGGCCGTACCGGGGAAACCCGATGCGCTCGACCGACAGGCCCTCACGTTGCCACGCCGAAACGAGCCGACGGGCGAGCGTGTTCTTGCCCGCTCCGTCGACTCCTTCGATGACGAACAGTTTTCCCACTGACGGTGCGGTCAGTAGCGGTAGTGCTCGGGCTTGTACGGGCCCTCGACGTCGACGCCGATGTACTCGGCCTGCTCCTTGGTGAGCTTGGTGATCGAGCCACCGAGCGCTTCGACGTGGATGCGCGCGACCTTCTCGTCCAAGTGCTTGGGCAGGCGGTAGACCTCGTTGTCGTACTCGTCCGGCTTGGTCCACAGTTCGATCTGAGCGATGACCTGGTTGGAGAAGCTGTTGCTCATGACGAACGACGGGTGGCCCGTGGCGTTGCCGAGATTGAGCAGACGGCCCTCGGACAGCACGATGATCGAGTGCCCGTCCTTGAACTGGTACTCGTCGACCTGCGGCTTGATGTTGATCCGCGTGACATCGGGGGCCTTCTCCAGACCGGCCATGTCGATCTCGTTGTCGAAGTGGCCGATGTTGCCCAGAATGGCCTGGTGCTTCATCTTGCGCATGTGCTCGAACGTGATGATCGACAGGTTGCCCGTCGAGGTGATCACGATGTCGGCCTGCTCGATGAACTCCTCGACCGTGCGCACGTCGAAGCCGTCCATGAGCGCCTGCAGGGCGTTGATCGGGTCGGCCTCGGTGACGGTCACACGTGCACCCTGGCCCTTGAGCGCCTCGGCGCAGCCCTTGCCCACGTCGCCGTAGCCACAGACCAGAACGGCCTTGCCACCGATGAGGACGTCGGTGCCGCGGTTGATGCCGTCGATCAGCGAGTGGCGGGTGCCGTACTTGTTGTCGAACTTGCTCTTGGTGACGGAGTCGTTGACGTTGATGGCGGGGAACGTGAGCTCACCCGCAGCTGCGAACTGGTACAGCCGCAGCACGCCGGTGGTGGTCTCCTCGGTGACGCCCTGCACGGACGCGGCAACCTCGGTCCACTTGGACTTCGATGCCTCGAGCGAACGACGCAGCAGGCCGAGGAACACCTTGTACTCGTCCGAATCGTGATCGTCGTCGGTCGGCGGAACCACGCCTGCCTTCTCGAACTGCGCGCCGCGCAGTACCAGCATCGTTGCGTCGCCGCCGTCGTCGAGAATCATGTTGGCGGGCTGATCGGGCCAGGTGAGCATCTGCTCCGCCGCCCACCAGTACTCTTCGAGGCTCTCGCCCTTCCACGCGAACACCGGGACGCCCTTGGGCTCCTCGACGGTGCCGTACGGGCCGACGACGACGGCCGCTGCTGCGTGATCCTGGGTGGAGAAGATGTTGCACGACGCCCACCGCACCTCGGCTCCGAGCGCAACCAACGTCTCGATCAGCACCGCGGTCTGCACGGTCATGTGCAGCGATCCCGAAACTCGCGCTCCCTTGAGCGGCTGTACGTCGGCGTATTCGCGACGCAGCGCGATCAGACCGGGCATCTCGTGCTCGGCGAGCCGAATTTCCTTGCGGCCGAATTCCGCGAGGGACAGGTCCGCGACCTTGAAGTCGATTCCACCGCGGTGTTCCACGGTGAGTGCCGATCCTGACGTAACTGAGGTCGTCATCTTGCCTCTCCTGTTGACTGAGTGTCTGCCGTCCAGGCTATCGGGTCCGCACGCTTCGGGCTCCGACTGCCCGGAAGTGCAGAGGTGGAGCCTGTCGCCTGCGACCGATTGTCGAGACCCGCGCTATCCGTTTCGTCCGGCTCGCGCCAGGATTCGAGCCCGTTTGCGGGGCAGGATGTTCGCTCGGGTGATATCTCCCTGGTAGTGCGCCAGTACCCGCGGATCCATGACCCGACGCCACAGCGGCGGAATTGCGGCGAGCATCACCATCGAGGCGTAGCCGGCAGGGAGCTGCGGCGCCTCGTCGCAGGAGAGCAGGGTCTGGTAGCGCTTGCCCGGATTGGCGTGGTGGTCACTGTGTCGCTGCAAGTGGTACAGAAATATGTTGGTGCAGATCCTGTCGCTGTTCCAGCTGTGGCGGGGCGAGCACCGAACGTATCTGCCGCGATCGTTGGTTTCCCGGAGCAGGGCGTAGTGCTCCACGTAGTTCACCATCTCGAGCAGCACGAATCCGACGACGGCCTGCAACAGCAGGTACGGCGCGATGGACCAGCCGAACACGATCAACAGCGCGCCGAACAGCACCAGGCTGAGCAGCCACGTGTGCAGCAGGGCATTGGTCGGGCTTGCGACCGAGCGGCCTTTGCGCCGAAGTCGCTGCGACTCGAGCTTCCATGCGGAGCCGAGGCCCAGAATCGTGCTGCGCGGCACGAAGCTCCACACGCTCTCGCCCAGTCGTGCGCTCGCGGGGTCGTCGGGCGTCGCCACTCGAACGTGGTGTCCGCGATTGTGTTCGACGAAGAAGTGCCCGTACAGCGTCTGAGACAGGGCGATCTTGGCCAGCCACCGCTCGTGCTGCTCGATGCGGTGGCCCAGTTCGTGGGCCGCGTTGATGCCGGTACCTGCCACCAGACCGACTGTGACTGCGAGGCCGATCTTGTCCACCACGCTCAGATCGCCGTACGCCCACATCCAGCAGGCGACGAAGAGCCCGACGAACTGAACGGGCAGGAAGAGGTACGTACACCACCGGTAGTACCGGTCGTTCTGCAGCTTTTCACTGGCCGAAGCGTCCGGATTGTGCCCGTCCTCGCCTGCGATCACGTCGATCACCGGAATGATCACGAAGAACACCAGCACGCCGCTCCACCAGAACAGCGGCATGCCCGTCCAGTAGACCAACTGCGACGGCAGCAATGCCGACGCCGGGGCCAGCAGCCCCAGCATCCATAGATATCGTTTGTTGTCCTGCCAGCGAACCGACCGCTCACTGGCCTTCGAATCCCGCCCCCCGAAAGCGACACCCGAACCCTCCAACGAAGGAATTCGGCCGTCCACACTCACTGTTGCAACACCCTCTCATCGAACTTTTTGAGTCCTCCAAGTCTGTTTTCGAGGGTATAACATTCCAGCGGTTTGATGTGACGCTATCTAAATTGAGCGGAAAGTTCCTGGTCGGAACGTGAGTCGGTGCATCCGCGTCGCCGATGCCGGGGTCAGTTCCCCGACCTGTCGGTACGAGCCTTCTCGGCTTCCCGCAGTCCCATCACCGAGTGCCGCCTGCTGTACACGACGTAGATGACGACACCGGCAGCCATCCAGACCAGGAAGCGCAGCCATGTTTCGACCGACAGGTTCAGCATCAACCACAGGCACGCGAGGACCGCGAGGATCGGCACCAGGGGAACCCAGGGAACGCGGAAACCACGCTCGAGGTCGGGTCGAGTTCGGCGTAGTACCAGAACCCCGGCAGAGACCAGCACGAACGCGAACAGCGTGCCGATGTTCACCATCTCCTCCAGCGTGCCGAGCGGAACGAAAGCGGCGAGCAGGCCGACGATGACACCGACCAGAATCGTCGTTCGGACCGGCGTGCCCTTCTTTCCGGTGTGTGCCAATGCACGCGGCACCAGTCCGTCTCGCGACATCGCGAACAGCACCCGGGTCTGCCCGAGCATCAACACCATCACCACGGTCGTCAGACCGGCGAGTGCGCCGAACGAGATGATGTTCTTGGCCCAGGTCAGTCCGTTGAGCTCGAATGCGGTCGCCAGCGTGGAACTGTCACCGGCCAGATCCGTGTACTTGACCATCCCGGTCAGAACCAGAGTGACGGCCACGTACAGCACGGTGACGATCGCGAGCGACCCGAGGATTCCGCGGGGAAGTGCCTTCTGCGGTTCCTTGGTCTCTTCGGCGGTCGTCGCCACCACGTCGAATCCGATGAATGCGAAGAACACCAGGGACGCCGCGGCCAGCAGTCCGTACCAACCAAATGTGCTGCCTCCCGCGCCGGTGACGTACGAGAGCAGAGATTGATGCAGTCCCTCGCCCGTGGATCCCGGTTCCGACGGCGGAATGTAGGGGTCGTAGTTGGCGACCTTGATGTAGAAGGCTCCGAGTACGACGACGAACAGCACGACGATCACCTTGATCGCGGTGATGACCAGCGACACCCGCGAGGACAACTTGGTGCCCGATGCGATGAGCACCGTCAGGACCACCACGATCAGCAGTGCACCCCAATCGAAGTTCAGTGAACCGATCTCGAGCACCGGAGCGGCCGTACCGAGCAGATCGCCCAGATAGAGCGACCACGCCTTCGCCACCACCGCGGCTGCGAGGCCGAACTCGAGGATGAGATCCCATCCGATGATCCAGGCGATGAACTCACCGAACGCCGCGTACGAGAACGTGTACGCGCTTCCGGCCACGGGCACCGTCGACGCGAACTCCGCGTAACACAGCGCCGCGAGTCCGCAGGCGATGGCCGCGAGCACGAAGGCCAACGACACTGCCGGTCCCGCAACGTTTCCGGCGGTCCGCGCGGTCAGGGTGAAGATGCCGGCACCGACGGCGACGGCGACACCGAACACGGTCAGATCCCAGGATCCGAGTTCTTTCCGGAGCTTGGTGTCCGGTTCGTCGGTGTCCTGGATCGACTGCTCGATCGATTTGGTCCGGAACCAACCCGTCGTGCGTGGGTTCTTCGCGGGCCGGTCTGCTCTGGTCATCGGGTCTCCGTATCGCCACTTCACATCTGTCGACGGATCACCGAACTCATCCGTCACTTCGATTCACTGTGGCATCAGACTATTGCCTCCGGGCGGACCGTTCGCACAATTACGCAGTCCGAAACCGCAAGCGGCGCAACGATGACCGAATTGCCCGATCTACACGCGTCCGACGGAGGCCACGAAGACCTCGGCCTCGCCCGACTCGGCGGTCACGGTGACGGATTCGTCTGCAGCGGGTATCCAGGCAGAGCTGCCCTGCGGCACCGTCAGCCCGAACTGGGTGCCCTTCGTGGCGGCCACGACGGTGCCACTCGTGCACAGCAGGATTCTCGGGCCGGAGCCGGGCACGGCGACCGTCTCCCCCGCCGCCACCGCAGTCCGGCTCAGCGCGAATTCGGGTGCAGGCGTGGAATACAGGTAGGTCGGTCGATCGTCGGCACCCGGGGTGATGGGCGAAAGATCGGCCGGCTCGAAATCCAACACGCGCAGCAGTTCCGGGACATCGACGTGCTTGGGTGTCAGTCCTCCGCGCAACACGTTGTCGGAGTTCGCCATGATCTCCACGCCCGTCCCGCGCAGGTACGCATGCAGGTTTCCGGCGTCGAGGTACAGGCCCTGACCGGGAGTCAATGTGACCCGATTGAGCAGCAGCGCCGCGAGCACTCCGGCGTCACCAGGATACGACTCCCCCAGCTCGAGCAGAGTTCTGGCCTCGGCGGCGAATCGTCCACCGTCCGAGCGTGCGGGACCGGAAAGATAGTCGATGCACCCCTGGGCGACCGCAGGCAGGATGTCGTCCAATGCCTGCCCCGGCAACGTGATCCACGAGGTGAACACCGTGCGCAGACCGGAAGCATCGGGCTGAGCGGCCAGCAGGGTTCGATACCCGCCCAAGGCGGGGACGGCCAACGCGTCGAGCAGTTCGACGGTGTCGGTGGGCCGCCGGAAACCCGCCAACGCCTCGAACTCCGTGAGGGCGACGATCAGTTCGGGCTTGTGGTTCGGATCCCGGTAGTTCCGTACCGGTGAATCGATGGGGACACCCGCGGCGTTCTCGCGAGCGAAGCCTTCACGGGCCTGAGCGCTGCTGGGATGCGCCTGCAGAGACAACGGCTCTTCTGCGGCAAGCAGTTTCAGCAGATACGGCAGGCGTGACTCGAAATGTTGCGCGGAGCCGCCCAGGTGAGTGCCCGGATCTCCGTCGATCAGCGTGAGCAGTGGCGTACTGCCGCCCTCGTGCACCACGTGCGCGGAGTCGGCCGGGTGAGCTCCGAGCCAGATCTCGGCCTCGGGATGATCGGACGGCACCGGCCGGCCTTGAATTCGAGCCAGTGCTGTTCGCGAACCCCATGCGTAGGACCGAACCGCGCCTCGCAAGAGCTGCACTAGCTACCGCCCATCAACAGCAGATACGCGGCAGTGGTGTCCAACCGCGTCGCCAACACGGACATCGTGTCGAGCACCGAGAGTCTATCCGGATCCGGTGCCGGTGCGGGGTTGTCGAATTCGGATCTCGCGCGGTCGCCGCCGAACAGCGCTTCACTCGAATCGGCGAGCAACAACTCCGATTCCGGAACACCGGCAATTCGTCGTTCGGTCATCGCCCGATCGGCGTCCGAGGCCACCACGACGACGCGCATCGGCAGCGCCGGTGGCGGCCCGTCGAGCTGCTCGTCGTGAAAGAACGAGTCGAATGTCTGTGGTGTGCGCGACGATTCGACAACCGACGCCCGGATGGACGCGGCAATGACGTCGCCCAACTCCCCCGCACCGACGACGACACCCGCCACCCGCAGCAGCACCTCGCTGCCGTGCCGAGCCACCTCGACTGCGGCAGGACTGGCCCCGGTCAGCACCACACGCCGACCGTTCAACCCACTTGCGAGGGCCTTGGCCGGATTGTGGAACATCTCGTTGGACGGGCTGTTTCGTACCGCTTCCGCGTCGAGCAGGTCCGCAAGTCGAGACAAATTGGGCAGCAACGTCTTCCACGATCCGCCGGCAACCGCCCCGAGTACGGCCACGAAGGCCGCGAGGTAGCGCATCAGAGCATTGTGGTCACGAACTGCGATTCGCGGCGGAAGCCACATGACTCTTGCTCCCCGGACGGCGCGCAAGGGCCCCTCCTCCGGGGCGACCACGACGACTTCGGCCCCACGCCGGGCTGCCGCGTCCACCGACTCGGCCAGTCGCGGATCCCCGGCGTCGTCGCCCGCCACCACCACCACGTCGAGCGGGCCGATCCACGGCGGGGTTCCGGTGCTTCGGACCAGGGGCACCCCCAGGCGATCACCGAGCGCGGCGACGAGCAGGGACGCCGCCCGGCTGCTCCGCCCGTCGCCGGTCACGATCACCACACTTCGGGGACGCAGATCGGCCAACCGCTCCAGGACCGACTCGTCGACCGCGGTCGCGACGGCGCGCACCTGCGCGCCCGCCAGCGCTGCGCTACGCAAGGAGCCCTCACGATCGGCTGCGATGAGAGCATCCGAATCGTCGAGATCGACCAGAGACGACACTGCCGTCATGGCTGCGACACCTCCCCTTACGTCACCCTGCGCGAAACCGCTGTATACCCACTGATGAACCCTCGGTAACCACTATTCCAGTCCGGCGCGAACGATGCTCAATATCTCTGTCGAAAGCGCATCGACGTCCGCTTCGGTGCGTGCTTCGACGTTCAGCCGAAGCAGCGGTTCGGTGTTCGAGGCTCGGAGGTTGAACCAGGCACCGTCGGCAAGATCGACCGTCACCCCATCGAGTCGGTCGATGCCGGCAGTCCGATCGGCGAATGCCGCCAGGACCGCCTCGGTGCGTTCGGCGGCGTCGTCGACGGTCGAGTTGATCTCGCCCGATGCACTGTAGGTCTCGTAGCTGGCCATCATTTCCGACAGCGGACGGTCCTGTGCCCCCAGTGCGGCGAGAACGTGCAGCGCGGCGAGCATGCCCGAGTCTGCACCCCAGAAGTCACGGAAGTAGTAGTGCGCGGAGTGCTCGCCGCCGAAGATCGCCCCGGTGTCGGCCATCTGTTGCTTGATGAAGGAGTGCCCCACTCGGGTACGAACCGGTGTGCCACCGAGCTCGGTGACCAATTCCGGAACCGCGCGTGAGGTGATCAGATTGTGGATGACCACCGCGCCCGGTTCCTTGGCCAGTTCCCGCTCGGCCACCAGGCAGGTGACTGCGGACGGCGAGACCGGGTCGCCCTTCTCGTCGACGACGAAGCACCGATCCGCGTCGCCGTCGAAGGCGAGTCCGATATCGGCACCGGTCTCGACGACGAAACGTTGGAGATCCACCAGGTTCGCCGGATCGAGCGGATTGGCCTCGTGATTGGGAAAGCTGCCGTCGAGCTCGAAGAACAGCGGCTCGATCGTCACCGGCAACGGCCCGAACACCGCGGGCACCGTGTGACCGCCCATTCCGTTTCCGGCGTCGACGGCGATCTTCATGGATCCGATTCCCGACAGATCGACCAGGTCTCGGACGAACTGCGCGTATTCGTCGAGCACATCTCGCGATGTCGCTGTTCCGGACGGCCCGTCGAACTCCGGTACCCCGTCCACCAATTCGGCTTTGACCGTGGCCAGGCCGGTGTCCTGACCCACCGGCTTGGCACCGGCGCGGCAGAGCTTGATCCCGTTGTACTTCGCCGGATTGTGACTGGCGGTGAACATCGCTCCCGGGCAATCGAGCATGCCGGAGGCGAAGTAGAGCTGGTCCGTCGACGCCAGCCCGATGTGCACCACGTCGAGGCCCTGAGCGGTGACGCCGTCGGCGAACGCCCGTGACAGTGCGGGCGAGGAATCACGCATGTCGTGGCCGATGACGACCGAGCGCGCGGCCCCTACCTCGTCGCGAACCAGTCGCGCGAACGATGCACCGACGTCACGCACGAACGCCTCGTCGATCTGTTCACCTACGACGCCACGGACGTCGTATGCCTTGATGACGGCGTTGACGGACTCTGCGGTTCGGGCCACGAAGATTCTCCTGGTGATCGTTCTTGACGACGCCGCACATCGGCGTCGGAAATCGAGCGTCGGTAGCGGTGCGATCCACACCGAGTATCGGCATACCGCAGCTGTCCGTTTCGGTCCTGCTCGTCGAACCTTGCCAGACGGCAGACGGACCGGCCAGTCGGACCGGCGCACACCACACTCGGTGTGCTCGGGCTGCTCAGGACGTGGGGTCGGGAAGAACTCGAAGGTGCCCGCGCCTGCCCGTTCGGACGGCCGGAGCGGATCGGCGTTCGGTGTCGGACGGCCGTGAGCTCGAGCGGTCGGAGCTCTCGCGGTCCTCGGACCGGACGCGATCGCCGCGGCCGGCCTCGCGGACGGCCTCGGCCAGAGCCGTCAGGTCGTCCTCGTCGGGGCTCGACGTCGAGTAGCCGCCTTCGTAACGCACCAGTTCCCAGCCCTTGGGAGCGGTGGTGGTCGACGCATGTACCTCGCACAGATCCCAGGAATGCGGTTCGTCGACTGTGGCCAGCGGCCCGACGACCGCGGTGGAATCGGAGTAGACGTATGTGAGCGTCGCAACGGCAGAACGGTTGCAACCAGGCCTGCAGCAGCCACGCAGTGATCTCACGAGTGCAGAGTATCCGGTGGGTGCAACCGACCGAACGACCGACACACCGGACGAGCGCGATAACCTCCCCCTATGCCTCGATTCTCATCCGCGCGCAGGATCACCTCTCGGTCCGTGGCCCGGCACGGACGCGGCGTCCGCGGACCGGTTCTGCCCGAGGACATCCCGGCCAGGCGCTCACGAGCGGAGAAGTTCGACCGGCTGGTGCTCGAAGCGTTCGCGCGGATCGATCATCGATGGCACGAGAAGCTCTCGAAGCTCGACATCGCCGTGGACGAGGTACCCAAGATCAGGGCGTTGGACCCGGAATCGGTGACGTGGCCACCCGAGGTGGTGGCAGAGGGTCCGGTCCCGCTCTCGCGACTGGTACCAGCAGGCATCGACAAGCGCGGAGAGACGACACGCGCCAGGGTGGTGCTGTTCCGGCGGCCGCTCGAGCGGCGGGCGAAGCACCCGGAGGACTTGGAAGACCTGTTGTTCGAGGTTCTCGTGGAGCAAGTGGCCACGTACCTCGGCATCGACCCCGACGAGGTCGACCCGGCCGGGGTATGAACGATCCGTGCGGTTCCGATCACCGAGACCGAACGAAACCGCTCAGCCGATTCCGCGCTTGAGCCTGCGACGCTCGCGCTCGGACAACCCGCCCCAGATACCGAACCGCTCGTCGTTGGCGAGCGCGTACTCGAGGCACTCGTCCTTGACCTCACAGCCGAGGCAGATGCGCTTCGCCTCGCGGGTGGAGCCACCCTTCTCCGGGAAGAAGGCCTCGGGATCGGTCTGCGCACACAGAGCGCGCTCCTGCCACTGATCCTCGATCTCCTCGAACATCTCGTCGAAACCCGCGACGAGACTGAGGAACGGCTTGGCCGGGGGAACCGACTCGGCGACGAACGGCATCGAGTCGACGTCGGAACCGAGTTCTGTGTCGGAGTCCGAGTCCAGTTCGGCGTCGACGACATCGACGTCGTTGTCGGACTCGTCCGTTCGGCCGACGTACGCAGAACCCGCGTCGATCGAGACGCTCGAATCTGCGCCTATGCCGGACTCGGTTTGCGGCGCGTCGTCGACAGCGCTGAGATGTGCAGTGGGTCCGCCCCGCTGATCACGTGTCACGTGCTGGTCATACATCGCTTCCGCCTCCTCACCTGTGGTAGCGCAGATACTTTCGGTCCTCGTGTTCTCGAATACCTTGCCCCGCGCCGGTATTCGATCGAGCTGGTCCAACGTGCCGATCCGACTCTCGACCTCTACTCGACGTCCAGTCAGGGACGAACAGGAAGGGAACGAGTGTTCGAAACCAGGTTCGCTGCAATCGAACTCGTGTTGCGAACACCGAATGACATACCTGTGATTAGACACGTCCAGGTGTGTCGCGGTCAAGCCGATCGCACAAATCCAATACCATCACATGCCCGAAATCGGCGCTCTCCCCGGATCGAAGCCCGTCCCGTGCGTGTCGCATCGGTTCTCCCGGTCACAAACGGTCCCCGCGGACGTCGGCCCACGGGTGGGCGCTCACCCCGCACCACCGCAACCCCATTAGGCTCGCGTGTTGTGAAAGTTACTGTTCTGGTCGGTGGCGTCGGTGGCGCTCGGTTTCTGCAGGGTCTGAAAACCTTGTTCGGCGACGAGCCCGAGCACGAGATCACCGCCGTGGTCAACGTCGGTGACGACGTGTGGATGCACGGTCTTCGCATCTGCCCGGATCTCGACACGTGCATGTACACCCTCGGCGGAGGAATCGACACCGAGCGAGGCTGGGGGCGCATCGCGGAGACCTGGAACGCTCGGGACGAGTTGGCGGCCTACGGTGCCGATCCCGACTGGTTCGGACTCGGCGACCGTGACATCGCCACACACCTGATCCGCAGTCGTATGCTGCGCACCGGCTTTCCGCTGTCCGCCGTCACCGAAGCGCTGTGCAACCGTTGGCAACCCGGAGTTCGGCTCCTGCCCGTCACCGACGACCGCTCCGAGACCCACGTCGTCGTCACCGATCCGGACGACCCGGCCGGGGAGCAGCAGCGCGCAATTCACTTCCAGGAGTGGTGGGTTCGGTACCGCGCGCAGATCCCGACCCACAGCTTCGCCAACATCGGAGCCGAACAGGCAACTCCGGCACCGGGAGTCGTCGAAGCGATCGCCGAGGCCGACGCCGTCGTCCTCGCTCCGTCCAACCCGGTGGTGAGCGTCGGTGCGATCCTCGCAGTACCGGGTATCCGCGGGGCGCTTCGCACGACGACCGCCAAGGTGGTCGGCCTCTCCCCCGTCGTCGACGGTAAGCCGTTGCGCGGCATGGCCGACGAGTGCCTGTCCGTCATCGGAGTGGAGACCACGGCGCAGGCGGTGGGCCGTCACTACGGAAGCCGAAGCGGTACGGGCATTCTCGACGCATGGCTGGTGCACACCACCGATACGGCGGTCGTCGACGGGGTGGACGTGCAGTCGGTTCCGTTGCTGATGACCGACCCCGAGACCACAGCGGTCATGGCCCGAACCGCTCTGCGCGCAGCCGGACTCGACCTGTGACCGACACTCGCGATACCGATTCGCTCCGGTCGGCACCCGAGGATCACGCTCCGGGCGGCTCGATCGAGATACTGCCGGTGACCGGCCTCCCCGAGTTCCGGCCGGGCGACGATCTGGCCGCGACCGTTGCGGACCGAGCGCCGTGGTTGCGTGACGGAGACATCCTGATCGTCACCAGCAAGATCATCTCGAAGGTCGAGGGCCGTCTTGTGCAGGCACCTCGCGATGCGGACGAGCGAGATGCCGCCCGCAGAGTCCTCGTGGAACAGGAAGCCGTGCGCATCGTCGCACGCAAGGGCCGAACCCTCATCACCGAGAACCGACTCGGCATCGTGCAGGCCGCGTCGGGAATCGACGGCTCCAACGTCGACGGAGGCGAACTGGCGCTGCTGCCCGAGAACCCCGACGCCAGTGCCGCCGCGCTCCGCACTGCGCTCGGCGCGCTACTGGGGGTGACGGTCGCCGTGGTCGTCACCGACACGATGGGACGGGCGTGGCGGATCGGCCAGACCGACGCCGCCATCGGTGCGGCGGGCCTGGGCGTCGTACATGCGTATGCCGGAGCCGAGGACGGTCAGGGAAACGAGCTCGTCGTCACCGAGGTCGCGATCGCCGACGAGCTCGCGGCCGCAGGCGATCTGGTGAAGGGAAAGCTCGGCGGAGTTCCGATCGCGGTCGTGCGCGGACTGACCCCCGTCGACGACGGTTCCACCGCGGCGACGCTTCTGCGCGGCGGCGAGGACGACTTGTTCTGGCTCGGTACCGCCGAGGCACTCGATCGCGGTCGACGCGAGGCGCTGCTGCGCCGACGCTCGGTGCGGTCGTTCACCGACGAACCGGTCGATCCCGACGCCGTTCGAGCGGCCGTTGCCGATGCACTCACCGCCCCGGCCCCGCACCACACCCGTCCGGTTCGATTCGTCTGGGTCAGAACCCCTGCTGTCCGGCGTCGACTGCTCGAGACGATGCGGGAGCAATGGCGAGCCGACCTGGCCGGCGACGGGCTGAGCGAGGAGCGGATCGCCGCGAGACTGAGCCGCGGCGACATCTTGTTCGACGCCCCGGAAATCGTGATCCCGTTCTGCGTGCCCGACGGCGCGCACTCGTACCCCGACGAGAAGCGTCGAACCGCGGAGGACACGATGTTCACCGTGGCTGTCGGTGCGGCCGTGCAGGGGTTGCTCGTCGCCCTCGCGGTGCGTGAACTCGGCAGCTGCTGGATCGGTTCCACCATCTTCGCCGCCGATACCGTGCGCGCCGAACTCGGCCTGCGCGCGGATTGGAAAGCCATGGGAGCCATCGCAATCGGGCATCCCAGCGAATCGCTGACCGTCCGGGATCCCGTGGTTCCCGGGTCGTCACTGGTGGAGCTCTGACGTGTCGGCGTCGACACTGTGGCGTTCGGTCGGAGCATCGCTCGATCGATGGGCACCGTCCGATTCGAACGACGAATCGCTGCGGCACACGATGCTGGCGTTTCTCGACAGCAACCCGGACGCCTGCCTGCGGGCCAACGAGGCCGGCCATTTCACCGCGTCCTCGTTGGTGCTCGACACGTCGGGTACCCATGTGCTGCTGACCCTGCATCCGAAGGTCGGTCGGTGGATCCAACTCGGCGGCCACTGCGAACCGTCGGACGAGACGGTTGTCGACGCAGCGCTACGGGAGGCCACCGAGGAATCCGGGATCGCCGATCTGACGGTCGACCCGATCATGCTCTCCGCGCACACTCATCCGATCACCTGCTCGCTCGGTAAGCCGACGCGGCACCTCGACCTGAGGTTCCTGGTCCGGGCCCCGGACGGAGCGCGAGCAGTCCGCAGCGAGGAATCGACGGATCTGCGCTGGTGGCCGGTCGATGCTCTGCCCGACGACGCGGAGCGCGAGACGATCGACCACCTCGTCTCGCTCGCCGCGCGTCGTCGGTAGGGACCGCCTGGGTCAGACGTCGGTGGAGAAGCGGACTCCACCGTCGGGCAACTTGACGCCGGGCCACACGCGCGCTCCGCGGAGCAACTCGCAGCGGGCCCCGATGTCGGCACCGTCGCCGATGACCGCGTCGCGCACCAGTGCACGGGGTCCGATACGAGCGCCGAAGCCGAGAATCGATCGCTCGACGACGGCACCTGCCTCGACGACGGCACCGTCGAACACGACGGCTCCGTCGAGGCGGGCACCCGCTCCGATCTCGGCGCCGCGTCCGACGACGGTTCCACCGATCAGCAGTGCGCCCGGTGCCACTCCCGCGCTCGGATGTACAAGCGATTCGCCGCGGTCCCCGTGCAGCGCAGGCGACGGCGCGATACCGCGAACCAGATCGGCCGAGCCCTTGACGAAGTCCTCGGGTGTTCCCATGTCGCGCCAGTACGCACTGTCGACGTGTCCGTAGACCTTCTTGCCCTCGGCGAGCAAGGCCGGGAACACTTCTCGCTCCACCGACACCGGCCGGCCGGCCGGAATGGACTCGATGATCTCGCGCTTGAAGACGTAGCACCCGGCGTTGATCTGATCGGTCGGCGGATCCTGCGTCTTTTCGAGAAACGCTGTCACTCGGCCGGATTCGTCGGTCGGCACGCAGCCGAACGCGCGCGGGTCGCCGACACGAACCAGGTGCAACGTGACATCGGCATCGGTGTTCCGGTGCGTATCGAGGACCGCGGTCAGATCGGTACCGCCGAGGACGTCGCCGTTGAAGACCATGACGTTGTCCGCGCGCAGGCGCGGAAGTACGTTCCTGATGCCGCCACCGGTACCCAGCGGCTCGGTCTCGAAGACGTACTCGAGGTCGATGCCCATCGAGGACCCGTCCCCGAAATGCTGCTCGAACACTTCGGCTTTGAACGACGTTCCGAGGACGACGTGCTCGATACCCGCGGCCTTGATGCGCGCCAGCAGGTGCGTGAGGAACGGCAGCCCTGCGGTGGGGAGCATCGGCTTGGGTGCCGAGAGTGTCAGCGGCCGGAGCCGAGTTCCCTTGCCGCCGACCAGGATGACTGCGTCGGTACGTGCGGCGACCGATGTGGGACTATCCGGCATGTCCAGCCTCTGTTCTCTCGTCCGATTCTCGTCCGTCAACTGCTCGCGCCCGAAGCGCCGAGGCCACAACGATCTTCGAACGAAGACCGAGACCGCCACGCAGGGCCCATCGTAAGGGAGCCTGCCACGTTCGGTCGTGTCGATCGGCCTGGAAGCGGTACGCACTGGTGTGATGTGCGGGCAACATCACTTCCGGATGCCGTCCTGCCGCATGGCCTTTCGAGTGGGTCACCTCGACGTCGGGAACGTAGACGTTGTGCCAGCCCGCTCTGCTCAGCCGGTCGCCGAGATCCACGTCCTCCATGTACATGAAGTAGCGCGAGTCGAATCCGCCGATGGAATCGAACGCCGAACGCCGCAGCAGCAGACAGGATCCCGACAGCCACCCCACCGGCCTCTCGCTGACGGTCTCGTTCTCCTGGCGATACCGCCGAGTCCACGGGTTCGTCGGCCATAGCTTGCCGAGCACCGCGTGGCCCGCACCGGACGTGAGATCGGGTACCGACCGTGCCGACGGGTACCGCGAGCCGTCCGGCTCGCGAATGAGCGGTCCGAGGGCACCCGCCCGTGGCCACCGCGCCGCTGCGTCGAGCAGACCGTCGAGCGATCCGGGATGCCACCGCACGTCCGGATTGGCCACGACGACGAACTCGACGTCGGGGTCGATCTCGGCCACCGCGCGATTGACCGCTGCGCCGTAGCCGATGTTCGCGCCGGTTCGCAGCAACTCGGCCTCCTCGAACGCGACCTCGGCTGCCTCGGGCGCGCCGTCGACCGAGCCGTTGTCCGCCATGATCACCCGAAGGGGCCGCGTCGTCGCCTCACGTAGAGACGTCAGGAACTGGTCAAGGTATTCGCCGGGTGAATAGGTCACCGTCACCACGGCCAGCTCGGAACTCACGCGGGCAAGACTAGCCCGATCTCGCGTCGAACCCTCATGTCGACTGCGTCAAGGCTGCTGTCAACGCATCCGACCACGGCCGCGCCGGGGTCAGGCCGGCATCGACCCACGCGGTCGGTGAGAGCACCGAGTACGCGGGCCGAGGGGCCGGAACCACGTATTCGGCGCTCGAACACGGCTCGACTCGCTCGGGATCGGCACCGATCCCCGCGAACACCGCGCGTGCGAGGTCGAACCAGCTGGCCTGCCCCGCATTGGTGAAGTGCAGCGTTCGTCCGCGCACAGCAGGGTCGGCTTCGATCTCGAGCAGCCCCGACGCCAGATCCAGGGCGAACGTGGGCGAACCGATCTGATCGTTCACCACGGGGATCGTTTCGCGCTCGCCTTCGAGTCGGCGCATCGTGGTCACGAAATTCTTGCCCGTGTTGTCGTACACCCAGGCGGTCCGCACGACCACGGCCTCGGGCAGCTCCTCGTGCACCGCGAGCTCGCCTGCGAGCTTGGTGCGTCCGTACGCCGACTGCGGTGCGGTCTTCGCATCGACCTCGTACGGTTCGGTTGCTGTGCCGTCGAACACATAATCGGTGGAGACGTGGATCAACCGGGCTCCGACACGCCCGCAGGCGCGCGCGAGATTTCGAGGGCCGTCCGCGTTGACCGCCGACGCCCGGTCCTCGTCGGTCTCGGCGGCATCGACGGCGGTGTAGGCAGCGCAGTTGATCACCGTCGCCCCCGCGCTCACCGCGGCGTTCACGGCGTCGGGGTCGGTGATGTCCAGGTCGGCGGACGAAAATCCGAACACCTCGACTCCGTCACCTCGTTCGGCGGCCAGAGACATCACTCGGCGGCCCAACTGGCCGTGTGCACCGGTCACCACGATCGCATTCACGGTTGCCAAGTGTGGCACGCCGCGTTCGCTTCGGCGAGGCAGCGACCGGTGACAAGTAACCTTCGAACGGCGGGGGGAGAACAACGAAGTAGGCAGGTTTCAGGCCGGCCGGAAACGAGAGAGGGTCGTCACGGTGCCACGAGATCCAGGCACGCCCGGAGGTGAGCGCACTCCCCCGCCGAGGCGGAGCGCTCCCCGGCGATCCGACGATCCCCGAGCGCGCACCTCGGGACGCTCCAGCGAGCGCGAGGGCGCCGCCCACCGATACGTCGACGACGAACACCGCGGAGAACGCCGCACCGGAGAACGCAGACATGGTGCTCCCGGCGAACGCGCGACCAGATCGCGTCGTCCCGATCGGCGAAGCCCTCGCGGTGGCGTCGAGCGACCCGGATCCGGCGGCAGGGGCCCTCGCGTCGGCAGTACCCGATGGCCTGCAACCCACGTCGCGGTCGCAGTGCTCTCGATCCTGGTCCTGCTGGTGACCGGTTTCGCGTGGCGCAGTGTCGACAGCCTGCGCTCCAATATCGCCACCGCGGGTGGTCTCGGTCTCGGCGGAGCCGCCGACGGTGCCGTCGACATTCTGATGGTCGGCACGGACAGTCGTACCGATGCTCACGGCAATGCGTTGTCCCCCGCAGAACTCGCGTCCCTCAACGCCGGCGAAGAGGTGGCGTCCAACACCGACACGATCGTGCTGATCCGCGTTCCGAACGACGGTTCGTCGGCCACCGCGATTTCCATCCCGCGAGACTCGTACGTCGAGGTACCCGGCATCGGCATGTCCAAGATCAACGCCGCGTACGGCGCGACCAAGGAGAACAAGCGACTCGAATTGGTCGAGCAAGGGGTGACGGACGCCGATGCCGAATCCCAGGCCACCGAGGCCGGCCGAGAGGCCCTCATCGATTCCGTCGCCAACCTCACCGGCATCACCGTCGATCACTATGCCGAGGTGGGCTTGCTCGGCTTCGTGCTGCTGACCGACGCCGTCGGCGGTGTCGAGGTGTGCCTGAACAACCCTGTGCAAGAACCACTGTCGGGTGCGAACTTCCCCGCGGGCGAGCAGAATCTCTCCGGTTCGCAGGCTCTGAGTTTCGTCCGACAGCGGCACGATCTTCCGCGCGGAGATCTGGACCGCATCGTGCGCCAGCAGGTGTTCATGGCCTCGCTCGTGCGGAGTGTGCTCAGCGCCAAGACGCTGAGCAACCCTGGCAAACTGGGCCAACTCAGCACCGCGGTGCAGCGATCGGTGACTCTCGATTCCGACTGGGACATTCTGCAGTTCGCCACGCGCCTGCAGGATCTCGCCGGCGGCAAGGTCAAGTTCGAGACAATCCCCGCAGTGGACATCAATGCGACCACCGACTACGGCGAATCGATCGTGCAGGTCGATCCCGCTGCGGTGAAGAAGTACGTCGCAGGCCTGCTCGCCGACGGTAATTCGGCGGAGGCCAACGCCGAGGATTCGGACGCACCGGCTGTCGATCCGTCGACGGTGACCGTCGATGTCGCGAATGACAGCGGTATCGACGGGCTCGCCAACGGTGTCGCCGGTTCGTTGACAGCGTTGGGGTACGTCGACGGCACCATCGGAAATTACGAGGGCGCGTCGATCTCGGCGAGCCGCATCCAGGCTGCCGATGTGGACAGTGATGCCGCACGCGCCGTCTCGGCAGCGCTCGGCGGACTGCAGATCACCGCGGACGACTCGCTGTCGGCAGATACCGTTCGGGTGGTCCTCGCGAACGACTACGCGGGGCCGGGCTCGGGTCAGGCTGCGACGGCGGAAACCGTTGCTCCCGAGTCGGGTACGGCGGTTCCCGAGGCACCGGCTGCTCCGATCGACGCCGGTTCCGTCGGCCCGATGTGCGTCAACTGATCGGCGTTCGCTCACTGTGTGAATCGGAGTCGTCGAGCGTCATCTAGGGTCGTGGGGTGGCTTCGAATCTGACTCAGACCCTGCTCGACCCGATTCTCGCCGCCGATCCGGCCGGTCCGCGCATCACGTTCTACGACGATGCGACCGGTGAGCGGGTCGAGGTGTCGGCGGTGACCCTCGCGAACTGGGCGGCCAAGACCGCCAATCTGTTGCGCGACGAGTTCGGCTTCGAGGTGGGTGGCAGGGTGAGTGTGCTGTTGCCGGCGCACTGGCAGACGGCCGCGGCGCTGCTGGGAATCTGGTGGGCAGGCGGCGAGGTGATCCTCGGGGCCGACGACTCCGCGGACGTCGCGATGGTGTCGGGTGATCGGCTCGACGAGGCTCCCGACACAGAAGAAGTGCTGGCGTTCTCGCTCGACGCCTTCGGCAAGGCGGTCCCCGATCTGCCGATCGGGATGACCGATTACGCGACGTCGGTGCGGGTGCACGGCGATCAGTTCAGGGTCGCGGGTTCCGGGAGCGCGGGTTCCGAGATCGCAGCCGCGGCGCTGGACGGGCGTTCGGTGGACGAGGTTCTCGCCGCCGCTCGTGAGCGAGCCGACACACGGTCCTGGACGGCCTCGGACCGGGTCATGTCCAGCGCGTCCTGGACCACAGCCGACGAGCTGATCGACGGTCTGCTCTCGGTACTCGTCGTGGGGGCGTCACTGGTTCAGGTGGCACATCCGGACGAGGGTAAGTCGCAGCGGCGCGCCGAGACCGAGAAGGTCACCGGCACTTTTGGTCAGCCGGGCTGACGGTAGCCGCCGTCGGCGAGTCCGGCCTCGATCTCGTACTTGTTCGCCGGGCCCCTATGTCGCGCTTCTTCGGCGAGGTAGCGAAACGGGAAGGTGAGCCCGAAGTTCGCCCATTGGTCTGCATGTACGGCCTCGTGTCGCAGTACCCGACGGGCGGTGTTGCCCTTCGTCAGGTAGGCACCGCCGAATGTCGTTCCGCCGCGGCCGAATCCGCCACGCAGACCGGTGCACACGAACAGGGAGAATTCGTCGTCGAAACGCGCCGTACCGCGCCAGAGTCGGGCATAGAACAGCGCCAGCCGCGTCACCAGCATGGACTGCCGACTACCGCGACCGGCGCGCCTGATCTGCTCGCTCCGTGACACGGCTGCGCTCACCCGAGCAGAGCGGTGCGCAGAGCTTTGTCCTTCTCGAGCACCATGGCCTCGAGTGAGGCCTGGAACGCGGAAATCCGTTCTTGCAGAGCCGGATCGGACGCACCGAGAATCCGGACCGCGAGCAACCCTGCGTTGCGTGCACCACCGATTGAGACCGTGGCCACAGGGACTCCGGCGGGCATCTGAACGATCGAGAGCAGAGAGTCCATACCGTCGAGGTACTTCAGCGGCACCGGCACTCCGATGACCGGCAACGGCGTCGCCGACGCGACCATGCCGGGCAGGTGGGCCGCTCCCCCGGCCCCGGCGATGATGACGCGGATCCCGCGGCCTGCGGCCTCGCGGGCGTAGTCGAGCATGCGCTGCGGGGTGCGGTGCGCGGATACGACGCCTACCTCGAAGCGAATTCCGAACTCCGCGAGCGCTTCTGCCGCGGCTTCCATCGTCGGCCAGTCGGAGTCGCTGCCCATGATCAGGCCGACTGCAGGGCCTGAGTCGATCGTGTTGTCAGTCATCGTGCGGGTCCCATCCGTCGGTCCATTCGGCGTGCGACATCCAGTGCGCTGCGCGCTCGGCTCGCTCGCGCACCGAGGCCACGTAGGCGGGGTCGGCGAGCGAACCCGACTGCGCGCCCAGGATGTTCACGTGTCCGATCTTGCGATCCTTGCGCTCGCCCTTGCCGTACAGATGCACCTTCGCGTCGGGCATGCGGGCGAACAGGTGATGCAGCCGCTCGTCCATCGTCATCTCGGGGGCCTGCGGCGCGCCCAGAATGTTGGTCATGACCGTCAGCGGAGCGAGTGGATCGGTGTCACCGAGCGGGTAGTCCAGTACTGCACGTAGGTGCTGCTCGAACTGCGAGGTACGGCACCCGTCCATGGTCCAGTGACCGGAGTTGTGGGGTCGCATGGCCAGTTCGTTGACCAGGAGCTTGCCGGAGGTGGTCTCGAACAGTTCGACCGCGAGGTCTCCGACCACGCCCAGCGCACCTGCGATGTCGAGGGCAAGCCTGCCTGCGAACGTGGCCACGTCCTCGTCGAGGTCGGGAGCCGGTGCCAGCACCACCGCGCACTGGCCGTTGCGCTGCACTGTCTGCACCACGGGCCACGCGGCTCCCTGGCCGAACGGTGATCGTGCCACCATCGCCGACAGCTCACGGCGCATGGCCACCTTCTCCTCCACCATGAGCGGTACACCCAGGTCGAGTTGTGCGGTGACGATCTCCTCGGCTTCCTCGGCGTCGGCGGGCATCCACACTCCACGCCCGTCGTAGCCGCCGCGCACTGCCTTGAGCACCACCGGCCAGCCGTGCTCGTCGCCGAACGCGATCGCGTCCTGCGCCCACGAGACCTCCGCGTAGGCGGGACCGGGCGCGCCCAGTTCGGCGAGCTTGCGACGCATGCGCAATTTGTCCTGGGCGAAGATCAACGCGCTCGGCGGCGGTTGTACGTTGACCCCTTCTGCCACGAGAGTCTCCAGGTGCGCGGTGGGCACGTGCTCGTGGTCGAAGGTGAGCGCATTGGAACCGGTCGCGGCAGTGCGCAGCGCATCGAGGTCGTCGTGGTGGCCGAAGACGACGTCGGGGCTGACCTGAGCTGCAGGCTCGTCGGCACCGGCGGCGAGAACACGAAGGGTCTGTCCGAGTTCGATCGCGGACTGGTGAGTCATGCGGGCGAGCTGACCGCCGCCGATCATCGTCACCACGGGCATTCCGGTCGACGACGGGCGCGCAGCAGTGGGGCGCGGTTCGGTACCTGTCACGGCTCACCATGGTGTCATGTCGCACGCATTCGGTCCGAACCGGCAGGCTCACTCGAGACGGCGGACTCGGCGAGGACCTGTGGAAACCCTGATGATCGGAGCCTCGGTTCGGCGGAACCGGAATGTGTTTCGTAGACTTCACCGTTGTGCCGACGATCGCAAGCGTGCTCCAGCGCTTACCCACGCCCCTTCGGGACCTCGCGATTCGGCACAGTGAGCTGATCAAGTTCGCCATCGTGGGTGGCACGACGATGGTCTTCGACCTCGTCATCTTCTATTCGCTCAGCCTGACGGTGCTCGAGCAGAAGCCGGTGATCGCCAAGATCATCTCGGGTGTCCTCGCCACCCTGCTCAGCTACTTCCTCAACCGTGAGTGGGCCTTCAAACACCGCGGCGGACGCGAGCGGCACCACGAGGCACTGCTCTTCTTCGCGATCAGCGGTATCGGTGTGCTCATCGCAGCCGGTCCGCTGTGGATCGCGAACAACGTCTTCGACATCCGCGATACCAGCGAATCCCTGACGACCGTGGTCATCATCGACTTCGTCCTCAACTACATCATCGGCAACCTGTTGCAGATGGCATTCCGGTTCTGGGCACTACGCCGCTTCGCTTTCCCCGAGGACAACGCGCGCACGATCCTGGAAGTGGACGCCGAACGCAACGAGGATCCGACCGACGCAGCGGACGCACTCGACCAACCCTGAGATGCACCAACGCTGAGATGCTCAGCGCGGTTCGCGCCGAGGCACGGTAGGCGACGGTTCCCGCCACGCAGGCAGGAACACCGAGAAGAGTGCCGGGCGGCGTCGCTGCAGTTCCAGACGTCCGCCGTCCGCCTCGATCAGCGCCCGGGCCAGTGCGAGCCCGACACCGGTGGAACCGGCTCCCGAGAATCCGCGGTCGAAGATGTGCGGAGCAAGTTCGTTGTTCACCCCTGGCCCCTCGTCCGAGACCTCGACGCAGACCAGTCTTTCGCGGCGTCCCTCGGTGCTCTCCACGGCCGAGACGGCTCGAACCGCCACCGTGCACGCTCCCTCTCCGTGCACCAGGGAATTGTCGATCAGCACCGAGACCGCTTCGCGCAAGCGCGATCCGGTCACCGAGGCCTTCAGATCCGCGTCGCCCTTGATCGCCAGGGTCCGACCCACGTCCTCGAAGTTTCGCTGCCATTCGACGATGGTTCCTGTCAGTTCCTCGACGACCGAGACCTCGTGCGCGTCGGCCGCGCCGTCACTACGAGAGGATCGAACGAGCTCGTCGATGGCAAGGGTCAGCCGATCCACCTGGTCCATCGCCTCGTTGGCCTCGTCGACCACCGCCGGGTCCGGGTGTGTGGAAATTTCGTCCAGGCGTAGACGGACAGCGGTCAGGCGACTGCGAAGCTGATGCGAGACATCGGCAACCAACGTGTGTTCACGCTGCAACCGTCCGGCGATCTCGACGGTGGCCGAGTCCAGAACCTCCGAGACCCGATCGAGTTCGGCGATGCCGTGCCGTCGTGGATCCGGCCTGAAGTCGCCCTCGGCCAGGCGAGCAGCTCGCCGCGCCACATCCTGCAGCGGGTCGGCCAAGCGCTTGGCCGTCACGACGGCCACGACGGTGCCTGCCATCGCAGATGCGAGCACGACGAGAGTCACCGCTCCCAGCGCTTGGCGCTGAAGGGACCGCATGTCGTCGGACGGCACTTCCAGGCGAAGCGAACCCGAGGTACCCATCGACAGCGATTCCACCAGCGGGCGAGGCACGGACGACTGCCCGATGTCCGCGCGCGAGGCTGCATCCTCCGGAGTCGGATAGATGACCACGAGCCGGCCGCCCTGCGGGATCGCCAACCGAAGCGAGCCGATGTCGAGTTGCCCCTCGATCAGCCCCGCAGACCCTTCCTGCGAGATGATCTCCGCCGCCATTCGATCCAGGCGTGCCTGCAGGTCGTTGCGGGTGAAATCCTCCACCCACAACCACGCGGTGTACATCAGGGGCAAACCGAGCAGCAACGCCGTCATGACGACGACGGCGAGAATCGAGACCAGAATTCGACGCCGCATCGACCGCTAGTCGCTGTTGATGCGGAAGCCGACGCCGCGCACCGTGGCGATGCGACGCTCGGCCACCGGCCCTTCGTCGCCGATCTTGCGACGCAGCCAGGACATGTGCATGTCCAGAGTCTTCGATCCGCGCAACTCTGCATCGCCCCAGACCTCACGCAGGATCACTTCGCGAGAGACGACCTGGCCCGCATGGTCGAGCAGGACCTTGAGCAGCTCGTATTCCTTGTTGGCGAGAGATATCTCGGTGCCACCGACCAGGACGCGTCGGGCAGCGGGTTCGAGACGGATAGCGCCGACCTCGATCGGGGAATCCTCCCCGGCACCACGGCGGCGGAGCAACGCACGTACGCGGGCCATGAGCTCGGCGAGGCGGAAGGGCTTACCGACGTAGTCGTCGGCCCCGGCGTCGAGGCCGACCACGAAGTCGACCTCGTCGGTGCGTGCGGTGAGCATGAGTACGGCAACCTCGGATCGGTTGGCACGCACCTGCCGACACACTTCGAGGCCGTCCATCCCCGGCAGGCCGAGGTCGAGTATCAACAGGTCGAATTTTCCGTCCAGCGCACGCTGAAGGGTGGCAGGGCCGGTCTGTTCGACGGTCACCGTGTAGCCCTCGCGCCCGAGAGCTCGGGACAGGGGTGCAGCAATGGCTTCGTCGTCTTCGGCAAGCAGCACGTCGGTCACATCGGTCACCCTACGGTTCGAAGGTGAGAACAGCCTGTGTTACCTGCGTTTACCGGCTCGCCAACCGGGCTTGGACTCGCCGGCCGAATCCTCGGGTGTCGGCTCGAACGCCGCTTCCCGGCCGTGCACGGGTTCGCGACGGTACTCCATCGAGTCGAATACTTGCTGGTAGAGCAGCGAATGGACGCGTTGTACGTGCGGAATGTCGTCGAACTCGAGTGGGTCGTCCGATGCCGAGGCGATGATCAGCGTGCCGGTCCGCAACATCCGGTCGATCAGTCCGTGTCGAAACTGCACATTGCTGATTCGGCTCATCGGAATGTCGATGCCGGAGTGGGTGAGCACGCCTTGCCTGATCAACACTCGTCGATCGGTGACGATGAAATGCGTGCACTTCCAGCTGATCAGCGGCACCAGGCACCGCCACACGACGATCGCCGCCCACAGCACCGCTGTGGCGATCATGGCGGCGTTCGCTGCCGTCGAGTCGAGGCGTGCACTCGCGGCCCCCAGACCGACGCCTGCCAGGCCCGTGACGAGAACGAACGTGACCGACGGCAGGACGAGCATCTTCCAGTGGGGGTGATGATGAAGCAGGAGCTCTTCCTCGTCTGCCAACGCGTCCTGTGGATAACCCACGTGCACTCCTGACTACTCGCTACGACTTCCGTCGAGTCGATATGGTCTCACGCGAGAGGTCGCAGATGAGTGACATCACCGGCGGCCACGGCCAGCACCGACGGGTGATCGGACCCGGGGTGCTCGACCTCGATCACGATCCGGCCGTGCTCGTCGACGTCGACCGCAGTTCCGACCTTCTCGTCGCCACCGGGCAGATCGACTCGCACACGCTGCCCGATCGTGCCGCACCTGTCCCGGTACCGGTGGGCGAGGGCGTCGGTGTTCCAGTTCGAGTCCCGCCACGAGTCGATCTCGGCGGCCATCCCCCGCAGAATCGCCCGAACCAACGTGTCGCGGTCGAGAACCGCGGCCCCCTCCAGCGCCAATGACGTCGCCGTGGGTACCGGCAACTCGTCGACGGTCATCGTCACATTCACCCCGAGCCCGATGACGACAGTGGGCGACGGTCCGTGCGCGGCGACCTCGGCCAGGATGCCCGAGACCTTCTTGCCTCCGATGAGGACGTCGTTGGGCCATTTCAGCCGAGCATCCACTTCACCGACGGTGCGCAACGCGTCGACGAGAGCGATTCCGGTCATGAGCGACACCCAGCCGAGCACGGCGGGATCGATTCCCGGGAACTTCAGCAGCATCGACACGAGGATCTGCGACCGAGGCGCGCCGGAGAACGGTCTTGCATGCCTGCCACGTCCGCTGTCCTGGTGTTCGGCGATCAATGCCGTCCGGTCTGCGTAGTTGGCAACCCCCGCGATCAGGTCGGCATTGGTCGAACCGGTCTCCGCCACCACGTCCAGCCGGGACCACGAGGCCTGCGGGCCGTCCACCAGCGCCCGGCGAAGCGCGCGGACGTCCAGTGGTGGCCGATCGAGGTTTGTCCACATGCGCACCAGCATATGGGCTCGCCGACAGGCCGACGGCCTGTCGGCAACCACCCTCGGTCGGGGCGCAGATCACACTCGCAGTTAAAGTGGTGCCCCATGACCAGCGTCCAGGATTCCACTGCACACGGGTCGGCCGAAGCCCCCGATATCCATACCACTGCGGGTAAATTGGCCGATCTTCGTAAACGTCTCGCGGTTGCGGAGATTCCGTCCGGTGAGGCAGCGGTGGACAAGGTCCACGCCAAAGGCAAGCTCACCGCCCGCGAACGGATCACCGCGTTGCTCGACGAGGGCTCGTTCGTCGAACTCGACGCCCTCGCCCGGCACCGCTCCCAGAACTTCGGGCTCGGGGACAACCGGCCCTTCGGTGACGGTGTCGTCACCGGCTACGGCACCGTCGACGGCCGCGATGTGTGCGTGTTCTCCCAGGACGCAACCGTCTTCGGCGGCTCCCTGGGCGAAATCTACGGCGAGAAGATCGTCAAGGTCATGGACCTGGCCGTCAAAACCGGCCGCCCCCTGGTCGGGATCAACGAAGGCGCCGGAGCCCGCATCCAGGAAGGCGTCGTCTCCCTCGGGTTGTACGGCGAGATCTTCCACCGCAACGTCCGCGCCTCCGGAGTCATCCCACAGATCTCGCTGATCATGGGACCCGCCGCCGGCGGGCACGTCTACTCCCCGGCACTGACCGACTTCGTGGTCATGGTCGACGGCACCTCCCAGAT
>NZ_JBFBLH010000021.1:0-31606 GCF_040702585.1 Rhodococcus sp. NPDC079359
TCGTGTACCCCGAAAGGCCTTACCGCTCGACTTGCATGTGTTAAGCACGCCGCCAGCGTTCGTCCTGAGCCAGGATCAAACTCTCCGTAAAAGACTCTCGATCAACAGTCGAAACTGCAAATCAGTCATAAACATAAAGAGTCAAATCACTAGCAAAAAAACTCAACTAGCAAAACAAACAAAACCTTCTCACCTCAGACGGGAAGAATGAAGCAAGAAGATGTCACACTCAGACCCCAAAAGGCATGAGCGCCAAAAACATTCGGCACTGACATTCATCGACACACTGTTGAGTTCTCAAAGAACACGCGCACACCATTCACCGTCGAGCTGAAGCTCGCGGATGTCCGGGGCAACCGTTCCAGCTTAGATCAGATGATCAAGCGCAGTCAAACTGGCTTCACATCCGTGAAGAAGTCGAACCTTTCGGCTTTGACATCTTCATGGTGTCGGAAGCGAACTCCGCGTTGCTCAGGCCTTGCGGTCTGGGCTGGCGTCCGTGTCGCTCTGACCTGGACAAAGTTACGCCCCGGATAACAACGCGTCAAATCCCCAGGTCGTTCACGCGTGAATCGCGTGAACGGCCTGGTCGCAACCGGTCACTTACCCACCTGACGGGCGTCGTAACCAAATTACATGGATGTGACTCCGCCCACTGACTACAACGGAAAACTCAGTCCGCGATTCGGGCGCCTGCGAAGTTCCGCTTTCCGCGTCGGACCACCAACCACCGGCCGTGCAGGAGATCGTCCGCACCGGGCGTCCATTCTTCGTCGGAAATCTTGACGTTGTTGACCGATGCGCCGCCCTCCTTGACTGCGCGTCGGGCAGCGCCCTTGCTCTCGCTCAACCCCGTAGCGACGAGCAGATCGACGATGGTGTTCGGTGCACCGGCCTCGATGTCGGCCACAGACGCTTCCTGTAGCGCGGCAGCGAGCGTCTTCTCGTCGAGTTCGGTCAGTTCGGCCCGCCCGAAGAGCGCCTGGCTGGCCAGTTCGACCGAGCGAGTCGCGGCTTCGCCGTGGACGAGCGTGGTCATCTCGGCGGCCAGGCGCTTCTGCGCCTCACGCGCGTGCGGACGCTCGGTGGTCGCCGTCTCGAGTTCGGCCAACTCGTCCTTCGACAGGAAGGTGAACCAGCGCAGGTACTTCACCACGTCTGCGTCACCGGTGTTCACGAAGTACTGGTACCAGGCGTACGGGCTCGTCATCTCCGGGTCGAGCCACAGGCTGCCGCCTCCGGTGGATTTGCCGAATTTCTTGCCGTCGGCGGAGGTGACCAGCGGAACCGTCATGGCGTGCACCGACTCGGCGTCCTGGCGCCGGTTCAGCTCCACCCCGGCGATGATGTTTCCCCACTGGTCGGAGCCGCCGATCTGAAGACTGCAGCCGTATTGCCTGCGGAGCTGCACGTAGTCGTTCGCCTGCAACAGCATGTAGCTGAACTCGGTGTACGACATTCCGTCGCTCTCGAGCCTGTTCTTCACCGTCTCGCGAGCAAGCATGACGTTGATCGAGAAGTGCTTACCGATGTCGCGAAGGAAATCGATCGCGGACAGCTCCCCCGTCCAGGACAGATTGTTCACCACCACTGCACCCGTCGGGCTCTCGTCCAGGTCGACGAACCGTTCGAGCTGACCACGGATACGCGAGGCCCACTCGGTGACGACCTCGGGGGAATTCATGGTGCGCTCCCCTACATCGCGAGGGTCACCGATGAGTCCCGTCGCACCACCGGCGAGGATGATCGGGCGATGGCCGGCTCGCTGGAAACGCTTGAGCGCCAGCAACGGCACGAGGTGCCCTGCGTGCAGCGAGGGACCTGTCGGATCGAAACCGGAATACAGCGTGATCGGGCCCTCGGACGTAGCCTTCTTCAGCGCATCCACATCGGTGGACTGTGCGATCAGTCCACGCCAGGTCATTTCGTCGATGATGTTCTCACTCACGACGTCGATCCTCCCGTATGGACGCATCCAGGCGTCGGTCAGGCCTCCGAGCCACCGGGAGCGGCGGCGCGGGGACTGCGTTTGTAGCTCGACACCGCCTGCGACCCGATCACCCAGAAGCGCCACGGACGATCGGCTTCCGAACTCACCCCTACCCGTGGGCCGGATGCAACCGCCTTCTCGTTCAACGGGCGCTCGAGTAATTCGAGGGTGACGGCCGACGACGCGTCGAACACGTCCGATCCGTTGTCTCCCAGCGAGACGCCAAGGGCTCGACCGAGATTTCCGGGCCCGCGGGCCCAACCGGCCTCGACCCGCGCGGACCGTGGACCGCGGCCGGCGCGCCTGGTCTCGACGATATGGTGACCGGCCACCACTTCACCCGCTCGAAGCAACACCGCAGCGGCGGTACCGTCCGGGCCGCAGCTCACGTTCACACAAAGATGCATTCCGTAGCTCAGGTAGACGTACAGACGCCCCGCAGGACCGAACATCACCTGGTTACGAGGGGTTGGGCCCCGGAAGGAATGCGCGGCCGGATCCGGCCATGGACCATCGAGCGGACCACCGTAGGCCTCGACTTCCACGATGCGCACCGACACGTCGCCCACGGTGACGGTTCCGCCGAGGATGCGTCGGGCTGCGGCGTCGGGTTCCCCGATCTCCAAGTCAGCGACATTCATCGATCCCATGATGCTTCGCCCTTGACCACCGTGCGCCGACGGGGCTATGACTTCGACATCCGACAAGTCTGGAGGCCGCTATGGCGTTCACCGGTGAACACGCCGTCGAGATCACAGGGCTGACGGTTCGCCGCGGCAAGCGAACGGTGCTGAACAATCTGTCCCTGACAATCCCCCGTGGTGTCATCACCGGACTTCTCGGTCCATCGGGCTGCGGTAAGACGACTTTGATGCGATCGATCGTCGGCACTCAGATCGTCAGCAGCGGAACCGTGACAGTACTCGGATCGCCGGCCGGCTCGGCACCGTTGCGCCGCACAGTCGGGTACGTGACCCAGGCACCGAGCGTCTACCGAGATCTCACCGTTCGCGAGAACGTGCAGTACTTCGGGTCGCTGTACGGTCGCCGGCGCGCGGACGTCGCGTCCGCCATCGAGACCGTCGGACTGGCCGACCACGCGTCGTCACGAGCGGGCGAGCTCTCCGGCGGCCAACTGGGGCGGGTCTCCCTGGCCAGCGCGCTGGTTGCCGAACCCGAGCTGATCGTCCTCGACGAACCGACGGTCGGCTTGGATCCCGTGCTGCGCTCGGAGCTGTGGTCGCGTTTCGCCGATATCGCGGCAAGCGGCACAACGGTGCTGGTCTCGAGCCACGTGATGGAAGAGGCGGAGCACTGCAGCCGTCTCGTTCTGATGCGCGACGGCACCGTTCTCGCCCACTCGAGCCCGGACGCGCTACTCGCGCGCACGAACGAAACGACCCTCGATCGCGCATTCCTGTCCCTCATCAGATCTACCGAGGAGACATCGTGAACGCGCGTATCTACGCAGCCGGCACGGGCCGCATACTGCGACAGCTACGAGCAGACCATCGATCGGTGGCGATGGTGCTGCTCGTTCCGTCCCTGCTGATGGTGTTGCTGTATTACCTGTACCGAGACGTGCCGACCCCGCCTGATCAGCAGCCGTTGTTCGATCGGATCGCGATCACGATGCTCGGCATCCTGCCGTTCGTCGTCATGTTCCTGATCACGTCGATCTCGATGCAGCGTGAACGATCCTCGGGAACGCTCGAACGCCTGCTGACGACTCCGATGTCCAAACTGGATCTGCTCGCAAGCTACGGGTCCGCGTTCTCGCTGGCCGCCGTCGGACAGGCGGTACTCGCATGCACCGTCGCGTTCGGATTTCTCGGGCTCGACATCGAGGGCTCGGTAGGTTGGGTACTGGTGATCGCAATCCTGGGAGCGATGCTCGGGGTCGCCATCGGACTGCTGTGCAGCGCATTCGCTCGCACCGAGTTCCAAGCCGTCCAGTTCATGCCGGTGGTCGTGATTCCACAGCTGTTTCTCTGCGGACTCCTGGTGCCGCGCGACCAGATGCCGAACTGGCTGAGCACGATCAGCGATGTCCTGCCGCTGAGCTACCTGGTCGACGCGCTCCAGGAGATATCCAGGTACCCCGGAGTCACCGGGCGCATGTGGACCGACATCGCCGTGGTCACGGCGTTCACCGTCGCTGCGCTGAGCGGAGCCGCCGCGACATTGCGTCGACGAACCCAGTAGTCGACGACCCCTGTAGTCGACGAACCCGGCGCGCGGCCGAGAGTTCTAGGACGTGGCGCGAGCCAGGATCGACTCGTGCTCGGCGTCGTCGACATCGCGGGCGTCGTCGGCGAGCAACACCGGGATGCCGTTCTCGATCGGATATGCACGCCGCAGTCGCGGGTTGTAGAGCAGTTCCCCTTCGATCAACAGCAGCGGGCCCTTGTCCACCGGGCACGCGAGTATGGAAAGCAGTGTCGAATCGATTGCCACAGGTGTCCTTTGCTCTGCTCCGGTCGAACCGGAGTGGTGTACTCGCTTACGCTACCGAACCCGTATTCTTCCGTGCCGACTCGTTCCTACGACGATTTTTCGGCCGCGGCCTCGCGCCCGACGAACCGTTCGGCCACAACAGCTTTCGTCAATCGACGGTAGCTGTTCGACTCGGAGTCGTAGAACCACGAACGTGCACTCGGCGTCGGAATGCCGACCTTCTTCAACGCCGTCGCGGTCGGTCGGTACGCGCGTCCTACCGGAATTTCGGGCACCACGTGCACGATCGCCGGCCGCTCGGCCGGGAGCAGCACTCCGAGAGTGTCCGTCAATGCACGAGCGGTGATCACCGCCTCCGGTTGCAGCGAGATGGCGCAGACGGCCACCTCGGTGGCCGAAGCCTCGACGCGCACCGATCGTGGCCGATCGGATGTCACCCGCACTCCGTAGACCACGGCCGAATCGACCTGATCCAGGTCACCTACCGCATCGACGATCGGCTGGGTGTACACCGGACCGCACGCCGAGCGCACCACGGTGTCCTTGCGGTCGACGAGCCAGTAATCGCCGTCGGAATCGCGACGGAAGAGGTTCTCGGTGGGGATCCAGGCATCCGTGGGCTCGAATACTCCACGCATGACATGGCTGGTCGCTTCGCCGTCCCCGCTCGGTCGGCCGAGGAGTAGCCCGATCTCGTCGTCACGGCACTGCCGGACGAAACCGTCGTCGTCCTCTTCGAGACGGCCCGTGATCGGGTCGTAGGCCGCCAACGCAACCCGTGCACTGCCCGGCAGCGGACGTCCCTTGGAGCCGATCTTCGAGCCGGCCACATTGGCCAGGATCACGTCGTTCTCGGTGGATGCGTAGAACTCGAGCACCCGAGCCGGGCTGAACCGCGCCAGCGTGCGACGCCACAGCCCCACCGGCATGCCGGAGCCGATGAACAGGCGCACCGGGTGGCCGGAGTCGACCGGGAACCGGCCGTCGTCGAGGATCTGCCGCATCATCGTCCAGGTGTAGCTCACGACGGTGACGCCGTAGCGGTACACCTCTTCGCTGAACCGCTCGGGCTCGAGACCACGGGAGAGCGCGATGCGTGACCCGCCCGCAAGCGCACCACCGATCGTGACGAGAATCCCGGCCGAATGATGTAGCGGGGCAAGGCAATAGACAGTATCTCCGGGTCCGAGCGCGGCCGTCGTCGCGGTTCCGAACGCAGACAACGCCCAGCGATGATTGGTGATGTATCTCGGTTCGAGACCGCGATCTGTGGTCGTGAACAGGATCATCGCCAGTTCGCGGGCACGACCCGGATCCGGCTCGTACCACTGAGGCAGACGCACCGCGTCGGGATCGATGGCCTCGAGATCGACCACCTCGTAGCCTGACGGGATGTCGAGGCGCCGAGTCTCACCGCCGCCGAGCACCAGGACGTTCGGTGCCACCGGGACCGCCGCCGCAGCGTTCTCCGGATCGGCGATCACCGTGTCGACGTCGACGGTTCGCAGGGCTGCGGTCAGGTCGCTGCCCGGCTGCAGCAGAACAGGTACGGCCCCGATCCGCGAGAGGGCCGCCATCGCGGCCAACGCGCTCGGACGAGTCTCCATCAACACACCGATGCGCGACGCAGGTCGCACGCCGACACTGATCAATCCGCGCACCACATTGTCGATGCGGACGTTGACCGCATCGTAGGTGTGCACTCGGTCGTCGAACAGGAAGCACTCGCCGTTCGGAGACTTACGTCCCTGCTCGGCGATCAAGCGCCCCAACGACACTCGACTGTGCGGCTGCATCTGCCCGAGGCGGGCGAGCCTCGGCAACGTACGCACGGCCTCGGACGAGATTTCGCGGGTTCCGCGCACCGCGCCGGTCGCCGCCGACGCCAGCCCGCGGCCGACACCGACGCCCACCTCGGCGATGGAGGCAGCGGTGTGGATCAGTCGATTGGTGATCGACACACCGCTTTCGGAATCGCCGTGGTCCTCGCGCTCCATCACACGGACCGCCTCCGGCTTCGGTCCGAGATCCTCGCGCCACCGTATCCAGTTTCCCGTCGTCGGCCAGGTCTGTGCAGCCGCGGTACTTCCGACAACCAGTCCGAAATGACCTGCGCGCAAGGTGGTTTCGAATACCTGGGCACGCGGGGCAGCGCGCTGGATGCCGCGCACGGCCAACGGTTGACCGATGTCGTCGACTTCGCCGACGAAGGCGAGCACGGGCACCGTGAGTTCGGCCAGAGTCAGCAATCTGTCCTTGATGACGAAACCGCCGGTCATCATGCGGTTGTGGACGACGAACTGCTTCAGCAACTCCGCAACGGCCGGGCCGGACCACGCCACCCACCCGTCCATCGCCAGAAAGCGACGCTGCGGCTCGCGTGGGAGCAGCGCCTCACGATCGTGCAATTGCCGCAGGAAATCCAAGCGCGACCGCACGGTCTTCGCCGGATCGAGCAACTGGAATCCCGTCCGCGCCATCCACCCCGACACAGCGAGCCGAGTGAACACGTGATCGGCGAGGAACTCCGCTCCCCGCGTCGCCACGCCTGCCGGAATCCCGAGCGGCAGACCGGCAAGCGTGTCGACCGGAGCTCCGAACGTGATGAGGCTGGCCAGATTTCGGCCACCTCGGTAGGCGGCCGCCTGGTAGCAGAACATGCCGCCCTGGGAGTAGCCACCCAGGTGGACGTCGCGACCGGTGTGCTCGTGCACCTTGTCGACGACCTCGCTGATCGCCACGACGTGATCAGCGAGCGTACGGCCCCATCCACCCTCTTCGGTATCGGGTGACCCGAAATCGACAACCCACGGATCCAGACCCATGCCGTGCAGAATTCCGGCCGCACCTTGGTCGGTGGTGACGTCGTAGACGTCCGCGGAGACCATCATCGGCGGAATGAGCACCACCGGAGGACTGTCCGCGGGCACATCGTCGGGGAAATACCGCCGAAGCCGATACATCGGCTCGCGATCCATCACCCGAAACGGCGACGGATCCACCTCGGTTTCGAGCCCACCCAGACGAATGACCTCGAGACCGTTCTGGGCTGTGGCGATGGCACGCCGCAGTGGTCCACGTACGGCATCTGCATTCAGTCCCACCAATACACTCCTGCGTTCGGCCCGACGGAACGACCGGCATCGGTCTTCGCGTGACGAAAGCTTCTCACATCACACTCGAGGAAACCGGCGTGGATATCGATTGCCCTCTCAGTGCCGCAACACCGGTTCCTCGGCCCATGCACGCAGGGTCGCGGCAGTCGCCCGCACGCCCCCGAGCTGATGAGCAACCTGCACGGCCGCCGTCCCACCGCGGGCATCGCGCGACGAGATCGAGCCCTCCACCGTGAGCACCTCACGAACGTCGGGAGTGAGTGCCGGATCGATCGCGGCGAGTTCCTCGTCGGTCAGATCCACCAGCCCGACGCCTCGCGCCTCGGCCGCCCGAACGCAGGCACCCGCGGCCTCGTGGGCAACCCGGAACGCGATCCCCTGCCGCACCATCCACTCGGCGATGTCGGTGGCAAGAGTGAACCCGGCCGGTGCCAGCTCGGCCATGCGTTCGGTGTGGAATTCGAGTGTCGCCGTCAACCCGGTGAGCGCCGGGAGCAACAACTCGAGCTGCGCGACCGAATCGAACACCGGCTCCTTGTCTTCCTGGAGATCACGGTTGTAGGCCAACGGTTGCGCCTTCAGCGTGGCCAGCAGGCCGGTCAGATTACCGATCAAGCGGCCGGTCTTTCCGCGAGTCAACTCCGCGACGTCCGGATTCTTCTTCTGCGGCATGATCGAGCTGCCGGTCGACCACGCATCGGCCAGCGTCACGTAGCCGTACTCGGGAGTGCTCCACGAGATGACCTCCTCGGCGAATCGCGACAGATCCACCGCCGTCATCGCCAACACGAAGGCCGCCTCGGCGGCGAAGTCGCGCGAAGACGTGGCGTCGATCGAGTTCTCGGCGGACGAGTCGAACCCGAGCTCGGCAGCGATCTTCTCCGGACTCAGCCCCAACGACGAACCGGCGAGAGCACCGGAACCGTACGGCGACACCGCTGCTCGCGTGTCGAAATCCGCGAAGCGCTGCACATCGCGCAACAACGGATGGGTGTGCGCGAGCAGATGATGCGCCAGCAACACCGGCTGCGCGGCCTGCGAATGCGTCTTACCCGGCATGACGGCCGTGGGATGCGCCGCAGCCTGGGTGGCCAACGCGTCGACCACATCGAGAACGCCGACCGACACCCGGCGGACGGCGTCGCGTAGCCACATGCGGAACAGCGTGGCCACCTGATCGTTACGCGACCGGCCCGCACGCAGCCGGCCACCGACCTCGGGTCCGACCCGGTCGATCAAACCGCGCTCGAGGGCACCGTGCACGTCCTCGTCCGATTCGGCTGCCACGAATTCACCGGAGGCGACGTCATCGGCGAGTCGCTGCAAACCGTCGAGCATGGTCTCGAGGTCCTGCGGGGTGAGCAGTCCGGCACCGTTCAGCACTCGGGCGTGCGCCATGGATGCGCGGATGTCGTACGGCGCGAGGACCCAGTCGAAGTGCGTCGACTTGCTCAACGCTGCCATGGCGGCGGCCGGCCCCGATGCGAATCTGCCGCCCCAGAGCGAACCTTCGTTGGTTCCGTGTGCGGTCTCCGAATTCGTCACAGGCCCAGGTCCCTCTTCGCGGCGATCTTCGACGACAGTCCGTGCAGCTGAACGAATCCCTTGGCCGCGGACTGGTCGAACGTATCGCCCTCGTCGTAGGTGGCAAGGTTGAAGTCGTACAGCGACTCGCCACTGCGCCGTCCGTTGACGATGATCCCGCCCGCGTGCAGAACCAGGCGAATATCGCCGGAGACGTGCTCCTGCGTGTGCTCCACGAACGTGTCGAGAGCACCCTTGAGCGGGGAGTACCACAGGCCGTCGTACACCAGCTCGGCCCACTTCTGGTCGGTGTGGCGCTTGTAGCGACCGAGTTCGCGTTCGAGGGTCACGTGCTCGAGCTCCTCGTGGGCGCGGATGAGCACCATGGCACCGGGTGCCTCGTAGATCTCGCGACTCTTGATGCCGACGAGCCGATCCTCGACCACGTCCAACCGGCCGACACCCTGCGCTCCGGCACGAGTGTTGAGCTCCTGGATCGCTTCGAGCACCGAGACCGGGCGACCGTCGATCGCGACCGGGCGACCCTTGTCGAACGAGACGATCAGTTCGTCCGGAGCCTGGAAGTTGACCGTCGGATCCTCGGTGTAGTCGTAGACGTCCTTGGTCGGCGCGTTCCACAGGTCCTCGAGGAAGCCGGTCTCCACCGCGCGCCCCCACACGTTCTGGTCGATCGAGAACGGCGACTTGGTGGTCACGTTGATCGGGATGTCGTTCTCCTCGGCGAACTTGATCGCCTTCTCGCGCGTCCACGCGTAGTCGCGAACCGGTGCCAACACCTCGAGCTCGGGGGCGAGGGTGTTGAAGCCGACCTCGAAGCGAACCTGGTCGTTGCCCTTGCCCGTGCACCCGTGTGCGACAACGGTTCCGCCGTGCGCCCGCGCGTTCTCCACGAGGTGCTTGACGATGAGCGGACGACTGATCGCCGACACGAGGGGATACCGATCCATGTACAGCGCGTTGGACTGCACCGTCGGCAGGCAGTACTCGTCGGCGAACTCGTTCCTGGCATCGACGACGACGGATTCGACTGCGCCGCAATCGAGTGCGCGTTGACGCACGACGTCCATGTCCTCGCCGCCCTGCCCCAGATCGATGGCGACGGCAACGACCTCCTTGCCGGTCTCCCTGCCGATCCAGCTGATGGCGACGGAGGTGTCGAGTCCGCCGGAGTAGGCGAGGATGACGCGTTCGGCCATGGTGTTCAAGCTCCTTCGTTGTTCTTGATGCGCATGATGGGTAACCGGATCTCAGTTACCGCGTCGAGCAAGCTTTTCGATCTTGTCCGCGACCTCGCCACCGGTATGTGGCTCGCGGGCGATCAACAGAATCGTGTCGTCACCGGCGATGGTCCCGACGATCTCCGGCATCGCAGCACGATCCAGAGCGCTGGCCAGGTAGTGCGCCGCGCCCGGTGGCGTGCGGAGGACGGCCTGGTTCCCGCTGTGGTCGGTGGACACCAACAACTCCCCCAGCAACTTCAGGAGGCGGTCGGTGCCGCCGGACACTCCCCGGACCGGGCTGCCGTCCTCGGGCACGACGTACACCCCCACTCCACCGTCCGGCGCGCGCAGTTTCACGGCACCCAGTTCCTCGAGGTCCCGCGAGAGAGTGGCCTGAGTGGTGTCGATCCCCTCGGCTGCGAGCAACGACGCCAGCTGCGGTTGACTGCGCACCTGATGGGTGGCCAGCAACGCGATGATCCGTGCCTGCCTGCCCGCGCGGGTCGACGCGGTCAACGGCACCGCAGTGACGTCCTCGCTCATGGTCGTCGGGCCTGTTCGAGGAGCCACACCAGCAGTGCCTTCTGCGCGTGCAGGCGGTTCTCGGCCTCGTCCCAGACAACACTCTGGGGACCGTCGAGCACCTCGTCGGTGATCTCCTCGCCGCGATGTGCAGGTAGGCAGTGCAGCACGACGGCGTCCGACTGGGCCTTCGAGAGCAGGTCCGAATCGATTCGATACGGCCGGAACGGGGCGACGCGATCGAGACCGTCGTTCTCCTGGCCCATCGACGTCCAGGTGTCGGTGACGAGCGCGTCGGCACCGGCGGCGGCCTCGACCGGGTCCTCGGTGATGGTGATGGTGGCCCCGGTTTCCTCGGCACGCGCATGCGCCGCGTCGAGAACGTAACCGAGCGGGGCAAATTCCTTGGGCGCAGCGATCCGCACGTTCAGCCCGGCCGTCACTCCGCCGATGAGCAGCGAGTGCGCCATGTTGTTGGCACCGTCACCGAAGTAGGCCAAGGTGCGCCCCTGCAGATTTCCCTTGTGCTCGATCAGGGTCTGCAGATCCGCCAGAACCTGGCACGGGTGGAACTCGTTGGAGAGGGCGTTGACGATCGGAATCGTTGCGCCGGTCGCCATCTGCTCGAGCCGCTTCTGCCCGAACGTGCGCCACACGACCGCCTCGACATAGCGCGAGAGAACCCGCCCCGTGTCCTGCAGCGTCTCCTCGCGACCCAACTGGGTGTCGCGGCCCGTCACCACCACGGCATGACCACCCAACTGCGCGATGCCCATCTCGAACGAGAAGCGGGTCCGTGTCGAGTTCTTCTCGAAAATGACGCCGACTCCCTTGGGGCCCTCGAGCGGACGCTTCGAGAACGGAGCACGCTTGAGTTCGGCTGCCAGAGCGAGGATTTCACCCTGCTGCGCGGGCGTGATGTCGTCGTCCCGGAGGAAATGCTGAACGGTCATGGCTGATGAGCCTCCTGTGCTGCGTCGAGAATTGCCGGTAACGCCGTCACGAACGACGCGGCTTGCTCTTCGGTGATGATCAACGGTGGTGCGAGCCGAAGCACGTCGGGCTGGGCCGCGTTGAGGAGGAAGCCTGCCTCGCGCGCGGCGGCTTCGGCCGCCGGTGCGACGGCGTCGGTGAGGACCACACCGAGGAGAAGGCCCGAACCCCGAACATGGCTCACCAGAGGGTGATCCAGATTCTCGATGGAGTGTGCGATGGTCTTGCCGATGCTGTCGGCGTGCGAGAGCAGGTCCTCGTCGGCGATGGTGCGCAGCACGGCCAGAGCCGCCGCCGCGCATACGGGGTTACCACCGAACGTGGTGCCGTGCTTGCCCGGATGCAGCAACTCCCCCGCCGCTCCGATGCCGATGCAGGCCCCGATGGGAAGGCCGCCGCCCAGACCCTTGGCGAGCGTGATGACGTCGGGCACGATGCCGACCGACTGGTGAGCGTAGAACCAGCCCGTTCGGCCGATACCGGTCTGCACCTCGTCCAGGACCAGCAGTGCGCCGTGCTTCGCGGTGATCTCACGGGCGGCGAGTAGATATCCCTCCGGCGGAACCACCACGCCTCCCTCACCCATGATGGGTTCGAGAAACACTGCGGCAGTGTCCGAATCGACGGCAGCTTCCAGCGCGGCCACATCGCCGTACGGAACGTGGTGCACGCCGGCAGGCATCGGCTCGAACGGGATCCGCTTGTCCGGCTGACCGGTCAGAGCGAGAGCGCCCATCGTCCGTCCGTGAAACGACTTCTCCGCCGCCACGATGTTGGGACGGCCGGTCAGGCGAGCGATCTTGAACGCCGCCTCGTTGGCCTCGGTTCCCGAGTTGCACAGGAACACCCGACCGGTGGCCCCGGCACCGAGCTGCGCGAGCAATTGCTCGGCCAACGCGATACCGGGTTCTGTCGCATACAGATTCGAAGTGTGCCCGAGGGTGGACAGCTGAGTGGTGACCGCCTCGATCACCGCCGGGTGGGCATGTCCGAGGATGTTCACGGCGATACCCGCGAGCAGGTCCAGATACTGCTTTCCGTCGGCGTCGGTCACCACCGCGCCCTCGCCGCGGACGAGCGCCACGCGCGGAACACCGTAGTTGTCCATCAACGAATTCGACCACCGCTGTTGCAGATCGAGGGTGGACTCGGTGCCGGTCATGGCGTGACTCCTGACGTAGAAGAGTGATCGGGGGTGACCATGGTGCCGATTCCCTCACCGGTGAACAGCTCCACCAGCACGGAATGTTCGACGCGACCGTCGATGACATGAGCCGACGGAACGCCGGCTCGAACCGCCCGCAGGCACGCTTCCATCTTCGGCACCATCCCGGCGTCGAGTGAGGGCAGCAACGCCTCGAGCGTGGACGCGTCGATCTCGGAGGTCAACGAGCTGCGATCGGGCCAATCCGTGTACAGGCCTTCGACATCGGTGAGCACCACCATCTTCTCGGCACCGAGGGCACTGGCGAGCGCCGCTGCCGCAGTGTCGGCGTTGATGTTGTGGACGACGCCGTCGCGGTCGGGCGCGATGGTGGACACCACCGGAATGCGTCCTGCGGCAATGAGATCGAAGACCGCGGCAGGATCAACCGACGTGACGTCGCCGACGAGACCGATGTCGGTCTCGGTGCCGTCGACCAGCACGGTGCGACGCGTCGCGGTGAACAGGTGCGCATCCTCACCGGAAATTCCGACGGCATACGGACCGTGACCGTTGATCAGGCCGACGAGCTCGCGCCCGACCTGACCGAACAGCACCATCCGCGCGACGTCCATGACCTCGGGGGTGGTGACGCGGAATCCGCCGCGGAATTCACCGGCCAGGCCGAGTCTGGTCAGCATGGCCGAGATCTGCGGCCCACCGCCGTGAACGACGACCGGATGGATTCCGACGGTGCGCAGAAACACCATGTCGGCCGCGAACGCCCGCTTCAGATTCTCGTCGATCATGGCATTTCCGCCGTACTTCACGACGACGACCTCGCCCGAGAATCGCTGCAGCCAGGGCAGAGCCTCGGCGAGCGTGAAGGCCTTCTGCGCGGCCGTCAACTGCAGTGCGGCCGAGGTCATGACGAGTACGCCGAATTCTCTTCGACGTACGCGTGCGAGAGATCGGTGGTTCGGATGGTGGCAGACCCTGCGCCGAGACCGAGATCTATGGTCACCGAGATGTCGACACCGGACAGATCGACCTCCCGAGCTCCCGGCGCTCCCACGCCGTCGATGCACACCGGATTTCCGTTGAAGGACACGGCAATTCGATCCGGATCGAGCTCGATCGGGGCGATACCGATTGCCGCGAGCACACGGCCCCAGTTGGGATCGGACCCGAAGAGGGCCGTCTTGGTCAGGGAGTCCCTGGCGACCGCGCGAACGCCGATCAGGGCGTCGTCCTCGCTCATCGCGCCCGACACGGTGATCCGCACCCGCTTGGTCACGCCCTCCGCGTCGGCCATCATCTGGTCGGCCAAGTCGTCGCACACCGCCAGGACCGCGGCGTCGAGTTCTTCCTGCGACGGTGCCACTCCGCTGGCCCCGGACGAGAGCAGCAGCACGGTGTCGTTGGTCGAGGACGCGCCGTCGACGTCGAGCCGGTCGTACGACATCCGGGTCGCCGCGCGCAGTGCCTTGTCCAGCTGGTCCGCGGTGGCGACAGCATCGGTGGTGATGACGCTGAGCATCGTGGCCAACGACGGTGCCAGCATGCCTGCACCCTTGGCCATGCCGCCGACGTTCCATTTGTCGGCATGATGAACGGCTGCCTGCTTGGGCACGGTGTCGGTGGTCATGATCGCGTACGCCGCATCGGTACCACCCGAAATTCCGCCCGCGAGCTCGTGCACCACCTCGGTCACACCGGGCAGCAGCTTGTCCATCGGGAGCCGGTCACCGATGAGACCCGTCGAGCAGACGGCGACCTCGATCGCTCCGGTCTCGGAACCCCAATTGCTCAGTGCGGACGCCACCTCCTCGGCTGTACGGTGCGAGTCCTGAAAGCCCGGCGCACCGGTGCAGGCATTGGCACCACCGGAATTGAGGATGACTGCGCGCAGCCGTCCGGTGGAGAGCACCTGCTGCGACCACAACACCGGCGCAGCCTTGACCTTGTTGCGGGTGAACACACCCGCCGCAGCGAAATCGGGACCCTCGTTGAACACCAAGGCCAGATCGGACTTGCCACTCGCCTTGATTCCGGCCGGAATACCGGCAGCGCGGAAACCTGCAGGACAGGTGACACCCTGCGTGCGCACGAGCTTGCCCGCAATCATGCCGACGGCCTCCGCCTGGCTCCCGACGCTGCTCATGGTGCTACTCCTACGGTAGAGAGACCCTCGGTCTCGGTGATTCCCAGTGCAAGATTCATGGATTGGACGGCAGCTCCCGCCGTGCCCTTGGCCAAGTTGTCGATGGCCGCGATCACGACGAGCAAGCCGGCGTCCGCATCGACCGACACGCTCATCTGCACGGCGTTCGACCCGATGACCGAACCGGTCTGCGGAAGACGACCGGCTGGAAGCACGTGCACGAACGGCTCTGCCGCGTAAGCCTTCTCGTAGACCTCGACGGCCTGCGCCTGCGTGGCGGTGGTGATCGCGGTGCAGGTGGCCAGGATTCCGCGGGGCATCGGTGCGAGAACCGGCGTGAAGGACACCGCAACAGCACTACCGGCGAGCGCCGAGAGGTTCTGCACGATCTCGGGAGTGTGGCGGTGTGCGCCCGCAACCGCGTACGCCCGAACCGAACCCATCACCTCCGAACCGAGAAGATCTGCCTTCGGAGCTCGGCCTGCACCCGAAGTACCGCTGACAGCAACGATATTGACGCGGGGCTCGATGATGCCTGCGGCGACAGCGGGTGCGAGCGCGAGCGACGACACCGTCGGGTAACAACCGGGGACGGCGATGCGAGTGGCACCGACCAATCGCTCACGGCAGCCCGGCAACTCCGGCAAGCCGTACGGCCAACTGCCCGCGTGCGGACTCTTGTAGTACTTCTCCCACGCCGCACCGTCGGTGAGGCGGAAGTCGGCCCCGCAATCGATGATCACCACGGACTCGGGCAGCTGCAGCGCGAGTTCGGCGGACTTGCCGTGCGGGAGCCCCAGGAACACCACGTCGTGACCCGCGAGCTCGTCGACGGTGGTCGGGGCGAGAACGCGGTCTGCGAGTGGCAACAGATGGGGATGGAATTCACCCAGCGTCGCACCGGCATTGCCGCCCGCGGTCAGAGTGCCGATGACCAACGAACCGTCGCGCACTCCCGGGTGCCCGAGCAGCAGTCGAAGAATTTCACCGCCGGCGTACCCACTTGCGCCCGCCACTGCGATGCGCCTCGGCGTGGCCTCCGAAATAGTCATGCGGTTTATTATGCAGCATCATGCAAGCTCATTCATGAACGGGTCCGGTGTGTCAGCGTCCACCCATGGACTTGCGGATCTCGTCGAGCTTCCTCCGGCCGGCGTCCTGCCGTTCGTTCCACTGCTCGTCGAGGTCACGGCCCGCCCTGGACTCTCGGTCCAGTTCCTCCGCGCCGACGGCTGTACCCGATCGCTGTTCGACCTTGTCGCGCACACCGTCCCACGTCGGCACCCCCGAATCGGTGAAGTCACCGATCGGCGCGCGCACCGCACCGGCACCGTATCCGCTACCGATGGGCTGGTCCTCGACCAGCTCCGCATCGATGATCCCCGGTACCGTGCCGCCGAGCGGAGCCCCCGGTGGTGGATCACCGAGCGGCTGGTCGATCCGCGGCTTGGTCACCTGCGGAACGTCGACATCGGGAACCGTCCCGGGTGGTGCGCCGCGATCGGGTCCAGTGGATTCGGGTTCAGCATTGCGCAACTCGGCCGCCAGCGCCGATGCGGCTGCCGCTACCGGGGCCAACCGGGACCGACCTGCCACTGCAGCCAGGATCTCCTCGATCACCTGAAGATCCGTCGCCGCACCGTCTGTTCCGAATTCACTCATGCGCTGCTCCCGTCACCCGTCGTACTCGTGACTCCACGCTACGGACAGACGAGCCCGGGTGTGCACGGATCAACTGCGCAACTGCGCTGGTTCAACTGCACAACTGCGCTGATTCAACTGCGCAACTGCGCTGGTTCAACTGCGCAGCTGCGCGCCGACGGCCTTCGATGCCGCGTCGACCGCCGCATCGCGGGCAGCCGTTGCCTGATCCTCGGTCAAGGTGCCGTCGGCACCTCGGAACCGCAGCGCGAACGCCAGCGACTTGCGACCCTCGCCGACCTGTTCACCCTCGTAGACGTCGAACAGTCGAATCGACTCGAGCAGGTCGCCACCGCCGATCGTGAGCGCGGCTTCCACCGACGCCGCAGGTACGGAAGCGTCGACCACCACTGCCACGTCCTGCAGCACCGCCGGATACGGCGACACCTCTGGGGCAGGGAGCGACTCGACGACGGGAAGAGCGCTCAGGCTCAACTCGACGGCACACGTACGCGGCGGCAGGCCCGCCCGCTCGAGCACGGCCGGATGCAGCTCGCCCGCGTATCCGACGACCTCACCGTCGAGCAGGACCTCCGCGCACCGACCCGGATGCCACGGAAGGTGCTGCGCCGCCCGAAGATCGACGTGCACTCCGGACGCCTCGGCAACCGTACGTACCGCAGCGAACGCATCGGCGGCCTCTGCGGCGCGGCCGGCACCCCACGGACCCGACAACTCACGCTGACCGGTGAGCACCATGCCCACGTGCACCGGCTGCGCCGGCAACGAACCACGAAGCATGGCGATCTGGTCGTCGGTGGGACGACGGTCGACCGGCAACGCGTCCACGGCTGCGGTGGCGTCGTGGCGGAGCACCACCTGGGCAATGCCGAACAGCGAGACGTCTCGCTGACCGCGCGCGATGTTCCGGCTCAGCATCTCGAGCAAACCGGGAAGCACAGTGGTCGCGAGCTCGGGACGGTCGGCCTCGAGTGGATTGAGCACCGAGGTGGTCGCGCGCCGTGGGTCGTCCGCGTCGAGACCCCACGTGTCGAACACGCCCTTGGGCAGGAACACCGGAGGCAACACCTCGACGTAACCGGAGAACGCGAGTGCCTTGCCGACGGCACGCCTGCGCTTCTGTTCGGCAGTGAGGCCGCGACCGCCCGGAGCCGACGGCAGTACCGACGGGATCTGTTCGAGCCCTTCAAGCCGCAGCACCTCTTCCACCAGGTCGGCGCGCTGCACCAGATCCGGTCGCCAGGACGGCGGGGTGACGATGAGCTGGCCGTGCCCGTCGCCGTCGACCGATACCTCGACTCCGCAACCGATCTGCGTCAACCGTCGGGCAGCGGTTCCGTTGGGGTACTGCACTCCGGCGATTCGGTCCGGCAGGTCGAAGTCCATCGTGACCGTGGGATATTCGGCTGCCTCGCCGATATCGGTCAACACGGGCTCGATCCGGCCGCCGGCGATCTCGACCAACAACTGTGCGGCCCGATCGAGTGCTGCGACAGGCAGAGCCGAATCCACGGTCCGCTCGAAACGCTTGCTGGCCTCGCTGGAGAGCTTGTGGCGACGACCGGTGCGGAACACCGCGAGCGGATCGAACGATGCCGCTTCGAGCACGACCTCGGTGGTCGAGTCGTCGACTTCGGTGGACGCACCGCCCATGACACCGGCCAACGAGATCGCTCCCGAGCCGTCGGCGATGACGACGTCCTCGGCATCGAGGGAACGCTCGACACCGTCGAGTGTGGTCAGCTTCTCCCCCGCGTTCGCGCGGCGGACGACCAGATCGCCGTCGAGCTTGGCCGCGTCGAATGCATGCAGCGGCTGGCCGAGTTCGTGGAGCACGTAGTTGGTGACATCGACGGCCGCCGAGATCGGGCGTACGCCTGCCAGCAGCAGTCGACGCTGCATCCACCAGGGCGTCGTCGCCGTCGGATCGATGCCGACGATCTTGCGCAACGCGAATCGCGATGCGCCGGAGTTCGGTTCGACGGTGACCGACCAGGCGTCACCGGTGACCTCGGTGGGGACCGTGCGCGCCGGATCCACGAACGGAAGGTCGAAACTGCAGGCCAGTTCGCGGGCGAGGCCGCGGACCGAGAAGGCGTAGCCGCGATCCGGGGTCACGTTGAGCTCGATGACCGAGTCCAGCAGACCGAGAACGGCTTTGGCGTCGTCGCCCGGGGCAGCCGTGCCCTCGGGCAGCACCAGAATTCCGGAGTGATCCTTACCCAACCCGAGTTCGAGCGTCGAGCAGATCATGCCGTTGGAGTTGCGGCCGTAGGTCTTGCGCGACGCGATGGCGAATCCCCCGGGCAGGACGCTGCCCGGCAGCGCGGCCACGATCAGGTCACCCTCGGCGAAGTTCCTGGCCCCGCACACGATTTCCTGTGGCTCGGCTGCTCCGACGTCCACCAGGCAGAAGCGAATCGGTTTTTTGAACTCGGTCAGCTCCTCGATGGAACTGACCCGACCGACCACGAGTGGCCCGGTCACGTTGTCCAGCGAATCGAGTTCCTCGACCTCGAACCCGACCCGCACGAAACCGGCGTCGAGCTCCTCGGGCGAGACGGCCCAGTCGGGCGTCCCCGCGTGCAGGACCTCGGTCAGCCAGGATTGTGGGACTCGCACGTGTGCTCAGCTCTTTCTTGTATCCGAGAAGAAGTGGGGCGGGTGAAGAACGTCCGTCAGGCCTGAACACCGAAGGGCAAAGTGAACCTGATGTCGCCCTCGACGATGTCGCGCATGTCCGGGATGTCGTTGCGGAACTGGAGCGTCCGCTCGAGACCCATTCCGAACGCGAATCCGGTGTAGACCTCGGGATCGATGCCACTGGCCTGCAACACCTTCGGGTTGACCATTCCGCAGCCACCCCACTCGACCCAACCGGCCCCGCCCTTCTTCTTCGGGAACCACACGTCGACCTCGGCCGACGGCTCGGTGAACGGAAAGTAGTTGGGACGCATGCGTGTACGGGTGTCGTTGCCGAACAACGCCTTCGCGAACGCATCCAGTGTGCCGCGCAGGTGCGCCATGGTCAGGCCCTTGTCGATCGCAAGACCCTCGACCTGATGGAAGACCGGAGTGTGCGTCGTGTCGAGTTCGTCCGTGCGGAACGTCCGTCCCGGGCAGACGACGTAGATCGGAACCTCACGCGAGAGCATCGACCGGACCTGCACCGGGGAGGTATGAGTGCGCAGAACCTGACGCGAACCCTCCGGCGCGATGTGGAACGTGTCCTGCATCGTGCGTGCCGGGTGGTCGGGCAGGAAGTTCAGTGCGTCGAAATTGAAATGTTCGGTCTCGACCTCGGGGCCTTCTTCGACCTCCCAGCCCATTCCGACGAACACGTCGGCAACCTGTTCGGCGATGATCGTGATGGGGTGCCGAGCACCGACGGGAGCTCGGTCGGTCGGCAGTGTCACGTCGATGGTTTCCGCGACCAGGATCGCGGCGTCACGCTCGGCCGACAGCACGGCGCGTCGCTCGTCGAAGGCCTTCTGTACTCGATCACGCGCTGCCTTGACGCGTTTGCCCGCGTCCGCCTTCTGGTCCCCCGGGATCGCACCGAGCGCGCGCTGCGCCAGTGCCAACGGAGCCTTGCCGCCCACGTGATCGATCTTGACCTTGGTCAGAGCATCGAGGTCCGACGCGTCGGCGAACGCCTGCTCGGCCGAGTCCACTGCGGATCCGAGCGCGGACTCCTCGAGAACGGACGGATCTACCGGCTCGGGTCCGCCATCTTTCTTCGCCACGACAGCTGCACTCCTCGAGTAATAGTCGGTGTCTGCTCAGAACAGACAGGTATCGATCCTAGGCGAGACCTGCTCACGGGGTTTCGGAGCGTCGCTGCGCCCTGGCACTCGCGTACAGGCAGATCGCCGCGGCGGTCGCCAGGTTGAGGCTCTCGGCGCGGCCGTGGATAGGGATTCGAATGCGGTGATCGGCGTCGCGCGTCACGGACTCCGAGAGCCCGTGTGCCTCGTTGCCGAACAACCACGCGGTCGGCTGCGTGAGCAGCTCGTCCGCGTCGTCCAAGTCCACTTCGCCATCGGCGGCCGTCGCGACGATGGTCAGACCCGCCCTGCGCAACGCGTCGATTCCGGACTCGATCGATCGCTCCCGAGCGATGGGCAGATGGAACACGCTGCCCGCCGAGGCGCGGACGCATTTGCCGTTGTGGGGATCCACCGAATCGCCCAGCAGAACGACCGAATCCGCTCCTGCCGCGTCAGCGACGCGAATCACAGTCCCGGCATTGCCCGGCTCGGCCGTCTCCACCGGTACGGCCACCAGCCGCGGTGTTCCGGCCAACGCACGGCCGATCGGGACGTCGACCAACTCGGTGACCGCGATGAGACCCTGCGGAGTGACCGTGTCGGACAAGGCTTTCGCAGCACGGTCGGTGATCGGATGAACTCGTGCGCCACCCGCCTCGATGGACATGATGAGGTCATGGTGGCGCTCGAGAGCATCCGCGGTGAAGAACAGCTCACGAACCAACCGGGACCGGGCCGCCTCGGACACCGCGTTGAAGCCTTCGGCCAGAAAGAGCCCGGTCTTCTTGCGTTCCGCGGCTCGAGCGAGCTTGACGGCCGAAACGACCCGCGGAGTTCGCTCGGTCAGCGAATCCACGGGCCGTTTCGGTGTTGAGTCGTCGTACGTCGACTCGCTCAGGCTGCTTCTCCGGCCGGAGCGTTGACATCGGCAGGCAGTGCGGCCTTGGCGATGGCGACCAGGCTTGCGAACGCCGCAGCATCCGACACAGCGAGCTCGGCGAGGATCTTGCGGTCGACCTCGACGCCCGCGGCCTTGAGGCCCTGGACGAAGCGGTTGTACGTGATGTCGTTGGCGCGAGCTGCAGCGTTGATACGCGTGATCCACAGCTTGCGGAAGTCACCCTTGCGCGCGCGGCGGTCCCGGTACGCATAGGTCAGCGAGTGGAGCTGCTGCTCCTTGGCCTTGGTGTACAGACGTGAGCGCTGTCCGCGGTAGCCCTTGGACGCTTCGAGAATCGAACGGCGCTTCTTCTGGGCGTTGACGGCCCTTTTTACGCGTGCCACTGGTGAATCCTGTCGATCTGGGGGTGTGTGAAACCCCGAATGGTAATGGGATGAAGCCGACCGAAATCAGTCGGCGGCGGGCCGAATCAGATGCCGAGCAGGCGCTTGATCCGCGGCACGTCGGCCTTCTTGACAACGGCGACACCATCGAGGCGACGAGTCACCTTGGTGGGCTTGTGCTCGAGCAGGTGGCGACGGCCGGCCTTCTGGCGCAGGATCTTGCCGCTGCCGGACACCTTGAATCGCTTCTTGGCACCACTGTGGGTCTTCTGCTTGGGCATGAAATCCTCTTCTTCTGTAATAGCTCTTCGGTGTTGCATGGCACAGCCGCACATCGCAACGGAAATTCTGTGCACCGAAGCAGGTGTAGGGCTGTCTTACTGGTAGAGCGCGAGGCTCAGTTGGTCTGCGCCGGAGTAGCCGGAGCTGCTGCGGCCGGTGCCTCGGCAGCCGGGGCTGCGTCGGCGGGCTGTTCCGGCGCGGGGGCCGGTGCGCGCTGGGCGGGCGGAGCCGCTGCGCTCTCCTGCGCCTTGACGCGAGTCTTGGCACCCTTGTGCGGTGCCAACACCATCGTCATGTTGCGGCCGTCCTGCTTGGCCGAGGTCTCCACGAAGCCGAGCTCCGCGACGTCCGCGCCCAGGCGCTGCAGCAGACGGAAGCCGAGTTCGGGACGCGACTGCTCACGACCGCGGAACATGATGGTGACCTTGACCTTCGAGCCGGCTTCGAGGAAGCGAACGACGTTGCGCTTCTTGGTCTCGTAGTCGTGCGCGTCGATCTTGGGGCGGAGCTTCTGTTCCTTGATGACGGTGAGCGTCTGGTTCTTGCGCGATTCGCGCGCCTTCTGCGCAGCCTCGTACTTGAACTTCCCGTAGTCCATGATCTTGCAGACCGGCGGACGTGCGTCGGGAGCTACTTCTACAAGATCGAGGTCGGCTTCGAGAGCCAAGCGGAGTGCATCTTCAACACGCACGATCCCCACCTGTTCACCACCCGGTCCGACAAGCCGGACCTCGGGAACTCGGATGCGATCGTTGATGCGGGTCTCAGTGCTGATGGGGCCTCCTAGGTAGTGCGGTGTGGTGTGTAACCCGACCGCCTGCCACTGGCACAGCCCGTCGCCGTCGATCCTCGACATTCACCGCAGCGATGTGAACCGCTGCAACGAAAAAACCCTGCTCTCGGTGTGATCCGATAGCAGGGCCCGATGTCGACCGGTCGACCCGCACGACAACTGTCGTCGTACAGTCTCCTCACTGGGAGGAAGCACGCAGGAGGCCGATGAGGACTTCCTTCGTGCGACCGGACCGGGAAGTAGCTTGTTGAAGGCTACGTGCCGGTGGGAGTCGGGCTCCACTTGCTGCCTCCGTGCGGTGAACTCCATCGAGGAGCGCACGCCGAAGACGGTCATCGAGTCACACTACCAGCCGATTCGAGAAACCGACAATCGAGCCCGATCGCCCCCGACAGCGTCGGCACCCGATTCTCCCCGCTGCGGGCGGCGTGGGATTCTCGTAGGCATGACCAGCGCCCCCACTCCCGCCGATGGCGATCCCGCGGGTGCCGACCCCGTCGGCACCGAGCCCGAAGTCCGTGAACTCGCCGAAGTCCCCGCGGTCGAGGTCATCAGCCGCGCTGCGGTGATGCTGATGAGTTCCGCAGCCGAGAAGTTGGGACTGTCCGAGCCGGATCCCGCGGAGAGCCCCTACCTCGACCTCGACGAGGCCCGCCGCGTCATCACCGCCTTGGCCGGCCTGGTCACCGCGTCGGTGGAGTACCTCGGCCCCCATGCCGGACCCATCCGCGACGGCCTGCAGGCACTGCAGCGCGCATTCCGGGAAGCGTCGGCCCATCCGGACGAGCCGGGAAAGGGCCCCGGCGAGAAGTACACCGGTCCGGTGCACTGAGCAGAACACCAGCCAAGTCGAGACCGACGCACGAAGCCGCATCCGGTAGTTGACGGATGCGGCTTCGTGCGTTCACGGGGTCCGAATCGGACGGTGCCAGCTGACTGCAGCGCTTATCGGACGGCGGCGACCTTGCGAGGCCTACGCTTCTTCGCAGCCGCCTTCACCGGCGGGGCGACGACCGACTCCCGGGTGAGCGCCTCCTGCAGGAACTTGCCGGTGTAGCTTTCCGAGACCGCCGCCACTGCCTCCGGATCACCCTGCGCCACAACCGTTCCGCCGCCCGAGCCACCTTCGGGGCCCATGTCGATGACCCAGTCCGAGACCTTGATGACGTCGAGATTGTGCTCGATCACGATCACCGTGTTGCCCTTGTCCACCAAGCCGTTCACGACGCCGAGCAGCTTGCGAATGTCCTCGAAGTGCAGGCCGGTGGTCGGTTCGTCGAGAATGTAGACCGTGCGGCCTGTGGACCGCTTCTGCAGTTCCGCTGCCAGCTTGACGCGTTGCGCCTCGCCGCCGGACAACGTCGTTGCCGGTTGGCCGAGTCGGACGTACCCGAGACCGACCTCGACGAGTGTCTTGAGGTAGCGGTGGATCGAGGTGATGGCCTCGAAGAAGTCGGCAGCCTCCTCGATCGGCATGTCCAGGACCTCGGCGATGGTCTTGCCCTTGTAATGGACTTCGAGTGTCTCGCGGTTGTATCGCGCACCCTCACAGATCTCGCACGGAACGTAGACGTCCGGCAGGAAGTTCATCTCGATCTTGAGTGTGCCGTCTCCCGAGCATGCCTCGCACCGGCCGCCCTTGACGTTGAACGAGAACCGACCGGGCTGATAGCCGCGCACCTTGGCCTCGGTGGTCGCCGCGAACAGCGTGCGGATCTTGTCGAACACACCGGTGTACGTGGCCGCGTTCGAGCGCGGTGTGCGTCCGATCGGCGACTGATCCACCCGCACCAGCTTGTCGAGCTGATCCAGGCCGTTGATTCGCGTGTGCCGACCGGGAACCTGACGGGCTCCGTTGAGCTTGTTGGCCATCACCGTCGCGAGAATGTCGTTGACGAGAGTGGACTTACCCGAACCCGACACCCCGGTGACCGAGGTCAGCACACCGAGCGGGAAACTGACGTCGATGCCACGGAGATTGTGCTCGCGGGCACCGACCACGGTGACCTGACGCTTCTTGTCCACGACACGACGGGTGTCGGGCAGCGGAATCTCCATCCGTCCGGACAGGTACGCACCGGTCAGCGATTCCTCGTTGGTCAGCAGGTCCTCGTACGAACCGCTGTGCACGACGCGTCCGCCGTGCTCACCCGCCAACGGACCGATGTCGACGATCCAGTCGGAGGTACGGATGGTGTCCTCGTCGTGCTCGACGACGATGAGGGTGTTTCCGAGGTCGCGCAACCGCGTCAACGTGTCGATGAGCCGACGGTTGTCGCGCTGATGCAGTCCGATCGACGGCTCGTCGAGGACGTACAGAACACCGACGAGCCCCGATCCGATCTGGGTCGCGAGGCGGATACGCTGCGCCTCGCCGCCGGACAGCGAGCCGGCGGTCCTGGCCAGTGACAGGTATTCCAGACCGACGTCCAGCAGGAAGCCGAGGCGCGCCTGCACCTCCTTGAGGACCTGCCCGGCGATTGCTTCCTCGCGGCGACCGAGAGTGAGGCTGTTCAGGAAATTCGCGGTGTCGGCGATCGACAATTCGCACACCTCGGCGATCGACTTAGGGCCGAAGTCGCCCGCCGCGATCGTGACCGACAGGATCTCCGGCCGCAGCCGCGCCCCGTTGCAGGTGGGACACGGCACGTCGCGCATGTAGCCGTCGTAGCGTTCCTTCATCTGCTCGGACTCGGTCTGCTCCAACCGGCGGTGCAGGAACGGCATCACACCCTCGAACTCGGCGTAGTACGACCGCGTGCGGCCGTAGCGATTCTTGTACTTCACGTGCACCTGGTGATCGCTGCCCTCGAGGACTGCGCGCTTGACCTTGGCGGGCAACTTGTTCCACGGCGCGTTCAGGTCGAATCCCATGGCGTCGGCGAGCCCGGAGAGCAGGCGGCCGAAGTACTCCGACGTCTGGCCCATCGACCACGGTGCGATGGCACCGTCGGCGAGGCTGAGATCCCCGTCGGGAACGACCAGCTCAGGATCGACCTCCTTGCGCACGCCGAGTCCGACGCAGTCCGGGCACGCACCGTACGGCGAGTTGAAGGAGAACGACCGCGGTTCGAGATCGTCGATGGACAACGGGTGTCCGTTGGGGCAGGCGAGCTTCTCGGAGAACCGGCGCTCACGGTCCGACGCATTCTCGTCACGGTCGACGAAATCGAGCACCACGATGCCGTCGGCCAGCCGAAGGGCGGTTTCCACCGAGTCGGTCAGACGCTGCTTCGAGCTCGACTTGACGGTGAGGCGGTCGACGACGACCTCGATGTCGTGCTTCTCCTGCTTCTTGAGCACCGGCGGACTCGTGAGCTGATGTACGACGCCGTCGACGCGAACACGCGAGTAGCCCTGAGTGTTCAACGAGTCGAACAGGTCGACGAACTCACCCTTGCGGGTACGAACCACCGGGGCGAGAACCTGGAACTTCAGGCCCTCCTCCATGTCCAGCACCTGATCGACGATCTGCTGCGGAGTCTGCTTGGCGATCTGCTCGCCGCACACCGGGCAGTGAGCCGTTCCTGCACGCGCGTACAACAGCCGGAGGTAGTCGTAGACCTCGGTGATGGTGCCCACGGTCGATCGCGGGTTGCGGTTGGTCGATTTCTGATCGATGGAGACCGCAGGCGAGAGGCCCTCGATGAAATCGACGTCCGGCTTGTCCATCTGGCCGAGGAACTGCCGCGCGTATGCGGACAGCGACTCCACGTAGCGACGCTGTCCTTCGGCGAAGATCGTGTCGAAGGCGAGTGAGGATTTGCCCGATCCGGACAGACCCGTGAACACGATCAGCGCATCCCGCGGCAGGTCGATGTCGACTCCCCGCAGGTTGTGCTCCCGTGCACCTCGCACTATCAGGCGATCCGCCACTGTGTTCCCTTCTTTCCGAACGAGCACGTCAAGCCGAGTTGCTGCGGGGCGCAGCACTGCACGACCTTCGAGTCGCGTGATGACGTGTGATGCCGACGCACCGGTCACACGTCGTGTAACCGTGGACCCCACGTCGAAAACCTGTTGTGGTGAGGGACGAACCTCACGCAGTAGCAATGGTAGATCCAGGCACCGACACACTTTTCCAGCTGCGCGACCCCGACGCCCATCATGCCGTCGACGACGGTAGCGTCCTGGAAATGGACGAGCACCTCATGGTCATCGATGACAACTACACCGGCGTCGTCTCTCAGGGATCGCAGCCGCAGCGGCGAACGATTCCCGGAGCGACGATCACGAAGATGTCGGTCGGCCCCATGGACAACAACACCTACCTTGTCGTCTGTTCCGCAACAGGTCACTCGGTGCTGATCGACGCCGCCAACGAGGCCGACCGAATCTCGTTGCTCATCGACCGGAACGCGCCGACGCTCTCACTCATCGTGACGACTCACCAGCACGCCGACCACTGGCAGGCGCTGGCCGACATCGCCGGCGGTACGGACTCGCCGACCGCAGCGCACGAACTCGATGCCGGCCCCCTGCCGGTGGCTCCCGACCGCCTGCTCGCCGATCGGGACACCGTGTCGGTGGGAGAGCTCACGTTCGATGTGGTGCACCTGACCGGACACACTCCCGGCTCCATCGCACTCGCACTGACCGATGCCGACGGAAAGCGCACCCACCTCTTCACCGGAGATTCTCTCTTTCCCGGTGGCGTCGGCAAGACGGGCAGCCCCGAGGATTTCACCCGTCTGCTCGACGACGTGACAGCGAAGCTGTTCGACCGCTTCGACGACGAGACCGTTGTCTACCCGGGCCACGGAAAGGACACGACGCTCGGTGCCGAGCGCCCTCACCTGGACGAATGGCGCGCCAGGGGTTGGTAACGATCGGCGTGCTTGAGACCGCGAACCACGGGGTATGAATAGTGTGACAAAAGGACGCACAGCGGTAGGTTTTCGGACCGCCGTGCCGTCCATGGTTCCACCGCCGATGACACGAGAAACTACGCAGGAGGCTGTCAATGCTGGTCCGCCGTATCGCCCGTCCGCTGATGTCTACGATTTTCATCGCAGGGGGCGTCGACGCACTCCGTAATCCCACCGGCAAGGCCCAGGCCGCCACCCCGTTGATCGAGCAGGGCAAGGACGTCCTCCCCAACGAGGTCACCGCGAACGTGCCGAACGACCCGGAGACGCTGGTCCGTATCAACGGTGGAATCCAGGTCGCGGGCGGCATTCTGCTGGCCACCGGCAAGGCACCGCGCATCGCCTCGCTGGCTCTCGCCGGAAGTCTCGTACCGACGACGCTCGCCGGACACGCCTTCTGGAACGAGACCGACCCGGAGACCAAGGCTGCGCAGCGTATCCACTTCTTCAAGAACCTGAGCCTGCTCGGCGGACTGCTCATCGCAGCCGTCGACACCGAGGGCAAGCCGTCCGTCGCATGGCGTAGCAAGCGGGCAGCACGCCGAGCGCAGGAGACCGTCGTCTCGGCCCTGCCGGGTCACTCCACCCACGAGACCGGTGAGCGCGTCAAGGAAATCGCAGCCGTCGCCGCGAGCCGCAGCGCCGATCTGGCCGAGGCTGCACAGCCGAAGCTGGCCAAGTTCGCCGACGCCGCCCAGCCCAAGTTGGCCAAGCTCGCCGATATCGCTACCGAGAAGGGCTCGGAGCTGGCCGACGTAGCTCAGCCGGCACTGAACCGCTGGGCTCACGTGGCCGCCGACAAGGGTTCGGTGCTCGCCGAGGAAGCACAGAAGCGTGGATCCAAGCTGGCCGAACTGGCCGCCGACCGCGGCAGCGACCTGGCCGAAGAAGCGCAGAAGCGCGGCTCCAAGCTCGCCGACAAGGCAGCCCATCGCGGGACCGACCTCGCGGAGCTCGCACAGAAGCGTGGCTCCAAGCTCGTCGACGTCGCTGCTGACCGTCGCGGCGAATTGGCCGATGTCGCGCAGAAGCGCGCGTCCAAGCTCGCCGATCTGGCGGCCGAGAAGGGGTCCGTCCTCGCCGATGAGGCGCAGAAGCGCGGAGTCACGTGGGCCGATCTGGCGTCCGATCGCGTCGACACGCTGAGCAAGCGCGCTCGCAAGCGCGCCGAGAAGCAGAGCAAGGAACTCGAGAAGGTGACCGAGCAGGCTCGCGCCAAGCTCGAGAAGCGAGTTGCCAAGGCTCAGAAGAACTTGGACAAGAAGCTGCAGCAGTACGCGAAGTAATTTTTCGCAGACAGCCACACAGCGACGTTCGCGTAGACGGCCCTGCCCCGGAACCAGCGGTTCTGCGGCAGGGCCGTTGTGCGGCGTAGACTGCTCTGGCTGATTTCGAGGCGATATCCTCGCCTCGGCCGAACTCCCGAGGAGACCCTTTGCCGGACGACGGCCACACATCGAGCGACTCCGTGGTGCCGCTCGAAGAAGACTTCGAGCAGGCGCATCTGACGCGGCTGTACACGCAGCTCGACGCGTTACGCGAGTATGCCGCGAACCGACTGCGCGCGGTGCTGTTGGAGACCGGCGGCACCCCGCAGGCCCGCAGCGAACGGGAATCGTTCAACCAGATGTACACCGAGGACATCGCCAAGTACGACGCCGCCGAGAACGGACTGTGCTTCGGGCGCATCGACCTCGATCCCGAGACCCTCGACCCCAAGGTCGACGACCGGCCCGAGCGATACATCGGCCGCGTCGGGATTCTCGACGACAAGAACGACTACGAGACACTGCTGCTCGACTGGCGAGCACCGATGGCCCGGCCGTTCTACCTGGCGACGCCCGCCGCACCCGAAAACGTGTTGCGGCGCAGACACATTCGTACCCGCGGCCGGCGAGTGACATCGATCGCCGACGAATTCCTCGACCTGAACTCCGCCCGATCGTCGAACGATGCGGCCGTGGCAGGCGGCGTCGCGAGCGAAGGCGCGCTGCTCTCGGCGCTCGATGCCGCACGTACCGGTCAGATGAACGACATCGTCGAGACGATCCAGAGCGAGCAGGACGCGATCATCCGATCGCAGCATCGCAGTGTGTTGGTGGTTCAGGGCGGACCGGGCACCGGCAAGACTGCCGTCGCGCTGCACCGTGCCGCCTATCTGCTCTACACCTACCGTCAGCAGCTCGGTAAGAGCGGCGTGCTGATCATCGGACCCAACGCCACGTTCCTCGACTACATCGGTCAGGTGCTGCCGTCACTCGGCGAGACGGGAGTGCTGCTGTCCACGATCGGCGACCTCTACCCGGGAGTCCGTGCGCAACGCGAGGACTCGGCCGTCGCGACCGAGGTCAAGGGCAGACTGTCGATGGTGGAGGTGCTGACGCAAGCGGTTCGCGACCGTCAGGAAGTTCCCGCGCAACCCCGTCGGCTGAAGTTCGACACCTACGACATCACGCTCGATCGCAAGATCGTCACCAGGGCTCGCGGTCGTGCCCGCTCGTCCCGGCGACCGCACAACCTCGCTCGTCCGCTGTTCGTGTCCTCGGTCATCGACCAGTTGGCCAACCAATTGGCAGCGAAACTCGGGCAGAACCTCGTCGACGGGTCCAGCCTGCTCAGCGCCGACGACATCGCGGACATGCGCGACGAGATGCGCGAGGACCAAGACGTCATGGCCGCCGTCGACGAACTGTGGCCGGATCTGTCTCCCCAGCAGGTTCTTCGCGACCTGTTCGCCTCGCCCGAGAAAATCGCCTCGGCCGCGCCTGCACTGGACGAGATGGAGCGCGAAGCCCTCGTCCGCCGAGGCCACGGGTTCTCCTCGGCCGACGCTCCCCTGCTCGACGAACTCGCCGAGCTACTCGGCGTCGACGATGCGGCCGAACGTGAACAGGCACAACGTCAGTGGCGCGGCCAGATCGCCGACGCCCAGGGTGCCCTGGACATCCTGACCGGTTCGGCACCTCAGGATCTCGAGGACGAACTCGATCCGGAGATCCTGATGGCCTACGACCTCATCGATGCCGATCAGCTTGCGCGACGGCAGAATTCGGGTCAACGACTCACGACGGCCGAACGGGCCGCCGGTGACCGAACCTGGACCTACGGGCACGTGATCGTCGACGAAGCGCAGGAACTCTCTGCGATGGCGTGGCGAATGGTCATGCGGCGCATACCGAATCGGTGGATGACACTGGTGGGCGATACGGCGCAGACCGGTGATCCCGCCGGTACCTCCTCGTGGGGTTCGGTTCTCGAACCGTATGTGGCCAAGCGCTGGAAGCGAACCGAGCTGACGGTGAACTACCGAACACCGTCCGAGATCATGGCGGTGGCACACGACGTGTTGGCTGCCATCGATCCCGAGCAGTCCGAGCCGCGGTCCATCCGCAGCACCGGGACACGACCGTGGGCCCAACGGGTGGCACCGGACGATCTGATCACCGCGGTCGAGAAGCGAGTGGCCGAGCACCCTCGCCCAGGCCTGAGTGCAGTGCTGGTTCCCGCAGGCCACGTCGACCGATTCCGCCATCTGGCATCGGAACTGGTCACCGTATCGACGGTCAAGGACGCCAAGGGACTGGAATTCGACTCGGTGCTGATCGTCGAACCCCGTGCCATCGTGGCGGATTCGGTCAAGGGCATGAACGACCTGTACGTGGCGCTGACCCGAGCGACTCAGCGACTCGGCGTCGTGCACGCGGACGCACTACCGGGTGAACTCTCGGCGCTGCAGCCGTTCGAGCCGGAAGCCTAGAGAACCGCACACACCACCGGCCCGCTCCGTCGATTCGAC
>NZ_JBFBLH010000022.1:0-6494 GCF_040702585.1 Rhodococcus sp. NPDC079359
CCTCAGCTCGAAAGCGCCTAACATACAACACAACTCGTTGATCATGAACCGGATGGTTCACCGATCCGAATTACACCACCCCATGGGGCACTATCCCGGTACGCGTCGTCGCCCTGTTGTAGATAATCCGGGAACCGTCCGCGTTGAACTGAGGGTGCACCGCATACGTGTCGGTCAAAGCCGTGATCGGTCCACCGGCCGCAGGCATCGAATACAGCTCAGACCCGTTGTTTCCACCCCGATTGCTGGAAAAGACCATTGTTGAACCGTCCGGGGAAAATGTAGGGTCGGCGTTCCAGAACTGATCTCTCAGAACCACAGTCGTCTCACCGCCCGTAGCAGGTACAGCGACAATGTATCCGCCGATATTGAAGACGACGCGGGTCGCATCGGGTGTGAAAGCTGCGCCGAACGCACTCTCCTCGCGAGCCAACAGCCGTACGTCGCTACCGTCCGCATTCATCGCGCTGATCCCGTCGAGGCTAGTGAATGCGATTGTCGATCCGTCCGGCGAGAAGGTGGGCTGATATCCCCCCTCGTACAGAGTCCGTGAATTTCCGGACTCCAAATCCACAGATTCGATGAACCGGCCATTTCGGGTATAAGCGATGGACGATCCATCGGGCGAAATCGAGGCGTAGTTCGCATACCTCGTATCGGACATTTCACCGGTCACAGTAGGCGTGACCTGACGTAAGCCGGTGCCGTCTTCGTTCATCACGAAAATTTGGCCATAGCCGTCGTCGAACGACACTCGCGCAGGGAGACGCTCCTCCTCTGGAGGGGGTGGTCCCGTACACCCGGTCAGGAACACGGCAGCAGCGATAGAGACACAAACCAACCGAGAGCGTCGCATGCGTCCTCATGCTAGGCGAGGGTTGCCCAGTGGCTGCCGTGTTGCAGTCGACTGCCCACGCTGCGATTCTGTGGTCGTGCGAGTAGCTCTCATAGCCGATATTCACGGCAACATCGCGGCGCTCGACGCCGTCCTCGAAGACATCGAACGACAACGGATCGACACGGTGGTCAATCTCGGCGATCTACTTTCCGGCGGTCTACATCCGCGTCGAACTGCGGATCGGTTGATGGCGCTGAACTTCCCCACTATCGCCGGCAATCACGATCGCTATCTGCTCGAACAGCATCCCGATTCCATGGGCAGTTGGGATCGGCACGCCCATGATCGACTCGACGACGAGCATCGACAGTGGCTGGGCTCGCTGCCGTTCTCACTCGACCTCGATCACGGAATCCTCGCAGTGCACGGAACACCCACCGATGATCAGCAGTACTTTCTGCACTCGGTGGATCCCGACGGCTCTCGCGAGGCAACCGATGCCGAAATTCTCGACCGGGCAGCAGGTTTCACCGACAGAGCTGTCATCGCCTGCGGACACACCCACTTGCAGCGGCAATGGACTCTCCCCAGCGGCACACTCGTGGTCAATCCTGGAAGCGTCGGCACCCCCGCGTACGACGACGATCTCCCCTACCCGCACGTCATGGAATCCGGGTCTCCGCATGCGCGCTACGCGGTACTCGACGATCACGACCGTGGCAGCTGGACAGTCTCGTTCGAGCTGGTCGAGTACGACCACGTCGGTGCGGCAGAGGACGCCCGCGCACACGGGATGATCGATATCGCCGAAGCCCTGCTCACCGGATTCGTCGGCTCTGCGCCACAAGAGCAGTCACACTGATCGCGTGAAGATCACCGACGCTCAGCGCCGACACCGGCTCGTCGCGCAGCACTTCGCCCGTGCCTCGACCACCGAAGCTGTGGTGTCGTCACTCCTCGCGTTGCATGCGACCGATCCGGCGACGGTGTATCTGTCGGTGCTGGCCCGCGCTCGAACACTGGGACTCTCGGATGTTCGCGATGCGATGTACGAGCGCCGGAGTCTGGTGCGGTTGATGGCGATGCGGCGCACTATGTTCGTCGTCGCGCACGACGACGTTCCGATGATTCACGCTGCGGCGAGCCTCGGGGTATCGCGCACCATGCGAGCGCGGCTGATCAAGCAGGTCTCCACTTTGCCCACCGAACCGGTGATCGACGACGTCGAATCATGGCTCGCCACAACCGAAGCCGAGACCGAATCGGCGTTGCGATCGATGGGGACCGCGACCGGAGCCGAGCTCTCGGCCGCCGTGCCCGCGCTCAAGACCGCACTGCTGCCGACCACCGACAAGGTGTACGACGTCAAGCGGTACGTCACCTCGGAGGTGCTGGTGATGATGGCCGCCGAGGGAAAATTGGTGCGCGTCGAACCACGGGGCGCGTGGACTTCCCGACGGCACGCATGGGCACCGATCGATCACTGGTGGCCGGACGGGATTCCCGATCTCGACGAGACCGAGGCGAGGACGGACCTGGCACGACGATGGCTCGAGGTGTTCGGACCTGCAACCCTCGACGATCTGCAGTGGTGGACGGGCTGGAACAAGACGCAGACTCGCGGTGCCGTCTCGGGCCTGGACACCGTGGCGGTCGAACTGACCGAGGGCGATGGAATCATGTTGTCCAGCACTACCTTCGACAAGCCGGCCGGCACTGGCGTCGTGCTGCTACCTGCACTCGATCCCACGCCGATGGGATGGAAGCACCGCGCCTGGTATCTCGGCGAACACAAGGCACCGCTGTTCGACACCTTCGGCAACATCGGCCCGACCATCTGGTCCGGGGGCCGCATCGTCGGCGGCTGGGCCGTGACCGGGTCCGGAGAAGTGGTGACCGAGTTCCTGGAGGGCGTCGGATCGACGGTGTCGAAAGCCGTTGCAGCCGAGGCCGAACGACTCACCACCCTGCTCGACGGCACCCCGGTGGTCCCCTCCTTCCCGACACCGCTGGAGAAGAAACTTCGCGGGAAGAAGTAGCCGACCTGCGCCTGGACAGCGAGGCACGCGACCGATCAGCGCTCGAATTCGCGGTAAGGTCCGAGCGTGCCGATCAGTCTGGTTTCCATCGTCCTCCCCGTATACAACGGCTTGCCCGATCTGGACGAGCAGCTCGAGGCCATCGCCGCACAGGACTACACGGGCGATGTCGAGCTCATAGTCAGCGACAACGGCTCGACCGACGGCTTGCGCTCACACCTCGAAGAGCTATCTTTGCCTCTGTCGATACGTAGGGTCGACGCCTCCGCCAAGCGTGGAGCTTCGTACGCCAGAAACGTCGGCGTGAAAGCCGCACGCGGTGACGTAGTGGCCTTCCTCGACCATGACGACGTCGCTCAGACGACCTGGCTGACTGCAATGGTGCGCGCGCTCGACAGCTTCGACGCTGTGGGCGGCGCACTCGAAATCGAATCCCTCAATTCGGCGGACGTGGCGGAGTGGCGAAATGTACCGCCACCCGGCGCTCTGTTCCCCACTGCCTATCTGCCCTACGCGCCGGGCAGCAACTTCGCAATGTGGCGTGAAGTTTTCGAGAAGGTCGGAGACTTCGACGAGGACCTCATCGGCGGTGCCGAGGACGTCGATTACTCGTGGAGGATTCAGCAAGCGGGATTGACGCTCGGACATGCCGCCGATGCGTTGGTCGCTTACCGCATCAGAACCACTGTCCGCCGATCGTTCGTGCAAGGGCGCGCCTATGGGCACACGTCCTACCAACTGTCGACGAAGCACCGTGCGGCGGGCTGCCCGCACCCGTCGTCGTTCGTCCGGATCCCCGTTCATGCAGTGTCGATTCTTTATCTTGCGACAGTTCGCAATCCGTGGCTACCGAAAATGCTGAGACCGATGCCCGTCGGTCTGTGGGCTCACTACATCGGGATTCACTACGGCGCACTGCGGATTCGAGTGACGACGCTCGTCAGACGACAGCGGCCGAGCGTCCGATGACCCGCGGGACCATCGACGCGATACGCGAGGAGACTCTCGCCGTCCTGCGGACTCATGCGGCACCGGGCGATCGCGTGGCTCACTTGGATTTTCCGAATCATTACAACGCCGGCGACTCACTCATCTACGCCGGCGAGGTCGAGTATTTGAAGCGATTGAACGTGCATGTCGACTACGTGTCGGATCCCTTCACTCACAACGATGCTCTTCTCGAAGAACGAATCGGTGACGGAACCCTGTTTCTGCAAGGCGGGGGAAATTTCGGTGACCGGTGGCCGATCGACCAGAAATTCCGTGAAGCGATCGTTGCGCGGTTTCCTCGCAACAAGATCGTCTGTCTTCCCCAGAGCATCGACTTTGCCGACACCGACGCCCTTGCGAGGACCGCAGCCCTGTACGCACAGCACCCGGATCTGACCCTCATGCTGCGTGAAAAACGTTCGTACGAGTTGGCGCTCGCTCATTTCCCGAACAACCGCGTCGAATACTGTCCGGACATGGCGTTCGGTGCCGACATCGCTCGAAGCGCCGAAGGCACTGCAGTGGACGTCGTGAAACTCCTGCGCGCCGATTCGGAAAGCCTCGGCCACGCGGCGGTGAACATCGACGCCTCGTCCGTGCACTACGACTGGGGCCTACGCGGAACGGATCTGGCGATCTCGACGGCGGTGATGCTGCCGACTCTGATTGCGCAACGTTTCCCCAGAACGAATCGGCTGCTCTACCCCGCTCTCCTACGCTCGTACGAGCAGACTGCGAAGCTCAACCTTCGTGTGGCCCAACGCATTCTGAACCTAGCTCCTGTCGTGCTCACCGATCGGCTGCACGCTGCCGTACTGGCCGCAATGATGGGCAAACGTGTCGTGGCGATGGACAACGCGAACAAGAAGGTATCCGGCATCTACGACGCCTACCTGCACCGCTTCGACAATGTCCACTACGCATCGAACTCCGACGAGGCCGCCGAGTTGGTTCGGCAGGCCGTGTCCGACTGTCGTCGATGAACGCTGATTGCACCGCGCGGAGGTTCAGAAGGGGTAGCGGCCCTCGGCCCAGGCGCGAGCGGCCGGAGGTGTCACGGCCTCGACAGGTTCTCCGTCGAGGAAGTACTGCGTGTGCAGAATCCGACCCTCGTCGACCGCGTCCTGCCACGCCTGAGTGGGGCCTTCGCCGAACCAGAGCCACGGGGTGATGTCGTCCATGATCACGACCGATTCTGCGGTAGCGAGCGCACGTAGATCGTCGAGGTCTGCGCGAGCACCCTCCACCGAGTGGTCTCCGTCGATGAAGATGACGTCGAACCGCATGTCCGGGTGTTCCTTCGCATAGGCCGCGATGGTGGTGTGCGAGTCACCCTGAATCAGGGTGTGGCGGCCCGGAAAGTGTTCGTCGATATGGGCTTTCGCGGCGGCACTGTAGGCGTACGCAGCAAGGTCGAAGGACACGACGGTCGTATCGGGCGATGCGTCGAGGAACGCCCAACTCGAGAAGCCGGCATTGAACCCGACCTCACAGATCAGCTTCGTACTCGGCCGTGCCGCAAGCGAAGACAAATATGCCTGCTCCGCCTCGTCGGCTCCACGCTCGAAAGGTTCCCCAGCAGTGGCTGTTCGGTGCACCAATGCCTCGAGTTCCTGCAGACCCATTCACGTTCTCCTATCGTCTGATTCGGAGCGTAGTCAGCATCGGTGGGCGGCGCAGACGACGACGCCCACTCGCAGAACACGCCGCCACGAACCTGTTGGATCTTCCGTCATGGCGAGGGTCCCGTGGGCTCGTTGTCCCGCCGGGACCCTCGGTCTACCGAGCGTGCTCGCTCAGTCGACGACAGAACGAACAATCTCGGCGATACGCTGCGCCGTAGCGTCGTCCACAGTCTCGAAGTACCACGCCGCCGGCATCAATTGCCCGTCCGCGCCACCGGCAGCGTGAAATGCCGCCTTCTCGGTGATGGCTAGATTCAATCGATCGTCGTTGCGCAGCGTCACGAGCGCCGGCGTGCTCGCCGACTTCGCGTAGGCGGGCATTCCGTACCAGATCCGCGGCTTCAACGTGGGGGCCGCGGACACGATGATGTCGTGCACACGTTGCATGACCGAACGCCGAGGTTCGTCCATCTTCGAGATCTTTTCGATCACCTGAGCCAAATTCTTCTCGTCCTTCGACGACATGTCATGTCCTTTCGTCAACCGATGTCGGGCATCGGCGGAATGAAGATGGCGCAATTCTGCGCCGCACCCCATCCGGACATGTCCTGAGCTGGTCAGGCCTCTCCTCGATGATTCACGTGGTTGCCACGTGGAAGCGCAGTCGGTGGCGCGTACCACCGCGATAAGAATATCCGACACTCGGTCGTACTGCGCCAAAGAGTCTGCACATTCGTCGACTGGACAAGCTCACGGCTCGAGCCCCGCGGCCAGCGTCGGCCAGCTCTTCGCAAGCTGATCGGCCCAGCACGGCCACGAGTGCGTACCAGGGCTGCCCAGATCGAACGTGGCCGGCATGTTCAGCTCGACAAGCCTGTCGCGCAGCAGTCGCGTGCAGAAATCGGTGCTGAACCGTCCTGGGACTGGTGGAGACTGTGATCTCACCAGGAGAATGCAGATATGGGTGCACCAAGGAAGTTCGATGCCGAGACGCGTGAGCGC
>NZ_JBFBLH010000023.1:0-5763 GCF_040702585.1 Rhodococcus sp. NPDC079359
GCTGCTCATTACGGGTTCGCACCGGACTTCTGCCACGCGAACGACCCACAATCGAAAGGCGTCGTGGAGAACCTCGTCGGATACGCCCAACGCGATCTCGCTGTCCCGTTGCTCACCGAATCAGCCATCGCCGACACCACCGTCGATGTCCACGCAGCCAACGCCGCCGCCAGGGTGTGGTGCACGGAAGTCAACGCCAGGGTGCATTCGGAAATATGCGCGATCCCGAACGACAAACTCGACGAAGAGCGAGAGTTGTTGTCACCGTTGCCATCGCTCCGACTGGAGATCGGTCCACCGCCGGTGACCCGCAAAGTCGATCGCTTGTCCTGCGTGCGGTTCGCGTCCGCGCGTTACTCCGTGCCGGTGCGGTTGATCGGCGCGACCGTCACCCTCGTCCAGACCGAGGGGCGGTTGGTGGTTGTCGAGCCGGCCACCGGTGAGGTCGTCGCCGAACACGACCTGGGCCAGCCGGGGACCGCGTCGGTCCTCGACGAGCATTACGGCGGTGCCCGCCCCGCACCCCATCGTGGTCCCAGGCCGAGAACAACTGTCGAGCAACAGTTCTGCGCACTCGGACCCGAAGCAGAAGCATTCCTCGTCGGAGCCGCCGCGATCGGCAACACCAGGCTCGGATCCGAGCTCGAGATCCTGCTGGCACTCGGCGCAGCACATGGCACCGAACTGTTGGTGGCGGCGTTGACCCGAGCGGTGGCGTTCCGTCGATTCCGGGCCGCGGACGTCCGATCGATTCTCGCTGCCGGTGCCGGAGCGCCACAGCCCAGGCCGGCCGGGGACGCGTTGATTCTGGACCTGCCGACCGCACCGACGCGCTCCCTCGATGCCTACGCCATCCGGACCCCTGCCGCCGATACGCAGGTGCCGTCATGACCGACACCACCACTGCACACTCTCCGAAGGCTGCTGCGCCCCAGCATGTTCCCGAACTCGCTGCTGATCTCGACGCCGGACTACGTCGCCTGAAACTGGCTGCAATCCGCCGGACCGCACCGGAGGTGTTGATCACTGCGAAGACGCAACGCTGGACCCCGGAAGAAGTGCTGCGGACGCTCATCGAGTCCGAACTCGCCGCACGTGATGCCTCCAACATCGTCCACCGGCTCAAAGCTGCCGCGTTCCCGGTGACCAAAACGTTGGAGTCCTTTGACGTCGCAGCGTCATCGATCCAGCCGAAGGTGTTCGACTACCTCTCCAGCCTGGAATGGGTTCGGGCACAGTCGAACCTGGCGATGATCGGACCTGCCGGGACAGGCAAGTCGCATACCTTGATCGGACTCGGTGTCGCCGCCGTCCACGCTGGACACAAGGTCCGCTACTTCACCGCCGCCGATCTCGTCGAAACCCTCTATCGCGGATTGGCAGACAATACCGTCGGCAAAATCATCGAATCACTGCTGCGGGTCGACCTGATCATCATCGACGAAATGGGCTTCGCCCCGCTCGACGACACCGGCACGCAATTGCTGTTCCGTCTCGTCGCCGGTGCCTACGAACGCCGCTCGTTGGCGATCGGATCGCACTGGCCGTTCGAGCAATGGGGCCGGTTCCTGCCCGAGCACACCACCGCCGCCTCGATCCTCGACCGATTGCTCCACCACGCCACCATCGTCGTCACCGACGGCGAGTCCTATCGCATGAAAGACGCACAACACCGTAAGGACCGCCCCTGAAAAACCGGAAACATCAACACGGGGTGGGGACTTTCACCTGGCCACCAGCGGGGACTTCAACTTGGCCATTGACAGGTCGATCAACACCAGAAATATCGAGGAAGGTTTGAGGCCGAACTGGCATCCCCCCAGTGCACATCAGACGCCAGCGTGCGAGGATTTCGACGAATAGCTGCGGCCCGCGATGTTCGCACACTCCCTCGAAGACTTGAAGTTCGCTGTAAGTCAAGATTCCAGGCGATGTTACGAACCTGCCGAGCTCCCCGAGGACGGAGTGTGACCGCAGCTTGAGGTCAACATCAGAGAGCACATTCGGCGGAATACCTCCGTTCGGCACAACGACCATGGGTACGAATACCGTCTGCTCGTCGAAGGTGCGGCCCTCCCAGCCATGCTGAGCAAGCAGCTCGATTGTTGACCTCAGCTGTAGAAACTTCCTCCTGACGAATGTGTCTTCGAGATCCGCGGTGTAGTCCTCGGCATCAGCAAAGCCCTGCGCTGCTTTCTCGTCCAGCCAGTGATTGGTGGCGTCGACCAAGAGGCAGTACTTGCCGGAAGCCAGTACCCAGTCGCAGACGGACGGCTTGTCGCCCCTCTGTTTCCATGCTTGCTGCATCTCCCGCTCGGTAATCAGTTTGATCGTCGGCCGAGCTCTTCGAGTCGCTCGACGAAGAAGGTATCCGATGGTGTCTTCAAAGACATAGTTCGAGGCCAGGCTGAACTGCTCGCCACGCGGATCCTTCTCGGTGCCGAAAGCAAAGAAGGTTTGCCAGTACAGCTGCGAGCCACAAAGGCGATCAAGCACCCAAACAGGTCGCAAAGCAACATACTCATCATCCCCAAACCGGATAAGGGGCCGCTCGGCGAACGTATAGCGGCGGTGCGCAAGCAACCCCTTCTTACGCTCGGCCTTGAGCCGTTTTCGATACTCCTGCACAGTGAGAGAAGCCGCAGTTTTCATCAAGGTGACAGCCTGCGAATCAGCCCACTGGGCAAAATCAATGGCGTTGAGCGTCACGGCACCAGTCTTGGTTCGTGTCCAAAGCTGGAGTCCGAGTTTAATGAATTCGGTCAGCGAAACCCCAGTGGCCTGTTCGAATGCCTCGATAGCGGTGTCGCCGATCAGGTCGTGCGGGGCCAACTCTGGCCACTTCTTGAACCAGGTATCGTAGGCGTCGCCAAGTAGGACATCTGGCACTGTGGTGGCGTTCGCTTGCATCCGGGCTAGATCTGAAAGCATTTGCCGCTGAGCCTCGTCGCGAACCATGTCATCGTCGACTGCCATCGCCGCGTTGTATCGCTCCAGGTCGTCCTGCGTGGGAGGCCAAGTCCGAAAGAAGTCGGGGAGGTCTTGGCGTTCCTGATCGCCGTTGATCGACAGCATCAACAGCACGAAGTCGTCGATTCCGAAGATAGGGATTGTATTGCCGGTTCCCGTGGTTGCAGCGTCGGTGATGGAGCACCATTCAATGGCCTCACGAATTAGTTGAGTTACTGCGGCAGGTGGTAACAGTACGTTTCCCTTACTCACAGATTCGATGACCTTGGACGAGAACTCCCCGGTCAGCATGCTGACGAGGGTTTTTTCCCAGGCATTAGTCCGCGAGTTTAGGGCAGCGTCATCAAGCTGCGCGAACATCCTGCTGACAAATTCGAGGGTGCTCTGTAGTGCATAGCCGCCGAGCAAGGTTCTGCGCCCGTTCTCGTCGAGATGGTCGACGTCGATACTGGTCGAAGTTATGGATTGTGGGCCTAAATCCATCTTGGTCGTTTTCAGAAAAGCTTCGTAATCTCGGTCAGAGCTGAACCACGCTGGCCTCTCCGGCGGGGGCCCGCCCGGTGCACTGGTGCCGCCTCCAAAGGAATTACTCAATCTCGATCCAAAGACCATTTCGACCACCCCTAGCTGAAGTCCGCTCTAAACGGCCTCCGCTCCAAACGGACGCCCCAGCGGCGGCCGCGCCGTCACGCTACCGCCGCGCTACGACAAAAGGGCAGAAGACGTACCAGCAGATGTTCGTGGTCAAGAAGAAGGTGACGTTTCCGACCACGCCACACATCCCAGTGCTGTCGTCAGGATGTCTTGCCGGTGCGGTAGCTGTCGTATTCGACCTGATCGGTGGCTGTCGGCCAAGGACAGCGCAGTTTGTCCCGGCCTTGAGCAGGGCGAGAAAGAGGTTTCCGCATTCGTCACACCGGAACGCTGCTGGCCTGATGCTCGTCGACAACTCTCACGCGCCAAAGGCATCGCACAAGTCATCATGTAGGGACGACCGAGAGCGGCGACGGTCTGCGGTTGAGGATTCTCTGGATTTGGATCATGAATGCAGAGTCGTTGCCACTTAGGTGGCATGCTATCGAGCTGGGTGAGCGGCGAAGTCCGTCCGGGCTGAGCGATTAGACCTATGGCGGAGGTGGACCTGTGATCGTGGACAACGGGCAGTGGTGGATGCCATCCGATAGCGACCACACCGGCGCTGGCGATCTCACGACCGTTCACGACGGTTCTTTGCGCTTAAAGCTCGGTTGCCGTGTCGTCCCTAAGACCGATAGCAACCACATAACTGTGTGGGGTGTAACCGACGACGCCACGCCAGTAACTCTACTGGGCTGTCTGGTCCTGTCCGCTGAGGAGTCGACCCAGGAGGTGTACGTGCATGCTGCGCTAATTGGCGCTCACATCGCTTCCGGCGACGATCAGATCTTTCGTCGGGTGTCAGTAAGCCTGTCCAACCTGACCGACTGGGCAACCCGCGGACACGATCGACCGCCGCTGCCCGATCACATTAACAACCCCCAGTGTCCTGGTGAGCAGCTCAGCTTGCGTCGAGTGGGTAGCGAGGTCCAGCTGGTTATTGAGTCCGATGAACCCCGTAGGTGGATGGATTTCGACACCACTATCCGGGCGTTCGAAGACCTCCTTACATTGGCGGGCAGTGCAGACTGCCGGGTCGAGTCCGCTGTCCTATCCACCAGCGAAGGCATACGTGTCCAGTTACGGATGAAGGCTGAGCACGTGATCGAGCGTCGTTGGCATCCGGTATTCGTGCTCGGCACTGTCCCGGACCGGTTCATTTCCGACTGGCTCACGCTGCGCGCGCAGTTGGGGATGTCGGGTTCGGTGCTTTTCAGCGTCGACTACGGTGGCCCCGGGTACTTTCAGAACAAGCTGTTTAACGTTGCATCTGCTGCCGAGGGTATCCATCAAATTCTGTGTCCGACTACAACCGGCATCTCTGACCAGGAACACCACGAACTCAAGGCCTACATCAAAGCCTTGCCCGAGGGCCCGGTGCGGAGATGGGCACTCTCAGCAACTCAACGCAACCAGCCGGGCTTCGCGGCGCGAATGCGCGAGCTAGCCTCGATCCCCGACAGCGAGGCCGTTGCTACAGTACTCCATAACAAGGCCATGTGGGTTACCTGGATGGTCAATGCGCGCAACGCGATTGGGCATTCATCATGGGACGGTATGGAGAAAATCCCACGTGAGGTCAGACCTGCGTTGACCTACGTAACGAAAACTCTGCTGCACCTGGTGATGCTGGAAAGGCTCGGGCTCTCCCCTGAGCAGCAGCGCAACGCGGCCCCGGCGACCTACTACAATTTGCGGCAACGCTATGAGGACTACTTTGACTCAGCACCAGTGAACTAAGCTGCACGACCGAGCGTAGTCACTCTTTCGAATCGACGCGACGCTCGTTTTTCTCGCCGAGCCGTGGGTGTGGGAGGACGGCACGCCCGATTTTATGGATCTACAAACGTAAATTCGCAGCCGCCGGCGTGGACGCCTCCGGCGAAATGTCGATGATAGTGCCCCGTGGGGCACTATCTCTGGCCGTGCTACTCGTCTGCATTGCGCGCCATCGGCGGTGTTACGCAGTGTGCGTGTCGGTTACGCGTGACAACTCGCATCAGTTACGCACGACTGCAAACGGTTTCAGAAACTCTGTCCTTTGCATTGGCGTGTTGCTGACGGATAGTGCCCCATGGGGTGGTGTAATTCGGATCGGTGAACCATCCGGTTCATGATCAACGAGTTGTGTTGTATGTTAGGCGCTTTCGAGCTGAG
>NZ_JBFBLH010000024.1:0-3243 GCF_040702585.1 Rhodococcus sp. NPDC079359
CGTGTGTTGTTTCAGATATTGCACAGTGGACGCGTAGCTTCTTTGTGGTAAGTCCTCGGCCTATTAGTACCAGTCACCTGCATCGGTTACCCGACTTCCAGTTCTGGCCTATCAACCCGGTGGTCTGCCGGGGGCCTTACCCCCTCGAGGGGGTGAGAAACCTCATCTTGGAACAGGCTTCCCGCTTAGATGCTTTCAGCGGTTATCCCTTCCGAACGTAGCCAACCAGCGGTGCTCCTGGTGGAACAACTGGCACACCAGAGGTTCGTCCGTCCCGGTCCTCTCGTACTAGGGACAGCCTTCCTCAAGTTTCTTACGCGCGCGGCGGATAGAGACCGAACTGTCTCACGACGTTCTAAACCCAGCTCGCGTGCCGCTTTAATGGGCGAACAGCCCAACCCTTGGGACCTACTCCAGCCCCAGGATGCGACGAGCCGACATCGAGGTGCCAAACCATCCCGTCGATATGGACTCTTGGGGAAGATCAGCCTGTTATCCCCGGGGTACCTTTTATCCGTTGAGCGACACCGCTTCCACTTGCCGGTGCCGGATCACTAGTCCCGACTTTCGTCCCTGCTCGACTTGTCAGTCTCACAGTCAAGCTCCCTTGTGCACTTGCACTCGACACCTGATTGCCAACCAGGCTGAGGGAACCTTTGGGCGCCTCCGTTACATTTTAGGAGGCAACCGCCCCAGTTAAACTACCCACCAGGCACTGTCCCTGAACCAGATCATGGTCCGAGGTTGAGGTATCCAATACGATCAGAGTGGTATTTCAACAACGACTCCACAGTAACTGGCGTCACCGCTTCACAGTCTCCCACCTATCCTACACAAACCGAACCGAACACCAATACCAAGCTGTAGTGAAGGTCCCGGGGTCTTTTCGTCCTGCCGCGCGTAACGAGCATCTTTACTCGTAATGCAATTTCGCCGAGTCTATGGTTGAGACAGCTGAGAAGTCGTTACGCCATTCGTGCAGGTCGGAACTTACCCGACAAGGAATTTCGCTACCTTAGGATGGTTATAGTTACCACCGCCGTTTACTGGGGCTTAAATTCTCAGCTTCGCCATTGCTGGCTAACCGGTCCTCTTAACCTTCCAGCACCGGGCAGGCGTCAGTCCGTATACATCGTCTTACGACTTCGCACGGACCTGTGTTTTTAGTAAACAGTCGCTTCTCACTGGTCTCTGCGGCCCCACCCAGCTCAGGAAGTAAATTCCGTCACCGGACAAGGCCCCCCTTCTCCCGAAGTTACGGGGGCATTTTGCCGAGTTCCTTAACCATAGTTATCTCGATCGCCTTAGTATTCTCTACCTGACCACCTGTGTCGGTTTGGGGTACGGGCCGTGTAACAACTCACTAGAGGCTTTTCTCGGCAGCATAGGATCACTGAATTCGCCTCAATCGGCTACGCATCACCTCTCAGGCTTGTATGAACGGCGGATTTGCCTACCGTTCGCCCTACAGGCTTACACCAGTACAACCACTGACTGGCCCAGCTACCTTCCTGCGTCACCCCATCGCTTGGCTACTACCAGATCAGGTCCCACGCATCCACCACACGCCTCACTCTCGAAAGAGATCGGTCATGTGGATTCAGGGTGGTTAGTGTCACTGATTCACCATGGGCGCGGTTACACGGGTACGGGAATATCAACCCGTTGTCCATCGGCTACGCCTGTCGGCCTCGTCTTAGGTCCCGACTCACCCTGGGCGGATTAACCTGGCCCAGGAACCCTTGGTCATTCGGCGGACGAGTTTCTCACTCGTCTTTCGCTACTCATGCCTGCATTCTCACTCGCGCAGCCTCCACACCTGGATCACTCCGATGCTTCCATGGCTGCACGACGCTCCCCTACCCACCCACACACCTGCACACAAATCCGCAGACTTGCATGGGGCTGTTGTGTGAGTGCCGCAGCTTCGGTGGTGTACTTGAGCCCCGCTACATTGTCGGCGCAGGATCACTTGACCAGTGAGCTATTACGCACTCTTTCAAGGGTGGCTGCTTCTAAGCCAACCTCCTGGTTGTCTTCGCGACCCCACATCCTTTTCCACTTAGTACACGCTTAGGGACCTTAGCTGGCGATCTGGGCTGTTTCCCTCTCGACTACGAACCTTATCGCCCGCAGTCTCACTGCCACGCTCTCACTCACCGGCATTCGGAGTTTGGCTGATTTCGGTAAGCTTGTAGGCCCCCTAGACCATCCAGTAGCTCTACCTCCGGTGAGAAACACGTGACGCTGCACCTAAATGCATTTCGGGGAGAACCAGCTATCACGGAGTTTGATTGGCCTTTCACCCCTACCCACAACTCATCCCCTCAGTTTTCAACCTAAGTGGGTTCGGTCCTCCACGACGTCTTACCGTCGCTTCAACCTGGCCATGGGTAGATCACTCCGCTTCGGGTCTAGAACACGCCACTACACACCTCACGGTGATACGCCCTATTCGGACTCGCTTTCGCTACGGCTACCCCACACGGGTTAACCTCGCGACATGCCACTAACTCGCAGGCTCATTCTTCAAAAGGCACGCCATCACCAGCAACAGTAAACTGTTCACCAGCTTTGACGGATTGTAAGCGCACGGTTTCAGGTACTATTTCACTCCCCTCCCGGGGTACTTTTCACCTTTCCCTCACGGTACTAGTCCGCTATCGGTCACCAGGGAGTATTCAGGCTTATCGGGTGGTCCCGACAGATTCACAGCAGATTTCACGGGCCCGCTGCTACTTGGGTATTCACAACGACAGTTGCAGTGTTTTCGTCTACGGGACTCTCACCCTCTACGACAGGCCGTTCCAGACCACTTCGACTAACACCACAATTTCTCACTGTCGGCCGATCCGGCAGAATCGACAATGCAAACCCCACAACCCTCCATACGCAACCCCTGCCGGGTATCACACGCACAAAGTTTGGCCTCATCCGCTTTCGCTCGCCACTACTCACGGAATCACTGTTGTTTTCTCTTCCTGTGGGTACTGAGATGTTTCACTTCCCCACGTTCCCTCCACACACCCTATATATTCAGGTGCAGGTAACACGACATCACTCGTGCTGGGTTTCCCCATTCGGACACCCTCGGATCACAGCTCGGTTGACAGCTCCCCGAGGCTTATCGCAGCCTCCTACGTCCTTCATCGGCTCCTGGTGCCAAGGCATCCACCGTACGCTCTTCATTACTTACAACAAAGATGCTCGCGTCCACTGTGCAATTCTCAAACAACACACACA
>NZ_JBFBLH010000025.1:0-1859 GCF_040702585.1 Rhodococcus sp. NPDC079359
ACTACGAAAACGAGTACCGTCATCAATGCTCGACCGCCACCTCCGACCGCGAAGTGGCTTGAACCAGGTCTCCATCAGATCCAGGACGGTTCAGAGTGACGTTCGATGAACCAGCCCTGAACGCGCTCGCACGATTCGGGATCGTGGCGCATGGACAGTGCGTTGTTGCGGCAGAAGTCCAGCAGGTAGGTGAACGGGCAGTACTGATCGGGGCCGTTGCCGGCGAAGTCGAACTCGCGGTGTTCGTACCCGTCTGCGGTCGAGTGGAGCGTGAGTGTCGTTGCGGCGGTGGCGATTGCGTTTGTCATACCTGAACCCTAAACCCTTAACGGTCTACGGTCAACCCAGAACCCTTAAGGTGCGTAGACTCGCAGGTAGACACCACGACACGGGAGGCAACTCTGTGACCATCCACTACCTGTCACGCGGCGAAATCGCTGAGCGACTTGGCCTTTCACTCGATACCGTCAAGGGCTACCAGAGGAAAGGGCTACTGCCCGAGCCTGACGCAATGGTGGGCCGCAACCAAGGCTGGCTAGGGGCAACCGTGGATGAGTGGCACAGGAACCGGCCTGGACCGGGCGCACGTACCGACCTCACACGACGCACTGACTGACTGGCTGGCTGGCTGGCTGTACAGCAGCAAAATGCCCCGCCAATATCGAGTTGGCGGGGCATTTTGATCAAGTCCGGTTTCTTCTACTGTGCTTGTTCGGATGCGCTGAGGGCTTCCCATCCGTCGAACTGGATGACCGACAGTACATCCGTCATGTTCGAAAGCGTTGCGACGAGTTCCCTAGCCTTGGCCAGGTCCAGGTCGAACTCTCGCTTTGGCCCATTGCCGTAGGCGGTGAGCTGCATGATCGTTTCCTTTTGCCCGCCTGCATTTTCCCGGCCCGTGAAGCTGAGTTGTAGGCATTCGCCGTTGTCATTGGTGAGTAGGTATGGCAATGCGTCGTCCTCGGTGGTGTCGTCGTAGTCGACTTCGTGCGTGTGGGCCATGGTGGGGCCTTTCGTGTTGTTGGGTGGAGCGGATTGAGTGAAACGCTATCGAACAAGCGTTCCCACAGTCAACCGAAGTGTCACTAATGACACTGTGCAACAACAGATTTGACGCCCGCTCAGGTGTCTTATCGGACTCGCAACCGAGACTCTGGCACAGGACGTGACCAGCCTTCTTACCAGGGCTGCGGAAAAGACTGCGGGGCCTGACCGGCAGCGCTTACACCTGACACGCTTCGCCGCGTTTTAGCGTCGGAACCAAACCTTAGAATCATTGGATGCCTACTCAACGCTGCCCAGTGTGCAATCAGTCAGTGACGGTGACCAACAACGGAATGGAGCAGACCAACGAACGAACCAGCCCTTGGGTGTACGACGAGCACCTGCGGAACGACAAGCGTGGCGACACGGTATTTCGCATGACGTGTCCCGGCTCGAACTGCAATGACTGGTCTGCCGTCAATTCGATGTGAGCTGAGCTAGTCCCGGTCGAGTGCGTCCCGGTAGTCGTCCAACGGATCATGCTCAGGCTCAGCCTGCGGCGCGCACAACCGAGCAAGCTCAGCCTCATCGTGTTTGTACAACCACCAGTAGTGCGCGTGACTCATCCAACGCGGCTTGGGATACGGGCGCGGCTTACGAGCGGCGCGCCTAGATTTCTTCGCCATGTAATCGGGTTCCGTGGGGTGTTGAGCGGGCGGGTCGAAACGGACCCTACGGGACTCACCCCAACCGAACGGGGCTACGCGCCTTGTCACTGATGTGAACCGTCCTGGGACTGGTGGAGACTGTGATCTCACCAGGAGAATGCAGATATGGGTGCACCAAGGAAGTTCGATGCCGAGACGCGTGAGCGC
>NZ_JBFBLH010000026.1:0-1474 GCF_040702585.1 Rhodococcus sp. NPDC079359
GGGTAAGTCCCGTGGGGTGGTGGACATTCGGTGAGGCGGCGTAGCCGCAGCTCGGGCGTGTCGTACCCGTGTTGTGGGTGGGCCATCGCGTAGTGATGAACGAGTTACCTCTCACAGTGACTCGACCAAAGGACCACGCGATGACCCACGACCATTCTGCCCTGATCACCCAGCTCGATGCACTCAAGGGTGCAGACCCGGCGTCGGTGTTCGCCGAGCTGATCCGCGCCGGCCTGCAGGCGCTGATCGACGCCGAAGCGACCGAGGTCCTCGGTGCCGGCCGCTACGAGCGGACGGCCGAGCGCACGAACTACCGGAACGGCACCCGCTCGAAGACGGTGTCGACGACCAGCGGAGACGTCGAGATCCAGATCCCGAAGCTGCGCACAGGGTCGTTCTTCCCCAGCCTGCTCGAGCGTCGCCGACGCATCGATCAGGCGTTGTACGCGGTGATCATGGAGGCCTACGTGCACGGAGTGTCGACCCGCAACGTCGACGACCTCGTCGCAGCGTTGGGTGTTGACTCGGGCGTCTCGAAGTCGACTGTGTCGAGAATTTGCCAAGGGCTCGATACGGAGATCGCGCGGTTTCGTGAGCGAACGTTGACCCACACCACGTTTCCGTACGTCTTCCTCGACGCGACGTATTGCAAGGTGCGGATCGGGGCGCATGTGGTCTCGCATGCGCTCGTCGTCGCGACCGGGGTGTCGATCGACGGCACCCGTGAAGTGTTGGGCACCGCGGTCGGGGACAGTGAGTCGTTCGATTTCTGGCGGGAGTTCCTGATCGGGCTCAAGGCGCGGGGGCTGTCGGGGGTGCATCTGGTGATCTCCGATGCGCATGCCGGTTTGAAAGCTGCTGTGGCGCAGCAGTTCACCGGGGCGTCGTGGCAGCGTTGCCGGGTGCATTTCATGCGGAACGTCACTTCCGCGGTGTCGTCGAAGCAGGTGCCTCCGGTGATGGCGGCGATCAAGACGATCTTCGCGCACACCGAGCCGGATGCTGTTGCAGCGCAGTGGGATCAGGTCGCGCAGACGCTCGCCGGGTCGTTTCCGAAGGTGTCGGCGATGATGGACGGTGCGAAGGAAGATGTGCTCGCGTTCCGTGCGTTCCCGAAGTCGCATTGGCAGAAAATCTGGTCGAACAATCCGATCGAACGACTCAACAAGGAGATCAAACGCCGCGCCGATGTCGTGGAGATCTTCCCCAACCCGGCGGCGTTCCTGCGCCTGGCGACCGCGGTGGTGATCGAAGCGCACGACGAGTGGCAAGTGACCCGCCGCTACGTCTCCGACGTGTCGATGGACGAGCTGAGGGTCGTCATCGCCAGGAAGGAACGCGCTGCAGTATCAACCGACACGACCGCTGAGTCGTTGACACCTCAGCTCGAAAGCGCCTAACATACAACACAACTCGTTGATCATGAACCGGATGGTTCACCGATCCGAATTACACCACCCCATGGGGCACTATC
>NZ_JBFBLH010000027.1:0-1345 GCF_040702585.1 Rhodococcus sp. NPDC079359
TGAACCGTCCTGGATCTGATGGAGACCTGGTTCAAGCCACTTCGCGGTCGGAGGTGGCGGTCGAGCATTGATGACGGTACTCGTTTTCGTAGTCGACGGGCGAGAGGTAGCCGATCGCGGAGTGCAACCGGCTGGTGTTGAACCAGTGCACCCACGAAGCCGTTTCCCGTTCGATCTCTGCCCTGCCGGTCCATGACTTCTGCCGCTCGATCAGCTCTGTCTTGTACAGGCCGATTGTTGATTCCATCAACGCGTTGTCGAGCGCATCACCGACGCTACCGATCGATCCGGCGAGCCCGGATTCGATCAACGCCTCGGTGAATGCGAGCGATGTATATTGCGAGCCGGCGTCGGAGTGGTGAACCAAACCGGTTGCGGTGAAAGCGAAGTCGCTTCGTCGGCGGGTGAACAATGCTTGCTCGAGCACCCCGGAAACCAGAGGTGTCGCCTTCGTCGTCATCACCCGCCAACCAAGAATGCGACGCGAGAATACATCGACCACGAACGATGTATAGGCGAACCCGGCCAACGTCCAGCAATAGGTGAAGTCAGCAACCCACCACTGATCAGGACGGGTCGGTGCACCCCACTGACGCTCGATCAGATCCGGATGCCGAGGTGCCCGGTCGTCACGCTCGGTGGTCACCGTGCGGCGTCGCCCGCGGACCACTCCGACGGCTCCGCAGATCGCCATCAACCGACCGACCTGATCACGGCCAAGATCGTGACCAGCCCGTTTCATGGCGTGCCACATTTTGCGCATCCCGTAGAGGCGCCTGTTGGCCACATAGAGCCGGTGCACGGCGTTCGCGGCGTACGCCTCATCTAGAGCGGCCGTTGAGATGGTTCCGCGTTTCTTGGCGGCGTAGTAGGTGGACGGGGCGATCTTGATGCCGTGTTCGCGGAGCACGGTGCAGATCGGGTCGACCCCGAAGCGGTGGCGGTACTCGTCGATGTAGTCGACGATCACCGAAGTCGGCGGTCGACCTCCGCCGCTGCGAAAAACGCTGACGCTGTCTTGAGAATGTCGTTGGCTCTTCGTAATTCGGAGTTTTCGCGTCGCAATGCTTTCAGCTCGGCATCACGGTCCGAACCTGATTCGCTCTCGTTCGGACCGGAAGGTAAATCGTTCTTTTCGACCCAGTTCCGGATCGTGGCGGGGTTGATGTCGAGCAATGCTCCGACATGCTTGCGAGCGGCGATCTTGGTGTCGCCCTGCTCGGTCAGACGGTCCCGATACATCCGAACAGCGCGCTCACGCGTCTCGGCATCGAACTTCCTTGGTGCACCCATATCTGCATTCTCCTGGTGAGATCACAGTCTCCACCAGTCCCAGGACGGTTCA
>NZ_JBFBLH010000028.1:0-1199 GCF_040702585.1 Rhodococcus sp. NPDC079359
ATCGACACGACGAACACGGGGTGGGGACTTTCAGTTGGCCACCAGTGGGGACCTCGACCTGGCCACCAGTGGGTACTTTTTCATGGCCACGGACAGGGCGCTCCACCCCAACTTCCACGCCGCCGATCCCGGCGTCGGTGCTGCCACAGCGCGGTCAGTCACCCGATCGAGTAGTTGGTCAATTCTGTCGATCAATACCTGCGCAAGCTCGTAGAGCACACGCTCAGGCACCGTTGTCACGGACTGGTTGTCGCTCACACCTGACACTGTAGAGCCAGGCACCGGCGAGTATGCCGCAGAGCGACACGCCTCACGAAACTAGTTGAGGCACAGCAGGGCAGGGTAATCTCGGACGGAGCGTTATCCTCGCAACGTGATCCGCACACAGAACTCCGCACTTGTTTTCCAATACAGGTCAATGGAGCGGCGTTGAATGCCTCTTCGGTGGCGGACGGAATGCGACCGCGATTGCTGATTTCGTAACCTCATCTGCCGCCCACTGCCGAACCGCTCGCGTCTGCGCCGAATTACGCGTGGCCGGTGTCCCGGGCTTCACGGACGTCCCGGGACAAGTAGGCAACCGCGCGACGCATGACCTCGGCTTCCTGCTCGAGTAGCTCGATCCGTCTGCGGGCTTCTCGCAGCTCGGCGGACTCGTCGAGGCCTGTCTTCGCGGGCGGTGCCGCGTTCGACGCCGCCGGCGATCTTGAACCAGCGGTGCAGGCAACCTTCGGAGATCCCGAAGTCCTTCGCGATCTGACGCAGCGAGGCCTCGCCTTTGCATGCGACGGCGATGACGGCGCGGCGGAACTCCTCGGGAAATGTTTCCGGCATGACGGCGCGATCTTCACAGATCAGATGCCAACCGAATCGGGGGTAGTCCCAACTTTGTTGACAGGGACCGTGCGGATCATCATGACTGATCGGAATCGGTCCGAGCTGCAGCTTGGCTTATCCACAGCGGACTGTTAAGCCAAAAACGGCTACCTTCGCTACAGCGTAAAAATGCCTGTTGATTACGAACAACCCGAGCAGCTAATAGTGTCGAACACGTGCTCAAAGAGGCGTACTACCGCCGTGAATCCCTTGTCCTCGGCATCTCAATCTGAACCGTCCTGGATCTGATGGAGACCTGGTTCAAGCCACTTCGCGGTCGGAGGTGGCGGTCGAGCATTGATGACGGTACTCGTTTTCGTAGT